>NZ_VCJS01000110.1 GCF_005893125.1 Nonomuraea basaltis | reverse complement strand
CCCCCACCACCGACCCCCGCGCACTGGCCGACACGGCAGTCGCCATCCTCACCCGCTTCGACCTCGACCGCCCCGTCCGCCTGCTCGGCGTCGCAGTCGAATACACCATGCCCGAGAAGTAACCGGACTCAGCCCACCCTGCTGGCCCTGGCGTAGAAATCGGCACAAAGCCGCTCCTCATCCTGGAACAACTCCCGCAACTCCTCGTCCGACACCTCCACCTCGCCACACTGGCCGAGAATCGTCGCCTCGACATACGAAAGCGCCCGCCACACCACCGCCGCATCATCCCGGAACTGCCCGATCCCGGTATTGCACGGCAAGCACAACGCATGCCGCACATCACCGGTCCGATGACAATGATCCACATGCTCCGGCGGCCGATCCCAGCACACCACACACAACCCATGCTGCGCCGAGACCATCCGCTCGACATCCTCATGCCGCAGCCGATAACGCTGAGCCAGGTGATAACCCCGCGTCCTCGCCACGGAATCAGCACCACGCCGCTCCGGGAGGATCACGAACTCCGGCCAGAGAATCTCCCCGCCCAGATAGAGGGCGGCCAACTCCAGCAAGACCGTGTTGTCGCCGAAGTGGCCGAGCCCGTTGTTGCAGTTGAAACAGAGAACGCCCCGGACCTGGCCGGTCTGGTGGCTGTGGTCGACGAACGTGCCCGGCACGGCCCGGCAGATGGCGCAGAGCCCGCCCTGCCGGGCGAGCATGCGCTCAAAGTCGTCCTCGGTGATGCCGTAACGGAGCTTTAGCTTGTAATTCCGATCGCTCCCGTGATTCTTGATCTTGTTCTCGCGCACCACTACCGTGTGGCACGCCCGGCAGTAGGCAGTGAGCCCATCTTTACTAGACCGATTGCTGCCGAATTCGGCATGGGTCTTGATCTCGGAACAACGAGGACAGAACTTCTGCCCTTCGGGGACTTCAACCCGCTCACGCACGGTTTTCCCTTGCTCTTCCATGCGTTTGCGATAGCTCTGAGTGGAACGCTTCCGGAAGCAGACCCTGCAATATCGCGCCAGCCCATCGACCATGCGCTTATTGCGCCCGAACTCGGAGACCACCTTGGTCTCGCCACAGTCCGGGCACCACTTAACTCCGTCCGGCGCTTCCACCCGATTCACCCCTTTTCGATGTCCGTTTTGCCCTACTCTCCGCCCTTTTGCACGTAACTGCGCACGAATTCCTCTGCGTTCTCTTCGAGAACTTCGTCTATTTCGTCCAGAATCGCGTCGACGTCGTCGCTGAGCTTCTCCTGCCGCTCCTGAACGTCAGGCGCTGCCGAGGCCTCGGTCTCCTCGACCTCAGACTCGCGCCGCCCGGTCTGCTTCTGACCGCCGGTGTCCTTGGTAGCCATGTCCTACCTCCACTTGGGGGACTGCCTCTAAGGCATATCTTCCCCGAACCGGCCGACATTTCGCGCCGATCGCCCAGCGATCTTGCCAGGTTGACCAGATAGCACAACTATCTAATACTGGAACCCCGTACCCACAAGGAGATTCCGATGTCCCCATCATCTCTGAGCACCGCAGGTGTGCTCCTCATCACAGTCCCGCTGGTGGCCTTCGGCGGCGTCTCGCTGCTGTCGTTCCTGATGCGGAACGTCCCCGGCTACCTGGACAACCCGGTCCGGCGCGGCCTGTGGCGGGCCGGGCACGCGCATGCGGGAGTGCTGGTCCTGTTCGGCCTGGTGGCGATGCTGTACGTGGACCAGGCGAGTTTGCCGGAGGCCGTGAAGGGGTTGACGCGCACGCTGATCGTGGCGGCGCCGATCCTGATGCCGCTGGGTTTCTTCCTGTCGGTGGTGCGTCCGAGCGACACGAAGCCGAGCAGGTTGATCTGGCTGACGGTCGTGGGGGGTGTGTGTCTGGCGGTGGGCACGCTGACGCTGGGGATCGGCCTGCTCTGAGGAGGGGGCGGTCAGTCTCCGCCGGTGAGGGCGGCGACGAGGTCTGCGGCGGTGCGGCAGCGGTCGAAGAGCTCGCCTACGTGGGCTTTGGTGCCCCGCAGCGGCTCGAGTGTGGGCACGCGCTGGAGCGACTCCCTGCCGGGGATGTCGAAGATGACGGAGTCCCAGGAGGCGGCGGCGACGGATTCGCTGTATTGGCTGAGGCATCGGCCGCGGAAGTAGGCGCGGGTGTCGTTCGGGGGGCTTTCGACGGCGCGCTGGACTTCTTCTTCGGTGACGAGGCGTTGCATGCGGCCGCGGGCGACGAGCCGGTTGTAGAGGCCGCGGTCGGGCCGGATGTCGGAGTATTGCAGGTCGACGAGTTGGAGCCGGGGATGGGTCCAGGGGAGGCCGTCGCGGCTGCGGTAGCCCTCGAGGAGTTCGAGTTTGGCGACCCAGTCGAGCTCGTGGGAGAGCTGCATGGGGTCTTCGGCGAGGCGGGTGAGGACGGATTCCCAGCGGTCGAGGATGTCTTTGTTCATCTCGTCCTGGGCGGTGCCGCGTTCCTCGACGTACTTTCTCGCTTGTTCGAGGTATTCCATCTGGAGTTGGATGGCGGTGAGCTTGCGGCCGTCGCGCATGGGGATCTCGTAGCGGCAGCTGGGGTCGTGTGAGACGGCCCGGAGTGCTTGGACGGGGCTTTCGATCGCGAGGTCGCGGGTGAGGAAGCCTTCTTCGATCATGGCGAGGACGAGCGCGGTGGATCCGAGTTTCAGGTAGGTCGAGATCTCGGACATGTTGGCGTCGCCGATGATGACGTGGAGCCGGCGGTATTTCTCGGGGTCGGCGTGCGGCTCGTCCCGGGTGTTGATGATGGGCCGCTTCAGCGTGGTCTCGAGCCCGACTTCGACTTCGAAGAAGTCGGCGCGCTGGCTGATTTGGAAGCCTTCGCCGCGGGAGTCCTGGCCGATGCCGACCTTGCCGGCGCCGACGACGACCTGCCGGGAGACGAAGAAGGGGGTGAGGTGCCTGACGATGTCGGCGAAGGGGGTGGCGCGCCGCATCAGGTAGTTCTCGTGGCAGCCGTAGGAGGCGCCTTTGGCGTCGGTGTTGTTCTTGTAGAGCTGGATGGGCGCGTTGGAGGGGATGGCGGAGGCGCGTGTGGCGGCGTCGTACATGACGCGCTCGCCTGCCTTGTCCCAGATGACGGCGGCGCGGGGGTTGGTGCATTCGGGTGAGGAGTATTCGGGGTGGGCGTGGTCGACGTAGAGGCGGGCGCCGTTGGTGAGGATGACGTTGGCGAGGCCGAGGTCCTCGTCGGTGAGCTGGCTGGTGTCGGCGACTTCTCTGGCCAGGTCGAAGCCGCGCGCGTCGCGCAGCGGGTTTTCTTCTTCGAAGTCCCATCGTGCCCTGCGCACGCGGGCCGCTGAGGCGGCCAGGTAGGCGTTCACGACCTGTGAGGAGGTCACCATCGCGTTGGCGCCTGGCTGACCTGGTACGGAGATGCCGTACTCGGTCTCGATGCCCATCACCCGACGCACCGTCATGCAACATCCTCTGTTCGTCCGGATCTGCCTATCCGCCGTTTATATGCCCGAGCCTATGCCCTTCACAGTGCCCCGAGGCCACAGAGTTATGGCACCGACGCCTTTTCCACCTGTACGGCGGGAGCTGATGGGCTTTGCGGGGTTCTGCGAGGCTTGAGAAGTCGCTGGATGGGGCGTTCGGCAAAGGAGTACACCAGATACGACAGGAGTACGGCTACCAGCGTCGCGATGGTGGCGACGGCCCAGGGGGGCAGGTCGCCGGTGAGCGCCGGGATGAGGGCGGCGGCGACGACGCCATGGAACAGGTAAAGCGGGTAGGTGATGCCGCCGAGCGCGGTGAGCGTTTTGGAGGGTTTGAGCCTGAGGAGGCCGAGCGCGGCGAGCGCCATCAGGGCGAAGATCACGGTGATGGTGATGATCACGCTGGTGTCGGTGACGGGCATGTTCTTGAATCCGGCGGCGTCGATGCGCCGGTGGACGCGGTCGAGCGCGGAGGGGATCGACATGGCGTATCCGGCGGCCACGTAGAGCCAGGGCAGCCAGGTGTTGCCGTGTTTGTGGATGAGGTACAGGGCCATGCCGGCGACGAAGTAGGGGGCGTAGTGCGGCATGACGATCTCGTTGAGGAGGTCGTTGCCGAGCAGCCGGGCGGCCAGGGCGGCGGCCAGCCAGACGCCTGCGAACGCCAGGACGCGCCCGTAGGTGACGCCGATGATCACGAGGATGGCCATCAGCAGGTAGAAGCGGAGCTCGGCCCAGAGCGACCAGTAGACGCCGCTGGCGTCGGTGACCTTGAACAGCCGCTGGAACATGGTGGCGTTCAGCAGGTATTCACCTGGTGAAAGTTTTGGGTCGAGCACTTTGACGCCGGTCAGGCCGTAGAGGGCGGCGACGGCGCCGAGGCTGAGCCAGTACGCGGGATAGAGGCGGGCGAACCGGGACCGGGCGAAGCCGCCGAGCCCGCGTCCCCAGACGGTCATGAGGATGACGAACCCGCTGATGATGAAGAACAGTTCGACGCCGAGGATGCCGAGCCCGGCGATGGGCGCCAGGGCGGGGAACAGCTCGGCGGGCCTGTCTCCCCAGACGGAGGCGTACGCGACCAGGAAGTGGAAGGCGACGACGGCCAGGGCTGCGAGGAATCGCAGGAGGTCGAGTTCGGCCAACCGGCCGTCTCCCCGAGCATGCTTCGGCCGGTTAGGTTGATGCACGCCCCTTAGACGTAATTTGTGTCACTTCGGTTCCACTGGGCGCTCTGTTCCCACCAGAAGCACGCGTGAGTCGCTGCCGAGGCCGATCGCGGCGCGCGTGGCGGGGCTGAGGGCGAGCAGGCCGGCGGCTCCGGCGGCGCCGCATTCGGACAGGGCGACGCCGTGGCCGGCGAGCCGGTGGGCGGCGGCGGCCGCCTGGTCGTCGGTGATGGTCATGTACAGGTCGGCGAGGTGGGCCAGGAGGCGGTGGGCGATGAGCGAGGGTTCGGGGCAGTCGAGCCTGCCGAGGGTGGTGCGGCCGGCCTGGACGCGGACGGGCCGGCCGGCGCGGGCGCTTTCGATCAGGCAGGGGGAGCCTTCCGGCTCGACGATGACGATCTTCGGCTGCTCGCCCCAGCGGTCGCGTACGTATCCGGCGGCCGCGGCGGCCAGCCCGCCGACGCCCGCCTGCGCGAACACGTGGGTGGGCGGCTCAAGGACCGCGCCGGGGCCGTTTCCGGCGTGGGCACCGGCATCGGCGCCCGTGCCGGGGTCGGTGAGCTCGTCGAACAGGACCGTGTAGCCGCGCATGACGTCGAGCGGGACGTCGGTGTAGCCGTCCCAGGAGCTGTCGGCGACGAGCCGCCACCCGTGCTCCTGTGCGGCCTGCTGGGCGGCGGCCATACTGGCCTCGTAGTCGTCGCCGCTGCGCCGGACCTCGGCGCCGAGCGCGCGCAGCCGCCGCGCGAACGCCTCCGGGACTCCGTGGCTGAGGTAGACGACGCACGCCGTCCCGACCTCGCGCGCGCCGGAGGCGACGGAGATGCCGTGGTTGCCGGCGCTGGCGCAGACGAACGGCGTCCCGCCGCCGAGGCGGTGCACGGCGTACGCGCCGCCGAGCGCCTTGAAGCTGCCCAGCCCCATGCGCCCGCTCTCGTCCTTGACGTAGACCGCCTGTGTCCCCGCCAGGCCCGGGATGGTGTGGACGGGCGTGGGCCGGTAGGCGGGGTGCCCGGCGAAGTGGGCGCGGGCCTGGCGGGCGTGCTCGGTCCCGATGAGCGCGCGGTCTTGCGCGGTGTACGGGGCGCGTCCGGGGTTGAGGTACTCCATGATCGCCATGCTAGGAGCCGGCCGGGTCCCGGGGCCGCAGTGCCACGCGGGGCGGCATCGTCCGAGGCTGTCAGGTGCGGTCGCGGGCGGCGGCGACGGCGGCCTGGCCCAGGCTGATGCCGCCGTCGCCGGGCGGCACGCGTACGTGCGTGAGCACCCGGAACGCGGCCCCTCGCAGCCGCTCCACGGTGCGTTCCAGCAGGAGCACGTTCTGGAAGACCCCGCCGGACAGCGCGACCGCCGACAGCCCTGTGGCGTCTCTGAGGGCCGCGCAGGAGCGGACGATGGCGTCGGCGACACCGTTGTGGAAGCGGCCCGCGATGACGCTCGTGGGCACTCCGGCGGCCAGGTCCTCGGCGGCGGCGCGGATCAGGTCGCCGCCCTCGACGGTGAGCAGGTCGCCGGCGGTGACGGAGGCGGGGTAGGCGCCGGTTTCCGCGGGGTCGGCGTGCTGTTCGAGCTCGATCGCCGCCTGCCCCTCGTAGGTGATGGCGTCGCGGACGCCGAGCAGCGCGGACACGGCGTCGAAGAGGCGGCCGGCGCTGGACGTGAGAGGGGCGTCGACGCCCTTGTCGGCGAGGGCGAGGACGCCGGCCCACCGGTCGGCGTGGCGGCGGGCCACGTCCAGCTCGGGGTGGTCGTGGCGGAGGTAGGCGGCGGCCATGCGCCACGGCTGCCTGATGGCGGCGGTGCCGCCTGGCATGGGGACGGGGGCGAGGCGGCCGAGGCGTTCGAAGCCGGCCAGGTCGGCGCGGAGGAACTCGCCGCCCCAGATGGTGCCGTCGGCGCCGTGGCCGAGCCCGTCGAAGGCGACGCCGATCACGGGTCCGGGGTCGCCGTTGTCGGCGAGGCAGGACGCGATGTGGGCGTGGTGGTGCTGGACGGCGACGAGCTCGACGCCGGGGATCTCCTTGGCGTGCTTGGTGGACAGGTATTCGGGGTGCAGGTCGTGGGCGACGATCTGGGGCCGGATGTCGAACAGGCCGCAGAAGTGGTCGATGCCCTCGACGAAGGAGCGGAGCGTCTCGTGGTTCTCCAGGTCGCCGATGTGCTGGGAGAGGAACGCGCGCCGATCCTGGGCCAGGCAGAAGGTGCTCTTGAGCTCGGCGCCGCAGGCGAGGACGGGACGGGGCACGGGCCGGCGCAGCGGGAGCGGCTCGGGGGCGTAGCCGCGGGCCCGGCGCAGCACGGTGATCTTGCCGGACATGGGGCGGACGACGGAGTCGTCGGTGCCGATGTGGATGGCGCGGTCGTGGGTGAGAAAGGCGTCGGCGATGCCATTGAGCCTGGTGAGGGCGTCGGCGTCGTCGTAGGCGATGGGCTCGCCGGAGACGTTGCCGCTGGTGAGGACCATGGGTCCGGCGAGTTCGGCGAGCAGCAGGTGGTGCAGCGGCGTGTACGGCAGCATGAGGCCGAGGCTGCGGTTGCCGGGTGCGACGGAGGCGGCGACGGGGGCGCCGTCGAGGCGGGGCAGCAGCACGATGGGCCGGGCGCGGCCGGTGAGCAGGCCGGCGGCGGCGTCGTCGATCTCGCACAGCCGCCGGGCCTGATCGAGGTCGGCGGCCATGACGGCGAACGGCTTGTCCTCGCGGTGCTTGCGGCCGCGCAGCGTGGCGGCGGCCTGCTCGTGGGAGGCGGGCACGGCGAGGTGGAAGCCGCCGAGTCCCTTGATGGCGACGACGTGGCCGTCGCGCATCAGGGTGACCGCGCAGGAGACGGGGTCGCCGCGCAGTTCGGTGCCGTGGGCGTCGAGGAGCCGCAGCCGGGGCCCGCAGGCGGGGCAGCAGGTGGGCTGGGCGTGGTGGCGCCGGTCGCCGGGGTCGTGGTATTCGGCGGCGCACGCGGGGCACATGGCGAAGCCGGCCATGGTGGTCAGCAGCCGGTCGTAGGGGACGCCGCGGACGATGGTGAAGCGGGGCCCGCAGTTGGCGCAGTTGATGAACGGGTAGCGGTGGCGGCGGCCGGCGGGGTCGGCCAGCTCGCGCAGGCAGTCGTCGCAGGTGGCGCTGTCGGCGGAGACGAGGGCGCGGCACAGCCCTGCGGGGCCGGTGGCGGCGATGGTGAACTCGCTGTGCCCGGCCGGTTCGCCGCTGACGACGGTGACCCGCTCGATCTCGGACAGGGCGGGCGCGTCGCGTTCGAGGGCGGTGAGGAACTCCTCGACTCCGGCGTGCGCGCCTTCGATCTCGATGAACACGCCGTCGACGTCGTTGCGTACCCGTCCGGCGAGGCCGAGGCGGTTGGCGAGGGAGCGAACGAAGGGCCGGAAGCCGACGCCTTGCACGATGCCTTCGACGTGCACGTCTACCCGTTTGAGCGTGGTCACAGGGCCAGTGTGCGCCTCGTCGGCGTGCACACGCATGCGTATCGGCCGTGTCGCGGGCCTGTGGTTCGCACGCGAGAGCGGGAGGGCACGGTGGCCCTCCCGCTCTCGTGGTTCTACAGGTATTGACCGGTGTTCGCGACGGTGTCGATGGAACGGCCGGCCTCGGTGCCCTGCTTGCCGGAGACGAGCGTGCGGATGTAGACGATCCGCTCGCCCTTCTTGCCGGAGATGCGGGCCCAGTCGTCGGGGTTGGTGGTGTTGGGCAGGTCCTCGTTCTCGGAGAACTCGTCCACGCAGGCCGTGAGCAGGTGCTGCACCCGCAGGCCCTTCTGGCCGCTCTCGAGGAACTGCTTGATGGCCATCTTCTTGCCCCGGTCGACGATGTTCTGGATCATCGCGCCGGAGTTGAAGTCCTTGAAGTAGAGGACTTCCTTGTCGCCGTTGGCGTAGGTCACCTCGAGGAAGCGGTTCTCTTCGCTCTCGGTGTACATGCGCTCGACGACACTCTGGATCATGCCGCTGATGGTGGCCTCGCGGGAGCCGCTGTGCTCCGACAGGTCCTCCGGGTGCAGGGGCAGGTCGGGGATCAGGTATTTGGAGAAGATGTCCTTGGCCGCCTCGGCGTCCGGCCGCTCGATCTTGATCTTGACGTCCAGGCGGCCGGGCCGCAGGATCGCCGGGTCGATCATGTCCTCGCGGTTGGAGGCGCCGATGACGATGACGTTCTCCAGGCCCTCGACACCGTCGATCTCCGACAGCAGCTGGGGCACGATGGTGTTTTCGACGTCGGACGACACGCCGGAGCCGCGGGTGCGGAAGATCGAGTCCATCTCGTCGAAGAACACGATCACCGGGGTGCCCTCTGAGGCCTTCTCACGGGCGCGCTGGAAGACCAGGCGGATGTGCCGCTCGGTCTCGCCGACGTACTTGTTGAGCAGCTCCGGGCCCTTGATGTTGAGGAAGAAGCTCTTGCCGGACTGGCCGGTCTTCTCCGCGACCTGCTTGGCCAGGGAGTTGGCGACGGCCTTGGCGATGAGCGTCTTTCCGCAACCGGGCGGGCCGTAGAGCAGCACGCCCTTGGGGGGGCGCAGCTTGTGCTCGCGGAACAGGTCGGCGTGCAGGTAGGGCAGCTCGATGGCGTCCCTGATCTGCTCGATCTGCCGCATGAGGCCGCCGATCTCCTCGTAGGAGATGTCGGGGACCTCTTCGAGGACGAGCTCTTCGACTTCGGACTTGGGTATGCGCTCGTAGACGTAGCCGGAGCGAGGTTCGAGCAGGAGCGAGTCGCCGGCCCTGATGGGCTGGCCGACCAGCGACTCGGCCAGTCGCACGACGCGTTCTTCGTCGGCGTGCGAGATGACCAGGGCCCGCTTGCCCTCGTCGAGCAGTTCTTTGAGCATCACGATCTCGCCGACCTCTTCGTAGCCGAGAGCCTCGACCACGTTGAGCGCCTCGTTGAGCATGACCTCCTGGCCACGCCGCAGCGAGTCGGCGTCGACGGCAGGGCTGACGTTCACCCGCAGCTTGCGGCCGCCGGTGAACACCTCGATCGTGCCGTCTTCTCTGGCCTCGAGGAAGGTGCCGAAGCCGGATGGCGGCTGCGCCAGCCGGTCGACCTCCTCCTTGAGAGCGACGATCTGGTCCCTGGCCTCCTTGAGGGTTGCCACAAGGCGTTCGTTCTGGCCGGTCACGGCCGCCAGATTCGCCTGTGCCTCATGGAGACGCTCTTCGAGGACCCTGGCCTGACGGGGTGACTCGGCCAGCTTCCGCCTCAGCGCGGTGATCTCCTCCTGGAGGAAGGAGACCTGTGTTGAAAGATCAGCGACCTCCCGTTCGCGCTGCGCGGCTCGAGCCTCAGCATCATCGCGAGCTGCCACGCCCCGTCACCTCCTTCCCAGTCGAGGGCGACTACTAAGGACCTTACCTATCTCGGGCCCCTCCGTAACCTGGCCGGGCAGTGTTCGTAGAGTGACATTCAGTGTTCGGTGAATAATCCCCAATAGAGCGTTTAATACTCCCAGCATATGAACACGGCGATCTGTTCCCGTGTCACGCACGAACGCACCCTCGTGGCCAAATTGTCATAGTTCTTCGGTGGTCCCCTTCGGTCGGCGGCGTCTCGGCGGCGGCGCCACCCCGTCCGCCATGCGGCGGGCGGAGACGAGGAACCCCGTGTGGCCGATCATCCGATGATCCGGTCTTACGGCGAGCCCTTCGACATGCCAGTCGCGAACCAGGGTCTCCCACGCATGCGGCTCGGTGAAACACCCGTGATCGCGAATCGCCTCGACGGTCTTGGACATCTGGGTGGTCGTGGCCACGTAACAGCAGATCACGCCGCCCGGCGTGAGCGCCTTGGCGGCGGCGTCGACGCACTCCCACGGGGCGAGCATGTCGAGGATGATCCGGTCGACGTCGACCTCGTCGATCGAGGCCACCAGGTCGCCGACGACCAGCCGCCAGTTGTCGTCCATGGGGTCGCCGTAGAACTTCTCGACGTTCTTGCGGGCCACGTCGGCGAACTCCTCGCGGCGCTCGTAGGAGGTCACGTGCCCCTCGGGGCCGACGGCCCGCAGCAGGAAGCACGTCAGCGCGCCCGAGCCGACCCCGGCCTCGATCACCCGGGCGCCGGGGAAGACGTCGGCCATGCCGACGATCATCGAGGCGTCCTTGGGATAGATGACCGCCGCGCCGCGCGGCATGGCGAGCGTGTAGTCCTGCAGCAGGTGGCGGAAGGCGAGGTATTGGGTGCCGCCGGAGGAGCGAACGACGGAGCCTTCGGGCTGCCCGATCAGGTCACTGTGCGGGATGGCGCCCTTGTGGGTGTGGAAGACGCCGTCCTCCTTGAGCGTGATCGTGTGGCGCTTGTTCTTGGGGTCGGTGAGCTGCACCTGATCCCCCGCCCGGAAAGGCCCATGCCTGCGGAAACCCATGGTCGCAAGGGTACTGGGGTTTCCAGCGCGTCCGTACGCGCGATATCTATGGGGGATGCTCCCGCGCGACGTGATCTCCACCGGCCCCCTGATTCTGCGGCCTCCCGTGGCGGGGGACGCCGAGGCGATCGTGAAGGCGTGCAACGATCCCGTGACGGCCTGGTTCCTCCCGCTGCTGCCCTCGCCGTACGGGCCGCAGGACGCCCGCGACTACTTCGACATGGCCGAGGCGAAGTGGGAGGGCGGCGGCGCGGAGTTCGCGATCACCGAGAACGGCCAATACGTGGGCTCCATCTCCGCCCGGCCGCCGGACCATTGGGGCGTGACCGAGATCGGCTACCTGGTGGCGCCGTGGGCCCGGGGCAAGAACGTGGCCGCGAGGGCCGCCAGGGCGGTGCCCGACTGGCTGTTCGACCACGGGGTGCGCCGGGTCGAGCTGCAGGCCGCGGTGGAGAACGTGGCCAGCCTGCGGGTGGCGTACAAGGCTGGCTTCCTCGAGGAGGGGCTGCGGCGGGACGCCAAGCGGCTGCGCGACGGGCGCTACGTCGACATGGTGGCCTTCGGCAGGCTGCGGGGCGACGCGGTGGCCTCGGGGGCGCCGTACCTGCCGTTCTTCGAGGGCGGTCAGCTGTCCGACGGCGTGGTGCGGCTGGTGCCGCTGGCCGTGCAGGACGCCGGGGACTTCCACCGGATGCTGGCCGACCCGACCGTCGCGGCCTACTCGATGGCGCCGGCGAGCACGCTGGCGGACGACGAGCGGCGGTGCCGGTACACCGGGTACTGGTGGGTGTCGGGGCAGCGGATCGAGCTGGCCATCAGGGACGCCGCCTCCGGGGCGTTCGCGGGGCATCTGCAGCTGACGCAGGTGCTGCCGTCGCTGGGGCAGGCGATGATCGGTTATTCGCTGGTGCCGGCGTTCCGGGGGAAGGGCTTCATGACGCGGGCGGTCAACCTGCTGGCGGACTGGGCGTTCGCGAACACCGCGCTGCACCGGATCGTGGCCGGTACCGAGGTGGGGAACACCGCCTCGCACCGGGTGCTGGAGCGGGCCGGGTTCAGCAAGGAGGGAGTGCACCGGGAGCTGTTCCCGAAGCCCGGCGGCCGGCGGGTCGACGACGTGGCGTGGGCGCGGCTGCGGCCGTCCTAGCGCGCCCCTGAGCCCTCGTGCCGCGTCCGTCGTCGTGGTACCGGCGGCGGCCCATACGGCGCGCCCGGTCCGCGGACCGAAATGGGCAAAAATCCCAATTTCCTGTTGAGGGCTAGTCAAGGGCGGCGTCGGGGGTGATAGTCGGGGCACCCGCACTAGAGTGTCGCGCGATCGGGTTGCGCGATCTCTCCCGCCACCGCCAGAGGGATCACCGCGATGCCATACAACCGTGCCGATGTCGCCATGCGCGAACTCGTCGCCGCGTTCTCCTGCCTGGAGGCGGCGGACCTGATCGATCGGCTGGCGCGCGCCGCCGCCGCCGTCGCGGGCACCGCGTACGCGGGGTTCGTACGCGTGGACGCGCTGCGGCAGGAGGCGCTCTCGCTCCACGTGCACGCCCCTCCAGGGGACCCGCTGCGCGTGCGGCGCTGGCTGGCCGAATCCGGGGTGCTGAAGGAGCTGACGCTGTCGGCCGAGACGGTGCGGCTGGCGCACGACACGACCGTGGGCGAGCCGGGCTTCCTGGCCACTCCGGTGCCGTTGGTTGCGCGGGACCACACGTTCGTGTGGGTCGCGGGGCGCGGGTTCGGGGACGGCGACGAGCATCTGCTGAGCCGGTTCGCGACGGCGGCCGGGCGGGCGCTGGAGGCGGCCAGCGGGCTGGAGGCGGCGGTACGTCTGTTACGGGGCGTACGGAGTTTCCGACCGGCGTAGCCGCGTCCGCTCCGATTGGGGCCGTCCGGATCACACAGAAAAGGTCGGCCGGTTGACGGGCTGGAATTCCCCGCTTAATGCCGGTCGAATACCGGCTCCACGGCACCATTTATGATGCTTTTCCGGCTATTTAACAATTTATATCGGTCAGTCAAGATAATTTTACTTAAAAGGCGGCAATGCGTCCTTTCGCCGCCTCTCCCCCCGCGCCGCGCCCGGCGGCGTCAGGCCCTGGTTCCCGGCCATTCCGGACCTCGGCCCGGCCCGGCGGCCCTCTCCATGGAGGCTCCGCCCTTCCGGAATCGGCCGGCGACCGCCTTTTCGGCCGACGCCGCGATCATGGTCAGAGACGCCTCGCGGAGTTATGTCCCATTTGTGTCATGATGGGCTAAGGGAACAGGCCGTTCGGCGGGGGCGGCATTGAAGTAGGTTGGCGATTCGTGAAGGTTCTCATCGTCGGCGGGAGCGGCTTTCTCGGCGGCGAGCTCCTGCGGCTGTGCGCGGCGTCGGGTCACGACGTGGGCGCGACCTACCTCACCCGGCCGGGAACGTGTCCGGGAGTCGCGTGGCTGCCTCTGGACGTGCGTTCTCGTGCGGACGCCGCCGCGGTCGCCGGCGCGTTCCGGCCAGAGGTGACGATCAACGCGGCGTACCGCCAGGCGGACTGGACGGCCACGGCGGACGGCGCGGCGCACGTCGCCCTGGCCGTCACGGAGGCGGGCGGGCGGCTGGTGCACGTCTCCAGCGACGCCGTCTTCTCGGGCTCAGCGCCCGGCTACGACGAGACGTCCGTGCCCGACCCGGTCAGCCCGTACGGGGCCGCGAAGGCGGCGGCCGAGACGGCGGTCCGGGCCATCGCGCCCGGCGCCGCGATCGCCCGGACGTCCTTGATCGTCGGAGGCGGCGGATCCCCGCACGAGTCCTTCGTGCGCGCGCTGGCCAAGGGGCGCGCGGACGGGGTGCTGTTCACCGACGACGTGAGGTGTCCCGTGCACGTCGCCGACCTCGCGGCGGCGCTCATGGAGCTGGCGGTACGCGGGGACCCGGGGATGTGGCACGTGGCGGGCGCCGACGCGGTGAGCCGGTACGAGCTGGGGGTGCTGATCGCCCGCAGGGACGGCCTGGACCCGGCCCGCCTGCCGACCGGCCGCCGCGCCGGCACCGCCCTCCCCGGACCGTACGACGTGCGCCTGGACTGCACGGCGACGCAGCGGCGGCTACGGACCCGGCTGCGCGGTGCCCGCGAGTTCCTGACCGCACCCGGCCCCTGAACGACCACGGACGCGCGCCCAGGCCCTCTACTTCACCCCTGAACGCCCGCGTCCCCGGGCGTGAGGAACGCTCCTCAAGCCCGGGGACGCGGTCGTACGTCGCCTGGCCCTACCCCCGGTGTGCTTCGAAGCGGAGGGTGCGGGAGACGCCCACCCGGACGGTGGTGCCCGGGGCGATGGTGACGGCCTCGTTGGGCGGGATGTCGTAGAAGTTGGGGTCGCCCGGCGGCTGAATCTGGGTGCCGTTGACCGAGCCCAGGTCCACGAGGTTGACGTCCCACCCGTCCAGCGCCACCCGCAGGTGCCGGCGCGAGACCGACCCGTCGGGGCTGGTCACCTTGGCGGGCCTGGCCGTGCCGCCGGCCACCTCGGGCGCCCGCTCCGGGTCGCGTCCCAGCAGGTAGTCGGTCTCCAGCGGCAGCGCGGTCCCGTCGTCCAGGACGAGGACGCCCAGCGAGGGACGCGGGCCCTTGTAGGGGACGAGGGTGCGCTGCACCAGGGCGATGCCGCAGACGGCGCAGTAGGGCACGCGGGGGTCGTTGAAGTGGTCGTTCTTGCAGTCGACCCCGTAGACCAGCGGGCGGTCGCCGTGGTCGGGCTGCTGCTCCTGGGGCGGCGGTCCCGGGTGGTCGAAGTGGTCGGGCGGGCCGAGCACGGGCTGGTCGAAGTGGTCGGGCGGGCCCATGTGCTGCGGGACCTGCTGCTCCGCTGCGCCGTTGCCGGAGGGCTGCGGCTCGTCGTACGACGGGAACTGCTGCTGCGGCTCCGGCAGGGGCGGCGGCTGCTCCTGCGGCGGGTGGTAGGGCGGCGGCTGCTCCTGGTGCGGCACGAACGGCGGCGGGGCCTGCTGCTCCTGCGGCGGCTGGAAGGGCGGCTGGTCCTGCGGGTGGAAGGGGGGCTGGTCCAGCGAGTGGTAGGGCTGCTGGTCCTGGGAATGGTAGGAGGGCTGGTCCTGGGAGTGGTAGGAGGGCTGGTCCATGGGCGCGGGCTGCGGGCCTGAGGGCGGGCCCGGCATGACCGGCGGCTGGCCGGCCAGCGGGTACGGGGGCCGCTCGACCTGCTGCGGTTGCTGCTGCTGGGGCGGCGGCTGGATCAGGTCGGCCTCGATGTGGAAGGCCGTGGCGGGCATCTCGCTGGTCAGCGGGCGGGACGGGGCAGGCGCGGAGGGCTCGTCGGTGAGGTCGCCGACGAGGCCGCCGCCGTGGATCACGCCGCCCTCGAAGCGAACGGCGGGATGGGGGCTGCCTGCGCCGGGCAGGCTCAGCTCGACCCGCTCGACGGTGCCGGTGACGAGCCGGTCGGCCCACGTCAGGGAGTCGCTGCCGGCCAGCCGCGTCTCGCCCGACGAGGTGGCGATCGTGGCCGCGGCCGAGCCGCTGACCAGCACGGCCACGCCGCCGCCGACGGGGCCGGCGACCGCGCACGTGGCCGGGTCGCCCGCCATGTTGGCGGCCAGGACCTGCGCGGCGCGGCGGGCCAGCGCCCTGCCGTCGCCGCCGGACGCGGCCGTCTCGCGCAGCGCCTCGAGCAGGTCGTCCGCGGCGGCCTCGCCCGCGTCGCACACCAGCAGCAGCCCGCCCACGTAGGCGACCAGCCCATTTCCAGGAAGGGGACGCACCACTCCGAAGCCTTGGTCGGTCATGCGTCCTCCCTCATGACGACCGTGCTGCGCTCATTGGTGCCCTCGCTGCGCTCGGTCACTCAACTCTCCTCCCCGGAAGCCGGCGATGTTACGGCACCCGCACTGCCGTGCTGGCCACCAGCCATACGCATACCCAGTCGACGAGGCCGTGCCGCGGCCCTGTCGTCTCGATTCGGTGGACCGGTGGACCGCAACAAACCCCTTAACTGTGCAAGTTTGGCCAAACAGCACACTATCGGCCAGTCGTCGCATCGCAGAAATCGCCGGAGTCCGATCCGGCCACCCGAAACTGCTGGACACGACCCTATCCGCGGGCCGCCGCTTAAACGAGTGGGACAAATCAGACGCCGGTGAAAACTCGGTTCACATCGGCCGTGGCGAGCACCCCGTAGATCTCGCCGCCGCGCTCGACGAGCAGGTATTCGCTGCCCGGGGCCTCGCGCATGGCGTCGATGAGGGGCTCGCCGGTCAGGTCGGCGGCGAGCACCATGGTGGGCTCGAGGGACTTGGCGAGGGAGGCGACGTTCACCCAGGGGCGGCGGTGCTCGGGGGTGGCCTGCACGGCCGCCTCGTTGACGATCGCGAGGGGCTTGCCGTCGTGGTCCACCACGACCATGGCGCCGGCCTGTACCTCGGCGGCCTGCCGCAGCGCCTCGGCCAGCGGCGTCTCGGCGGTCACCGGGATCGCCCGGCGCGCCAGGGCCCGTGCGTCGACCTGCGGGATCTTGGCGCGGATCTTGGCCACGCGCAGCGACTGGGAGGCGCCCATCCAGATGAACGAGGCCAGCACCAGCGGCCACACCAGTCCGAACGTGTCGATCTCCTGCTCGCCGGTCAGGGCCGTCGCGATCGGGAACACGACGAGGAGCACGGCCAGGACCCGGCCGCCCCAGGCGGCGACGATGGTGCCGGAGCCGGGGTTCTTGGTGAGCTTCCACACCCCGGCGCGCAGCATCCGGCCGCCGTCGAGCGGCAACCCGGGCAGCAGGTTGAACACGCCGACGATGAGGTTGGCGAACCACAGTTGCCAGACGAGCACCTCGAGAATGCCGCCGTCGTTGATCACGTAGACGTCGGCGGCCAGGCCGAGCCCGGCCAGGCCGAGCGAGAGCACCGGCCCCGCGGCGGCGACCGTGAACTCCTTGCCCGGCGTGGGCGGCTCCTTCTCGATCTCCGACACGCCGCCGAGGAGGTAGAGGGTGATCCTGCGCACCGGCAGGCCGTACCACTTGGC
This sequence comes from Nonomuraea basaltis, assembly GCF_005893125.1. Classification (GTDB taxonomy): domain Bacteria; phylum Actinomycetota; class Actinomycetes; order Streptosporangiales; family Streptosporangiaceae; genus Nonomuraea; species Nonomuraea basaltis. The sequence goes on along the minus strand of NZ_VCJS01000110.1, from coordinate 24,687 downwards.
CAGGACGCTGTGCGCGAGCTCGTGCAGCAGCACCGAGACGTAAAGCAGCACCGCGAACACGAACGCCACCGCGTACGCGGCGGTGCTGTCGAGCTCGGGCAGCCTCTGCTGCACCTGGGGCCCGAACATCACGGTGATGAAGCCGGCGACGATGAACCACGTCCATGAGACGTACACCGGAATGCCGAACGGCTTCCCCATCCGAATGCCGGAGAACTCCCGCCGCGGGCTCTGCTCGCTCACCGAACTCCTTGTACGTCCTTGCCGGCGGGAACCCGCTCGCCGGACGGCCGCGCCCGGCGGCGGTCCGTATGGCGGAATTCCCATTGGTACGTGGTGTTGCTGCCTTGATGTTACGCGCCGTGGCACGTGATCCTCGTTCCGCGGGCGTTATTCTGTCGGGGTCGTGACCTAGAGTGCCGTGCATGACGTTGACCGAGCCGGTGATCATCGGAGCTCTCTCCCCGTCCCGGGCGGGCGATTTCATGACCTGTCCGCTGCTCTACCGCTTCCGGGTGATCGATCAGCTGCCGGAGAAACCCTCGCCGGCGGCGGTGCGCGGCACGGTGGTCCACGCGGTCCTGGAGCGTCTCTACGACCTGCCGGCGCCGCGCCGCTCGGTGCAGTCGGCATTGGAGCTGCTGGAGCCGCAGTGGGAGCGGCTGCTGGCCGAGGACACGCAATACGCGGAGATGTTCGCCGACGACGCCGAGCAGGCCGAGTGGCTGGCGCAGGCGCGCGGCATGCTGGAGCGCTACTTCACGCTGGAGGACCCGACGCGGCTTGAGCCCGCCGAGCGCGAGCTCTACGTGGAGGCGGTGCTGGACGGGGGGCTGATGCTGCGGGGCTACGTCGACCGGCTCGACGTGGCGCCCACCGGCGAGGTCCGGGTGGTCGACTACAAGACGGGCAGCGCGCCGGGGCGGGACTTCGAGGCCAAGGCGCTGTTCCAGATGAAGTTCTACGCGCTGGTGCTGTGGCGGCTGCGCGGGCAGGTGCCGCGGCTGCTGCAGTTGGTCTATCTGGGCGGCGCGGGCGAGGTGCTGCGGTACGCGCCGGACGAGGCCGACCTGCTGGCCACCGAGCGCAAGGTGATGGCGCTGTGGGCGGCGATCGAGCGGTCGCTGGAGACCGGGGAATGGCGGGCGCGGCGGAGCCGGCTGTGCGACTGGTGCGACCACCAGGCCCTGTGCCCGGAGTTCGGCGGCACCCCTCCCCCGGTCCCCGACCGCCAGCCCGGCGACACGGTCCGCAGCAACCGGCGCGCGGCCACCGACGAGCTGTAGGGGCGGCCGGCGCGCCGGCCGGGTGCCCGCACCGGGGACAAGCGGGCCGCACGCAGCCCGCCCCAGGTCGGGTGGGCGCGGCGCGATGTCCGCGCCTCCACGGACCGCGACTCGCGGCGGCCGCCCTGTGCGGAACAGCCGCCGGGAAGGGGAGACGACCGGGTCCGAGGCGGGTCGGCGGGCCGGACAGGAGCCCGGTGCTGGATGTGCCGGTCGGGGCGGGAAGTCCGGTCTGGAGGGGGCGTGGCCGCTAAGGGGTGTATGGGGCTAATCCTCCCGAGGGAGGAGGTTGTGGGTTCTCACCTGGTCTTACAGTGAAGCGGTGCGCATCGACCGAACCAGGCTCCACGACACGGTCCTAGCCGGGGTGGTGGCCGCGGCCACGGTGGTGCTGTTCATGCTCTACGATGCCGAGCGCCTGGAGATCGACGGCCTGATCGTCGAGGGCACGCGGGCCCCCGACGCGTTCGGGACGGCGCTCGTGGTGCTGGCCTGCGTCCCGCTGGCGGTGCGCCGGCGGTGGCCGCTGGCGGCGCTGTGCGCCGGGCTGGTGCCGGAGACGCTGCTGACCGCGTTCGGGTACGGCGGCGGGGTGCCCGGCCTGGCCGGGCTGGTGCTGCTGTTCTCCGTGGCGTCCCATCGCGGGCTGGCGGTGGCGCTGTGCGGGCTGCTGGTGTCGCTCACGGCCTACGCCTTCGGCGCCGTGGCGGGCCCGATCAGGGTGACGAGCTGGAGCGATCACGTGGTGGTCGCCGTGGTGCTGGTGGCGGTGTGGGGCGCGGGCCGCAGCCTGCGGTTGCGGCGGGCGTACCTGGAGGAGCTCAGAGACCGGGCGAACCGGCTGGAACGCGCGCACGCGGCCGACACGCGGGCGGCGCGCGCCGAGGAGCGCTCCAGGATCGCGCGGGAGCTGCACGACGTGGTCGCCCACCACGTCAGCGTGATGATCGTGCAGGCCTCGGCGGCGCGCCGGGTGCTGGCCTCCGATCCGGAGCTGGCGGGCGAGGCGCTGTCGGCGATCGAGCACACGGGGCGGATGGCGATGACGGAGATGCGCAACATCGTCGGCGTGCTGCGTACCGACGCCCGGGCCGAGCTGGGCCCGCAGCCGGGCCTGCAGGACCTGCCGGCACTGGTGGAGCAGATGCGGGAGGCGGGGCTCCCGACCCGGTTGCTGGTGGAAGGCGAGTCGCGGCCGCTGCCGGCGGGGGTGGACCTGGCGGCGTACCGGCTGATCCAGGAGGGGCTGACGAACAGCCTGCGGCACGCGGGAGTAGGAGCGGAGGCGGTGGTGACCGTCCGGCACAAGCCCCGTGAGCTGGACGTGCGGGTGGAGGACGACGGGGCCGGCGGGTCGGGGCTCTCCAAGCGGTCAGGGCACGGTTTGGTGGGTATTCGCGAACGCGTGGCACTCTATGGTGGAATCCTGAGCATCGGTCCGCTAGCGGGGGGCGGTTTCGAGGTGCGGGCGAGGTTCCCGTTGAAGGACGGCCAATGACGATCAGAGTGCTGCTGGTGGACGATCAGCCGCTGCTGCGCACCGGGTTCCGCCTGATCCTTGAGGCCGAGCCCGACCTCACGGTGGTGGGCCAGGCCGGGGACGGCAAGGACGCGATGGAGCAGACGCGGGCGCTGCTGCCGGACGTGGTGCTGATGGACATCCGGATGCCCGGGATCGACGGCATCGAGGCGACGCGCAGGATCGTGCGGGAGGCGGCGCCGACGGCGCACGTGCCGAAGGTGCTGGTGCTGACGACGTTCGACCTGGACGAGTACATCGTGGAGGCGCTGCGCTCCGGCGCGTCGGGGTTCCTGCTGAAGGACGTGCCGCCGGACGAGCTGGTGCAGGCGATCCGGGTGGTGGCGGCGGGCGACGCGATCGTGGCGCCGAGCGTGACCAGGCGGCTGCTGGACAGGTTCGCCAAGCGGCTGCCGTCGGCGTACGAGCAGGCCGCTCCCGCGCGGCTGGACCGGCTGACCGAGCGGGAGCTGGAGGTCCTGCGGCTGATCGCCAAGGGCATGTCCAACGCGGAGATCGCGGCCAAGCTCGTGGTGAGCGAGACGACGGTCAAGACGCACGTCGGCAACGTGCTGACCAAGCTGGGACTGCGCGACCGCGTGCAGGCCGTGGTGCTGGCCTACGAGACGGGGCTGATCACGCCGGGCGCGCTGTCCTGAGCGCGGCCCGGCGCGATTGGGTCAGCCTTCCCTGGCCGCCGCCGCGGCGGCCGGGACCTCGGGGGCGTTCTCCGGGAAGTGGCAGGCGACGCGGTGGCCGCCGGCCAGCTCCTCCAGCGGCGGCTCGACCGTCCGGCAGACCTCCTGCGCCTTCCAGCAGCGGGTGTGGAAGCGGCACGCCGGCGGCGGGTTGAGCGGGCTGGGCACGTCGCCGGTCAGCCGGATGCGCTCGCGTTCCTTGCGGGCCTTCGGGTCGGGCACGGGCACGGCCGACAGCAGGGCGTTCGTGTACGGGTGCATGGGCGAGGCGTACAGCTGCTTGCGGTCGGCGATCTCGACGATTTTGCCCAGGTACATGACGGCGACCCGGTCGCTGATGTGGCGCACCACGGACAGGTCGTGGGCGATCACGACGTAGGTCAGGTCGAGCTCGTTCTGCAGGTCCTCGAGCAGGTTGACGACCTGCGCCTGGATGGACACGTCGAGGGCGGAGACCGGCTCGTCGGCGATGATGAGCTTGGGCTTGAGCGCGAGCGTGCGGGCGATGCCGATGCGCTGCCGCTGGCCGCCGGAGAACTCGTGCGGATAGCGGTTGTAGTGCTCGGGGTTGAGCCCGACGAGCTCCAGGATGTCCTGGACGGCCTTCTTGATGCCGTGCTCGGTCTGGACGCCCTGGATGCGGAACGGGGCGCCGACGATGGCGCCGACCGTGTGCCGGGGGTTGAGCGACGAGTACGGGTCCTGGAAGATCATCTGCATGTCGCGGCGGAGCGGGCGGAGCCTGCCCTGGCTCATGTGCGTGATGTCCTGGCCCTCGAAGACGACCTTGCCGCCGGTGGGTTCGAGCAGCCTGGTGACCAGCCGTCCCGTCGTGGACTTGCCGCAGCCCGACTCGCCAACCAGGCCGAGCGTCTCGCCCTTGAACACGTCGAAGCTGATCCCGTCGACCGCCTTGACGGCGCCGACCTGCCTTTTGAACAGGCCTTTCGTCACGGGGAAGTGCTTCTCCAGGTTCTGCACCGAAAGAAGCAGTTCGGTTTCACTCACTGGGTCTCCAGCACTGGCTTGATCTCGTTCTCCCACAGGCTCCGCCGTTCGGTCCTGCTCATGTGGCAGCGCACCAGGTGGCCGCCCTCGGTCTCGGCCAACGCCGGCACCTCGGTCTGGGCCTTGCCCTCGGTGCGCTCGGCGTACGGGCAGCGGGGGTGGAAGGCGCACCCCGGCGGCACGTTGATCAGCGACGGCGGGGAGCCCTTGATGGGCAGGAGCCGTTCGGTGCGCTCGCGGTCGAGGCGGGGCATGGAGCCCAGCAGGCCCCACGTGTAGGGGTGCTCGGGGCGATAGAAGATGTCCTCGGCCGCGCCGAATTCGACGCATTTGCCGCCGTACATGACGAGGATGTCGTCGGACAGCTCGGCGACCACGCCCAGGTCGTGGGTGATGATGATCAGTGCGGAGTTGAACTCGCGCTGCAGGTCGCGCATGAGGTCCAGGATCTGGGCCTGTACGGTCACGTCGAGCGCGGTGGTCGGCTCGTCGGCGATGAGCAGCTCGGGGTCGCACGAGAGCGCCATCGCGATCATGGCGCGCTGCCGCATGCCGCCGGAGAACTCGTGCGGGTAGCTGTCGACGCGCCCGGCCGGCTCGGGGATGCCGACGCGGCCGAGCATGTCGATGGCGTGCTTGCGGGCCACCTGCTTGGAGACGTCGTGGTGGATGCGGTAGGCCTCGATGATCTGGTGGCCGACCGTGTAGTAGGGGTGCATCGACGACAGCGGATCCTGGAAGATCATCGCCATCTTCTTGCCGCGCAGGCGGCGTACGTACTCGGCCGAGGCGCCGTTGAGCTCCTCGCCGTCGAGCCAGATCTCCCCGGAGATCTTGGCGCGGCCGCCCTTGTGCAGGCCGAGCACGCCGAGGCTGGTCACGCTCTTGCCGGAGCCGGACTCTCCCACGATGCCCAGGGTCTTGCCGCGCTCGACGCTGAACGACAGCCCGTCGACGGACTTGACCAGGCCGTCGTCGGTCGGGAAGTGGATCTTCAGGTCCTTGACGTCAAGGAAGCTCACGACAACCTCACCCTCGGGTCGACCACGGCGTAGAGCATGTCGACGATCAGGCTCGCGACCACCACGAAGCACGCGGCTATCAGGACGAAGCCCATGACCTGCGGCAGGTCCTGGTTTCTGATGGCCAGGATGGCGTACTGGCCGAGCCCGGGCAGAGTATAGGTGGTCTCGGTGAGCACGGCGCCGCCGATGAGCAGGCCGAAGTCGATGCCGAAGAGGGTGAGGATCGGCGTCAGCGCGGCGCGCAGCCCGTGCTTGACGACCACCTGCCGCTCCCGCAGGCCCTTGGCGCGGGCGGTGCGGATGTAGTCCTCCCCCATGGTCTCCAGCATGCCCGCCCGGGTGAGCCGGGCGTAGCCGGCGGCGAACAGGAACGCCAGGGTGATCCACGGCAGCAGCAGGTCGTACGCCCACTGCGCCGGGTTCTCCGTGATCGGCGTCCAGGCGCCGCCCGGCGGGGTCCAGCCCAGGCCGTAGCTGAAGACGACCAGGGAGATCATGCCGGTGAAGAAGATGGGCAGCGACACGCCGGCCAGCGCGGTGCCCATCGTCAGCCGGTCGAAGAAGCTGCCGCGGCGCAGCGCGGACAGCACGCCGACGCTGACGCCGACCACCACCCAGATGAAGGCGGCGCCGATGGCCAGCGAGAAGGTGACCGGCATGCGGTCGATCAGGTCGGGCCAGACCGGCTGCCCGCTGATGAAGGAGTAGCCGAAGCACGGTGCCGGGCATTGCTCGACCCCCGCGCCGTAGTCGTACTCGGCGCCGGCGACGATGCCCTTGACGAACCGGCCGTACTGCACGACCACCGGGTCGTAGAAACCCAGCCGCTCGGCGACCAGTTGCACCGTCTCGGGTGTGGCCGCGCGGCCCACGTACCGCGAGGCGAGGGCCTCGGGCGTCGCCCCGGCCCACTGTGGCACGACGAAGAAGATGCCGAAGGTGACCATGCTGATCACGATCAGCATCGCGATCGCGCCGATCAGTCGTCTGATGATGTATGTGAGCACCGCTACCGGCCGAGTGGCCCGCCCGCCGGGGTGGGCCACTCATGCCTTCACCTGCCTTCGCTAGATCCCCGAAGCTCGCCTGGTCACTCGACGCCGAGCATCACGTAGTCGTACATGCTCTGGCCCTCGTTGTAGGCGATGTTCGTCACGCCCTGGCCGCGCATGAGCAGCGACTTGGCCCACACCACGGGAAGGATGGAGGCGTCCTCCATGACCTTCTTGTCCACGTCGACCCACAGCTTCTCGCGGGCCGTGGCGTCGAGCTCGGCCGAGGCCTGGTCGATCAGCGTGTTGACCTCGTCGACCTTGACGCTGAGGTTGTAGTTGCCCGCGGCGCGGATGGTACGGCCATCGACGATGGCCTGCATGAAGCCGTAGCCGTCAGGCCAGTCGGAGCCCCAGCCGTGGGTGGCCAGGCCGATGCCGTTCTTCTTCACGTACTCGACGTTACCCGCGTACTCGGAGAAGTAGCTGGAGGCCGGGAAGCCCTTGAGCGTGAGCTTGATGCCGACCTTGCTCAGCGCCTGCTCCATGGCCTCGGCCAGCGCCTTCTCGCGCGGGCGGTCGGCGCGGAAGGACATGGTCGTGGAGAAGCCGTTGGGCTGGCCGCAGGCGGTCAGCATCTCCTTGGCCTTGGCCACGTCGCCCTTGTTCTCCGGGGTCGCGTACAGGTCGAACTTCTCCTGGCCGACGATGGGCGGCGGCATGACGTTCGTCGCGATCTCGCCGCCGGCGAGCTCGCCACCGAAGGCGGTCTGGTTGGCCACGCGGTCTGCGGCGAACTGGACGGCCTTGCGGCAGTTCACGTTGTCCAGCGGAGGCGTGTCGGGGATGACGGACACGAACCAGAGCCTGGCGATGGTCGGGTTGTCCGTACGGGCCTTCAGCGCCGGGTCCGGCAGGACCTTGCCCAGCGCGGCCGGCTGCATGCCGGTGCCCGGGATGTCCAGGTGGATGTTGCCGGCGATGAGCTGGTTGTCGAGGTCGTCGGCGTTGACGTTGAGCTGGACCTCGATCCGGTCCGGCAGCGCGGGACGGTTCGGGTCGGTGGCGGGGTCCCACTGGTCGTTGCGGACCAGGGCGAAGCGCTTGCCGATCTCGTTGGTCTCGAACTTGTACGGGCCGGAGGAGACGACCTTCTCCCTGTACTTCGCGCCCGTGTCCTTGGCCTTCGGCACCGGGGCCGTCATCGGCATCTGGACGATGTAGTCCATGGACGCGAACGGCTTCTTCAGGTGGAAGACGACCGTCGTGTCGTCGGTCGCCTCGACGGCCGACTTGTAGTCGACGTCAGGGGACTTGTAGACGCCCTTGAAGTCCTTCGGCCACTCGAGCAGCTCGTTGAGGTAGGAGGGGCCGTGCGCGAAGGTCTCCTTGTCGAACGACCGCGCCACCGCGTAGGCCACGTCCTTGGCCGTGATCGGCGAGCCGTCCTCGAACTTCAGGCCACTCTTGATCTTGTACGTCCAGGTCTTGCCGTCTGCGCTGGGCGTGCCCAGCCCTTCGGCGAGGTCGGGGACGACGGTGTTGCCCTCGGGGCCGGGACCCGGCTTGTACATCGTCAGCGTCCGCCAGTAGAAGCGGCCGAAGTTGAACGAGTAGCCGTAGTAGGTGTCGCCCGGGTCGAGGCTGTCCCAGTCAGAGGAGTGCGCCGCCTTCAGCGTCCCTCCCTTCTTCGTCGAAGGGTTGAACACCTGGGTGAGCCCGGCGTTGAACGCGGGTTGCGCGGCGCCGCCGGTCGCCGACTGGGCGGGCTGCTGCGGCGTGCCGCCACCTCCGCCGCCACAGGCGGAGAGCACCAAGGCGAGCGCCGCTGTCGCGGCCGCCGCCAGTGCGGATTTCCTTCTCATTGACTAACCCCTTGTGAGTGAGTTGGGGGATGGAGCGTTGGCGAAGGTCAGTGCGCGCGCGGGTCGAAGGCGTCCCTCAGCCCGTCGCCGAACAGATTGAACGCCAGGACCGTGATGAAGATCGCCAGGCCCGGGAAGAGCACGAAATGCGGGAGCGTGTAGAAGCGCACCGCCTCCGAGAGCATGCCGCCCCAGGTCGGGGTCGGCGGGTTGATGCCGACGCCCAGGAACGAGAGCGCGGCCTCGAACAGAATGTTGGTCGGAATGAGCAGGGTCGCGTAGACCAGGATCGGCGCCAGGAGGTTGGGCAGGACCTCGCGGAACAGGATGTAGCCGTGGCGCGCCCCGAGGCTGCGCGCGGCGTCGACGAACTCGCGCTCGCGCAGCGACAGGGCCTGCCCGCGTACGATGCGGCCGATGCTGGGCCAGCTGAAGAAGCCGATGATGAAGACGAGCATCGCGATGCGCAGCCCGTTGCCCTCCAGGCCGAACCCCTTGTCGGGGACGACGCCGGCCAGCGCGATCGCGAAGACCAGCAGCGGGAAGGCGAGGAAGACGTCCATGAGGCGGCCGATCACCTGGTCGACCCAGCCGCCGAAGTAGCCGGCGACGACGCCCAGCGTGGTGCCGATGATGACCGACAGGATGGTGGCGAGGAAGCCGATCAGCAGCGAGATGCCCGCGCCGGCCACGATGCGGCTGAAGATGTCGCGGCCGTTGACCGGCTCGACGCCGAGCAGGTATTCGGTGCCCATGCCGCCGAAGTCGCCCTTGGGCAGGAGTGTGCTCTGGTCGATCTGATCCTGGTGGAACTCCAGCGGCGGGTGGCCGAGCACGGAGATGATGGGCGAGGAGAAGATCGCCACGAGGATCAGGAAGACGACGAACACGCCGCCGGTGAGCGCCACCTTGTCTCGCCTCAACCGCATCCAGGCGATCCCGGTGAGGGATCGGCCCTGGATGGCCTTGCCCGCTCCCGCGAGCACCGACTCCGGATGCGCTTCTGCGGCGGAACCGGAAACGTCTAGCGGTGCGGTCATGCCGAATTGCCCCCTGGATTCCAGACGACGTTGTCTGATGTCTACTGACTTTAGACCGCGTGTCGCGACCTCAGGAGGCAGAATCTATGGCCTGAGCTGCTATGACTAGTCCCTCAGGCCGCTATGTGGCTAATCTGTGATTGATGCGAAACTCATTCGTATTGATCTTGAACGAGATGTCCGGGAGACGTTCCGTTTGCGTCTCGGAACTGTGACAGAACCCCGATGTGGCCGGGGTTTCAGCTGATGCCGCGACGCTTGAGAAGGTCCTCGATGTCCGAAAAATCGTCCTCGCTCTTGCCCTCTTTCCTGCCGGTTACCGCAGGCTTCGGCTGCGCCGCGGCGGCCGCTTTGTTCGCGGTGGGCTGAACGGGCTGCTGCCGCGCGGGAGTGTCGGAATCGGCCCGCTTCTTGCCGGCGGCCAGTTTCCTGCCGCGCAGGACGCCGGACACGACGAACAGCACCACCGACAGCCCCGCGACGGCCACGCCGGCCCACACGATCGGGTTGAACACCAGGCTCGTCACGAAGCCGACGACGGTGGTGCCGATGGTCCACACCGCCTGCAGCGCCCCGGTCAGATAGGCGGCCAGCGGCAGCAGCGCCCACGCCGCCATCCGCATCCCCGACGCCGCTCCCCTGCGGCGGAACGCCATGAAGCTGAGCACCAATCCGACGGCGGTCACCCCGGCACACAGTGGCAGCCATGCGATCGCGTTGAAGGTCTCCATTTTTGCCGCCCCCTCGTAGTGGCTCCTGCCTCCATCCTGGCACGCGAACGCCCGCCCGCCTCCTCCGCTGGAACCACTTTTCCCTTAGGGGACGGCGGTCGGGCGGCCCGGGGATTCTCCGGGGATGCGGACCGGCCCGGGAGTTCTCCCCGCGACACGGAGCGGCCCGGGAGTTCTCCCCGCGACACGGAGCGGCCCGGGGATTCTCCCGGCGGTGGGGGGCGGTCTGGGCGACGGACGGCGCCTCGGTGAGGGAGGGCGGCGGCCTCAGTCAGGCCGGGAGGAGGGCGCGCAGGTGCGCGACCGTGACCGCGGTGAGGGAGGAGACCACCAGGCGGCCGGGCGCCAGCTCGATGGGCAGGAGGCTGGGGACCGCCACCACGGCGCAGCCGGCCGCGGTCGCGGCCGCCACGCCGTTCGGCGAGTCCTCCAGGACGACGCAGCGGACCGGCCGCACGCCGAGCAGGTCCGCGGCCGTCAGGTACGGCTCCGGGTCCGGCTTCGTACGGGAGACGTCGTCACCAGTGATGACGACGTCGAAGCGGTCCCTGCCGACGCTCTTGAGCACCGCGTCGGCGATGTCCTTGAGCGAGGAGGTGACCAGCCCCACGGGCAACCCCTCGGCGCGGACGGCGTCGAGCAGCTCGGCGGCGCCCGGCATCACGCGTACCCCCGCCGCCAGGCGCGCCACCATGCCGCCCGTCATCCACTCCCGGACGGTGGCGGCGGGCACGTCGGAGCCCGACACGGCGAGCATGTAGTCGACCGTCCGCTCCATGGACCCGCCGACCAGGTGGGCCTGATGCTCGGGCGTCCAGCGGGCGCCGAGCCTGGCCATCACCTCGGTCTCGATCTCCAGCCAGACCCGCTCGCTGTCGACCAGCAGCCCGTCCATGTCGAAGAAGACGGCTTCCATGCTCATTGCCTCACTCCGTTCGGCGGCTCGATCGCCATACGCCGCCACCTGCTCATGGCCTCACTCCGTTCGGCGGCTCGGTCGCCATACGCCGCCGCCTTCCCCCGCTCTGGTCGCTCCGCTCCCGCCGCTCCTCCAGACGACGGCACTCCCTCGCGGCCCCCGATCGGCGGTGCGTGCCCGGCATTCTCGCCGTCCGACCGTGAACGGCGAGCGACCCGGGGCGGGTCAGACGTTGAAGTATTTGGCCTCGGGATGGTGGGCGACCAGCGCGGAGGTGGCCTGCTCGGGGTGGAGCTGGAACTCCTCCGACAGCGTCACGCCGATGCGCTCGGGGCTGAGCAGCTGGAACAGCTGCACCTGGTCCTCGAGGTTGGGGCAGGCCGGGTAGCCGAAGGAGTAGCGGCAGCCCCGGACGTTGACCTTGAGCATGTCGTCGAGCGACTCGTCGCCGCCGACGCCCCACTCCGCGCGGACCCTGGCGTGCCAGTATTCGGCCAGCGCCTCGGTGAGCTGCACCGACAGGCCATGCAGCTCCAGGTAGTCGCGGTAGGCGTCCTTGGCGAACAGCTCGGCCGTGGCCTCGGAGATCTTCGAGCCCATGGTGGCCACCTGGAAGCCGACCACGTCGACCTCCCCGGAGTCCTTGGACCGGAAGAAGTCGGACAGGCACAGGTGACGGTCGCGGCGCTGGCGCGGGAAGGTGAAGCGGGTGCGCTCGTCGCCGTCGTCGCCGAGGACGATCAGCGAGTCGCCGTCGCTGACGCACGGGAAGTGGCCGTAGACGACGGCGGCCTCCAGCAGGCCCTCGGTCTGGATGCGCTCCAGCCACATGCGCAGCCGCGGCCGGCCCTCGGTCTCGACCAGCTCCTCGTAGCCGGGCCCGTCGCCGCCCCTGGTGGGCTTGAGCCCCCACTGGCCGAGGAACAGCGCCCGCTCGTCGAGGAAGGCGGAGTAGTCGGACAGCGAGATGCCCTTGACGACGCGGTCGCCGTAGAAGGGCACGGTCGGCACCGGGTTGTCGGCGGCCACGTCGGAGCGGGCGGGCAGCTCCTCGACCGGTGTGCGGGCGAGCACGGCACCGGTCTTGACGCGCCGCTCGCGCAGCGGCGGCAGCGTCGCGCCGGCGACGCCGCGCTTGACGGCCATGAACGAGTCCATCAGCCGCAGCCCCTCGAACGCGTCGCGGGCGTAGCGCACCTCACCCTGGAACTGCTCGGCCAGGTCCTGCTCGACGTAGGCGCGGGTCAGGGCGGCGCCGCCGAGGAGCACGGGATATTTCTGCGACAGGCCCCTGGAGTTCATCTCCTCCAGGTTCTCCTTCATGATGACCGTCGACTTCACCAGCAGCCCCGACATGCCGATGACGTCGGCCTTCTGCTCGTCGGCGGCCTCCAGGATGGCCGAGACCGGCTGTTTGATGCCGAGGTTGACCACCTGGTAGCCGTTGTTGGACAGGATGATGTCGACGAGGTTCTTGCCGATGTCGTGGACGTCGCCCTTGACGGTGGCCAGCACGATGCGGCCCTTCGTCTCGCCCTCGACGCGGTCCATGTGGGGCTCGAGGTAGGCGACGGCGGCCTTCATGACCTCGGCCGACTGCAGCACGAACGGCAGCTGCATCTGCCCGGAACCGAACAGCTCGCCCACCGTCTTCATGCCGTCGAGCAGCACGTTGTTGATGATCTCCAGGGCGGGGCGCTGCTCCAGCGCGGCGTCGAGGTCGGCCTCCAGGCCCTTGCGCTCGCCGTCGATGATGCGCCGCTTGAGCCGCTCCCACAGCGGCAGCGCGGCCAGTTCCTCGGCCCTGCCCGCGCGCACCGCGGCGGCGTCCACGCCCTCGAACAGGTCCATGAACTTCTGCAGCGGGTCGTAGCCGTCGCGGCGGCGGTCGTAGACCATGTCGAGCGCGACCTGGCGCTGCTCGTCAGGGATGCGCGCCATCGGCAGGATCTTGGAGGCGTGCACGATGGCGGAGTCGAGCCCGGCGTTGACGCACTCGTTGAGGAACACCGAGTTGAGCACCATGCGGGCGGCCGGGTTGAGGCCGAAGCTGATGTTGGACAGGCCCAGCGTGGTCTGCACGCCCGGGTAGCGGCGCTTGAGCTCGCGGATGGCCTCGATGGTCTCCAAGCCGTCGCGCCTGGTCTCCTCCTGGCCGGTGGCGATGGGGAAGGTCAGGCAGTCGACGATGATGTCCTCGACCCGCATGCCCCAGTTGCCGGTCAGGTCCTCGATGAGGCGGGTGGCGACGCGTACCTTCCAGTCGGCGGTGCGGGCCTGGCCCTCCTCGTCGATGGTCAGCGCGACCACGGCGGAGCCGTGCTCGCGTACGAGACGCATGATCTTCTGGAAACGGGAGTCGGGGCCGTCGCCGTCCTCGTAGTTGACGGAGTTGACGGCGGCGCGGCCGCCGAGCATCTCCAGCCCGGCCTGCAGCACCGCCGGCTCGGTCGAGTCGAGCATGATCGGCAGGGTGGAGGCGGTGGCGAAGCGGAAGGCCAGCTCCTTCATGTCTGCCACGCCGTCGCGGCCGACGTAGTCGACGCACAGGTCGAGCATGTGGGCGCCGTCGCGGGCCTGGTCGCGGGCCGTCTCCACGCAGTCGTCCCAGCGGCCCGCCAGCATGGCCTCGCGGAAGGCCTTGGAGCCGTTGGTGTTGCAGCGCTCGCCGATGGCCAGGTAGGAGGTGTCCTGCCGGAACGGCACGGTCTGGTAGAGCGAGGACGCGCCCGGCTCGGGGTGCGGGCGGCGGCGCGCGACCTCCTTGCCGCGCACCCGCTCCACCACCTGGCGCAGGTGCTCGGGCGTGGTGCCGCAGCAGCCGCCGACCAGGGACAGGCCGTAGTCGCGGGTGAACGTGTCGTGCGCGTCGGCCAGCTCCTGCGCCGAGAGCGGGTAGTAGGCGCCGTCGGCGGTCAGCACCGGCAGGCCGGCGTTGGGCATGCAGCTGAGCTTGAGCCGGGAGTGGCGGGCGAGGTAGCGCAGGTGCTCGCTCATCTCGGCGGGGCCGGTCGCGCAGTTGAGGCCGATGATGTCGACGCCGAGCGGCTCGATCGCGGTCAGCGCGGCGCCGATCTCGGAGCCGAGCAGCATCGCGCCGTTGGTCTCGATCGTCACCTGCGCGATGATCGGCACGTCGCGGCCCGCCGCCTCGGCGGCCCGCTTGGCGCCGATGACGGCGGCCTTGACCTGGAGCAGGTCCTGGCAGGTCTCGATGATCAGCGCGTCGGCGCCGCCCGCGATCAGGCCCGCCGCGTTGTCGCGGTAGGCGTCGCGGAGGCTGGAATAGGGCAGGTGGCCGAGCGTGGGCAGCTTGGTGCCGGGGCCGATCGAGCCGAGCACGAAACGCGGGTGGTCCGGAGTGGACCATTGGTCGGCGGACTCGCGGGCGATCCTGGCGCCGGCCTCGGAGTATTCGAAGACGCGATCGGAGATGTCGTATTCGCCGAGGGCGGCGAGGTTGGCGCCGAAGGTGTTGGTCTCGACGCAGTCGACGCCGACGGCGAAATAAGCGTCGTGGACGCCGCGCACGATGTCGGGCCGGGTGACGTTGAGCACCTCGTTGCAGCCCTCGTGACCGTGGAAGTCATCGAGCGTCGGGTCCTGGGCCTGAAGCATCGTGCCCATCGCGCCGTCGGCGACGATCACGCGTTGAGACAACACTTCTCGGAAGGACGGGGAGATGCTCATGGGCATAGAGCTTATCGGGTGCGCCCCGGGCCCTGTTCGAACCCACCATGAAGATCGTTCGAGTGGGTCGTGGCGGTATGTGCGGATGGGAGATGGTACGGGCGGTGCTCGCGTGAGCGAGGGGGCGCTAGTCTGCCGGTAGTCAATTGAACGTCGCGTCCAATTGGGGTCTCCATGGCCTATCGCACCGTGCTGGTCGGCACCGACGGGTCGGCCTCCTCCTTCCGTGCCGTCTCCGCGGCGGCGTCCCTGGCCGCTGCCACCGGCGCCGTCCTCGTCCTGGCCTGCGCGTACCTGCCCATGCGGGAGAGCGAGCGCGCGGCGGCCGCCGATCGGCTCGGCGAGCTCGCGTACAAGGTGAGCGGCTCCACCCCGGCCGACGACGCGCTGCGGGCGGCGCGCGAGCATGCCATCGCGGCGGGCGCCACCGACGTCCTGCTGACCGCCGAGCAGGGCGACGCCGTGGACGTGCTCGTCACGCTGGCCGCCAGGCACCGCGCCGACCTGATCGTGGTGGGCAACCGCGGGCTCAACAGCCTGGCCGGACGGCTGCTCGGCTCCGTGCCCTCGGGCGTCTCCCACCGTGCCTCCTGCGACGTGCTGATCGTGCACACCACCGAGGGCGGACGCTGACCCGGCACACGCGCGGGATGCCGCCCAACCCTGAATCTGCGCGAGCGCATCGTGAGGAGGGAATCACGCCGCGTGAAGGACACCGGACGCGGCACACGGAGACGGCGGACGGCGCGGCAGGAAGGACCGCACGCGGCGCGACATGAAGGCAGCGGGCGGCACCAGAACGGCGGGCGCAATGTGGGGTGCCGTTTGGCTCGACACGCCCGCGTTCGGGGCCTTGTGGGCGGAGCGGCATCGGAGGGGGCGGCCGGTTTCGCCGCTGGGCCGGGATCCGGTGGAGGCGGCGGCCCGGGCATGCGGGGCGGGGCGTTCGAAGGGAGATCGGTGACGCTGACGCCTCCTTACCGCATAGGCTAAGCGGGACGATGGAGAGAGGAGGCGACACGTGATTGAGCTCGAAGGGCTCCCCGAGCTCGTCGACCCGGTGCTCATAGCCGCGTTCGAGGGGTGGAACGACGCGGGCGAGGCCTCCAGCGGCGTGATCGCCCATCTCGAATCAGCGTGGAAGGCCGAGCCCCTCATCGCGCTCGACCCCGACGACTACTACGACTTCCAAGTGACGCGTCCCGTGGTCGAGATGAACGACGGGCTGACCCAGTCGATCGTCTGGCCGACGACGCGGCTGCTGCGCGCCCGCCCCCCGGGCAGCGAGCGCGACGTCGTGCTGCTGCGCGGCATCGAGCCCAACATGCGCTGGCGCTCCTTCTGCGCCGACATCATCGAGATCTGCCGCGAGCTGGGCGTCGAGCTGGCCGTGATGCTGGGTGCGCTGCTCAACGACTCGCCGCACACCCGCCCGGTGCCCATCCTCGGCGGCGCGACCGACGCGACGCTGGCCCGCTCGACCGGCCTCGAGCTGAGCCGCTACGAGGGCCCGACGGGCATCGTCGGGGTGCTGCAGCACGCGTTCGGCCAGGCCGGGCTCGATGCGATCTCGCTGTGGGCCTCCGTGCCGCACTATGTGGCCCAGCCGCCCAACCCGAAGGCCACGCTGGCGCTGCTGCGCCGCATGGAGGACGTGCTGGAGATGCCGATGCCGCTCGGGGACCTCGACGAGGAGGCCCTCGCCTGGGAGCACGGCGTCGACGAGCTGGCCTCGCAGGACACCGAGGTGGCCGAGTACGTCAAGGAGCTCGAGGAGCGCAAGGACGCCGTCGAGCTGCCCGAGGCCAGCGGGGACGCGATCGCCGCCGAGTTCGAGCGCTACCTGCGCCGACGCGACAGCGACACCGACGGCTGACGTCCACGGCAGCACCGCGAGCCTCTCCCGCCGCGACACTGACAGCTAACCCTCAGGGATTAAAACCGACAATTTTTCGCGATTTCGGGTAATAATCGGGGACCATACAAGATTGCAACCAAGTTGGGACCCCAGACTCACGCCTTCTATCCCGATAAACGCAAAAAACTCGGCTTCGCGCCGTGATGCCTACCCACTGACCGCGCACGTTAGGCACGCGATGGCGACTTCCCATGTAGACCCGCACCAAAGAAGTCAGGACACCCGGCGGCGCATCCTGGAGATGGCCGTCTCCCTCAGGGAGGACCGCACAGGCGGTCCTGTGGACCACTTCCTCGCCCTGCTCCAGGACCGGCTTCCGCTCTGGCTTAGCATCCTTCACGATCTAGCCCACAGCACTGGAAAAGGGTGCGTATCAGACAATCTTCTGCCGATTGCGCGAGCGGGCATTGATTACTACATCGATGTGCAGAGCGCGGCGCTGCCCGCGTTCACCTCGCCCAACGTGACGGTCCGTTTCCGCCAGGCCATCAAGGACACCGGGCTCGGCCCTTATACGGAGACCGCGCCGCTGGCCGCCTACCTGGCGGCCGAGCAGCGCCTGGGACGGGTCCGGTCCGACGTCGACCCGGACGCCAGCGCCCGGCTGCTGATCGCGGGCTGCTTCCACCGGGCCTACATCGAGATGTTCGTCGGCGCCGACGCGAGCCCGTCGCGTGAGGCGAGCGCCCGGGAGATCGTGCGCGAGCTGCGTCTCGAGCCCGTCCCGGCCACGCCCGCCGTAGCTTGACGCCCTAGGCCGCCGTAGGACCAGTTCGTCCTAGGGCGACCCAAGCCCTACGACGACGCCCGGGCGGTCTGCGGCACGGTGCGGCGGCCGCGCAGGGCCTCGTCGTAGCGGTGCCAGATCAGCGCCGCCACGTCCGGGTCGGCGCCCAGCGGCTCGCTCACCAGTCCCGCGCCCGCCGCCGCCAGGCGGTCGTGGAAGAAGCCGGGCGCGAGCACGTACGAGGCGATCGCCACGCGGGCGGCCGGCGTCGAGCCGAGCCGCTCCATGGCCTCCTCCAGCGACGGGGAGCCGGCCGAGGCGAAGGCCGCCGTGACCGGTCGCGCCAGGCGTACCGCGAGCTGGTGGGCGGCGGCGCGGACGTCGGCGAGGGCGGCCGGGTCGGAGGAGCCGGCCGCGCCGAGCACGACCGCGTCCGTGGCGCGCAGCCCCGCCCGCGCGAGCTTGCGGGCCAGCACCGACGTCAGCAGCCGGTGCGGGCCGAGCCAGCCGGCCACCACCGCGTCGGGGCGGTGCTCGGCGATCACCTCGGGCAGGTCGATGTGGACGTGGTAGCCGCCCGCCAGCAGCAGCGGCACCACGACCACGGGGCCGGGTACGGCGGGGAGCACGTCGGACAGCAGGGGCGAGCTGATCTCCAGGTAGCTGAGCTCGACCCGCTGCCCGGGACGGGCCCTCCTGACCGTCTCCGCCAGGGCGGACAGGGTCTCCTCCCCCGCGGAGCTGCGTGTTCCGTGTGCGGCCAGGACGAGTGCCGGCGTCACATCCCCACCTCGTACTGGCAGGCGAGCCGGTAGCCGCGCTTGACGACCGTCTCGACGATCCCGCTCGGGCCGAGCGCGCGGCGCAGCCGCGTGATGGCCATCTCCACGGCGTGCTCGGCCGAGTCGCGCGCGATGCTGCCCGGCAGCACGGTACGCAGCTCGGCGCGGGACACCACGTGCCCCGGCTTGTCGGCCAGCCGCTTGAGCACCGCCATGGGGGCGGGCGGCAGGGGGCGCAGCTCGCCGTCCACGACCACGGCGTGGCCGCGGATCTCCAGCTGGTGCTCGCCCGCCAGGAGCCTGGTGACGCCGTGCTCGGGCAGGTGCCTGGCCAGGGCGCGGGCCAGCGCGCCGAGCCGCGAGCGCTCCGGCTGCAGCGTCGGCACGCCGCGCGAGACCAGCGGCTCGGCGGTGACGGGCCCCACGCAGGCGGCCACGACGGACCCGCTGAACGCCGCCAGCAGCGCCTCCTCCAGCCCCTCCGCGCGCGCCGCGCCCAGCATGGCGTGCACGGCGGGCGCGCTGGTGAAGGCCACCGCGTCGACCGAGCCGGAGATCGTCTGGCTGATGAGGCGGCGCAGCGGCGAGATGTCGCGGTACGGCAGCCACCGGTAGACCGGGATCTCGATCACCTCGGCGCCCGCCTGGCGCAGCTCGGCCACGAACTCGCTGAGCGGCTCGCCGTGCTGCTGCACCGCGATGCGCCGGCCGCGCAGGTCCTGGGCGAGGAGGTACTGCTTGACCTCCTGGCACGACTCGGTGGCGGGGGTCCAGTAGTCGTTGAGCCCGGCGGCCCGCACCGCTCCTCTGGCCTTCGGCCCGCGGGTGAGCAGGCGGCTCGTGGTCAGGTGCTCGCCGAGGTCGGCCGACAGCCCCCAGCCCTCGGCGGCGGCCATCCAGCCGCGGAAGCCCACGCCCGTGGTGACCACCACGTCGTCGAGCGGCGCCTCCAGGGCGAGCCTGGTGGCGGCGAGCAGGTCGGTGTCCTCGGCCAGGGGGACCAGCCGGATCGCGGGCGCGCTGACCACACGCGCGCCGCGCCGCTCCAGCAGCGCGCCGAACTCCTCGCGGCGCCGCGTGGCGGTCACGCCGATGGTGAAGCCCGACAGCGCGTCGGGCGCTGTTTCCGGGGACGAGATGCCCTCTAGGGGGAGCGCACTCATACCGTCACCTCCAGGTGTTCAAGGATGCCTGGCCGGGCCCCGAGCACTCGGCCAGGCATCACAGGCGCGTGTGACGCAAGTGAGATCACCCTCCGATACTGCTTTCGGGTGGTTTCGCCCCTGAGTCTCTTCTGTTACCGCTGTGCTACAAGGCAGGACCTTCGCGGTTGGCTCGCGCGATCGCGGGAAACGTTCGTCGTGACGACGCCGCCTATCGGGGAGTGACGGGTGACGGTCCGGCCTATTCGCACGTTCGATGATCCGGTGCTCCGTTCGGTCGCGGAGCCGGTCCGCGACTTCGATCGGGAGCTGCGGCGGCTGGTCAAGTCGCTGACCGCCACGATGCGGGCGGGAGCCGGCCGAGCCGGGCTGTCGGCCCCGCAGATCGGGGAGCCGGTGCGGGTGGTGGTCTACGCGTACGACGGCAGATCAGGCCATCTGGTCAATCCGCGGCTGGAGCTGTCGGAGCGGCGGGTCACCGCCGACGAGGCGTGCCTGTCGGCGCCCGGCGTGTGGTGGCCGCTGGAACGTTCCTACATGGTCACGGCGCGTGGCCGCGACATGTTCGGCAAGCCGATCACGATGAGGGCGCTGGGCATGCTGGCGAGGGTGCTGCAGCACGAGGCCGACCACCTCGACGGCGTGCTGTTCAGCGACCACCTCGAAGCGGCCGAGCGGGAACGGTTTCTCGCGGCGGCTCTGCCGGCAGGGTGAGCTCACGCCGCTGCACCGGGTCGGTGCCACCCCACACGCCGTACGCCTGCCGCGTGGCGAGCGCGTACTCCAGGCACGGCTCACGTACGGGGCAGCCGTCGCACACCGCCTTGGCCCGCTCGACCTGCGACTGACTCGGCCCTTCCATGGAGATCGGGAAGAACAATTCCGGGTCCAGGTCGAGGCAGGCGGCCCTGCGGGTCCAGTCGAGCATCATCATCATGACCTTCGCGCCTACCCATGCGTTCGGGGGTCATACCAGCAAGAAACCTGCTCGCTGGACTGCCGCCCCGCTGTCGTGCCTGGTCCAGGCGGTAGGTGCGGTCCCTGCTACCTGTGGTGGACCGTGAACGCGGCCCACCACATCGGCGGTCGACTCAGCAGATTTCTCATCGGACCTCGGCGAGCAGCCGGTCCCAGTCGGACAGGAACCTGCCGAGCCCGTAGCGGGCCAGCGCCGCCGCCCGCGCCGCCTTGCCCGCCTGCGCGGCGCTCTCGGGGTCCTCGACGAACGCGTGCAGCGCGCCGGCCAGCACGTCCACCTTCGTCGACAGCACCCCGGCCTCCTGCGGCACCGCCTCGATCGCCTCGGTGGCGGCCAGCGCCACCACCGGCAGGCCCAGGGTCATGGCCTCGATGAGGGCCAGCCCGAGCGAGGTCCACCGGTACGGGTGCAGGTAGACGCGCCTGCGGGCCAGCTCGGCGTGCATGAGGTGCTGCGGCAGGTCCTCGTGGGTTCCGTACGGCAGCCCGGCCACCTTCATGCCGAACACGTCGAGCGGCACCCGCTCGGCGAAGCGCGGCAGCAGGTCGGTCCCGGCGACCCTGGTGCGGCGAACCGGCTCGTTGACCACGACGGCGGCCCGGGGCAGCTCGCCCGTGTACAGGTGGCCGGGGTCGGGGACGCCGTGCTCGATGACGCGCGTGGGCGCCCTGCCGTTGTCCCAGTACAGCTCGTTGAAGTGGGTGACGTGGACCAGCGTGATGTCGCTCCGGTCCGCCAGCGGGTGCCGGGTGCGCGGCACGTCGCCGGCCGGGGTGTTGTGCTCGACGTACACGCCGGGCACGTCGCGGCCGAGCCATTCCCGGGCCAGGCCGATCTCGTGCGGCCGCTGGTAGACGGCCACGTCGACCGGCTCGTGGCGGAGCCGGTCCCACGGGACCTCGCGGGCGGCGTCCGGCCAGTCGAAGGTGTCCGCGCGTCCCCGGCCGTCGGGACCACGGCCGGGGACGAGAGGCAGCGCGTACTCGTGCCCGCCCCGGATGAAGGCGCTGGTCCACGAGCCGTGCACGTGCCAGATGAGGATCCTCACCAGCGGCTCCAGCCCATCGCGCGGGCCCACGGCGCCGAGACGCGAGCTCCGGCGGGCACAGGGCTCTCGACGTCGCTGAGCACGCGGTCCACGACGTCGGTCAGGTCGTCGGCGACCTCGGGGGCCTGCTCGATCTCCTCCGGCCGCGTCACCTCGGTGGGGACCAGGATGCCCCTGGCTCCGGCGGCCCTGGCCGCCTCCATGTCTCTGCCTATGTCGCCCACGACCACGCAGTCGCGGGGGCTGACGTCGAGCACGGCGGCGGCCCTGATCACGAGTCCGGGCGCGGGTTTGCGGCAGGTGCAGCCGTCGGCGTCGTCGTGGACGCAGATCGCCCACGCGTCGAACGGCCCGAGCAGCTCCTCCACCCTGGCGTTCACCTGGTCCATCTCGTCGGGGGACACCAGGCCCTTGGCCACGCCGGACTGGTTGGTCACCACGGCCACCGGCACGTCGGCGCGGCGCAGCCGGCACAGCGCCTCCTCCGCCCCCGGCATGGGCTCCACACGGCGCGGATCGCCGTTGTAGGGCACGTCCCTGATCAAGGTCCCGTCCCGGTCGAAGAGCACGGCGCCGGGACGTCGCTTTTCGAACACCTTTCACCTCCGTCGCATGTCCGGCAGCTACCCGGGGGCAATCCCGGCAAACAACTACTTAGCGTGACCAAGTGCAGGCGACTGCGCCTGTTTCCGCATCTCCTGGGCTTGCCGGATGTTTGGGGACCGCTTCTCTCGGTAGCGGTTCTCGACATCGCGTGGGGGAGGAAGCATGAGATTTCTCGGCATCAACGCGATCTTCCACGACCCGGCCGCCGCCCTGGTGGCCGACGGGAGGATCGTCGCCGCGGCGGAGGAGGAGCGCTTCAGCCGCCGCAAGCACGGCAAGCGGCCGCTGGCGTTCTCGGCGTGGGAGCTGCCCGAGCAGGCCGCCGCCTGGTGCCTGCGCGAGGCCGGTCTCGCCCCCGAGGACATCGATGTCGTGGCCTACTCCTACGACCCTTCCCTGGTCGTGCGGCGGCCGGAGGGCGAGTGGGAGGACCTGCGCACGAAGTACGCGGTGCGCGCTCCCCTGTTCCTGGCCACCGCGCTGCCGGGCCTGGACCCGGGGCGGGTCGCGTACGTGCCGCATCATGTGGCCCACGCCGCCTCGGCGGGGCTGGCCGCCCAGTGGTCAACGCAGGGGCGCGACTGCGCGGTGCTGGTGTGCGACGGCCGGGGCGAGAACGTCTCGCACCTGGCGGGCCGCTACCGCGACGGCGAGCTGGAGGCGCTGGCCACGCAGGAGCTGCCGCACTCGCTCGGCCTCATGTACGAGGACGTCACCGAGCACCTGGGCTTCCTGCGCTCCAGCGACGAGTACAAGGTGATGGCGATGGCCTCCTACGGGGAGCCCCGTCACCTGGAGGCGCTGCGCGAGGTCATCTACACGACCGGCGACGGCGGGTTCCGCGTCGAGCCGGTCGACTGGAACGTGTACGCCAAAGCCCTGTCCAAGGGCACCCCGTGGACCTCCGACCACGCCGACCTGGCCGCCAGCGTGCAGGCCCGGCTGGAGGAGGTGCTCATGGAGCTGGTGCGCTGGCTGCACGGGCGGACCGGCGAGCGGCGGCTCGCGCTGGCCGGCGGCGTCGCGCTGAACTGCGTGGCCAACACCAGGCTGCTGGCCGAGGGGCCGTTCGACGAGGTGTGGGCACAGCCCGCGGCGGGCGACTCGGGGACAGCCCTCGGCGGGGCACTGCACCTGGCGCAGGCCTACGGCGAGCCGGCCGGCCCCATGCCGACCGCGGCGCTGGGGCGCGGCTTCACCGACGAGGAGCTCGGGGCGTGGCTGGACGTGGCCAAGGTGCCGCACTCCCGGCCCGCCGACCTGGCCGCGGCGGTGGCCGCCGAGCTGGCCGCCGACAAGATCGTGGCCTGGTTCCAGGGACGGGCCGAGTACGGGCCGCGCGCACTCGGGCACCGGTCGCTGCTGGCTCATCCGGGGTACGCGGGCAACACCGAGCGGCTCAACGACGTCAAGGGGCGCGAGCAGTTCCGGCCGATCGCGCCGATGGTGCTGGAGTCGCGGGCCCGCCAGATCTTCGGCCGCGGCCCCGTGCCGTCGCCGTACATGCTGTTCGTGCACGACGTGCAACCGGACTGGGCGGCGCGCATCCCGGCCGTCGTGCACGTGGACGGGACCGCGCGCATCCAGACCGTCTCCCCCGCCGCCGAGCCGCTGATGGCGCGGGTGCTGACGGAGTTCGAGGCCCGCACGGGGCTGCCGGTGATCGTCAACACGAGCCTGAACACCGCCGGGCGGCCCATGGTCGACGATCCCCGTGACGCGCTCGAATGCTTCGGGTCCGCACCGGTGGACGTCCTCGTCCTCGGGCCGTACCTGGTGCGGCGCGGGGAGGTGCTCGCTTCGTGATCACCGTCGTGATCCCCACCATCGGACGGCCCACGCTGCGGGACACTCTGGCGGCGGTGGACTCCGGGGTGCCGGTGATCGTGGTGGACGATCGCCACGCGGTTACGGATCGCGCTCGCGTGGGTACTTTCCGTTCTGGCGGTGGCAGCCACTCGAAGGAGCAGGGCGTGACGCCACTCGCCGTTTTGTCTGATCTACCCGAGCATGCACGAGTCGTCCGATCTGGTGGCCGGGGGCCCGCGGCCGCCCGCAACGCCGGCTGGCGGGCGGCGGACACGCCCTGGGTGGTGTTCCTCGACGACGACGTGATCCCCCAGCCGGGGTGGGCCGAGGCGATCTGGAAGGACCTGGTGGACCTGCCCGAGGACGTGGCGGGCAGCCAGGGGCGCATCGTGGTGCCGCTGCCGTCCGATCGCCGGCCTGCCGACGGCGAGCGGCACACGGCCGGGCTCATGGACGGGCTGTGGGTGACGGCCGACATGGCCTACCGGCGGGCCGTGCTGGAGGCCGTCGGCGGGTTCGATGAGCGGTTCCCGCGGGCGTACCGGGAGGACGCCGACCTCGCGCTGCGGGTGACGCGGGCGGGGTACGGGCTCGTGCGCGGCGAGCGGATGACGGCTCATCCGGTCCGCCGGGACGGGTTCTGGGCCAGCGTGCGCTTCCAGCGGGGCAACGCCGACGACGCGCTGATGCGGCGCCTGCACGGGCCCGGGTGGCGCGCGGTCACCGGGGCCGGGCGCGGCCGGATCCGCGTGCACGCCGTGACGACGGCGGCCGGGCTGGCGGCGGTGACGCTGGCGGCGATGGCCACCCGGCGCGCCGCACGGCCGGACAGCCTTCCGCTCGCCGGACGGGATCGGCGGGCCGGGGGGCGTGGGGCGGCGG
>NZ_VCJS01000010.1 GCF_005893125.1 Nonomuraea basaltis | reverse complement strand
CCGTATCCGAACGTGTCATAGCGATCACCCTCAGCACCCGTTTCCTGCTCCTGAGGATGAACCGACGGTCGTCTTCGTGCGAGCGGAACCATCAATCTCGGCGGTCCGAGGCGAAGCCTCTCTGGGTAACCGGTCGCAATCGGCTCAAGGGCCTCGTTCGAGTGGCTCTCCACGGCTGTGGCGGGATCCATGCCAACTACCGCGAGATCATCGTTATCGGGCGAATCACAGGCGATCCAACACGGATCCGAGACCGCCGACGTGGATCGGCATTTGTGTGATCCGGCGGTCGATCTGCTGATTGGTGCTGACTCGACCTCGTCTGAGACGGCACAGATGATATGGAGCCGCCTGGCCGTTGCAAGCTTGATTGGAAGCTCGATCATGGTCCACAACTGGTCCACAATCAGCGAGCGTCAACGAGAACGGGCGGGACTCCGTGAGACTGGAGGCCCGCCCGTACCTGCGAAGTTTGCCCTGGTCAGCGGCCGGAACCGCTGATCAAGATCGAGTGCCCCCTGTAGGATTCGAACCTACGCACCCGGCTCCGGAGAGCATTGCAGGTTTGCTGGTGGGCATGCCCTTGGCCAGGGGCGACGCACAAATGTCACTCGATCAAGGCCATGGATGGCCCACACGTGGCCCACGATTATGCCGAGAGCCTCCTGTTGACGCGGTGTACAGCGGGCGCGAAGCGCATCACGGGCTTCAACCCACGGCGGTCGTGGAATGCTCTGCGTTGTGATCGCCCCCCGGCCAGGAGGTTCCTCGTGTTCCACAAGATCGTGCGAGCCCTCACCCAAACCACTCCAGACCAACGGCAGGCAGCTGAGGACGATGCGTGCGCCTACGGAACACAGTTGCTCAGAGAGGCCCGCGAGGAGCTCAACCGGGCGGACACCAAAGCCCAGGTCCTCCTCGGCATCGTTGGCATCGGCCTCGGCGCCGTCACAGGCGGCCTGCTCGCGGGAAGCTGGTCACCTTTCGCGATGTCCAATGCCGTCGAGTGGCTGTGGTGGGCAGGGGCGGCGGCAGCTCTGGTGTCCGTGGTGGTGCTCGCCGGCGCGGTCTATCCGCGGTTGGATCGACGGAAGGGGAACGGCGCCGTCATGTACTACGCCGATGTCTTACGCCTCGACTCCACGGTGACCGTCACCAGCGCTCTGATGCGGTCCTCGGCACTGGACCTGGAGCGGGTCGCTGATCAGCTGTACCGGGTCAGCCGCATCGTCGGACAGAAGTATCGCCTCATCCGCTGGGGGTTCTGGCTGCTCCTGAGTGGAATGACGGCCACGGTGAGCGCGGCGCTGATCAACGTCGTGCTCACCGGGTCTCCGCCATGACCGCGCAGGCGTAGGCATGACGCCACTGCGACAGGCAGGTCACACTCCGCCTACCAGCAGACTGTCGTCCTCCAACGGCGGAACGGGCAGGCCGAGGAGCTCCAGGGTGCTGCGGAGCACTGATTCGTTGCTGACGACGAAGTTGAGCATGTCCACCGCCTGGTAGCTCTGCATGATCCTGTCGACGGTGCCGAGCAGTTCCTGCGCTCCCTGCTGCCGCTGCTCGACGAGCTCCGCGATGATCTGCGGCAGTTGCTCTGGGGCGACAGCCAGTTGGATCGCGTGCACCACCCGGGCGCTTCCCTCCACGGCGGCGAGAAACTCCTGCCACTTCTGCCGAACCTCGTCGGTGCTCTTGATCTGGAGCAGCGCCGCAGCGGCGTCGGATCTGATGTCATGCTGCTTCCTGTGGGCATCCCGGTTGAGCTGGCGGATCTCCTCGGGAACGTTCACCTCGGCTCTGACCGTCCATCGGTAGACTCCCGTCATCGAGCCTGAGATCGATCGGAGTTTCTCGTTCGCGGCCTGCTCCGCCGCACCAGCCTCGGTGATCTCGAACCGCCGGGTGATCGGACGTACCTCCTGGCAAGCGCGCTGGAGCACCGCCTCGGCCTCGGGCACTTCATCGTTGAGGAGGGCTCGGGCACGTTTCCCGGCCGAGGTCGCGGTCCGGAGCAGGGTGACGGAGAAGTCGTAAGCGTCGCCCTTGGCGGGCGAGGTCAGAACGAACGGCTCGATGTTGACGGGTGGTTCGGCCTCGGGCTCGTTCTGCTGGACGTGATAAAGCATGGGTGCCAGCCATTTACGCATGTGATCAGCTCCTGTGAACGAGTTGACGCAGGTGATGGTGAAGATCGGCGGAGATCTCGCCGTGGTGCCGCCAGAGCCGGAGGTAGAGCAGGGCCCGCTTGGCGTTCCGCCTATCGGTCAGGCTGAAGATCTGGTCCGTGATCTCCCGTACGGTGGACCGCTCGTCGTAATGGCGCAGCCATTCGCTCAGCAGGAGGTCCCAGGACTCGGGCACGACTAGGCGGCCACCTTCCTCGTAGCTGAGCGCGTTGCGCCAGAGCGTCACCAGCGAAGGATGGGGATCGAGCTGGCTCAGATGCGGCCGCTCAGGGGTCGAAACGGGCAGCGCGGCCAGCCGTCCGAAGGCGAGGGCGGCGCTACGATGACCGGCCGGTCCTCCGTCACTGACCCAGTCGGCGAGGTGGTTCACGATGGTGTGCGCGGTATCCACGCGATAGAGGTAAGCGATGGATTGGGCCACGTCGTGGTGGAACTTGACGCCCCTGGTGAGAACTAAGGTCCTGAACGCGGCGAGGGCTTGGTCGGGTGCGGAGAGACCGACGGACGAGGCGTAGGCGCGGATCGCGATCGCCTTCTTTGCATCGGTGCCTTGGATCATCGAACGGAGATGGAGGTGGACGCGGCGTGTCATCGACGGGTCCTCGGCGGCGGCTTCCAGCGCCAAAGCAGCGAGCTGATGATCCCGGGATCGGCGGGACTGGCTCCACACCTCCAGAAACCGCTCGTTCACGAGGGCGAAGTCGAAGGTCGCAAGCTTCCCGACCGCATGTCCGACCTTGATCCTCGTATGCGAAGATCCCTCACCGCCGAGCCAGAGCAGCCAGTCGACTAACGAGTCGCGGATGGTCGGCTGGTCCTCCCAGATCACGCGCAGCATGACGGCCGCCAGCTGGGGACGTCTCAGCCTTATGCTCCGCCCGCCACCGGGCCCGGCGGGTGCGGCCTCGGCATCCACGTAACTCAGCCAGAGGGGCAGCTTCTCCCAGAGCTGGACCGGTTTCGGCGAATGATCACGACGCCACTTCTCGTCGAGCCGTTCGGCCAGGGCCAGCGCCGCGCCGGAGATTTCCGCCTCGGGCAGCCCGTGGAGTACGGCGATGCTCGTCATGAAACACCGGCCCAGAATCGGCCTGCGCTTCTCGAGGTCTTCGCCCACCTTCGCACGCATTTGGTGGAATCGCCGGTTCAGCATGACCTCGATGGAGGTGCCGGACTCCACGGTGGCGGCCACCTGCTTGGCTAGTTCGACCACCTGCCAGGGCGCGGAGAGGGCGCGGAGCTCCTCGTCCAGAAGCCGCTGATCGTTCGAGGCAAGCCGTGCGCCCGATGCCTGAACGAACAGATGCTTGGCGAAGATCCGGCTGTTCGGTGGGGAATCGTGCTCGATCACGGGCGCGACAGAGGATCTGATGTGCTCAGGCACCAGGACGATCACCCTGCAGTCCGCGTTGACGCCGGCACGCTTGAGATTCGTGGTCACCCTGTCCACGGCATCGGGCGTATCGACCAGGTCCAGCAGATAGCCGTGACCCGATTCCAGTTTCCAGTCACGGGGGTTCGGCGTGCTCGCTCCGTGCGGAATGATCCAGCTCGCCCTGCCACCCCAGTCGAGCAGCGCCGCCAGGGCCGTGGTCGCCTTGCCAGTCTCCGCCGCGCCGCTGAGCAGGACCAGGCGTTCGCTGTCGAGCAGCCTGCGTGTTTCGGCTTGCGACTGGGTCGATACCAGCGTTCGCCGTAGGTCCTCGACCTCGTTTTCCGTCAGTTCATGAATTGTCGCTGTCGGTTGTGCCCGCCCCTGGTCAACGTGGATGTCGCCCTGGGCGAGCCAGATATTTCCTTTCTTGACGCGGTTCCTCACGCGGCCAATCAAGTCTCGGGTGCCGGTGCTGGGCCGCTCGTCGGCGAACAGGTCGTCCAGGCTCTGCCTACGCTCCAGCCACTCCTGCCCGGAGGCGGTCATCTCGTTGCGGATCGATTGGTTGTCGGGTTCCTGGGACGCCTCGTCTGCCTTCTCGGGAGAGGTGTCCTCGACGTCCGGGTCTTCCGGCTGCGGGGTCTCGGATCTCGGTTCCTCAGGCGGGGAGTCGCTCATTTCTTCCTCCGCTTCGGGTCATAAGTGACATTGATGTCTCCTTGCGCGATATGAATGTCGCCTCTCTTGACCCTGTTCTTGATCGACCCGATGCCCGACGGCGGTGGTGACGGGGCGTTGTTGCTGGACGGCGAGGACTCCGGAGCCTCCATGCCGTGGACGTCGAAGTGCGGGACGTACAGGTATGCCGGGTACTCCTGTTTCTTCTCCGCCACCGCAACCTCCAGGAACTCCGAAGGTCTCGGCCGTCCCGGCCCCTGTGACACGTAGTCGCGGAACACCTCCCGCGAGATGATCAGCGCCAGGTCGGCGTCGCGGAAGGTGTCGAGCGCGGTCCGGATCGGTGCCGAATCACGCAACCTCGCGGGCTGTACCGCGTGCTGCCCAGGCCACCCGGCCGCGCCGTCCAACTGCAGCGGTCCGACGTGGACGGCCAGCCGTATTCTCATCCGTGCCCAGGTGGGATCGGCGCGTCGGCTGTTGTGCTCCGCGATGGCCACGTCCAGCTCGGTCAGGAACTGGTCGAGGAGAAGTGGAATCGTGACGAGAGGACCCGGCTCGGCGGGAAGGACGACGGTCAGCGAATCACCGCCCACCTGACGCGACCACGACTCCCGGTCCAGTTGAACACGGTCCGCCGCCGTCTCGATGGCGCTGATCAGGCCGGCCTGGAGGGTTCGCTGTTGGGCGTCGGTGCGGCCGCCGTAGTTCTCGATGTCGGCTGTGAGCAGGACGCGGTAATCGTGCGTGACCATGGCATCTCCAATGAGCGGGTGGGCTCAACGGTGAGGCACGACCTGGCGGGAGAAGCCTTAGAAATATGGCTTGGCGAGGAACGGGAGGTCGGCGAGCGCAGTCAGCCCTGCCAGGTCCTTCACCACCACGTCGCGGTGCCCTCGCCGGATGACCCCCTCCGCGGCCAGTTCGCGCAGCGCCTTCTGCGTCGTGATCTCCTTGGCCCCCACCAGCATGCCCAACTCGGCTCTCGTGAGTGGGATGCCGATGCTCACGCCGTCATCCGTAGCGCGGCCGTGCCGCGAGATCAACGCGATCAGCACGCGTGCCAGGCAGATCTTCGTCCCGTACCCGGCGAAGTCGAGGCGCCGCTGATTGGCCCAACGCAGCCGGTCGGCCACGATCTGCGTCAGTGCTAGTGCCGCGGCCGGGCGCCGGGTCACGAAAGAGCGGAACACCGGGCCTTTTACCTGTTGGCAGACCGCGCGCCCGCAGGTGGTCACGGTCGCCGACCGCGGCGACCCGTCCATGGCGGCCATATCGCCCACGATGTCGCCTGACACCCGGATCGCCAGGGTCGCCTCCACACCGTTCTCAACCCCCCCGATCACCTTGACCAGCGCGTCCAACAGAATCCAGACCGATGTGCCGTGATCTCCCTGGCTGATCAGCACGTGCCCGGGCGGGAACGCGCGCAAGGTCCCGAGCCCAAGAAGCTCCGAGCGCAGCTCGTCCGTCAGACGGTGCATGAAGGTGCCGGTCGGCCATCGGTTGGGTGCCAAAGTTTCCTCCAGCAGGCGGTGTCTCACACATATGCCAGCCGGGTTGTCTCGGCAAGGGAGTCATACGTTCGCGGACATTCGGCCCCATCGGTGGGGCCTTCGCGCCGGTGGTTCACAAACCTGTGAGCGTCAACGAGAACAGGCGGGACTCCGTGAAAGGCCTGCCCGTTTGTGCGGTGTTCGTCCAGGTCGGTGACTAGGAACCGCCGGTCAAGATCGTGTGCCACCCTTTAGGACTCGAACCTAGGCACCAGGCTCCGGAGAGGGTTGCGCGTTCTTCGTCTACTGTGGCCTTGACGTGCACTTATCCCCGAAAGGCCATCCCGCTTAGGGGAGCTGGTCCACAGTGGGTCCACGATCATTGCGCAAATGGCCGCAGCGACTCTCAGAACCTCTCGCAAAACCGTCCCTCAGAGCCCGAGGTCAGGGCGGGGCCTGGTGGCGGATCAGGTCGGCGCCCAGACGGGTGATCTGGTGGATGACCATGTTGGCGTGGCGGGTGCTGGTGATCAGTCCGGCGCGGTGCAGCACCTGGGCGTGGGCGCTGGCCGATGACAGCGAGGTGCCGGTTCGGCGGGCGAGTTCGCTGGTGGTGCAGCCGGTGGTGGCGGCGATGCAGTGCAGGATGCGGGCTCTGGTGGTGCCGAGCAGGTCGGGCAGCGCGTCATCGGGATCGGACACTGGGGTTCGGCGGGGGGTGGGGAAGATCAGGACGGGCGGCAGGCTGGGGTCGGCCAGCGCGACCGGGGTGTAGCGGCAGAAGTAGGAGGGGATGAGGGTCAGGCCGCGGCCGCGCAGGTGGATCTCGTACCGGCCGGTGGTGTAGTCGGTCTCCAGGATGGGGGGCCGCCAGCGCATGCGGGGTCCCAGGGCGGCGAGCATGGCTTCCACTCCGTGGTCGGTGAGCAGGCGGGTGAGTCTGGCGCGTTCGCGTCCTAGCGCGTGCTCCATCGTGGTGCGGTGGGGGGCGAAGGCGGTCTGGCAGTATCGGCCGGCCAGGCCGGCCAGGCCGGTGATGGCGCGCTGGTTGCCGCGGGCGAGATTGTCGAGGGTGGCAGGCAGGGCGGCGTGCCGGCGCAGCTGGTCGACCTCGTGGCGCACGCGGGAGGGCGGGGTGTCAGCGAGCGCGTCGATGCCGTTCTGCGGTCCGGCCTGGGCGTGGTGCGGGGTAAGGAAGTCGGGGAAGTAGGCCTTGATCGGCATCAGCGGCACCAGCGTCTGCCGTACCGGCTTCAGGAGGCCCGTCTCGGCCAGGTCGGCGCGGGCCTGCCGCCGCCAGCCGGTCATGTCCTCGCCGCCGCCGGGCCTTTGCAGCACGTGCAGGCTCATCGCCATTTCCCACAGCTCATCGATACCTGAGGCGATGCGCACCCGGGCCAGGTCCTCACCGGTAAAGACGATTCTCAAGGTTCCCCCGGTCATGCCCGCATGCTCGGTCGTGCGGATCACAAAGCGATCAACGCCCTGTCGACGGTTCCGGGTGCGTGGCTGTGAGCTGGGTGTTCCGGCTCAGGCTGGAACAGGGTGACGGGCGGGGGCGTCGTGTTGTGAACTGTCCTGGA
The DNA here is from genome assembly GCF_005893125.1 of Nonomuraea basaltis. GTDB lineage: Bacteria > Actinomycetota > Actinomycetes > Streptosporangiales > Streptosporangiaceae > Nonomuraea > Nonomuraea basaltis. The sequence continues at coordinate 116,313 of NZ_VCJS01000010.1, read as the reverse complement.
CCGATCGCGACAGCAAGGGAAGGCACCCTTTCGATGATCGAACATGTGAGGCGGATCGCCATCGCCGCCGCCATCGCCGCTGCGGCGGTGGCCGGGCTCGCCCTGGCCGCAGGCCCGGCGGTCGCCGGCGAGGAGTTCCGGCCCAGGAGCGGCGGGTAGACGCACGCCGACGACACCCACGCAGCGACTGAGAACGTCAAATAGCGATCCCAGAATCTCGCCATCGAGCCATCCAAGTCACAGCGTTGGGCCCTCTCCTCAACACTGAATCCCCCCGAAAGTCCACGGCAACCTCACCTTTCGCGCTCGTGGTGCACGTTAGCCTCCAGCTGAGGGCTATACCCACGACTCGGAGCACGTGAGGACCCGGCCCCCTGAAGTGGGACCGCTACGGCTAGACCCCCGCTCGTAGCCGCCCGATTCGGAGAAGGTTTGGAGCGGCCGCTCTTACGCTCAACGCGACCGATGGCCTCCGACTCGTAGCGATGTCGTTCTTCGCATGCGCACGAGCGTGACCTCGGTTTCCCGAACATTCGAAAGGATCAGATTTCATGATGAAGATGGCTGGCATCGTCGGACTTGCCGCCGCTCTCACTGTTCTTGTTGGGCCGGGAGCGCTGGCGGCCAGCAATCCAGACCCTAAGGTTGAGGTCGTGAAGGTCGAGGAGAAGGCGATCGTCGATGAGGCGATCAGCCCGCAAACGTATATCGCCGACGCCCAGCAGAAGGGTACGAAGATCTCCTCCAAGGAGCAGGCCAGCATCCTGGCGAGTTCCTGCCGCCGGTGGGGCACCGGAGTGAGCGCGAAGAACGGGTTCGGCCAACTCATTATCAGCTACCGCCTCGACATCGACTATTGCTACAACGGCACGAACATCACGGCGCGAAACGGCTACTACCGCGAGGTGAAGGCCGACTGGGGTTGGACGTTCGAAGGTCACGAATCCGGCAGTTCGGGAGGCGTGGGTAACCCGTCGTGGAAGCCCTGGACCAAGGGCGAATTCTGCTATCTCCGCTACGGCGGTTGCGTCCGGCAGAAGTTCGCAACGGTCTGGCTGCGTGTCTACGGCAACGGCAGCAGAGGGTTCGGCAGCGACCTGGCCTGAAGTCTAGCCATCCGCTTGATCGGAATCATGTGAGGCCACCACCCACCACCCCGTCGGGCGGCCCTCAGCACAGCGGGCCGCCCGACGGCGTTATCAGTTCGGCTTCGGGGTGCATTTGTGGAGTTCGCCGAACCGCTTGCGGGCGATCCTGAGAAGCTGCGTCAAGTCGCTCACCGGGTCACGTCCCTTGACCACCTCGGACAGATCGACCCTGATCCACGGTCGCTCGTCGCCGCACCGGAACAGCATCGTGGTGTAGTACGGCCGGGTGCGTGGCAAGCGGGCGGTGTACGCGATGAGTCCGGTACCGAGATCCGCCGGCAGTGCAGCCAGTTGATGGCTGCCGAAGTTCTTGCGTGCGAGGTCCGTGATGCCGTCGCCGTCCCATACCGACCACACGACGGAGAGCCGGTCATATTCGCTGCGAAGCGCGCATTGCCCGTGGGTCGCGGGTACTCCGCTCTTGCGCTCCTCCAGTGGGATCGTGAGGCCGGTGATCGTGCGGACGGCCTGTTGCGGGAGGAAGTCGCACCAGTAGGGCGGGGAGTCGGTGACGGGGCTGGCGACGGTCTTGCCGCCGGGGCTCGGCGAGGGGGTGGGACGGTGCCGGTGCAACCGGTAGCCATCGCGAAGAGAAACGCCAGACCGGCGACGGCGCTGCGGGGCGGGCGGGCGACTCGAAGCGGCATGTCAGTACCTGCCGATATTGAGGTTGCCGGGCACAGTGAGGATGGCGGTAGTGCCCATGGTGTTCTGCAAGTTGTTTGTCGTGCTTTCGACGTCAGTATGACGCTGCGCCCATTCCATGAAATCGTCGAAAGTCTTCGGGTCCGCGACTATCTCGTTTATAGGTCTGATGGTGGGTGGCTGATCGTGAGTGGCAAAGCTCTTACCCTTGGCGGCCTTCATGGCCGCCTTGGACCAATCTCCAGTGGCGATCTTTGCGCTGATGATGGTGCTCTTCATCAGCCATCCGACCCTCTCATTTTGATCCTTGGCGGTGTTCAGCGCCTCGCCCGAGGTTACGCCCACCTCAACGGCCGGGCATCGATCAGCTCTCAGTTAAGGCGATGGGTCTGTGCCCTAGCCGTGCTTCTGAGGCGAAGACTGATGCTCCTCTTGGCCCACCACTGGCCCACAACCAGCGAGCGCCAACGAGAACGGGCGGGACTCCGTGAGACTGGAGACCCGCCCGTTCGTACGATGTCGCCCTGGTCGGCGGCCGGAACCGCTGCTCAAGATCGCGTGCCCCCTGTAGGATTCGAACCTACGCACCCGGCTCCGGAGGCCCCTTCGCGACCACGGGCCGACCTGCGACATCACCCGCCATGCGGGTGTTCCGACTCGCAATTGCCTCGCAGCGCAGCGTAAAGCGACAGCGGGTCCGCAGTCGAGTTACTGTGGCGGCCTCCTGCTGGAGTGCCGCATGACCGCCGTCATCACGGCCGACACACTTCATGGGGTTCCGTCCAAGGCGCTGGTTCTCGCAAGCGTGCCGCGCGGTATGCGGCGCGCTCCCGGCCAGCAGGAGTTCCTCCGCGCCCTGCGTGAAGACCCCGAGGTCCTCGGCCTCCGCTACGACGGGTACGGCAACCTCTTGCGCGTTGCCCAGATGGTCGCCTGGGCGGCTGACTGGAAGACGATGTGCTCCCGGCCGACGATCGCCAAGATCGTCGAGGAGACCGGCCTGTCCAAGGCGACCGTCAAGCGCTGGATCAGGTGGCTGCGCGAGCACGGCTGGTTGGGCGTGGTCGAGCAGGGCTCCACCGTCCGCTTCCGCAAGGGTACAAGCGCGGGCCTGGACGATGACGGCCTGGGCAATCGCGCGGCCCTCTGGGTGGTCTGCATCCCTCGCGACATCGCGCCTGTTCCGACCCACGACACCTCATCTGACCAGGGAAAATGCACAAGTGAACCCTCCTCCTTGTCTCTCCCTAGGAGAGACAAGGAGGATCCCACGCGCACGCGCGAGGCCCCCGGCCGCGCCCGCGGCAACCCACGCATCTCGCCGAACTGGGGACTGCACCAATCGCCGAGGACCAAACGTGATCGACTCGCTGCCTGCGAACGCCTCCGGCAGGAATCCGGCGTGCTGCGCCGGATGACGGCCTGGTACCTGCGATGGCTGCTGCGCGCCTTCCTGCTCGCCGGCTGGACGCCCGCGGATGTGCTCCACGCGCTCGACGTCCGCCCGGACGACAGCGTCTGGACCTACACGTGGTCCAGTGCGGACGAGCTACGGCACATTCCCGGCTGGGTGCGGAACCGCCTCGCGGCCTGGATGAGCGGGGATGGCCAGGTTCTGTCGTCTCGGTCGCAGCGCGTGGCAGCAGCCGCGCGAGAGGTGGAGGAGCTGAGGCGTCGCCGAGCCGAGGAGTGCGAGCGGCGCCTGGCGCAGCGTGTGGACGCGGGCGGCGAGGACGGGCCGGCCGCACGGGCGCGGGCGCTGCTGGTAGCGACGAGCCCGAGTTTCGCTGCTGCGTTGCGTCGGACCGGCCTACGTCACAGAAACGCGCAGTAGACCTGTCGTTGTCCACGGAGATGCGTGATCAGGTCGGTTCGGTCGCAGCGGTACCGGACACGTTCTAGGTCCGCCTGGATCGATTACAGGGCATCTAAGGTGCGGTTTCCTGACTCAAGACCTGCTGTCCCCTATGGGTATATATACATGCGGTGATCCTGGTAAGATCGAGATCCAACCGAATATCAAGATCACAAATCCCCTCACCAGCGGAAACATTGAAAGGAGACGGCACATGAACTCCCCCGCCACCACCTTCGACCCGATCCCCTGGGGCGCCATCCCCCTCCCCGCCGACATCGCCTCCTGGGCACTCATCGCGAAGGGTGGCACCACCACCCACGCCATGGACGCCATCGCCTACAGCGTCGCCGCACACCGCCACGGCGACACCCACCACCTGCGGTGGGACGCGATGCTCAACGACACCCTGGGGGACTACCGCACCTACGCCACCAACTACGTCTCGGCGCACTTCGCGGACAACTACAGCAACTTCTACGACGGCTTCACCTTCGACCAGCTCACCATGAAGGACGCCACGCTGCTGCTCGCCAATCTCGTCGAGCTGGCCACAAGGCAGCTCCCCGAAAGTGCCAGCGGAACCGCAACCATTTACGCCACGGAGGAGAACGGCATGATCGCCATCAAGAACGACGAGCGCGACGACCACCGCATGCCGCTCTCGTACGACTTCACCCATGACGAGATCGCCGCGCACGCCAAGGCTGCACGCGGCACCACCGACCAGGACGTGATCGACACCGTCGCCTGGCTGGCCGCCACGGAACTCCTCGTCGGTCACCACCCGCTGATCCCGTTCTACGAGGTGCGCGACGACATCGCCGACATGCTGCGCGCCTCGTCCTCGAAGCTCAACGCTGACGAGCGCAGCCAGACGTGGGACTGGGACATGATGGTGCACTTCGCGACCCTGACCGCCGACGAGAACCTGTTCCGGGGCACCCTGTACGCGAAGGCGGAGAGCGACGGAACCGCAACCACGCGGACCCGCGTCGGACAGATCATCACCGAGCGCGCGGCTCGCCGCATCTGGGCCGAGGGCACCGAGCCGGCCCAGCGGGTTGCCCCGGACGGGATGCGCCGCTACGAGGCGCTCCGCGACGAGGAGCGCGCCATCATGGCCAACGCGCTCGCGTTCATCGCGGGCTACACCGGCAACGCCCCCGAGCAGCAGGACGAGAGCGCGCTCGACAAGCTCGACGACACCCAGGCGAAGGCCCTGCTCGACCACCTCGCCATCTTCACCACGGCGCCGGGCGAGCCCTCCGAGCACTGATCGAACAGCACTAAGTGACAGCGGTAACGCATTCACTGCCGCCTCGCCCGAATCCGGGCGAGGCGTTCCTGTTCACAGAGAAAGGCGACCCCGATGACCACCACCACGGCGACCTTGACCCCCAGGACGCAGGCCACGCCCGTCCAGCTCGGTGAGCAGCTCGTCCAGCTCCTCCGCGCCGCCGACGCCTGCACCGCCCAGGTGATCGCACGAGACCCCGGCGTGTACGGCCACCTGCGCAAGGCGCTCCTCGAACTGCTGCGCACGCAGGGTTGGGGGTCGACACAGGCCGACGAGGTGATCACGGCCGTGATGATGGACCCGAGCGCCACCCTGCAGGGGACGATGCTCATCCTTCATGCGCCGGTCGTGACGCGGAAGATGGCCGAGCAGGTCCGCGTGGCGGTGTGCAGGCAGTTCGGCATCACCCCCGATGCGCCGCCGGAGCACGGCCCCGACCTTCGGCCTGAGTGGGACGACGACAACCACCAGTGGGTCATCACCTGGGCTTCCGATGGGTGGACCTACACCTTCCCGCACGGCGGCGAAGACGAGAACGGGTGCGAATACCCCGAGGTCCCGCTTCCGCCCGGCGTGTGGGTCGAGCGGATCAACGACTTCGCCATATCCGTCAACGCCCGCTGACCTCAACCAGCCCCAACGAAAGGACATCATCATGCAGACGATCACCCGTATCCGCGCCGAGCTGCTCAAGGCCGTGGAGGAGTGCCGCGACGCGGGCGGCACCACCACCCACATGCTCCACACCATCGCCCGCATGATGGCCGGGCCGGCCGCGGCGCTGCCGCAGTTCGAGCGGGAGACGGCCAACGTGTTCGACACGGCGGGCTTCTACTACGACGACCTGTCCAGCGCGTACGAGCGCACGACCGGATCCACGCCGTATCCGTGGCAGACGGCATCGTTCGACGACCTGACCGGCGACGACCAAATGACGGTCATCCAGTACGTCATCAACGAGTTCGGCGAGCCCGACGTGCAGGCCGAGAAACCTGCCCCGATGGTGCTGACCGACCACCTGCTCGACGGGCTGCGGATGGCCAGGAAGCTGCGCGTCGAGTGCGGCGACCACTTCCGCCCCGCCGAGAACCGGGTACGGACCGCGCTCGTAGCGCTGCTGAACACGCAGTCGGTGACGGGCAGCCTCGCTCTGGAAGCGATCGGGCACGCGCTGGCAACTGGCTGCGGTATCCACCAGGCCGTCGCGGAGATGGACGGGCAGCTCTGATGCCGTTGCCCATCGTCATCCCGATCCCTGCCTCCTACGGCGAGGTCCCGCTTGCTGGCCAGGTGTTCGTGAAGCCTGACGGCCTGTTCCACTGCGGGTGCGGCAACATCCCCGAGTACGGCGGCTTCCACCCCTGCGACCGCGCCGGGAAGCTCATGGCCGGCCGCCGCTACACCAACGGCGAGGAAAACCCCTCCTGGGAGGGCTACTACCTGTGCGGCGGCTGCGGCCAGGTGGTCGTCGACGCCCGCAGTCTCGTGTTTCCGCCGTCGTAAACGCCAGTGGCCGGGCCTGTTGTCAGGCCCGGCCACTTCAGCAACCCCCGCGCCACCACAACGCGGAAGAGAAACCAGCCACCGCCAGAAGATCCGGTGAGTTGGGTTCTCCCACCCTAACGCACCACCCCTGCACACCGAAGAGAGCGAGATCAGCATGTTCGATGACGACCTCGGCGCCGAGGCCGAAGCCATCGCGACCGCACGACATGACGCCGACCTGGAACAGGCCGAACTCGACGCCGCAGGCGATGCCCTGTACGCCGCCTGCGACGCGATGGGCATCTGCCTGCACGGCCTGGTGGACGACCACCGGAACCGGCCGGAGCTCGCGGAGGGCTACCAGAGGTGCCGCTTCTGCAAGAAGGCCGAGAGCTGGCAGTGGTTCCGCGACGACCGCAACGCCTCGTACACGCGGCTGGAGGAGGCCGGAGTCCTGTGAGCCTGCTCGACATCGGTGCCTCGTGCCGCCGCTGCGGCGCCCGCGCTGGCCAGGAGTGCTTCGACTGGTGCTCGCTGCGGGACGACGAGTACGGCTTCGGCGACGTCGAGTACGAGGTCTTCTCCGACGCCGACCCGGGCCTGTGACCGGCTCGGCCGAGGGAATCACGTGGGACCGGCTGAGGCCCGACGAGGGCGGCCCGTGCATGGCGGTCTGCTGCAACGTTCCACTCGTGGCCGCCGCCGTGATCATCGACGGACGCAGGTACAGGCTCTGCAGTGAGGACGCCGAGCTGATCCCCGGCTACACCCCCAACCTGCTCGAACGGAGCACGACATGATCGATGACCCGCCGTACGACGTCGAAGAAGACGCAGTCATCCACGACCCGCTGCGGGTCGTGGATGACTGCTACGACTGCGGCGCCAAGCGTGGCGAAATGCACTGGCCTACCTGCGCGAGCATGTGGGCTTCCGACGATGACGAGGACGACGAGCTGTGACCGAGTTCGAGCCCAACGCGGTAGCCCGCCAGATCATCGTCCGCCTCGAAGAGGTCGGGTTCACCGTCAAGGTGGCCGATGCCCCACACCGGTCGGTGTGGGAGGTGACGCTGGATAAGCCTGGCACCCCGTGGTTCGGCGTGCTGCATGTGTCGGCCCGGAAGGGGCGGGCGCTGCGGATCACGCTCACGTGGCACACGGCTGGCCGGCCGCACGCCACCCGCAAGGTTGAGGGCGCCCGCGACATCCGCGCCCTCATCAACCAGGTCACCCCGCGCGGATGGGAGATCAAGAATGCGTGATCAGCTCGTCGCCACCGGCAACCCCACGTTAGACGCCTACCTGGTGCTGGCGCGCGGCATGCGTCACCCGCAGTGCCTGATGCAGCAGGCCGAACGCGCGCTTGACCGGGCGCAGCAGCGCGACCGTGACCGGAACGGCTTTGGCGGCACCGCCAAGGCCCGCCAGCGCGCCGAGAGGTCGCACGACGAAGTCAAGCGCGCGCTCGACGTCGCACGCCGCGCCGAGGACCAGGCCGAAGACGCCGCCCAAGCGGCGGCCGAGGGGGCCCTGTTCATGCGGGTCGCGGATGAGGTCGAAGCGCTGTGGGACGACTTCTACGCTCCCCGCGACCTCCAGCACTACCGCGACGGAGACGACATGCCCGACGACCCCACCCTGTGGGGCCAGCTGGAGTACGGCGCCGAGGTGCACATCCGGTACAGCACGACAGCCCAGGTCGTCGTGTGGCAGTTCGTGGAGCTCGGTGAGGAGCACCCGGGGAACGCGGCTCTGCGGATCGCGCGGTACATCGAGCGCAGCGCGTTGCGCGGCCCCGGCTGCCTGGTCGAGCTGGCGGTCCACCCGGACGACCCTGTAGGGCTGCACGCCCGATCCAAGCACATGACGATCGTCAACCCGAGGAAGGAGCAGGTATGAACCCGCACACATTAGAGGCTCGCGCCCGGATGGCGCACTGGCAGATCACGCTGGATGGCCGGGCGCTCGTGCTGACCCGCGACGACTGGACCATCCGCGTCCTGTTCGACGGGTCCGCGCCGGCGAAGGCCGTCATCCGCAAGCCCGGCTCGTCCGATTGGCAGCACCTGGACCGGCGGGCGATCACCACGCACGTGCGCGGCCACCGCGAGCAGATGACGATGTTCCGCCTCGGCGACCGGGTGAAGGTCGGCGACCGGTACGGGGCCGTCACCGACGTGCACGTCGAAACCCCGACCGCGCTCACGAGCCGGGCCTGCCCCGTAAGGCTCGTCGTGGCCTACGCGGACGGGGACCCCGGCACGCCGTACGTCACATCCGTACTGCGCCTGCCGATGCCGCTCCGCAGCGCCTAACCCCTACACCACCACCACAACCGAGCGGTACCGCTATCTGCGTAAAGCGACAGCGGTACCGCTGTCTTTCGAGAAAGGCCATCCGACGATGACCACCACCAGACACCGCCGCAGGCGGCCCCGCTCCGGCTGGAGTCCCGGCGACAAGCAGGCATGGCGGGAGCGCAAGGACCGCGACAAGGCGATCGCCAATGACGCCGTCGTCACGGCTGCGCGCGCGCTGTCGGAGCGGGCGGACCTGCTTGACGCGTTCCGCGAGTACGCGGCTCGCGTTCAGGCTCACCGGACGCTGCGCAACACCTTGGCGCTCCTCGGACAGAACCCGGCCGCGACCAGGGTCAAGAGCGCGTTCTTCTGGGCGAAGGAGGACCGCGCAGTTCTTCCGACCGCCGAGCCGATGTGCATTGTTGCCCGCCGCCGCGGGGGCAAGAAGGTCGAGGAGTTCGCGGACCCCGACACGGGCGAGACGAAGGAAGCCGACGCGGGCGACTGGACGGGCTTCACGAGCGAGCGCGTGTTCGACGTGCGGGACACCACGCCGAAGAACCGTCCGTGCGATTTCTGCGGTACCCACCCCGGCCTGCGATGCCCCGACGCCTGTCCGGTCTACGAGCCTGTGCGTGGCCCGGCGCCGACCCGTGATGAGGTCCATGACCTGCTCGACCAGGTGCTGAAGGACGACATCGGGTTCTACCCGGCCGACCTCGACGGCAGCGAGAGCGAGGACGTCCAGCAATGATCACGATCAGGCACACGCACGAGGACGGCACGCTCATCTACGGCACCCGCAAGGGCGACGGAGTGTTCGAGATCGTCAAGAAATGGGAGAACGGCGGCTTCCGCTACTTCCCGTCGATGCGGATGATCGGTCTGCGCAACAGCCGTGACCGGATCGCCGACCGGTGGGCGATCAACGCCGCGACCGAGGCCCTGCGCGCGGCCGGACACGACGTCGAGGTCGAGATTGACGACACCTTCCGCGACCGCGCCCAGGTCCTGGAGGACAAGGCCGACCGGCTCGAAGACCGCCGCGACGCGCTGGAAACAAAGGCCGACCGGCACGCCGGCGCGGCGGACGCCGCCCACAACCGTGCGCACCAAATCAGCGAACGGTTCGCTGCTGGCCAGCCCATCCTGGTCGGCCACCACTCCGAGCGGGGTGCCCGCGCCGACCGGAAGCGGATGGACCAGGCGATGCGCAAGAGCATCGACGAGAACGACCAGGCGCAGGAAGTGGCCCGTCGGGCAAACGCGGTCGGCAACCAACTCCGCCGCTCCGCGACTCCAGCCGTGACCGCACGCCGGATCAAGACGGCCGAGGCCGAGCTACGCAAGATCGAGAAGAACCTGGACGGCTACCAGCGGACGTTCCGCGACCACGCGGGCAACCCGTACTACATCGAGAAGCACGAGCCCGCCCAGGGCGACTATCGCGAGATGCAGCTCGCTCGCAAGGCGCAGCTAGAAAACCAGCTCGAATACGACCGGGCGCAGCTCGCCGCCGCGGTGGAGGTGGGCGAGTACGTCGAGTACGGCAAGCACAACGTGCACGTCGGCGATCTGGTCACCTATTGGTTCCGGGACCGTCGCCGTCGCGTGGTGAAGGTCAACAAGGTGACCGTGAGCGTCGAGTCCGGATACTCGTGGCCCGACAAGGTCAAGTTCACCGACATTCTCGCCGTCGAATGCCCGCACGGCGAGGACGGGCCCGATGTTCTCGCTCCGAAGCGGTCCGCGCCGAAGGCACCGGTCCGTGCGAATGTCGAGGTGCCCGCGATCGATGTGGCCGCGTTGACGGCGCGGATCGTGGAAGCGGAGATCGGCGTGCCGCGCGACTCGGAAGCGTTCATGTCCCCGCCGACCGTGGTCGAACGGGTCCTGGACGCGGCCGAGCTGGAGCGCGGCATGACCGTGCTGGAGCCTTCCGCGGGCAACGGCGCGCTGGCCAAGGCCGCCGCGGCCGAGAGCTGCGAGGTGCACTGCGTTGAGCGGTACCCGGTGCTGTCGAAGGATCTGCTGGACGTTCCGGGCATAGTCGGCCTGACCACGGGCGACTTCCTGGAGATAACACCCGACCAGTACCCGGCCAAGTTCGACCGGGTCCTCATGAACCCGCCGTTCTCCAAGGGCCAGGACATCCAGCATGTGCGGCATGCGCTGAGGTTTCTCCGGCTGGGCGGGCTGCTGATCGCGGTCATGAGCAACGGGGTCGCCTGGCACAAGGACAAGACCGCCACCAGCTTCCGCGAGCTGGTGGAGCAGCGCGGCGGCCACATCGAGCCGCTTCCTGATGAGGCGTTCGCCGTGTCCGGCACGGACGTGCGCACGGTCCTCGTGGTCATTCCCGCGCCCGAGGAGTAGCGAGCGCGGGCCCAAGGTGTCCGGGCTCGCGCCACCCCCGACCGTACGGCCTCGCCTCTCCCGAGGCGGGGCCATTCCCTTCAATACCTACGGAGAAATCTGTGTTTTATCACAACGGCTTGCCGCCCTTGCCTGCCCTACCGTCCCGCGAGGTGGCGAACCACGGCGCGATTGCGATCGACGCCGTGAAGACGCGCCACGAGCCACGCGTCGTCGAGAACGTCGTCACCGAGCTGTCCTGGCCCACGTACTCGATGCCGCACATCACCGCCGACGGGATGATCGTCTACACCTTCCACCACGCGCTCCAGATCCTCCAGACTCCCCGGTCGCGCCCCATTCCCACTGATGGCAAGTTGGCCCAGGCCATCCAGGCAGCCGAGTCGAGGCGCTCGTGCTGAACCGGCTCTTCCCCGACGACATCGACGTTGTCGAGATGTTCGCGGGCGGCGGCGGCTCCGGCACAGGCATCGGCGCCGCCCCCGGCACCAAGCTCAAGTTCGCCGCCAACCACTCCGAGAACTGCAAGTGGACGTACGTCGAGAACCACCCCGACGTGGATTTCTGGCTCGGCGACGTGCAGAAGGCTGACGCGATCGAGAAGTTCCCGTACGCCAGCTTCTTCTGGGCGTCGCCGGCGTGCCCCGCGTACTCCGTGGCGAGCGGCAAGAAGAGGTGGTTCGACAAGGAAAACCAACTCTCGTTGTGGGGCGATCTCGACGATCTCACCGAGGACGAGAAGGCGGGCATCAGGTCGCGGGCGTTGATGGAGGAAGTCGTCACCTATCTGCGTCACTGCCAGGAGAAATACGGCCGACCCGTGCTCGGATTTGGGGTCGAGAACGTGATCCAAGCGAGATTGTGGGCGCACTGGGACCGGTGGATCCGCGAGCTGAGGAAGCTCGGCTACATCGTGCAGGTGCACGCCGTCAACGCGATGCACGTGCAGGGCCGTACCACCCTGCCTACCCCGCAGTCTCGCGACCGGATGCTCATCTCCGGCATCCACGAGTCCGTGGGCCGGGTCCCGAACTACTCCAAGTGGTTCGACCCGTATGCCTACTGCCCCAAACACGAAGGTTGGGTGCAGGCCCGCCAGGCGTGGAAGAAGACTGGCGTTGACATGGGCGTCTACGGCAAGCACGGCCAGTACCTGTACGTCTGCCCGCTGCCCGGGTGCAAGAACCAGGTCATCGAGCCGCCTGCGCTGCCCGCGGCGGCGGCTATCGACTGGAGGGACCGGGGAACGCCGATCGGCAGCAGGAAGAAGACGAAGAAGAAGCCCGAGGGTATGGCGCCCGCGACGATCGATCGGGTGCGCGCCGGAGTAGTCGACCACTGGATCCGGCCGTTCCTAACCCCCGCGGGCGGCTCGTGGAACGACGACACCATGGGCGTGGACGAACCGGTGCGGACGCTGACCACGCGCGAGTCGAACGCGTTGGTCGTCCCGTGCGAGGGCCGAGACGGCAAGAAAGCCAGCCCGGCCAGCAAGCCGATCAGGTCGCAGACGACCCGCCTGGAATCCGCGCTTGCCATCCCGCCCGGTGAGCTGCCGGAATCGTTCCTGAGCCTCCTCAGGTCCGGGCGGCCGCGCAACACCAACCCGAATGTGGACCCGATGGCGACGATCGTCGCGGACGGCTCCAACCATGCGCTGGTGTCCAAGCCGGAGCCGCTCGTGTTCCCGATGCGCGGCGGCGGCGACCAGCTCAAATCCAGGCCCGCGTTCGAGGACCCCGCGCACGCCGTCACCGCAGGTGGGCTCCATCACGCGCTTGGCGTACACCCCGACTGGGAGACGCCCGCATTCGTCATGCGCAACAACGGTAGCCGCGGCGACGGGCGCGAGCACTGCACGTCGGTGGAGGAGCCGGTACGCACCATCACCACGACCGGGCACCAGTCGCTCGTCACCATGCCTGCCGAATTGCAACCGCTGCTGATGTCGTACTACGGCCACGGCAGCGTCATCCCCGCGGGTGAACCGGTCGGCACCCTGCCGACACGGGACAGGTGGGCGCTGCTTGCCGCGAACGGGGAGACCGACGCTGCGTCGATCGACGTGTCGGCGATTCTGTTCCGGATGCTGAAGGTGGCCGAACTCCGGCGTATCCAGTCGTTCCCGGACGACTACCGGTTTGTCGCCAAGACTCAGCGCGACAAGGTTCGGCTGATTGGCAACGCCGTACCGCCACCCATGGCCGAGATACTGACGTGCGCCATCGTGGAAGCGATTCTCGGCATCGAGCTGGAGAGGTTCGCCTTCGGCCTCGCTGCCTAACCCAAAACGCCAGCGGTAACGCTGTCATATATCCCCCCGCTCGGGCGGGGGACACATCCATCCCCTCAAGGAGAACCACATGTCCAAGCGAGAGCCCAAGGCCGTGCGGAACGGAGCAAGCTCATGAACCGCCCGCCGTACGAGCGTGGACAGCTCGTGTGGATCTGCTATGGCACCACGGCCAACGTGTGGCCGCTGCTGCGCGCCCTCGTCACCGTGCACGACGTCAAGCCGTACAAGCACGACGCCTTTCCCGCCGTGGCGTGGCAGGTCACCATCCTGAACCCGCCCGACCGTGAGGGGCCTGTCGTCTACCCGGTGGACGACGACGGGACGTGCGCTGACGCGGACGGCCCGCTCGCGCCGAACGGGCGGCCGTGGATCGTCGCTGATAGCTGAGCGATGCGTCCCCCGCTCTACATGACGCCACCCTCAACCGAGCCGATCCGCGAGCACATCCGCGCGGGCCGGCTCGGCGCGATCACCAGCCCAGCCCAGGGCAACGTGATGGAGGAAGGTTGGCAGTTCTGCATCGACAATGGCTCGTTCGCCGGAACCTACCCCGGCGATGACGCCTACCTGGCCATGCTGCGCAAGCTTCGGCACCTGCGCGAATGGTGCCGGTTCGCGGTCGCGCCCGACGTGCCTGGCAGCCACCCTCGCACATGGGTTCGGTCCCGAGACATGCTGCGCCGCATCCGCGACCTCGGCTTCCCAGCCGCCTTCGCGTTGCAGGACTTGGCCGACGTGGACCGCGATCCGGTCGAGCTGTTCGACGAGTTCGAGTGCCTGTTCATCGCTGGGACCACCGCGTTCAAGCTGTCGCCGGTCGCTGCCGCGTTCGCCAAGGCCGCGGCCGACCACGGCCGTGACGTCCACATGGGTCGGGTGAACAGCCTGCGACGGTACTGGTTACGCCGCCCGGATCGGCTGCGACAGCGTGGACGGCACCTACATGCGGTACGCCCCCGACGCGAATCTGCCCGATGTGCTCGCCTGGCGGCGGGCTGTCGAGCAGTCCGACGAACTCGGCGGCCTCGATGCGCCGATCGCCGACATCACCGATTCCTCCTATCTGCTGACGACGGCTGGGCCTGGCCGCATCACGCGGCCACCATCACGCAAGCCTGACCCGTCCATCCGGCAAGAGGCTCTCTTCTAAGGAGATGATCATGACTCAACTCGACAGTACGATCTGCCCGCCGTGCGGGCGCTCGATCACCGTGTGCCGACACAGTTACCTCGGCCACCTCGCCGCCCGAGCGGAAGGTGAAACGTGGTTCTGGTCGCTCGTCATGCCGCTGGATGCGGCCGCGTTGACCGTCTGGGCGGCTCACGCGGCGGCGATCGAGTGGCACAGGCTGATCGGTGCACTCGTCAAGGCCGAGAGCCTGACATGGAAGGAAGCGCACGTGAAGGCAGCCGAGATGATCGAGGAGGTGCGACGTGGCGAGGAGAGGGAGAATCGATGAGGACACGCGGCAGGAACGCGAGAAGCTGATCGCTGCCCTCTATCGGGAGCAGTATCCGACGTACGCCATCGCCGCCCAGGTCGACATCAGCGAGCGCACTGTGCATCGATACCTGCTGCGGATCGAGGGCGTCGAGACGAGAAAGATCGACCACTACTGCGACTGGATGCCGCACCTACTAGCCCACCTGAGCAGCTACCCGGACGCGTGGTTCACGCAGACCGAGCTGTCGAGAGCTGTGCTGCGCCGCGATGACCCTCGCGTACTAAGGAAGGTCCTGCTCAGGATGGAGCGGGAGGGCCTGATCGTCTGCGAGTCGAGGCCGTACAACTGTCGGGGCGACCACACACCCAAACGTCATTCGAGGTGGTACCGGCTCGCCTCAAAGGAGCTGCTATGACCACGTGCTTCTGCTGCCGCAAGCGCGAGCTGTGCCGAGCCTGCGACCTGCCGTGGCAGCGCGCGGGCTGGCCCGATACCAGGCCGCCGCCCAGCAAGGGCGGTTGGCGCCAGGACCGGACGTGAGCGAGGTACGTGGAGCGATCGCTCGGCATAATCTGTGGCAGAATCTGCCGGTCGACGAGACGTCAGGGGTCTGGTGCATCCTGATCAACCAGCCAGGATGGGGCCGGGGCCGCGGGGACATAGTCGAGGAGACTGAGGAGCACCAGCCGACCGTGCTGGCCCGCCGCCCGCCGGAGGGAAAGCAGCAGCGCCGCGGCGCCTGCCTCGGCTGCGACTGGGAAGGCCCGGACCGCAGGCGGCTCAACGAGGCGATCGAGGACGCGAACGATCATGCTTTCCCCGACTGGCGGAGCATGCCGTCGGTACTGCCGCCCCCACCGTTCGGAAGCCGCCCTCGCTGGCTGGAGAAGAGCAATGCTCAAGATCTGTGGATCGGCCTCGGGTTGGGACGTGAAAGGGCGTACCTTCCCGAGTGATCGATAGGTCACCGAGTAGACCGATGTTGCGCCGTCGGTTGGGAAGGTACGCCCATGCTCAGCGTAGTCAACGAGGACGGCACGACGGAGTCCGGTTCCCTGATCGACGAGATCGTCCGCGAGGGAGCCCGGCGGATGCTCGCTGCCGCGCTGGAGGCGGAAGTCGACCAGTACATAGCCGAGTTGGCGGCTGAGCGGGACGAGCGCGGGCACCGCCTGGTGGTTCGCAACGGCCACCACCGGCCCCGCACTGTCGTCACCGCGGCAGGGCCCGTGGAGGTCACTGCGCCTCGGGTGAACGACCGGCGCGTCGACGAGGCCACCGGCGAGCGCAAGCGGTTCTCCTCCAGGATCCTGGCCCCGTGGTGCCGCAAGTCGCCGAAGATATCCGAAGTGCTTCCCCTGCTTTACCTGCATGGACTGTCCTCGGGGGACTTCGTGCCCGCGCTGGAGCAGTTCCTCGGCGGCTCGGCCGGCCTGTCGTCGGCGTCCGTGACCCGGCTGACGAAGCAGTGGCAGGACGACCACACCGTCTTCCAGCAGCGCGACCTCAAGGACCGCGACTTCGTCTACGTGTGGGCCGACGGCGTGCACCCCAAGGTCCGGCTCGGACAGGCCCACTCGTGCGTGCTGGTCCTGCTCGGAGTGCGGCTGGACGGCACCAAGGAGCTGATCGCTCTCGCGGAGGGACTGCGGGAGTCCACCGAGTCATGGGCCGACCTGCTACGCGACTGCCGCCGACGCGGCATGCGCGACCCCGAGCTGGTGGTCGGCGACGGCGCGATGGGTCTATGGAAGGCCCTGGCCGCAGTGTTCCCCGCCGCCCGTCATCAAAGGTGCTGGGTCTACAAGGCCCGGAATATCACGAACGCCCTTCCGAAGTCCGCGCAGCCGGGCGCGACGAAGGCCATGCAGGAGATCTACAACGCCGAGGACCGCACGCACGCCGAGAAGGCCATCGAGGCGTTCGCGAAAACCTACGGCACGAAGTGGCCCAAGGCTGCCGCGAAAATCATCGACGACCGGGACGAGCTGCTCGCCTTCTACGACTTCCCGGCCGAGCACTGGGTCCACTTGCGGACCACGAACCCCATCGAGTCCACATTCTCCACGGTCAAGCTGCGGACCAAGGTCACCCGCGGGGCCGGCAGCCCGGCCGCCGCCCTCGCCATGGTATTCAAGCTGGTCGAGTCCGCCCAGGAACGCTGGCGCGCGATCACCGGCGCCTCGCTCGTCGCCCTGGTCCGCTCCGGGGCCAAGTTCGAGAACGGCTTCCTGGTCGAGCGCGACGAGACCGTCGTAGCCTGATCACACGTCACCGAACCACAGCGATTGACAATTGCTCTCGCCGGCGCGCCAGCCTTCTTGGCTCCCGGCTTTTCCAACGCGGGACATGTTCGCCTACTTGGAATCGGCCACGCTCGCGTTCAGCGGCTTCATCAGATCCAGCGCCTGGCCGTCGCCGATGGCGGCCACCTGGTGAACACCTGCCCAATTAGCTAGGTTGCCCTCACCTCGTCCGATTCTCACAGGGGAGTGGCAGCCATGCGGCAACAGCACAAGACCTTCCAGGCGATCGAGGTCGGCGACGGCAGCGACGGGCGGTGGGCCGCCTACGCCCGGGCCCTGTGGCAGGAGATGGAGGGCCTACTGACCGAGGAGGGCCGGACTCCGGAGGGCGCGGATCGTGTTCGGGCGCTGTTCCGTGCGCACATGCCAGAACTGGTCCCGGTTCTGGATCGCCTGGCCGGCCAACTCGACCGGCCCGAGGCGGAAGTCTTCCTCACCCACGCGGCACTGCGGCCGTTCTCCCAGGCCTGCACCCAGATCGGCCAGGACGGCACTTTGCTGCGCAACTATGACCTACGGCCCGATCAGTGCGAGGGGACCATCGTCTCCTCCTGCTTCCTGCGCCCCGTGATCGGGATGCAGGACATGCTGTGGGGCTTGCTGGACGGGATGAACGACGCCGGTCTCGCGGTCTCGCTCACCTGGGGCGGACGTTCCGTCTACGGACGCGGCTTCGCCATTCTCATCCTCGTGCGCTACCTGCTGGAGACGTGCGACACCGTCGATGAGGCGGTCGACAGGCTGCGGTCTCTGCCGGTCGCCGTCCCCCAGAACCTCACCCTTGTCGATCCCAAGAAGGCGATGACGGTGTTCGTGGGACCGGATATGCCGCCGACGGTGGCACCGGACGCCTGCGCCGCCAATCACCAGCACCTGCCGGTGACCGACGAGCAGGAGCGGGCCATGCGGACGCGGGAGCGGCTGCGAGCCATCCGCGCCGCGGGTACGGACGTGGCGGCGATGCTCAAGCCGCCGCTGTATCGATCCGTCGACGAGCAGGGGTCGAGAACGCTCTACACCGCCCACTACCGGCCCGCCGAGGGCCTTGTGACGTACTACTGGCCCGGTGAGTCCTGGCAACAGTCCTTCGGCGACTTCACACCCGGATCCCGCACCGTGACCTTGGGCCGGGCCAGCTGAGAGGCTTTCCGGACTCCTGCTCACCCCTACACGAAGATCTTGCAAGAACGTGATTTCACCCGCCGCCGACAGGCCCTCCCTCGGCTGGCCCTGCCACGGCCGCACGGTGGACCGGCAGGGGCTCGGCACCGCTCCACTGGTCGGACGAGCGCCCCGCCCGTTACACCCCGACAAGGCGTCTCTCGCAACGTGGTCACCAATCCACAGGTCTTGACAATTGCTCGCTGGAGAAGGTGGCGAAGGGGTATCCGCCTGGCTGGTTCCAGCGAGGGGCGCCGATCATCACCTTGCGCGAGGAAAGCAACGGGCTGCACTGGGCGATGCGGGCGCCCGGAGGCGGCTACGACATGGCGTCGCCGTACGACTGCCCTACGAAGAAGTCGAGGCAGACGTCGGCTTACCAGCCATCACTACTCGAAGCTGAATTCGACAGCGGTACTGCTGATGAAATGGGCTACGCTGCGTCTAGCAGCATGGAAGAGACGGGAGACCCCCACGGTGGAGAAGAGAACGAAGGCTGACGTGGCGAAGGCCGCCGGCGTGCCAACCGCGACGGTGGATGCCATGCTCAGCTACATCGTCGCTGAAGTGGCGGCCGGGAACGCGGTGCAGTTCATGGGCTTCGGCGCATTCCAGCCCGTGGAGCAGGCCGCGCGTGAAGTGAATGTGCCATCCACGGGCCAGAAGACCACGGCCCCGGCCAAGTACCGGCCGAAGTTCAAGGCGGGGACCACCTTCAAGGACACGGTGGCGGCGGCGCGGAAGCCGTAGGCCGCCAGGAGTAGGCAAAGGGTGCGAGCCGTGGGGACGGCTCGCACCCTTTGTCGTTTCGTGACAGATGGGGTTATCGCTCTGGGCGCGGTATCCCAAGACGATCACAGAAGTCGTTCAGTGCCTCGGCGATGACCTCCCCGCCCGTCCGCGACTGCTGCACACACGCCGCCACCAGGCGCGCCCGCGTGTTCTCGGTCAATCGGACGGATGCCGGCTTCGGCCCGCCGCTCGCCTTCACCTTGCGCGGCGTCGGCAGAGCCACCTCCGCCCCCTGCGGCATCGTCTCCGGCACACCATGGCGAGAGGCGTACGCATTGATGGCCTCCTCCCACACCCCTTGGAGGTTCTTGCCGGTCCGTTCCGCCGCCGTCTTCACCCGCTTACGCGTGGCGTCGTCGAGTCGCGCGCCAGTTGAGTACAGCGTGGGTCGCGCGACCACCTTGTCCCGGTCGTACTCGCCGGGGATGCCCAGCTCGTCGAACCAAGCGTTCAGCGCTTCGACGACGCACTCGCTCCCGCCTAGTCCGAGCCTGGATGCCACGGCGGCGAGCCGCGCCCGCGTGTTGGTCGTGAGCCGTACCGTCGCGCGAGCGAGGTCCTGTCCGGCCGTGCGGTACTCCGCAGGGGAGGGCAACTCCATGTTCGCGTTGGCGGGCATCTCCTCCTGGATGCCGTTCTGGTCGGCGAAGAAGTTGATGGCCTCTTCCCAGATGTCTTGAATCCCTTGCTTGGTGCGTTTGACGGCGGCCGTGAGCCGATCGTCGGTGTCCGGGTCCAGGCGTGCGCTCGTACTGTGCAGGTTGGTCCACTGCGCTTCGCGGAGGCGCATCGGCCTGCGCTGTGCGGACGTCTGCGGTTCCGCTGCCGCTTTGCCAGGTTCGACGAACACGACGGACCTGGTATCGGGCTGCTTGCGGGGCATGGCGGGTGCTCCGGTGGTGGTGGCGGGTCGGTGCTGTGTCTCACCGTATTGGGTCAGCGCTGCTTTGTCGCGTCCCCACTGTCGCATTTGTCTGATTTTGCAAGTGTGCTGGCTGTCCCCTAATGGTATGAGGATGTCTCATCTCATCCACATCGACGCCCTGCCCTTCAGTCGCACCCTCTGGGGCCGCCTTCGGCGAATGACACCAGCACGATGACAATCCGGAGCCTCAGGCTTACTGACTGCCCTCAATGTGATGATCTAGCTGGTTCCCCAAAAACATGTGAAACTGATGGCCTGAAAGAAGCGATACATCAGTGACCTGATCGGTGCACGACCCCCAACATGTGACAGGTGTAAATGGCCACGCCGTATCCCCCTCCGTCGTTGTTCGCCAAGGCCGCCGAGGCAGTGTCCCGCTTCGGTAAATCCGCTACAGCGAAACTCCGTGGTGATGGCCAGCCTGAAGACCAGCTCCGCGCCCCGCTTGAAGAGTTATTCAAGGACATCGCCACAGCCCTGGGTGTCTCCGTCGACATGTTCGGCGAGACATCGCTGGCCACGCTTGCCGTCCGTCCGGATTATGGCGTGAACGTGGCAGGTGCCCGTGTGGGCTACATCGAGCTGAAGGCTCCCGGTCGGGGAGTGCCGGACACGTGGAAGCCGAACAAGCACGAGAAAATCCAGTGGGAGAAATTGCGGCTGCTGCCGAACGTGCTCTACACGGATGGCTGCGAGTGGGCACTCTATCGCGACGGCGCGCTGGTGGGGCAGGTCGCGAAGATGAACGGCGACATCCGGACGGCGGGCGCCAAGCTCACCCCCGCTGACGGCGAGTTCACGCGGATCGTCAGCGACTTCCTGCTATGGAAGCCGACCCCTCCCCGCAATATCCGGCAGCTCGTGCGAGCCGTGGCGGGCCTATGCAAGCTGCTGCGCACCGAGGTCGTCGAGGCCATCGACCGCGAGAGACGCGGGGAGGAGAAGACGAAAGTCTTCACCGACCTGGCCGTCGATTGGCGCAAGCTGTTGTTCCCCGGCCTGACTCACGAGGAGTTCGCCGACTCCTACGCTCAGACGGTCACCTTCGCCCTCCTGCTCGCCCGCGTCGACGGCATCGCTTTCGAGAGCCGCTCGCTCGGGCAGATCGCCTCGCAGCTCGGCAAGAACCACTCCCTCATGGGCAAGGCGTTGGCCGTTCTCACCCATGACACTGTGGAAGGCCGCAGCATCGTCGTGGAGACCCTCAAGCGGGTCATCGGCGCGGTCGACTGGGACAAGATCAGCGACGGATCCGCCGACTCCTATCTCCATCTATACGAGCGCTTCCTGGAGGAGTACGACTCAGAGCTGCGCAAGCAGAGCGGCTCGTACTACACCCCCAACGAGGTCGTTTCGTTCATGGTCCGTTTCACCGAGGACATCCTGCGTACCCGGTTCGGGCAGGAGGGTGGCTTCGCCTCCGACGACGTAGTGGTGGTCGACCCCGCCATGGGCACCGGTACGTATCTGCTGAACATCATCAAAACCGTGGCCAAGACCGTGGAGGAAGAGGAGGGCCCCGGCGCGGTCCCGGGCCAGCTCAAGAAGTTGTTCGGCCGCCTGATTGGCCTGGAGCGCCAAGCTGGGCCGTTCGCAGTAGCCGAGTTGCGGGTCAACCAGGCGCTTAAGACTGAGCACGGCGCTGAGATCGCTGAGAAGGATCAGAAGCTCTTTGTAGCCGACACCCTGGACAACCCGTTCGAGAACACCCAGTTGAACCTAGGCTCGATGTATGAGCCCATCGTGCGCTCCCGCCGGGAGGCGAACAGGATCAAGCGGGAGACCGCAGTCCAAGTCGTGATCGGTAACCCTCCATACCGGGAACGCGCCAAGGGCATGGGTGGCTGGATCGAGCAGGGTGCCGAGAACTCTGGGCATGGTGTTCCAATGCACGACTTCAAGGCCGCCGGGATGGGTAAGTACGAATTCAACCTCGCCAACCTCTACGTATACTTCTGGCGCTGGGCCACCTGGAAGGTCTTCGACGCCCACCCCGATCAGCCCGTAGGTATCGTCGCCTTCATCACCACCTCCGGCTACACCACGGGCCCAGGCTTCGCTGGGATGCGCGAGTATCTGCGCCGCACCGCTGACGAAGGCTGGATCATCGATCTGTCCCCAGAAGGGCACCGACCGGACATATCTACGCGCGTGTTCCCCACCGTGCAGCAGCCGCTCTGTATCGGGATTTTCGCTCGGTACGGCCAAGGCGACCGGATAACACCAGCTCGCATTCATCACCTGGGCGTCTCAGGGCACCGCACACAGAAGTTTGTCCAGCTAGCCGAGATCACCTTGGATGGGAGCGCGTGGGCAGAGTGCGGAACCGGCTGGCAAGACCGCCTACAGCCAGCCGGTGGAGACGCGTGGCTCAGCTACCCCCTCCTTGGGGACCTCTTGCCCTGGTCCCTGACGGGCTTCAACACCAACCGCAACTGGGTGCTGGCGCCAACCCCCCGAACTCTGCAGGACCGGTGGCAACGCCTTGTCCTAGCCGATCGAGAGACACAGCCGAAGCTACTGAAGGAAACGACCGACCGTACGACCGAAACCACCGTTCCCCCCCTTCCTGGGGGAAAGCAAGCGCTGGTCCCCCTCGGAGAAGAAACCAGCCTGGCCCCTCCTGTGGCGCGCGTCGCGTTCCGGAGTTTCGACCGCCAGCACCTGATATTCGACGCCCGGGTGATCGACCGTCCCAGACCCTCGCTCTGGCAAGTCATGGGAACGACGCAGGTCTACGTGACCGAACAGCATGCCCACCCCATTACCAGAGGTCCTGCCCTCACCTTCACCGCGCTCGTGCCGAACGTGCACCACTTTAACGGACGTGGCGGCCGAGCTCTGCCGCTCTATCGGGACTCTGGGTGCAGCGCCGCTAATGTTGCTCCTGGGTTGAAGAGCCTGCTCAGCAACCGCCTCCACCAAGTCGTCAGCGCTGAGGACATACTGGCCTACATTGCTGCCGTCGCAGCCCATGGCGCTTACACCGCCCGCTTTGTTACTGACTTGCGTAGCCCTGGTGTGCGGATACCACTTACCTCCGATCCTGAGTTGTGGATGGATGCCGTGCGGCTCGGTCGGCGCGTCCTCTGGCTCCATACCTATGGCGAGCGCTACGCGGACCCCGCTGACGGGCGCCCAGCTGGTCCGCCCAGGCCAGCCGACCAGTGGGCCAAGGCTGAAGTCGCCATTCCCAGTACGACGACGGACATGCCCAACGAGATCTGGTACGACGCGGATACCCTGACGCTGCACGTTGGTTCCGGTCAGATCGCCCAGGTTCAGCCACAGGTTTGGGCTTACGAAGTATCAGGCTGGCGGGTGGTAAAGCGCTGGTTCGACTACCGCAAGAAGAATCCGGACGGCCGCAAGTCGTCCGACCTCGATGACACCAAGGCCGAGGAGTGGACGGCGGAGTTCACCACCGAACTACTGCAGTTGCTCCATGTTCTTGCTCTATGCATCGAGCTAGAACCGGAGCAAGCGGACTTGCTTGAACGTATTTGTGAAGGTCCGCTCATCACCGTGACCGACATCGAGGAGGAGCAGGTGTTCCCCGTACCTGCTGGTGCGAGGAAGCCGCCTGCCTCCGAGTCTTTCGAGGCCCCGACTCTGTTGTAGGAAGTTGAGCAGGACAATAGTCGGAGCGCACTTTCGCGACAGGGCTGACCGGGCTACCTTGAACATGAGAGTTGAACTCTCGTGATGTTTGTCGGCGCCAACCGACGGGCCCTCGGGGACCCGACTCCCCCCGAGGGCCTCGACATCTGCTCCCAGAATGCAACGCACGGGCATGCCGCAGCACCGTTGACCGTGGGGGTGCGGCCGACGCGCCGTCACTCGTAACGGAGGGCGCTCGGGCTGCTGCGTGATCAAGGCGTCGTCTACACGGTAGCGGGCCGCGGCACCTACCCAGCACCGCCTAGCAAGGCCCAATAGGTGTATCAGTTGTTGGGCGAGCGGAGTACCGTGGACGAGTGACCATTTCCCTCGACGAACGCACAACCCAGGACATGACGCCGGGCCAGCGGGTGGCGACCGGCTTGCTGGCCGACATCGAGTCGGGCCAGTTTAAGCATGGCGACCAGCTTCCGTCCGAACCGGACCTGCAAGCCGCTTACGGGGTCGGCCGCGCGGCTGTCCGCTCGGGCCTGGAGCGTCTGCGAGAG
The DNA here is from genome assembly GCF_005893125.1 of Nonomuraea basaltis. GTDB lineage: Bacteria > Actinomycetota > Actinomycetes > Streptosporangiales > Streptosporangiaceae > Nonomuraea > Nonomuraea basaltis. Next base: position 92,109 of record NZ_VCJS01000010.1, on the reverse strand, counting down.
CAGGGCAAGATCGTCACCGTGCACGGCAGCGGGTCGTTCGTCGTCGGCCCTGGTCGACAAGAGCCGCCGATCTCCGCCAGTGGCCGGCTGGTGAAGGACATCCGCGACGGCATCACGTCGGGTCGGCTCAAGCCCGGGGATCAACTCCCGAAAGAGCCGGAACTGATGGACACGTACCGGCTGTCGTCGCCGGCGATCCGGGCGGCGCTTCGCGAGTTGCGCGAGCAGGGGCTGATCCACTCGCAGGGCCGACATGGGAGGTTCGTCGGCCCTGAGGGCACGCCAGTGCGCCGGGCTCCGACGAAGGGGGAGGCCATCGCCGAAACGGTAGCCTCCCGGATCCGTGCGGGCCGTTACCGTCCGGACGAGTGCCTGCCGGGGGAAACCATGTTGGCGCAGGAATTCGGCGTCACTCGCAAGGTAGTGCGGGCCGGGCTCGCGGTGCTGCGCGACCAGGGCTGGGCGCATACGGTTCCCCATAAGGGCACATTCGCTAATAAATCGGATAAATGGCCCAAGTTGGTGGATTGATAGAGAAATGGTGTCGCGTTAGCCGTGCTTAGGCTTCCAGCCTGGAAGAATTCTCCCCATGTCTGAGTCGCGGATCAGCCCGCCGCTACGGCTTTTCATGTTGGGCCGCAAGCTAACTGGCCTGCGTGACGCTGCTGGCATGACCTGCGGCCAGGTGGCCAGCAGTCTGAAGTGGAGCCCGTCCAAGGTCTCCCGCTTGGAACGTGGCGTCAACAGCTACGCCACCGCAGGGGAGCTCACACGCCTCCTTGATCTGTACGGCGTGGACGCCGCCGTGCGCGCGGAGTGTCAGCACCTGCTGCGCACTGGCCGCATCACGCCGCCCTGGGAAGAGCACAAGCGCGGTCTTGGCGGCTTGGTCGAGTACGTGGCGTGGGAGACCGAGGCGTCCCGGATCCAGTACTGGCATCCGCTGCTCATCCCTGGCCAACTTCAGACCGAGGCGTACGCCCGCGCCATCATCGCCGCCGGCATGCTCGAACCGGACGAGGCGCTGCTGGCGATGAAAGTCCGCGCACGGCTCGCCCGGCAGTGGATCACCCGCTGCGACAATCCGGTCCACCTGCACGCCCTTATCGGGGAGCAGGCGCTGCGACAGCAAGTCGGCGGCCCGGACGTGATGGCCGCGCAACTCGACAAGCTGGTGCTCGACACCACCCGGCCGAACGTCACCATTCAGATCATCCCTCAGGAACGGGCAGTCGGTCTGTCCAGCGGATTCGTCGTGCTTACACTGCCGGGTCTGGGGGAAGTGCTGTTCCTGGAAGCGGGCACCGCGGGCATAATCGACCAAGGTCCGCGAGTCGTCGAGTTCAAAAAGCGCTTCGGCTACTTCCTTGCGCGGGCCCTGCCCGCCGATCAGTCCGCGGGCCTCATCACGGACATACGGAAGGGCTTGGCGTGCTGAGCGACCAGTGGATCACCGCCTCCGAGTCCGGCGACTGCGTCGAGGCGCGCCGGGCTGGCACCGACCGCGTGGAGGTGCGCAACAGCAAGCGCCCAGACGAGGCGATGGTGTGGTTCACGGGCTCCGAGTGGTGGGAGTTCGTCGCTGGAGTCCGGCGCGGTGTGTTCGACCTGCCTGAGTGGAGCACTAACGCTGCTGGCGTATGCGTCGGGCCTCGCTGATGATCCCGCGCCTGTAGGCGAGGTCTCTTTGAGCCTTGGGTTGTCCGGGCAGGATCGCAGCGGCGAGGCTGATGAGGCCGAGGATGGCCATGGTTGCGGTGAGTAGCGTTTCAGCGTCGCTGAGCGCTGAGTCGCAGATGAGCAGAGCGTAAGCGACGCAGCCGATGACACTGACGGCGCGGACGAGACGTCGTCCATTCATGGGCGTTTCCTTAGCTGATCAACCCCGTATACGTGCCACGCCACCGTAGTCAGTCATGACTGTGTCGCGATATTCCCCTGTGCTGCCCTGTTGCTTGATCGTTACCGTATGTACGAGTTGACTGACGACAAAGTGTCATGGCCCTTAAACGTCATCAATAATTCTGGACACACCAGTATTAACCTATTTACATGGTTCCCTCAGGGCGCGCACAATGCGTAACGCCCCAGAGTGGGAAACCGCTTGCTGGGCGACGCCGCGCGCACCTTTCCCGAAAGTCACTACAGAAAGTAACCCATGATCAAGCTCCTCCGCACCACGCTGGCCGCCCTCGTCGTCGCCCTCCTCCTCAGCGTTTCCGTCTCGGTGGCGGCCCAGGCCGAACCCGTAGGAACGCCCACGCCGACCGCTACGGACTCCAGCTCCACACCAGAGCCCAGCCCGGCCGCCGCCACCACCACCACGCCGGCTAGCAAGCCGGGCACCGTGGAAACGCACACCGAGACGACGCAGACGGTCACCCACGCTGACGGCAGGAAAACCATCACAAGGACTGTTACCGACACCACGACTACGACCACGACCACGACCACGACCAAGCCAGACAGCACCCAGAACAGCGACACCGGCGGCTGGTGAACTTGGCTCCAAGCCTCACGCGTCACGCAGTCGCGGCCGTCGTCGCCGTCGCCACAGCCGTGGCGGCGGCGGGGGCGGCCACGGCCGCCTCCGACGTCGTCATTCTGGTAGCACTGGTCTGGCTGGCCGTCGCCGTACTTGCGGCGACCAAGGCCGTCACGCTCACCCGCGCCATAATCGCTTACCGCCGCGCCTACCGCACCGGCCAAGAGCACGCACGCTGGGCAGCCGACCTGACATGGGACACGGTGCCGCACGTCGCAGGTGTCGAGTAACACGGGGATCGAAAAGGAGCACAACGTTGAGGTCCGGCCTGGGAATCGGCGCAATCGGGGAACAGCTCTACCGCCACCTGGTGGAGCAAGGGCCCACGCCCACGAACGAGTTGGAACGTGTCATCGGGAATGGTTCCGGGGACGCTCTCGCCAGGTTGCGAGACGTCGGCCTGGTCGTCGGTGAGCCAGCCGCTGCCCGTCATCCCGACTACGCGTTACGTCCCCTCGTGGCCAACGCCGAAGCGGTCGTGACCAGACTGAAGACGCAGGCCGCCGAGATGCGCGACTTGTTCGACAGCAGTGCGGCGGGCATGCGAGGTCCTAACACACCGGTTGAGGTTCTCACCGCTCGTCAGCGCATTGCTGCAGCCTTCGACGATCTATCGCTCGGCGCGCACATTGAGGTGCTCCAGTTCGTGACCTGGCCCTTCGTGCCCTTGACGGCAGTGCACGGTCCAGGCGATCCCGCACGTCGCAACCCTGACGGGTCGGTACGCCGGCCTCGCCGCAGGCTTCTGTTTGAGCACTCCGTGCTCGAGAGCGAGGCGGCGCTGATCGGGCTGCACAATGCGATCACCCTCGGTGCCGACGTGCGGCTTGCCAAGGAACTCCCATTCAAGCTGATCGTCTCGGATCGTGAGCGGGCGCTGGTCCCGCGCTTCCCGCGCGATTTCTCGGATCAGGCGTCCACGCTGCTTCTTCGGGGTGGCGCGCTGGTGGAGTGCATGCTCGTGATGTTCGAGCACTTCTGGTCCGAGGCCACGCCGCTGGAAGCCGACTACGACGGGTTCGGACCGGGCGCTGCCAGAGAGATCGATGAACAGGACATGGCCATCCTTCAGCACATCATCGCAGGTCAGACCGACGACAGCATGGCCAAGCTGATGGGCACGAGCAAGAGCACCATCCTGCGGCGCGTCAAGCGGATGCGCGAGCTCGCGGGAGTAGAAACCAGGCCAGCATTGATCTTTCATGCCGCTCGGAACTGGATGAACTAGTCAGCGGACGCGAAGCATCTGAATCTGCTGGTCATAGGTTCGCAGCACCAGGTCGAGGTGTTGGAGAAGGGTCTCCTCCATGTTGGCGCGCTCCTCATCGGTGATGCCCGGCATGGAGCGGATCTCTCGCAGCTTCTCCTGCAGCTCGGCCTGGATGTGTTGCGGCGTGATGGACGGGTCCAGGCTGGAGCGCTTCGTGTCGGTGGCGGAGTGCTTGGCGATGATGTCACGGAGCAGGCGTGCGGCCTCGGGCCGGCCTACCTCCTCAACCTGGCTCACAGACCCGCCCACAGCCCAGGTGACCCAGGCGTAGTCAAGATCACTGGCCCTGGTCTCGCCGCTTTCGATGCGGCGGACTTTGTTGGGGTAGAAGTTGTACCCAGCCGCTTGCGCGATCTTGTCCGCTACGGCCTTGAAAGACATCTCAGGCAGGAGTTCGTCTTGCCGGGTGCGTAGGCGGTGGAGGAGTTCTACGTCGGCGGTCCTGTGTGGTGGCTTGGGCACGGCTGGGTCCTTCTGCGTGGCGTATTTGTCGCAACAGTACCAACAGGCGTGCCATACCGCCCAGATGTCATCGACATCGATTTCACATATGGTGATCATGAAATGACTGTTACAACTGTCTCGTTTGTCATATAAGTACGCTCAAAGTGGACATGAGCGACACGCGCGCGATAGAGTCAAGACGTCGGACAGCCCTGTCCGATCCAAGATCAACAGGGCGACCGATATGCATGTTGACCAGCCGCAACGGTGCCGACCAAAGCGGAACCACCACAAGAGGCGCACAGCCAATTCCGCCAGCGGTACCGCAGTCAAAACCAGGAGAACCATGACCATCACTCACACGCCCGCTCTCCGGGTCACCGGCGAACGCATCGACAGCCTTGTCGAGGCGATCACCAGCCACCGCCTCAGCGACGTCGGCGTGGCCGCCCGTGCCCGCCTCATCCGCCTCCTCGACGAGGACAGCGCGGCAGCCGACCGCCTGATCAACGAGCGCACCCGGGCCATCGAGAACGACCCGGTGTACCACATCGAGTGCGAATGCCTGCCGAACGCGATCGAGCTGGCAGCCGCCAACGCCAACCACCTGGCCGACCGGCTCGCCGCCTACCTCGGCTTCTACCACGACCTGCCGTGCGAGGTCTCGATCGACCTGGTACAGGGCGACGGCCAGGTGATCCCGCGTGAGGGCGCCACTCGCCCCCTGTTCGTGACGGAGGCGTCACCCGTCTACGCCGTGACGTGGATGAGCACGGACGGGGCCCGCGAGATGAAGCGGATAACCGCCGACCGGTTCAAAGGCCGACTCGGCAAGACCCTCTCCCGCCGCGCGGCCTTGCCTCCCGGCCACGCGAGCCGCGTGTGGGACATCACCGTCCGCGCCCAGGACGGTACGGACGTCACCTCTGAGTTCCCGATGTTCACCCCGCGCAGGGACGACTGCGTGCCGCCGTTCGCTGAGGCGTTCATTCCGCTCGACGCCGACCCCGTCCGGGTGGTCGCCCACATGGAGAAGCTCGTCCAGCGCTACCCCGACGTGTGGGAAGGCGGCATCACGAACGGGCTGGGCATCTTTCACTGGAGCCGCTCCGGCTTCCTCGTTGAGGTCCAGAACGTCGAGGACGGCCAGCCCGCGCATATCCCGCTCCGCGTCGCCATCCACCGCATCAACTGCGCCGCGCTCGGCCTGCCCATGTCCGCACCGGAGAAGGCGGTCGAGCGGCTGATCCGCATCGCAGAGGGTTCGTCACACCTGGACCGTGCCACCCTCTACCAGCTCGCCATCGGCGAGAGAGCAGAGAGCGTCGCGTGACCACCGACCTGACGCCCCGCCCACGCCTGTGGCGCGACCCCACCAACCCGGCCGAGCAGGCCATGACCACCTACGACGAGTGGGTCTACCGCCGAGAGCAGGAGAACTGATGCAAGGAGAGATCAAGAAGGGCGACCGGCTCCGGGTCACCATCCTCGACTGCCACGTCGATGAGGTATCGACGACGTCGCGCGGCCGGTTCCTGTACCTCAACTTCCGTGACCAGCACAGCACCTTGAACGTGGGCCCGCTCCCCATCGCGGCCGAACTCCTCAAAGTCGAGGCGCTCACCCCGTACTCCTGGCCGCCCCGCCAGGACGACGTCTGGGAGGACGGGCAGGGCCTGAAATGGTTCGGCGTCCGTCCTGGTGACGGAACCAAGGTCACCCTGTTCAGCGCCCGAGGCGGCTACCCCGCGGACGGCCTCGACGAACTCCTCGTGATGAACGCCCCGTGGCGACTGGTCTACCGCAACGAGAACGAGCCGCCGTTCTGATGACCACACTCACCACACCCACCGGCCGGTTCCTCGGCCGGTGGGCCTCCGGAAGCCCAGAGTGGCACGAAGCGCGTCGGCACCGCATCGGCGGGTCCGACGTCGCTGCGATCCTCGGCCTGTCCAAATGGATGTCGCGCTACGCGCTGTGGTGCGAGAAAGCGGGCCTGGTCCAGCCGGACCCGTCCACCACGGAGCAGGCCCGCGGCCATTTCCTCGAGGGCGGCGTCGCCGACTGGTTCGCCTACCAGCACCCGGAGTTCCGGGTCGTCCAGGCCGGGACGTACGTGCACGCCGACCCCGATCGGGACTTCCAGCTCGCCAATCCCGACAGGCTGCTCCTGCGGGACGGCCTGGTCGTTGGCGGGCTGGAGATCAAAACCGACGCGGACGGCCGCGAGTGGGGCGAGTCCGGCACCGACGAGATCCCGTATTACTACTTGACGCAGGTCAAGTGGTATATGGACGTGCTCGGCCTCGATGAGTGGCAGGTGGCGGTCGTCATCGGCCGCAACTTCGAGTTCCGCGAGTACACCGTCCACGCCGACCCGGACGACGCCGACTACATGCGTGAGCAGGTCGAGGAGTTTCGGCTGTCGATCGCGTGGGACGAGATGCCGCCCGTGGATGGCCACAAGGCGACCGTCCGCGCGATCCGGAAACGGCATCCGCTCATCGACCCGGACACCGTCTACGACATCCCCGACGAGCTGGCCGCGAAGTGGTTCCCCATCCTCGCTGAGGAGAAGACGGCCGTCGCCGACGCCGCGGCGGCCAAGAAGAAGGCGCAGAAGGCCCGCGCAGAACTGCTCGACGCGATGGGCACTCGGGCCCGCGCAGAGTGGCGCGGGTCGAAGGCCGCCCGCCGCCAGTCGAAGCAGGGCGGTGCGCCTCACCTCGTCCTCGAATCCGACTTTTCCGACGTTCCCGAGCTTCTAGGAGCCGCAGCATGACCACCGACAATCTCCCCGCTATCCGCAACGCCTCGCTGGCCGAAAGGATCGAGTACTCCCAGCAGCTTGCCTTCGCGAACCTGCTGCCTCCGCAGTACTTCAAGCAGCCCGCGAACGTGCTGTGGGCGATCGAGTTCGGGGAGTCCATCGGCGTAGACGCGATCACCGCGATCACCGAGGTCCACGTCATCAAGGGCAAGCCGTCGTCGTCGGCGGGCCTGGTGTCGGCTCTGGTCCGTAAGGCCGGGCATCGGATGCGGACCTGGGTGGAGCGTGACGAGAACGGCCGCCTGATCAAGGCCGTCTCCACGATCGTCCGCAGCGACGACCCCGAGTTCGAGTTCAAGTCCGAATGGACCATTTCCAGGGCTCAGACGGCCGGGCTGCTGAAGCAGAACGAGAACTACGGCAAGTACCCGGAGGCGATGCTCAAGGCCCGCTCCCAGACCGAGGTGGCGCGCGACGCCTGCAAGGAGGCGCTGTGCGGGCTCGGCTACACGCCCGAGGAGCTCGGCGCCCAGGTCAACGATGACGGTTCGATTGTCATCACCGACGTCAGGGTGCAGGCGGGCGGGTCGGTTCGCGAGGCCGCCGCCGCGGCGGCGCAGGAAGTGGACGGCGTCGTCATGGCCACCAGGCAGCAGCTCCACGACCTTGCCGAGCTAATGGACGCCAAAGGCGTGGTGGACAAGCTCGGCTATTTGCACCTGGTGTTCCCCGACCACACCTTCCAGTCAGCCGCCAAGCTCACGTCCGCCCAGGCCGCGCAGGCAGCCAACGCGCTCAACCGCGGTGAGCACCTGCCCGCCCAGCAGGAGAACGCTCCGGACGATGCGCCGAACAGCAACGTGCCCGCCGGCGAACCGGCTGGCCCTGCGCCGGATGACAAGAAGCCCGCAGCCAGCCAGCAACCTCCGGCCGCCGAGGAGGAGCCCGTTGAGGGCGACATCGTGGAGGACGGGCCATTCGCCAACGACAAGCAGCTAAGAGACCTGGGCATTCTCATGACCGATGTCGGGATCACCGCCCACACCGGCAGGGGCTCGAAGGCCAAGAACGACGAGGCCCGGTTCGCGTGGCTGAGCAAGGTCCTGGACAAGCCCGTGCAGGACTCGACGAAGACCATCACGGCCGTTGACGCTGACAAGGCAATCGCCGAACTGAACCGGCTCCGGATCGCCGCCAAGCAACGGCGCGGCCTGCTCTACAAGCAGATCGACGCGTCGTTCAACCGGCTCGGCATCACCGACACGGAAGACCGCCTCCGTGACCTGACCGACCTCCTCGGCCACACGGTCATGAACGCCGACGACCTCACGTTCGATGAGGTGGAGGGCGTGGCGGATGCGCTGGAGCAGGCCGTCGCCAACGGCGGCCGCGAGACGTGGGACCGGATGGTCGAGGCCGCCAAGCAGGCCAACGCGGAGGCGCGGCAGGGCGGCGGCGCCTGATGTCGTCGAAGGAGATCGTGCTCCGGCAGGTCGTCACCTTCCGGTCGCCGCGCTGGCGGGCGCCCCGGTACGTGATGGTGCTGGACCAGCCGCTGCCGAAGAACACGATGGACGACCGCTACGACAGGTGTGAGTTCCACCATCTGGCGTGCGTCTGCCGCGAGGCGGAGCAGGCCGAGGAGCTTTCCGAACTTCAGGGTGAGCTGCGGCAGATCCTCACGGTGCTGCGGGAGGAGTTGGCCGACCACGCGACGTGGGCTTACGGGCCGCAGAACGAAGACGACCTGATCGCGCAGTGCAAGTGCTTCGGCTGCAAGATCGCCCGCCGCCTGTACCACACCATCGGTGGCGAGATCATCACCCACGCGTCCCGCCGAGGCCAGACCCGATGAGCCCCGTCCGGGCGTCCGCGCACATGCCAGGGCGCCCGGACGGCACCAACCCCCACCCTTCCCCCTCTGAAAGGGACCAGCATGACCAGCGACACCGTTAACGGCAGCAACCCGCTCGGCATCAACCCGAGCGACCCGCTCGGGAGCTTCTTCACCGACGACACCATTCAGATGCTCGTCGCCAAGCGGAACGCCCTGCTCGGCCAGGCTGAGGAGGTGCGGCAGCAGGCCGACAAGCAGATCTCGGCACTGAAGCGGCAGGCGCGTGAGCTTGAGGCGCTGATCAGGTACGCCGACCAAAACCGTGACACCGGCAACGCCTCCATCCCGGCAACCAGGAGGTGCGGATGCGGACGCGACGCCTACTGGATGACTGGGTTTGGCTTCTACCACGACATCGACGGCCAGGCGGCGCCCGCGATGGAGCAGTGCAAAGGAGAACCCCTCCCCAACAATGCTGAGCCGGCCCGCCTCCCCGAGCCGAGCCGCGCGTGACGATCAACCTCAACGCAGACGGGTCGATCGACCTGACCGCGATCGACTACACGACGGAGACCGGCCCGTACTGGGTCGTATTCGTGGACAACACGGCGGTCAACCCCGACTGGCCGCTCCCGATCGCGTGGGCGGCACACGAGTGGAAGCGGCTGGCCAGCCGCGCGCTCGAGACCCGCAGCGGCGCCCGCGTGGAACTCGTGCAGTGCACGCACGAGGAACTGGAGTTGGTGCCCGTCCCCGGTGGCCGCTGGTGAACCGCCGCCGCAACGACCGCCCTGACCTGTGGGCGCTGGCGGGGCTGCTGCTCCTGGCCGCCACTGTCGTGCTCGCCATCTACGCCGCGTCCCCGTCCATCCCTTAACTGGAAAGCGAGAAAACCACATGACCACCCTCACCATTCCCGGCAAGGCCGACATACGCGCCGGAGCCGCTGACCTGCTCAAGACTGGTGGCTGGATCCAGGGCAAGTACTACTCGACGAGGAGCAAGACGCCCGGGGTCTGCCTCGTCGCGGCCATCAGCCTCGCCGCGGGCCTGCCCGCCGTCGCGCTGGCCAGCCTCAAGCCGCACTCCAAGGACGCGGACTACCTCGCCCGCTGGGAGGTAGCGCAGGAACTGTGCTCCGAGATCGCCACGGCGCTCGGCCGGCCCGCCCACGAGATGGCGCCGACGCGGTGGCTGTCGTTCTGGAACGACAAACCCCACACGACCCTGGCCCAGGTGCGCGACGCTCTCGAAGGGCAGGCCGCCTGATGGAAGAGTGGTGGTACCGGCTCACCCGCCGTCAGCGGTGGATCGTCTGCGCAGCCATGGCGGTGTATTTCGCGCTGAGCTTCGTGAACGCGGGCCTCTGGTCGTTCATCACCGCCTTGCTCACGCTCACCTTCGGCTGGCTGTTCGGCGTCATGTACGGCTCCGAGCTGGCCCGACGCGAGACCGCGCGCCGTCTGGAGCTGACGGACAGTCAGTACGAAAACGCCGTCACCACAGCGATGAAGGCCGTCGAGGATAACGCGCGGCTCACCGGCGAACTCATCGAGACGCGGAAGGACCTGGCCGCCGCTCACCTGCGCCAGGCCACACTCCGCGCCCTCCTCAACGAGGCCGGGATAACCGTGGCTGACGACGACACCGAGGAGATTGACCTCATCCCGGAGGTCCAGCCTCACCCGTGAGAGACCTCCTGCTCTACGTCCTGGCCGCAGCCGGCGCGATCACCGTGTCGGCTGCGGCTGCATTGGTGCTCTACGGCTGGTGGCTACACCGGCGGCACCAGCAGGCCGCCCGCTTACGCCGCGACGAGCGGGCCCGCGCCCTGAGGCCGGAGCAAGTGAACGGCCAGGAAGGGCTGGCCGCCTGGCACGACTACATCGTTGATCACGACCTGCACACCGTCGACATCCCGAAGGAATGGAAATGACCCAACCACTCATCACGATCACCGTGGTCGGCCAGCCGGCGCCGCAAGGCTCCAAGCGACCTCTCGGCAAGGGCCGCATGGTGGAGCAGGTGGAAGGCGTTCACCCCTGGCGGCAGGACGTCAAGCAGGCTGCGATCGACGCCATGACCAACGGCCCGCTCGCCCTCGACGGGCCCCTCGTCGCGGAGATGGTGTTCACCATGCGCGATAAGCCGGTCAGCAAGCCGACGTGGTGGCCCACAGGCATCCGCTGGTCGAAGCTCATGTGGTGGCGGCCTGCGTCCGCGCCCGACCTGTCGAAACTGGTCCGCTCCACCGAGGACGCCCTTACACAGGCGCGGGTGTGGAAGGACGATGCCCGCGTCGTCGAGTACCGGCGTGTGGCCAAGGTGTTCGTCGACCAGCCTGGCGAGCCAGACGCGTTGTCCAGGCCCGGAGCTGTGATCCGCATCTGGCCGGTGGCCGAGTGATCCGCCTGGTCGCGTTCCTTGCTGTCCTCGCCGCCACCTCGGGCGCCTCTTGGGTCATCTACCAGGACAGCAAGCCGGGCGGCATCCTCGTCTTCCTAACCTGCATGGTCGTCTTCGTCGCGCCCACGTATTTCCGGCTGATGGACATCATCCCCCGACGCGACGACACGAAGCCGGGGGCGTGATGAGCCCTCGCAAGCGCGAGGAGCGAGGCGAGCTCGTCGTCGTGGACGGCCAGATCGTCGGCTACCAGCTCCCCCTTCCCGACCCCGACAAGGAGACCAAGCGTGCCAGCTCCCGAAGGCGTTCCACTCGACACCAAGCGACAGCGGAACCGAAGCCGCAAGAAGCCTCTTCGTGACCGCACGGCGATCTGGTCTCACGACGGCACCACTCTGCTCGCCGTCGTCGAGGGCCACGTCACCCCGGACGACATCGCAGCCGCGCGGCAGCTCGCTTTCCGCGCCACACCTGCACCACCGCAGTAGGAGAACCATGCCCAGCACAGCCGAGCAGGTCATCGCTCGAGTCTTGAAGAGGAAGACGCCAACCGCCGAGGCCGTCCTTGACGAACTAGCCCGAGCGGGCTGCACGATCATCGACCCCCAGCCCATCGAGCCGCCCGTCTGGCTGCCCAAGGACAACATCAGCAGAGCCACCGTGCAGCAGGTCGCCGACCTCATCCGGCAAGGCAAGACCGTCGAGGAGATCGTCTCGGAGACCGGCAAGTCGAAGCGAATGGTTGACCGCTACGTCTCCGCCGCGATTCACCTCGGATGGGTGCGCCGCCGGCCGCAGCGGAAGCGGGCAACGCGGAAGGCGCAAACGTGACGGCGGCCGAGGCGCTGCGCCGCGCCATCAGTGAGGCCGCCCGGGCGTTAGCGCACCGCGTGTACGAGCGTGACCAGCTCGCGGAGGACGACCGGACTGACCCATACGCGTTCGCGCTCGATTACCTCAACGCGCAGGTCGGCCACGGCTGGCGGCCGACGAACGCGCAGAAGAACGCGTGGACATCCGCGCCGCTGCGCGACAACACCGAAACCAACAACCGCGGCATGGAGCTGGCACGCCAATCGCTCAACCGCAAATCCGACACCGATAAGGGGGGTTATCACGATGCAGGTCCCGATTGACCCGAGCGGCAGCCTGATCCGCCACCCGCACCGATATCCGAGCCCGGACGACATCGTGTGGGAAGACGCCGAGCCGTTCGAGGCCCGCCTCATCCTCGCCGACGTCAGGAACGCCCAGGGCTACGGCAAGTACGTCATCTGGCAAGAAGCGCATGGCATCCGCCGTTTCCCGATGGACACCGAACACGCCTTCGCGGTGGTCAAGAACATGCTGATCGACCACGGCGCGATCATCACGGACACCGACCCGGAGTGGACGTTCACGAAGGCGCACGCTCGCGGCGGCGACGCGTACGGGATCAAGCTCGTCCGCAAGCGGTTCCTGGACCAAGAAGACGGCGACGCCGACCTGGAAGAGAACGAGGAGTAACCCATGACCGCCCCTCAGCCGCTCAAGCGCGCCTCCATCACGCTCCTGAGGCAGATCGCCGAACACGACAACGGGAATGGCGTGCTGTTCCAGCCCGCACCACGCGGATGCCGCAAGATCGACGGTACGGACTTCTCCACCCGGGACGAGACGTTCCGCCTCCCTGCCCAGCTCCACCTCATCACCGTCGATCACCCCCGGCTCGGCATCTGGAAGGTTCAGCTGACCGCCGCTGGCCACGACTATCTGGCCAAGGCCGACGGACGCCGCGCCAAGCACAGCTCGATCAAAGGCGCGCGGGCGACCCTGGTCGTGATCGACGAGGCCGTTCGGGGCCACCATGCCTAAGCAACAGCCCGACCAGCCCGGCGACGGGTTCAAGCTCATCGAGGGCAGGTCCAACAGTTACCGGCACCGCAACACGTGGTTGCGGCACTGGCGTGACAGCGACGACCCTCTCTGTGCCGTCACCCGTAAGGCCCGCGGGGTGGACTGTGGCCCGCCCGTCGCGGTCGTCCTCGTTCAGTACTCCTCGAACTCCTTTGCCCGTCCTGACACGGGCCGGCTGCGCTCAGTGTGCGCCCTGCATCTGCCGTTCGCGGACGGCGTGGCACGCCTGGCCAAGGACGCAGAGGCGGCTGCGCATGTCCGCCTCGTCGAGGCGCACCCGGAGGAGTTCGCCGAGTACTTCGACGACGAGGTGAGACGGCGGATGGCGGCCGCGACCGAGCAGGCGATGCGGGAGCTGACCCGCATCCTCAACGACGACATGGAAGGAACCCGATGACCGACACAGGAGGGCCTCGTGGCTGAGACCGGATGCCAGGTCGTCGTCGACAAGACGATGCAGGTCTGCGAGGCCCTGGACACCGTGGAGGTCCAGGCCGGATGCGTCCACGGGCACATCCGCAAGGGACGGGTGTGCGACAAGCACGTCAAGGAGATCGGGAGCGGCAAGACGTTCTGCCGCGCCTGCTACGAGATCCACGGGCACGCGTGCAGGATGGCGCTCTACGCGGGGGTGGCGGTGCTCGGCCGCGGCCTGCCCTCGGGCGAGGTGGTGCGTGTTCTCCAACGCTGACCTGGCCCGGTGCCGGATGCTCGGGTGCGGGCAGTCGATCCGGTGGACGACCACGGAGGCTGGCAAGCAGCTCGCCGTCAACTCCAGCCCGGACCCGGAAGGGAACACCGCAGTCCACCGGGACGTGCACGGCGTGCTCCGCTCCCGCAGGGTGACGAAGACGAAGCCGATCGCCCCACACGAGAAGCTGATGCGGCCGCACGTGTCCACCTGCTCCGTGTGGAATGCCCGGCGCCGGCGAGCCACGACCGATGACCCGCCCCCTCGGACACCACCGCCCAGGTCGCCGCGCGCGACCCCGGCCGCGGGTGAGTTGTACGAGCGCCTTGGCGTCGCCCGCACCGCCACTCAGCAGGAGATCAAGAGCGCGTACCGGCGCCTCGCGCGTGAGCTACACCCTGACGTCAACCCAGACCCCGCCGTGGCGGAGCGGTTCAAACGGGTGACGGAGGCGTACGACGTGCTGTCCAACCCGGGCCGGCGCGCCACGTACGACCTGACCGGGCGCGGCCCGCGGCCCCGGTAACGATCTCTAGCGGAACCACTTACGGTGGGGACCGACCACTTCCCTCAGTGGCGGTCCCCGCTTCGCGTTATGGGAAGGAAGGCAGCACACAGCATGCCGTGGGTTCGTGTGGATGATCAGTTCCCGACGCATCGAAAGGTGCGGCACCTGTCCGACCAGGCGTTTCGGCTGTTCGTGTCGACGTTGTGCTGGTGCAACGACAACTTGACCGACGGGCACATCCAGGAGCGTGAGTTGAGGTTCGTCAGCGATATTCGCGCTCCAAAGCGGTACGCAGATGAGCTGATTTCGGTCGGATTGTGGGAGAGAACGGACTCAGGTTGGTGTGTGCATGACTACCTCGAATACCAGCCCTCCGCAGAGAAGATCAGGGAGGGTCGTGAGGCTAAACGAGCACGTCAGGAGCGGTGGCTGGAACGGAAACGCGAGGAAGGAAGATCACGCGGAGACGCGTCTCAAGACGCGACCGCAGACCTGTCCGAAGACGCTGCCCCAATCCCATCCCAATCCCACTCCCAACACAACTTCTCTAGTCAGTCATCTAACCCGCCGCACCCAGCGCGCGACCAAGACCCGACAGACGACGACGGACAGGACTTTTCCCAGGTAGACGAGATGGTCAAGCGCGAACTCGCTCCGCTCGCCGCGCAGCCCATCACAGACCAGCAGGCCGCGCACATCCGACGCGACATCCTCAGCCGCGCCCGAACCAAGGTGAAAAACCCCAGCCGATACATCCTCCGAGCACTCCGCACCGACCCCAGCCAGTACCTGCCCCAACCACCCCGCGAACACCGCGGCACCGGACGCATGTGCCCCACCCACCCATTCATGCCCGAACCCTGCCGGAGCTGCGCAGCCGACCGCCTCGCCATCGACTAACAAGCCCAACCACCCCCACACCCGTCACCGACCCACCAGGCCCAGCAACTCCTGGTCGTCGATGACGGGTTTTCGCATGAACAGGACACCACGCGGACCACAACCAAGAGCACAGGCAGGAGATCGTCAAAAGACCTGACAGCGTCCACACACACGCGCAAACACGTGCGAACAGGTACAAGGAGACAACAACACCACCAGAACCGCTCACAAGAGACAACAGCACGCAAACCATCACCAGGGACCTACAGCCAACACACGCCGAAAGCTGACTATGCCGGCGGCTTGGCGCGGGGCAATGGATCACGGTTCGGGTGGGCCCAGAACTTAGTATGGGCTCTCAACTAAAGCGTTCCTACTGGTCGGGTAGGGGGTGGGGGTATATCTGGAGCTCCCGGAATACAACGAATTGATAACGAAAACTTGACAACCCTTGATCTCCCGTTATCCGGAAAACAAGAGTGATCGCTGTGAGAAACACGCCAACGGCCACGGCAGCGAGCGCAGCGCTTCTCAGCGTTGCGACCATCGCCGCCGCCCTGGCCATCGCCGCACAGGTCGCGCCCAGCAGCGCGACCACCACGGCGCACGTCGCAGTACCAACGTGCGTCACCGTGACGCCTACGGCGGAGATCACCGTTCCCGGTGAACCTCCCCAGGTGATCAAGACGGTCATGCCGTTCCCCCTGTGCATGGACGTGGTCACCCTCACCGGTCCCCAGGGTTCGCCCGGTCCGCAGGGTGTCCCCGGTCTGCAGGGTTCGCCCGGTCCTCAGGGCCCGCAGGGCGAGACCGGCCCAACCGGTGCGCAGGGTCCGGAAGGTCCGGCAGGCCCCCAGGGCCCCAAGGGTGAGCAGGGCCCCGCAGGTGTCCAGGGCCCGAAGGGTGACCAGGGCGAGACCGGTCCGACCGGTCCCGCAGGCACGCCCGGAACGGTCGGCCCCACGGGCGAGCAGGGCAACCCCGGCACGTCCGGACGTGACGGCAAGGACGGCAGGAACGGCACGCCCGGACCTACCGCCACCGCCACGACCACGCCCCGCGCTTCCAGCACGCACCGCACGACCCCCAAGGCGAGCCCGACACCTAAGCCTGTCTCCACGGAAACCCCGTGGCTGGACACGTGGCAGGCACCAGCCGTGTTCGTCTTAGTGGCGCTGCTAGCCGCCGCCTACCTGCTGTGGCTCAAGCGTCGCGACCGCAAGGCCAAAAGCGACAGCGGTACCGCTGACACAGACGCCTAGCACCCCCGCCCCCGCCCACACGGGCGGGGGCACCCCACCACGCCAAACGAAAGGCAACACCTCATGGCTACCAAGCCCAACACGGACGCGATCAAGGCCGCCCTTACCAGCGTGCTCGCGTGGTTCACCGTCATGGCGGACGGCACCGCCCGCCCCGCCGTGCTGGTCACAGCTACCGGCCGGATCAACTCCGACGACAGCGCCAACAGCCCCGCCCGTCTGGCGTGGCGCTGCAACGGTGCCCGCATCCCGCTCGTGGGCATGCTGGCCGCCCTCACACGCGGTTGGGACGCATCCCCGAAGACGTGGCCGATCCTTCGCGAGGTGGCCCCGTCCACGCTCGTTACCGAGGGCACGGCACTGTACGGGCTCGACGAGGAGCACCCCGCCGTGTCCTGGGATGCGGTGGCGGACCAGTACGACCGCGCGATCATCGCGGCCCTGTACCGCGCGACGCAGCCCGACGTGTCCGCGCCGTTCGACGTGATCTCAGCGGCCCTCACCCCCGCCCCCGAGGGTGAGAAGGCATCCAAGCTGTCTGAGCAGCAGCGCGAGATGGTCAACGCGATCATGAATCTCTCGGAGACGAACCCCGCCCGCGCCGCCCTCATGGAAGAACTCACCGCCGAGGGACGCGCGGAAGTCGAGCGCCGCACCAAGGTCAAGGCCGAGAAGGACGCGCGCCGCAAGGAAGCCAAGGCCAAGGCCGACGCGGAGAAGACGGAGCCGGAAGCCAAGCGCGCCAAGGCGACCCCCAAGAAGTAGCCCCACCGCCCCCGCCCCGGCATGGGCGGGGGCACCCCACCACACCCCCAACCACCACACGGGAGAGCCAGACCATGAACCCGATCAAGCGAGGAGCCGCCTACGTGGCCGTAGAGCTCACGCAGCAGGCAAGCCAGGCGTTCGAGGAGCACCGCGCCGCGTGCGCCGCGTGCATGAAGCGCACCGCGTGTGACACGCTCTCGGAGCTTCAGAAGGAGGTCTACGTGTCCAGCCAGACCAGCCGGACCGCGCTACTCATGTACGCGTCCCGGGGCAGCAACGTGGAGTACCACGGCGCAGCCGTCCACCTGCACGGAGTGTGGCGTGTCACGGACACGTGCCGGAAGTCCTTGCACACGACATACCTTCTGCACGCGGAGCGGTCCGGGGCGATCATCGATGATGTGTCGCTAGACGACATCCGCCAGCCGATCGAGCCCGAACCGTCCGGCATGCTCGCTGCCGTCCGCCGCGCGGTCGCGGAGATCACGCGCCTACTGGCCGCGTGCGGTTTCCTCCTGCACGTCCGCGTGACCCAGAAGGATGGCACGGTGCGTGTCGAGTATGACGCGGTGATGTTCCAGCGCTACGACGAGCAAGCCCGGTTTGCGCGCCAGCACGGAACCGGCATCGCGCAGGAGGATGCCGCCTATGTGGTGGACGCGCTGAAGTCGCTTCGCAACATGAGCGCCCTAGCGCGCACCGGCGCGCTACACACGATCTACGGAGTCGTTAGGAGCGCCGGAGCCGCGCGCGGTCGCGTCGAGACGCGAGCCACGCGCCGACCGCGCGCCTAGCGCGCACCGTCCCAGCGAGCCCCCGCGCCGAGCCACGCGCGGGGGCTTCCGCGCGACCCCCGACCCCCTCCGGTCCGGTCCCAGGGGTCCCTATTTGGCTTGGTTCACGTCGAAAGGAGTTGATCTTGTACTGTTGTGGGTCGTCTCGGTTGGGGGTGCGTGGTGGCTGGTCAGGCGTGTGTGGGGCCGTGCAACGAGGGGTCGCGTGCGGTGTGGGGCGTGTTTTTGCGTGCTCGTGAGTTGCATGCGGATGCGGTGGATCGGTGGGTGTCGGAGGGGGCGAAGGGTGAGCCGCCTGTGGAGCCGGTTCAGGCCGAGGTGAGGTGGCGGCTGGGGGAGCCGCTTGTGTGTTCGCTGTGTCGGGCGACGACGAGGCGTGCGTTGATCGCGGTGCGGGATTTGGCGGCGGTGCGTGCGGCTGAGGCTGATGGTTTGCGGCCTGCGTCGCGTTGGTCGAGGGTGTCGGGGACGCGTCCGCATGGTAGTCCGTCGCCGGTGGCGGAGTTGCTGGACGAGTTGACGGGGGATCTGCTCAGGTTCGAGGCTCGGTATCTGGCTGCCCGGGGTTGGCCTGCGGCTGCGGCTGCTGGTCGTGGTGCGGAGGCGCGCGGTCGGGCGGTGGCGTTGCTGGTGGAGTATCTGCATGGGGTGTTGGCGGTGCGGGAGTTGACGGAGCTGGTGGACGTGGTGCTCCGTTGGGAGCAGCGTTTGCAGGAGGTGCCGTCGTGGACGCCGGCGCGGTGCCGTTGTGGTGACCGGAATCTCTGGTGGGATCCCAAGGTGGGGTACTTCGTGTGTGGGAGATGCGGTAATCACGTGTCGGCGGTGGAGGAACGGGGCTTGGTCGTCGAGGAGGCCGGCTGAGGCTAGATGCAAGGCGAGATGTCGCGTCTGACCTGCTCCAGTTCGTAGGAGGTCCACCCGGTCGCCCATTCAAGGGTGGTGTGCTGGGGACTCAGCCCCTCCAGACTTACCAGCCAGAAGTCTGCCCCTGTACGAGCATCCGCAGGGACGGGGGTGACGATGAACTGCTTATAGCCCCCATAGTCGTCGAACTTGGTGTCCGAAAGCGGGATGGCCATATCCGCTTCGCTACAAGGCTCGATGATGAATTCGTAGAGTTCGGGAGGCTGTTCATCGGGACTGAGCCGGATGTATACGTACGCTCGGCGTGAGTTGGAGTTGCGCACGCGCCACCTCTCCTCGCTGGATGAGGACGAAAATTCGGACGAAGCTATCACGATCCGATTCGCGAAACCTTGCTTTTCGAGGGCTTCTGCGGCTGCTTTGGCCTGTGCTTCCTTTTTCTGGTCCTCGGAGCGCTGTGTGAGGGCGTCCTGCCGCTGCTGTTCGCTGATCTTCAGCGCGTTCATGGAGATGACGAACGCTGGGACTGACATGAGTCCAGCGATGACGCTGGTAAGGGCTGCCCACCATTGGACGTTCCAGCGAACATCACGGAGCCTGCGGCGAGCGCGTGGTCGAAGTCGTTGGCGCGCAGCGATTAGCGTGGTGGTGCGAGCGGACGGGCCGGGTGCGGCGCGTCGTGGCGATGAGAACCGTGGCCGTCTTCGTGCGGTCATGACTCAATATCGCTAGGTGGTGGGGGAACGTTAGAGTGCTGCGGTTCCGCCTACACTGCGGCAGGCCAGGAAGGTGGAGGAGCGGGGCCTGGTCGCGACGAGGCGGGGTGATCACACGCATGTTCCGGCTGGACGCTTATCCACGATCTTGGGTCGCCGTTCTGTGCCTTTAAGAATCTCCTCGGGGGTGTCGATCGGGTCGAGGGTTGTGATCATAATTGCCCACTCGCCCCATGCTTCGTAATCCGATACAACTGGGTCGGCTCCCCTCCCTAGCTCAAGTACGCGGTAGAGCTCGGATCCGCGGACGTTCATGGCGATGACCTCCGAGCCGAAGTCGCTTCCCTTGGGCCATCGCGGTGGCGGGGTATCGGCCACCGTGACCTGGGAGCAAGGGGCGAGACTGATTGGCTGGATATCCCGGGGCATCTCCATCTTCGGATGGTGGATAATCCACGCCTGGGCGGGGAGCGCGTTGGTGTTCTGGATGGTGATGAGGTCCGGCTTGTCGTCGATTTCGGCGTACTTCGTCCACGTGGTGATGCGTTGGACGTACGCCTCCCGGATGGCCTTCTCCGTTTCCGCCTGGGCGAGCTTCTGCTGCAGCTCTTGCTCCAGTTGCTGCAGTTCTTGCTCCAGTTGCTGTTGCTCACTGATGTCTAGCGCGGTCTTGGCGATGAGCACGCTCGGTATAGACAGAAGCCCTGCGATGACGGTGGTGAGGCCCACCCACGCCTGCATGGAAAGGGCCCGTCTCAGTGGAGGAGGGGCTGTCTTCGTGCGGCGGCGGGCAGCGAGGGTGCGCAGCGTCTTCGCGGATGATCGAGGTGTGATGGTGCGGAGCTGTAAGAAGGGCCAGCGCCTTTGGCGGGTCATATCCCAGTATGTTTCAGCGGCGATCAGGGCGCGCGGCGGTTCGCACGTTGCGTCGAGTCGAGCGGTTGTGTAACACTTCGTGTCGGCAGGTGATCTGTGCCTGCCGCACGGTTTGACTCCGTGACCTGCGGAAACTGCGGTGAAGCCCTGAGGGCGCCTCTGGCAAGATCACCGTTCCGCCTATCCCCTTGCATTCGGACGCGCGAGATCGCCTGTCAGCGTTGACTACGACGCGCCTATCTCGCGCGCTCACGTGTCCGGAATCGCCCTGTACGTCCACGAACGCGACCCT
The DNA here is from genome assembly GCF_005893125.1 of Nonomuraea basaltis. Classification (GTDB taxonomy): domain Bacteria; phylum Actinomycetota; class Actinomycetes; order Streptosporangiales; family Streptosporangiaceae; genus Nonomuraea; species Nonomuraea basaltis. The sequence goes on along the minus strand of NZ_VCJS01000010.1, from coordinate 71,285 downwards.
TGCGGAGGTGAGACGTGCACCCAGCGACCGCACGCCAAGCCGCCGCCCGCCTCGACCGCTCGCCGATCACCATCCGGCAGTGGGCGCGCCGCTACTCGGCGCGCGTCCTCGGCAGGGCCGGCCGCGAGGTCGTCTACGACTACGACGACCTCGCCACGATCGAGGGCTGCATCTGGCGCGGCGACGACGTCCCCCCAACACCGGAGGCGCGTGACGAGCTCCGCGCCAACCTCGCCCGAGCCGCCTGAACGAGAAAGGTCCCCTCATGAGAGTTCGGAAGAATATCCGCATCGTCGGCGCCGAGCGCCAGGCGCTGGCCGCGGCGGTGTCCAAGAAGTACGCCGCCGGCGGGTCCGTCCGCGAGATCGCCGAGTCGATCAACCGCAGCTACGGGTTCGTCCACCGCCTCCTCGAGGAGACGGGCGTGACCCTGCGGCCGCGCGGTGGCAACCACCGGCCAGCCCAAACGCACTAACTCAAGCCGGGACAGGGGGTGCCGCAGGGGACGTGATAGCAGATCCAGGCGCCACTGACATCGTCAACGAGGCAGCAATAGCACTGGATTGCTGCGTCTGGCTCTGGCTTGAGCGTAACGTTTCCCGATCTGAAGATACTGTCCTGCTCGGAAACGAGGGAGAACCGGACGATCTTTCCCTGAGACCATTCGAAGACGACCTGTCGGCCATCGACCTCGACCGTCACCTCGCCGTTGCCGCCCGCTGGAGGCGGAGGGGGCTCCAGAAGGGTAATCGAGGGGTTCGGTCCGGGAGGCGGTGATTCGGCCATGGGACGCTCCTTCCTTGTGTCTGTTGGCGCTTATCTTGAGAGTCTGCTTGTCTCCGAACATTTGCGTATGAGTAGGGCCTACTCAATTTCCGTCGGAACAGTGGAACCGCCGCCCCAAGCCCGCAGGTGGGACGGCGGTTCGGTGGTGCTCACTAGCGTCGGCTGTCCGTCCTGTTGTGATCGCTAAGAGATGGTCATAATCGAGCTTATGTCCATAGATCATTCTGCTAGCGTCGAGGTATGACCGTTGAGCTGGTCCGCGACCCGAGTAGCGCAGGCGCGATCGCATTCCCGCCGACCCTGCTCGGCTTCGCCCAGGACGCCACGATGGCGTGGCTGCTGTCGTACGACTCGAAGAACACGCGCGACGCCTACCGGCTGGAGATCGAGCGGTGGTTCGCGTTCTGCACCGAGACCGGCCTTGACCCGCTCAAGGCGCGCAAGTCCCACGGCGACGTCTACAAGCGGTGGCTCGAACTCCAAGCCGAGAAGCCGATCCCCCCGAAGACCATGCAGCGTCGCATCTCGGCGGTGTCGTCCTGGTACGACTACCTCGCCGACGAGGAGATCATCGACGCCAACCGGTTCAAGCGGACCCGCAGGCCGAAGGTGTCGCGGAACCACTCCGAGACGACCGCGCTCACACGTGACGAGGCCCGCGCCCTGGTGGCCGCGGCCGACGCCGACCACGGGCCGGCACGGCTTCGCACCTCGGCGTTCATCCGGGTCCTGCTGCACACCGGCATCCGGATCGAAGAAGCGATCTCCGCTGACCTGAGCGCGCTCGGGTACGAGCGCGGCCTGCGGACGCTGCGGATCGTCGGCAAGGGCACCAAGCCGAAGAGGCGTCGCCTCCCGGTGGAAACCGGCTACGCGATCGACCGGTACCTCGAGGATCGGGCGCGGCGCGCCGGCGTCGAGATGTCGGAACTCGCTGGCCGGATCTTCGTGACCGACACCGGGGGCCGCTTCTATCGGTCGTCGGCGTCGGCCCTGGTGACGCGGATCGGCCGTCAGGCCGGAATCCTCGCCAAGGTCACTGCGCATGTGCTGCGGCACACGTGGGCGTCACTGGCTGCCGAGCTGGGCGCGGACCCGTTCGAGATCAAGGAAGCTCTTGATCACGAGTCCATGGACACGACCATGGGCTACGTGCATTCGGGGCGCCAACTAGAAAGGGATCCTTCCCAGTTGGTCGCGTCTGCGCTTGAGTGACGAAAGCCGGTGGCCCGTCGCGAACAGGTCACTGGCTCTCTTCCTCGCCCCGACTCATCCCGCTGTCACCTGCACCCGGCGTCGTCGCGGGCCTTTGTGGGGTGGTGCATCTCGTTGGTTCCCTTGGCCGATGCAAAGCAGGGCCAAGGGTGCGCCTATTCCAAGCACGGATGATCCGGACACGTGGTGACCACCCACATCACCAGGCCCTCCCAATCCTTCGGGCCGACCTACCGCCACATGAGCAGGAATGCGACACGATCGTGGAACTCGCTGTCAGGTGTCAGTTACCTTGACCGCTGACCACGCGACCTTGTGATGGCCACTTCAGACCTGCTTGCAACTTCGGCGTCGCGTTCAGCTGTCTTCGCCTTGGTGCGGAGACTCAGCCGTGTTAGCGGCTCGAGCCCTCCATGCCGCCTCCATCCGCCGAGCCTCCTCAGCCTCTACCTCTGCGATGCGTTCTTGGACCTGTGGATCAGCCCTCAGCTCGTCGGGCAGGCGAGTCGAGCTCGTTGGGTAAGCGGCCACCACCTGTGCGACGGTCAAGCCCTCCGCCTCCAGCAAGATCGCTCCTTCCAGGTTCGCCTGATCCAAGGTCGCATTCTCCATGAGAGCTCCGCTTAGGTTCGCTCCCGTCAGATCCGCCCTGAAGAGGTTCGCCTCAGAGAGGTTCACCCAGTCCAGATTCGCCTCGCGTAGGTTGGTCTCCCATAGGTGCGCCCCTGCCAGATTCGCCGTGTTGAAGTCGGCCTTCTGCAGGTCGGTGCGGTGCAGATCAATCCGAAACGGCTCTTCTCGGTCCTTGGGACGTCGTCCGAGCACGGTTAGCGCTGCCTGTACTGCCTCGTCAAGACGGCGTTCCGCTTTCGCGGAACCGGCAGAGTCGGGCGGATGTGCGGGGGCGTGCTGACGGACGAACGCGGCAAGGACCTCTACAACGGTGGGGTGGTCCTTTGCCGAGTCCCGCATGATTCGCTCCAGCGAGTAGACCCCGCCCAGCTTCTCGACCTCTGTCAAGGCCAGTTGACCGATCGCCTTAGTGAATCGGTCGGTTACCTGCCCCTCCCGGGTGAGCTCCGCTTGTTCACGATCCTTGTCTCGGGTGTGCTCCAGCGTCTTCCGGGTCACTTCGAGAGTGTGACGGGTCAGTTCCGTCTGTTCACGGTCTCTGAGCCGGGTGTGTTCCAAGGTGCGATGGGTGTAAACAAGGCCAGCCCCGGCCACCAGGCCAGCCCCAAGGGCAACCACCGCCGTGCGGAAACCAGAAACTACAGATGCCACGGCCGGCGTCATCTTGCCTGTCAGGTGCTCATGGTCCATAATCCACGGCCCCTTCCATAGCAACCACACGAATGTCGCCACGACCGCCAGCAATATGACGGACGGCACCCAGTACTGCCTGATCCAACTCCTGATTGAATCCCCCATGTATGCCATCTCACCAGCCTCGTTACATAATCGCTAGCAAGGTAGGTCCGGAGTTCTCAAGATTCTCACGGACAGGACAGTTATGGCGCTCGTCGGTCACTTCGGCTGACACACTGCCCGCCGCTCCGGCCGCATCGGGTGACACTCGGCCAGGACTTGCGTCACCTGACATTCGCCGGGCGGCGCGTACGCGACCAGCGGCGGAACCGGAACCGCGTCCTCGTTGTACGGGTTCGGCCCGCTCATGCGATCGCACACCTGATCAAATTGTCCACTACGTCACCTGTCGAGGAGGGTTTCCGAGATGCTGCGCCCTCCGTTCCAGTACTACGGCGCCAAAGGAAGACTGGGCCCGTTCCTTGCGTCACTCCTGCCCAAGCACGAGGTGTACGTCGAGCCCTTCGCCGGGTCCGCAGCCGTCTTCTTCGCCAAGAAGTCCGTCCAGATCGAAACGATCAACGACATCAACGGCGACCTGGTGTGCTTCATGCAGACGCTCCGGGACCGCCCCCGCGCCCTCATCCGCGCCATCGAGCTCACGCCGTACGCCCGCGCCGAGCACCAGGCCGCCAAGCTCGGCGACACCACGGCGTCGGATCTGGAGCGGGCCCGCCGCTGGTGGATCCAATGCACGCAGTCCCGCAGCGGTGAGGCAGGCGCTTCCTGGCGTCGGCCGACCTCGAGGACGCGGGTCAACAACCCGGCCGGCTCCAAGCGTGCCGCCGCGGCGCTGCGCTGGCACGCGGCCCGGTTGCGTGAGGCGTTCATCGAGCAGGTGGACGCGTTCGAGCTGATCGAGCGGATGGACTCGCCGCAGACCGCCATGTATGTGGACCCGCCGTACCTGCGCAGCACGAGGAACGTGTTCGGCAGCGGCCACTACGTGAAGGAGATGGACCGTGAACCCGAGCACCGCCGCCTCCTTGAGGTGCTCGTCGAGTGCAAGTCGGCGATCGTGCTATCCGGCTACCGGTCGCAGCTGTACGACGAGCTGCTCGGGACGTGGCGCCGCATCGACTACCGGGTTCGCGCGTCGAGCTCGGACGAGCGACGGCACGCCGTTGAATCGGTGTGGATTAATCATTAGGGCGGCGAAGGCGTCTGCCTACCCGTTATCCACAGCTCCGCTGTCAAGTTGAGCAGAACGGTCCTTCGGGGTTGCTTTCTTCCCTCGCCGACGACGAAAACGCCAGGTAGAGAGGCCGATCTCGTCGAGAGGATTTCGCCGAAGTTCAGTGCCAAGGGCGCCATGAATCGCGCCAAAAACTTTAGTGAGATCCTCCCATGCCTGTTGCGCGTCCGTCCTGGTGGCGCTCTCTTTCCAGCGCTTCATTGCTCCGGCATAAGCCAGGATCGCACCGCGGACCGCATCCGACCGACACTGATGGAGCAGCACGACCTGCTTGTTCAGGTCGTCCATCTCGCCCTCGACCATGGGGAAGATTACCTCTGTGATCTCCGACTCGTCGCAATCCATAGCTGCGGCTTGGACGCGCACGTACTTCGTATGCAGATCGAGACATACCTGCTGTAGTCCGAAAAGGACTTCGCGTTCTTCCTGGTAGAGCTGGATTTGCAGTTGATCGCGGCGGGCGAGCATTTCGCGTTTGCGTACACGCCTATCAGCCAGCCCTTGCCCGAGCATGGTAAGCACGGAGCCCAGTGCGAGAGTGCCTGCCGCGACGAGTATGGGGATCCAGTCGAAGGGGGCCACTGCGGTCATGGCGCGATCCTCCCACTGCCTTCGATGGCGGCACCAGCTTGGCGAGCCTGGTCCTCGCTGATGGGCCAGCAGGCTTGCCCATCCCATCACGTGCCCACCTCCCGCGTCGGCGGCTCACACAGCCCGCGGCAGACGATCACTACCGGCGCCGCCAGATTGCGCGCCGAAAGAGGAGACGCTGATCATGGACATCAAGGAGTATCAGCACGCGCCGGAGCTCGTCGAAGCCGTGCAGGTCGAGGGCGGCAACGTCGAGGCCGTCGTGTCGTGGATCAACACGTACTCGAACCTGAAGGGCATCGTCGGGCAGACCGCGATCCGGGGCCGGTCGGCCGAGTACGTGGACATGCAGACGCAGGAGGGCATGCGCCGCGCCGGCCTGGGCGATTACGTGTGCCACGACGGCGCGGGCGAGTTCTGGCCGGTCTCGAAGTCGATCTTCGAGCGCCGGTTCGCGGAGCTCCCCGGCGGGGCCGAGTAGTGCGCATCCAGGTGCTGCGCCTTCCGCTGCTGGAGCTGAGGGGTCATGACCCGCCGCTCGGGTCGCTGAGACCGGACGCAATGTAGCTCTGCGCAGTATCGATGACTGTGCGTGCTCTCAGAAATGGTCGGACGCGGGCCTCTACCTTGTTGGTCACCGTGGTCACCAACAAGGTAGAGACATGCAACGGGTTCGCTGAGTGGCTGCGCTTCGGCAACCACAGGGTTACGGGGTATCAGCGGACCGCTCAGGTCAGGCGCTGCCGCCGCCTTGTTTCCCCCAGCCCGTCAGCGTGTATCCCAGCGGGCATGAAACTTGCGCCCAGGAGCCGGCGCTGGTCCAGGGCGACTCGAACCACTTGTCTTTGTAGAACTTGTTGGAACAGAGGGCGATTGCCTTGTACGGTCCGGTCGTGGCGCAGCGGACATGCACCTCGGGCGGTATCCGGTCCTTGTAGGGGTTGATGACGCAGTCAGCGGCGGCGAGCGCTGCGGATGCCGAAGCTGGAGCCGCCGTGAGCGGTCCGGCGGTGAGCGCGATGGCGATGCCCATGAGCGGCACCCATTTCGTGGCCCGTCTCATCATTGTCCGGCCTTTCGTGAAGGGACCTGGCGGGGGCGACAGGGTGGTGCGGTCGGCATCACCAGCGGAGACCTATCCGTGCGGCCTCGTAACCTCTTGGCACCGAGAGGGTGGGGTAACCCGCTCGCACGTTTCTGCAGACCCATGACCGGGGCGGGTCACTGTAGGCGAAGTCCGCCCCGCATACAGAACCGCCATCGATGTAGAGGGTCCAGTGTCCGACGACGGGATTGGGTCCGGTTACGTCGACGTCGATCGAGATCGTCCCGCCAGGGAATCGGGTCGGATAGAGTTGAAGATCGCACCATGGCTCCAGAGTGCCGCTTACCGGGCAGTATTTCGTCCCTCCAGCGGCGTAGGCCGGCGTGGTAAGTGCGGCTGCGACGGTGATGCCCGCCACGACGGCGGTTGCCAGTTTCTGTGGTAGTCGCATACGACGGTTTCCTTTCCTTCAGGGCCGACTAAAGAACCATCGCTGTGGTGATAACGGACTGCGCGCCGTAGGGCGCAAGACACTCTCCTCACTCGTTAGTGCGTCGTACGCCGGATCTGGGCGCCGCTACCGTCCCGGTTCTGGTGGCGTCATCGATGAACGGCCTCAAAGTTCGCGCACTGCGATTCTGAATAGGCGCTGTGGCACGCGAGAGTAAGAGAATCGCCTGCAATAACTGTCGGTGACGATCGCTGGGGCGCTCAGTATTTCACTTGCCCGATCACCGGAAGTCCTTCCTGCATTAGGATGCCACCCGTACCTTGACTGATCCAGGACAGTCTCCGGACATTTACCGGGCATATCCGATTGCTTCGGTTCGGATGGTTATCCGCTGTCCGGCAACCCGGGCGTCAGGGTGACGGCAGTGACCAGGGCTCGCCTGGTCGGCTCGTTCCTCTCGATCCCGTTGTCAGATCAGACAGTCTCGGCTAGTGGTCGGGGGTGCACCCCACAGTCATCGATACTACGCAGAGCTACATTGCGTCCTGTCTTGCCGAGCGGCGGGCCTCCATGAGGAGCCGTTCGCGCTGATCGTGGACCAGGTGCAGCGCGACGACGACGGCTGGTCGAATCCCGCCATGGCGGTGCTCGCCGAACAGATCAGCGCCCGGGGGATCTGGCTCACCGACCAGAGCGTCGAGATCGTCGAGCCGGAACTGCCGCACGTGGTGGACCACGTGCCGTTCGGCGACACAGCCTCGCCATCAGCGGAAACGCATGACGACCACTTTGAAATCTGACCTGCGGAAACGCGAAAAGCCGCAGGTCAAAATAGTCGACCACCTGGCCCTCCCAAGGGCATCGGGGGAGGGGTGATGGCCGGGATCGCCGCGCAGGAGTACCGCATGGTCCGGGTGGACGAGCTGGAGCCGCACCCGGACAACCCTCACAAGGGCGACCCGGATGTGATCGTCGGGTCGATCGGGAAGAACAAGTTCTACGGCGCGGTGCTGGTGCAGAAGTCGCGGATGCGGATCATCGCGGGTGAGCACCGCTGGCTCGGCGCCCACAAGGCGAAGCTCAAGCACGTGCCCACGATCCTCATCGACGTGGACGATGAGACCGCGAAGCGGATCATGCTCGCTGACAATCGCCTGGCTGAGTACGGCGAGTACGACGACGCCAAGCTTGCCGAGCTGCTCTCGTCGCTTCCGGACCTGGACGGCACCGGGTGGCGGGACGACGACCTCGCGGACCTGCTCGACGGCCTCGCTGGCGACATCGAGATCATGCACGACGAGCCCGCCCCGAGGCCCGCGCCGGCGCCGGCCTCGGGCCCTGGCCCTGTCGGGGACGACCTCGACGACGAGGACGACCAGGCAGACGACGAAGAGGCCGAGAGCGACGGCGGGCCAGCCGCTGATGCTGCTCCGCCTCCTAGGCCGAAGACGGGATCGACGGTCGAGCTGATCGTGCCGCTGACGGCCGCTCAGCACGACGAGGTGACGGGCCTGATCGCGGACATTCGCAGCCAGGACGGGGATGCGCCGCTGGCGGAGATCGTCGTAGCGGCGCTGAGGACACACGCACAGCGACAGCGGTAACGCTGGCGCAATAGGAGAGGCGGCCCCCTCATGGCTGATCAGCAGCGCAAGCTCGAAATCAGCGAGCGCCGCTACCAGGCGTTGCAGATGAGAATCGCCGGGGTGTCCGCGGTGGTGATCGCTCAGCGGCTCGGCTACTCCTCGCCGCAGCTTGTCTCCAAGGACATCACGAACGCGCTGAAGAAGGCCGCCAAGCAGGAGGCCATGGCGGCCGAGGAGCTGCTGAACCTGGAGATCAACAGGTTGGACCGCATGATGGCGGCGGTCTGGCCGAAGGTCATCAAGGGCGAAGTCAACGCCGTCGAAGCCGCACTGAAGATCGTGAACAAGCGGGCGAGCTTGCTGGGCCTGGACCTGATCAACCGAAACGGGGCGGCCGACACCGACATGGCGTCGCTGCTCGGGAACATGCTCTTGCAGCTTCAGGAGCGGCATCGAGTGCCTGACCCGGACACGGACCTGTTCGTGCAGGCCGACGTGATCCAGGGAGAGATCGAGTACGACGACGCTGGGGGTGAGGCGTGAGCCTGGCCCTCGACATCGTCCTGTCACCCAAGCAGGAACGCAGCATCGCCGAATCGACGGCCCGCCTGAACATCTGGGAAGGGGCCATCCGATCGGGGAAGACCATCGCGTCCCTGATCAGGTGGGTCACGTTCGTCGCGAACGCGCCCCGCGGTGGAAGCCTGGTCATCGTCGGCAAAACGGCCGACACCATCGCGCGAAACACGTTCGAGCCGCTGATGGACCCAGCGATCACCGGCCCGATCGCCAAGCGGATCAGCTACACGCGCGGCGCGCCTACCGCGACCATCCTGGGCCGCAGGGTCGAGATCATCAGCTCAAACGACTCACGCGCCGAGAACCGCCTACGGGGCATGACGGCGGTCGGCGCGTACGTCGATGAGGCGACCTTGATCGAGAGGCCGTTCTGGGACATGCTGCTGTCCCGCTTGTCGGTAAAGGGCGCGAAGCTGTTCGCCTCGACGAACCCCGACGCGCCGTCGCACTGGCTGAAGAAGGACTTCCTCGACCGAGCCCACGAGCTGGACCTGAAGTCGTGGCACTTCCGCCTCGACGACAACCACTCCCTCGACCCGGCGTACGTCAAGGCCCTGAAGTCGGAGTACAGCGGTCTCTGGTACAAGCGCTTCATCGAGGGGCGCTGGGTCATGGCTGAGGGTGCCATTTACGACATGTTCGACGAGGACAAGCATGTCGTCCGCGAACTGCCGCTGATGGAGAAGTGGCTGAGCGTCGGCGTCGACTATGGCACGGCGAATCCCTTCGCGGCGCTGTTGGTGGGCGTCAGCGTCCCCGATCTGGACGGGCAGCGCCGCATCTACGTCGCCTCCGAGCTGCGCTACGACTCCCGGGCTGAACGACGCCAGCTCACCGACAGCGAGTACAGCGCGCGGCTGACGAACTGGCTGGACCGCATCCCTGGCACGTACGGGCCTGGCACGCACGGAGTCAGGCCGGACTGGCTGGTCGTGGACCCCTCGGCGGCCAGCTTCATCCAGCAGCTTTACCGGGACCACTACCGGCCCATGCAGGCCGACAACGCGGTCTTGGACGGCATCCGCACCGTCTCGAACGTGATCTCAGCCGATCACCTGCGCGTACACGAAAGCTGCCGCGGCCTGCTCGACGAGATGGCCGGCTACGCGTGGGACGAAAGGAAAGCGGAAAAGGGTGACGACGCGCCGGTCAAAGTTGACGACCACTCGTGTGACGCCCTGAGGTACGCCATCCACACCACACAGGCGGCTTGGCTGAGACTCCTCGAACCCGTTCCCACCCTCTAAGACGCGCACCCCGTACATGCGGCCGGTTGTGGCGGCCTGGCCGCCTGGGGTGTGTTGCTCCGCGCGGCTTCCCCGTACGCGCGTCGAGCCCGAGTGCGGTCCCTGGCCCCCGCTGTTGAGGGGCAGCGAGGGCCGGGGCCGCACTGCTGGACCTGATCATCTACCCGAGGGAGGGCCTCGTGGCCGACTTCACGTTCAACATCGCCCTGGGCCGGGTCGTCGAACTGCACAACCGAGTGCGCGCCAACGATCCGTCCGGATGCGCGCTGCTCGTCGTGGCCCTGGCCGCCTCAGGCATCGAAGGCGACGCCGTTCTGAAGGACAAGGACAGCCTGGCCGACGTCGTCGCGGGCACCACCAACGAAGTGCCCACCGGGAACGGATACAACCGCAAGGTGCTGGTGGCCGCCGACCTAGTTGCCGCGGTGCCCGACGACACCAACGACCGCGTGGATGTGGACATCCCCGATCAGACGTGGAATCAGGTGCTCGTCGAGACGGGGCCGTGGGCGAAGCTGCTGGTCTGCTACCGGCCGTCCGCAGCCGCTCCTGACTCTCAGATCGTGCCGCTCACCTGCCACGACTTCGCGATCACGCCGGACGGGACCGACGTGGTCGCGCAGATCGCCTCGGCGGGCTTCTTCCGGGCGCAGTAGCGTGGCGATCCGCTACGCTGCCGCCAGCCACGGCCAGATCGCGACTCTCAGCTTGGGGCAGCGGTCGGCGTTGACGGTGTCGTGTTGGGTGAAGATCAGCGTCGATCGGAACGCGGAATCCCCGGTCTGGACGATCGATCCCAACAGCACTAGTTCCTGGCTCACCTTGCGCACCGGCGCCGACGGCACCACCATGCGCGTGCTGATCAACGGCACACAGGTCGCCAGCAGAGCCTTTACCCCCGGCGTCTGGTACTTCGTCGGGGTCAGCGTCAGCTCGACCGGCGGGTTCATGGTGAGCCGCGCGGCTGGGACGGCCTCGTTCAACGTGGACACATGGACGAACGCGGCCGCAGTGATGGCTACGCTGCTTCGGCTCGGTGTGTCGATTGACGGGTTGTGGCTGAACGGCTGCATCGCCGCATTCAAGCTGTGGACCGATGCCCTCACCCAAACCGAAGTACAGGCTGAGGCTGGCGACTACCTGCCACAACGCAAGGTAGGGCTCGGGGCCGCCTACGCCTTCTACCGCGCGGAGTCAACTGACTACAGCGGCAACGGGCGTGAGCTGTCGGTAGACACCGGTGCGACGGCAGCGAGCGGTCCTGCGATCACCTGGGGCGGCGCGTCGGTGCCGCTGGCTTTCGAGGACATCGAGGACCCCACCTACGCGTTCACCTGGTCGGGCAATTGGACCCGTGTCAGCACCTCCTCGACAACCCCAGCTCAAGCCGGATCCTGGTCTCTGCGCAGCGCGGTCATCGGCGACAACGGCACCACCAGCGCGAACGTCATCGTCCCGGATGGGTGCGACCGACTGCGCTTCTGGTATCGGGTCAGCTCGGAATCGGGCTTCGACTTCTTCCGGTTCCTGATTGCTGGAGTGGAGCAGTTCACCGCCTCCGGCCCGGGCGGCTCGTGGACACAGTCTCCCGAATACACGGTGACGCCCGGCACCACCGTGACGTTCCGCTACACCAAGGATGGTTCTTCGGCCGACCCGCAGAACGTGGACGCGGCGTTCATCGACAACGTCGAGTTCTACTCGTCCGCCTCGCCGATCACTCCTGTCGCGCTTCCTGCGAAGAGCCATTTCGATGGTGGTTTCTCGTCTGGTGACATTCTTCCTTCCACGTCAGGCGGGGGGAGCTGGACGGCGTTCACCGAGGTCGCCGGACGCCCTGTATTTACCGATCCAGGGCGGGGCAACCGCGGCTTCGCCGCCTACCAACAAAGCTCGAACGCCGAGGGTCGGCTGAGCTGGAGGTATACGCCCCCGGCCGGGGACGTGGTCTGTGCTCGTCTCTACATCAACCCCACCGGCACGTTCCCAGCCGCCAAGGCCCTGTTTGGGCTGGTTGGCCCGTCCGGGGCGGTGTCGAAGGCGTGGCTGGACCCCGCCACCATGCGCATTGCCGTGCGCGTCGGCGATCTGGTGACGGGCACCCAGACTGTGCTCACCGGCGTCAGCATCCCGAAGAACACGTGGACGCGGATCGAGTTCCGCTACACGATCAACGCCTCCGGCAGCGGCACCGTCGAGGTGTGGACGTACCTGAGCCCGGACTCTCTGACCCACAACGACTACGTGATCTCTTCGTCCACAGCTTGGCCAGGCGGAAAGCCGCAGCAGGCCGATTTCTGGCTATGGACTGCGCAGACGAACTGGTTCATTCTCGACGACGTCGCGATCGGCGCGGCCAAGCTAGGACCGGCCGTCAACATCGCCCAGCTCTCAATCGCCGGTCACAGCGGGGTCGCGTTGCCGATCACCGCGCGTAAGGTCCACCACGTAGGGCCGGCGACGGCCGTCGAGACCGTGCTCACCGCGCGACCCGTACGGGTGCGTCAGCTTGGCGCAGCGGTAGAAGACGGCGGCGCGGCCGCGGTGCGACCGCAGAAGCTTCGCGTGTTGGGGCAGGTCGAGGAGACCGCAGGCTCAGCCGCCGCCGCGCCAGCACACGCTCGTAGGCTCGGCGCCACCGTCGAGCACGATACGGCGCAGCCGGTCAGCGCCGAGCAGGGGCCGATCGTCAGGACAACGAGCGAGACCAGCACGGCCATGCCGATGGCCCCGATCAAAGTCCGCCACGTCGGCATGGCGACGACCACCGATGTGGCGCAGCCGCCCAGGCCCGTTCATCGACGGCTGCTTGGCGTCGCCGCCGAGATGAGTTCGGGCGGCGTGCTGACGAGGGTCAAGCGGCGTCGCCTGGGCTTGGCAGTCGAAACGAGCGCGGTCGAGGAGATCAGTAGCGGCTTCCTCGTGATGGTCGTTGAGGCTGACACCGCGTTGCCGGTCACTCCGCTGCTGTACGGCGGCGGGCCATTCACCGGCGTGGAGGGTCCGCGCAGGTCGTGGGGCGCCGAGCCCGTTCAGCGCCGCTGGGGCGTTGAACCCCCGCGCCGTACTTGGTCCGCCTCACGAACGCGAGGAGAGCGCCGTGGAACAGATCTCTAGCCTGTCCCGCGAATGGATTCCGTACTTCGTGCGGGGCGCGACCGGCAGCGAAATCGTCGAGATCGCCTTCACACCCCCCGGCGTTGAGCCCGGCCCGGCTGACTGGCACCCGGGCGAGTGGAAATCCGATTCGGTCACCAAGCGAGGCGCGGTCGCGCGCATCCTCCTCGGCCCCGGCGGCACGGTCGCTCTGGGCGACGGCAGCTACCAGGCCTGGGTGCGCGTGACCGCGCCGGTTGAGCAGCCGGTGCTGCCCGCTGGGCTGATCGACGTCATCTAAGGAGTCTTCATGGATCGTCCGACCACATGCCAGATCGTTCGCTACCGGGGCACACAAGGGCTGCACGCGGTCCGGGCGGCGATCGTGACCGCTGACGTGGACACGCTCGACCCGGAGGGGGTGCGAGTGGGCGCGGTCCCGCCGCTCGACAGCGCATTCCACGTGCATCTGTGGGTGTTCACCCCGGGCGCGCTGGGCGGATTCCACGAGTGCAACGTGCCGCCCGGCACCGCGCCCGGCACCGCGCCCGGCACCTGGCACTGGCCTGCCTGACCGTTCCGGCGATCGACAACAGTAGAGGGGCGTGGAGATGCCACTGCCGGTGCAGGACCAGGAGTGGCCGCCGCCGCATATCCGACGTGAGCTGCGGCTGTATGCGCAGTGGGGCGCGTGGTACGCCGGAGATCCCGATCATCTGGCGCAGGTGTACGGCGCGAACCAGGTACACGGGGTTGGCCTGGACCCGAAGGGCTGGGATCGTCCTCAGCCGGGCGTGACCGGGTTCATGAACCGGGTCAGCCGATGGTTTTGGGGAAGCTCGACGCCGGCGGGTCAGGTACGGAACACGAAGCTTCACGTGCCGATCGCGGGCGACATCTCCTCCACGTCGGCTGACCTGCTGTTCAGCGAGCCGCCGACGCTGCGGGTGAAGGGCCCGAAAGGTCAGAAGCGCCTCGACACGATCATGCACGAGGCGGGCATTTACGGCGCCCTGCTGGAGGCAGCCGAGATCGGCAGCGCATACGGCGGCAGCTATTTGCGCGTCGGCTGGGACAAGGAGATGTACGACCATCCCGTACTCAGCGTCCTGCCTCCGGATGCCGCCATCCCCGAGTTCCGCTACGGCGCGCTGTACGCAGTGACGTTCTGGCGGGTGCTGGCCGAAGATGACAAGTGCGTGATTCGGCACCTTGAGCGGCACGAACGCGGCCGCGTCTACCACGGACTTTTCGAGGGCACCAGCGACCGGCTCGGCAAGCCGATCCCGCTGACCGAGAACCCGGAAACCGAGGTGTACGCCGACAAGGTGGACGAGACGGGCGGGTTCGACACCTACTATCCGCGTGGCCTGCTGGTCAGCTACGTGCCGAACATGAGGCCGCACCGCTTGATCAGGGGCACGGCGCTGGGCCGCAGCGACTATCAGGGCGTTGAACACCTGATGGATGCGCTGGATGAGGTGTGGACGTCGCTGATGCGCGACATCCGGCTCGGCAAGGGCCGGATCGTCGTGCCGGACCTGTTCTTGGAGAACCACGGCCGCGGCAAGGGAGCGAGCTGGGATCCGGACAGGGAGATCTACAGCGGCCTGGGCATGCTGCCGCCGCCTGGCACCGCGCCGAACGCGATGCTTACGGTCAGCCAGTTCGCCATCCGGGTGACCGAGCATGTCGAGTCCGGCAAGGCGCTGGTGGCCCAGATCTTGAGGGGTGCCGGCTACTCGGCGCAGAGCTTCGGAGAGGCGGACGGGTCCGGTCGCCAGATGACGGCGACGGAGATTCACGCCCGCGAGCGTAAGTCGTTCAGCACGAGAGGCCGGAAGACGGGCTACTGGAATCCGGGCCTTCAGTGGCTGTCGGAAGCGATCCTGAGCGTGGACCATGGCGTGTTCGGGACCAAAGTGTCGGCGGAGCGCGGTGAGGTTCACTGGCCGGACGGCGTCATGCCGGACCCGGAGGGCGTGGCCCGGACGATCGAGCTATTCAACCGCGCCCAGGCCCTCAGCCTGGAGTCCAAGATCCGGATGGTCCACCCCGAGTGGGACGACCACCAGGTCAGGGCCGAGATGAACAAGTTGCGCGACGAGCTCGGGCTGAACGTCGCCGACCCGGACCGGCTCGACGACGTCCTGGTGCCCGACCGGGACGGCGAGGACTGACGTGAGCACCGTGGCGGCCGAGGCCCTGGCCCTTCAGGACCTGGAGCAGATCGAGGCCGCTCTCGACCACGCCCGCGCCGTGGCGGCCATCTACTACGACGCTGAGCGGGAACTGCTGCGCGTCGTGTCTGAGGCGCTGGTTGCTCGGCTAGGCGAACCCGAGTGGGAAGGGCCTCGGTTCGCTGAGCTGCGAGAGCTGCGCCGCCAGGCCGACCGGGTGGTGCGCCGCTTGGAGCGGCTGTCGGACAAGCTCGTCACGACGGGTGTCACCTCGGCGTGGCGGCGCGGCGTGCAGCGGGCGATGACGGACCTGACGCACCTCGGCAATGCCAAGCGCATCGGTCAGGGCCAGGGCGTGATCGAGCTGGCACGGCAGACGGTGAAGCGTGTGCAGAGCGTCCACGTTGGGGCGCTGCGCACCACGGAGGACGTGTTCTCTCAGGTGGTGGCGCAGGTGGCCGGGCGGGCGTTGACGGGTGCGGAGACGAGGGAGCAGGCGACGTCGCGCGCGCTGGACATGTTCGCTCGCCGCGGCATCACCGGGTTCACTGACTCGCAGGGCCGGTCGTGGTCGATGGGCGCGTACGCGGAGATGGCCGTGCGGGCGGCGATGGCACGAGCCTCAGTCGATGGCCACCTGGCCACGCTGAAGGAGAACGGCGTCGATCTGGTCATCGTCAGCAGGTTGCCCTTCACCTGCGAGAAGTGCGACTTCTGGGAAGGGAAGATCCTTTCCCAGGCGGGGCCGATCGGGTGGCGGCAGGAACTCTCGTATGTGTCGGACACGATGGTTGACGTGCTCGTGGAGGGCACCGTCGAGCAGGCCCGGACCGCTGGCCTGCTGCATCCGGGGTGTGGGCACAACCTGGGCGCGTACCTGCCGGGCGCGACCAAGCGCCCCCTTGTGCGCAAGCATCCGGCCGACTACGGCGACTCACAGAAGATGCGCCGCATGGAGCGCGACTTACGTGCTGCTCGGCGGCAGGCGTCGGTGGCGCTGGAGAAGAAGGATCGGGACAGAGCTGATCGTCGGGCCAAGGCCCTGACGGAGCAGATCCGTGAGCACGCCAAGGAATCCGGCCTGCCGATCCGCAGCGATCGGCAGCGAGCCAAGGTGCTGCCGAAGAACCTGAAGAAGCGGTCGGATGAGGAGTTGGCCGCGCTGCTCGGACAGCGCGGCGACGACCCTGGGGCAGTCGCACGGATCTCGCAAGTGCTGGAGCAGCGCGACGTCGACCGGGAGCAGCAGCGCAGCGAGCAGGTGCGCGCGGCCGTCCGCGAGCTGCCCGAGGACTTCACCCAGGTCACCGACGAGCAGGTTCTCGAGCTCGTGGAGCGCTTCTCGCAGGCCGGGGATGACGTGGCGCTGGAGCGGCTGCTGGCCGAGCTGGACCGTCGCGAGCAGAACCCGGACTGGCGCTACGACCTGGAGGAGACGCCCGAGGATCGCGCGGTCGCCGACATGATCGACGACGGCATGGACGAGTTTCAGGCGTACGCGCTGGTGTACGGGCTGGACCCGGACCTGCTGCGGCGGGAGGAGTCCCGCGCTCATGTCGAGTCGCAGCGCATGCTTGGCGAGACGGTCGACCAGGTGGTTCGTCGCCTGTTCGATGAGTGGATCGAGGTCCAGTACATCGCGGCCGAGAACTTCACCCGCGGGGTGATGGTGAACGCCGAGGGCCGGCGCCGTGGTGTTGACGGCCGGTCGCTGCTGTCGGGCAGGCAGGACGTCGCGTACAAGTGGGCTTCCGACGAGCTGAAGGCGTGGTGGGAGAAGCACCCGCGGATGACGCTGACGGAGTTCCGCGCCCAGTTGCTCGGCCGCGCCTCCGATATGAGAGCGGCACGGCGGACCAGGGAGGACCGCAGGTGACGCTATCCGAACTTGATCACAGGGCGGCCGTCACCACGGCGCGGTGGGCGGCGGTTCAGCGCCGCCCGGTTACCAAATGCCCGTACGACCCCGCAGGGGACGCCCGCAACAGGGCGCTTGCTGTGCTGTGGGTTCGTATCTACCGCAGGACTCAGTCAGCCGGGCGCTGACCTGGGGTTCTGTCCGTTCTGTAGGCCCGCCTGGCGCGGGCCTTTTCCATGTCCGGCTCCGGGAGGGCCAATGTTCAAGGTTCACACGCTGCCGACGACGCCTGGCGCGATCATCGGCTACCGCAAGGACGGCCGCCCCATCAGGGCGATCGCTGGCGGTGCTCCTGTTGAAGGCGAAGGACGCGAAGGCCAGCCGCAGGGCGATCCGCAGAGCGGTGGACCCGAGGCCGGGGTCACGCCGCCCGCTCAGCAGGCTCCGTCTGGCCCTGATCCTCTGGCTGCCGCCCGGCAGAAAGAGGAGCAGGTTAACCCGGACGCGCTCCGCGTGGACCAGCTTCCGGAGTGGGGTCAGAAGCTCTTCCAGAACCTGCGGAAGGAGGCGGGCGACTACCGCGCCGAGCTGCGTGATGTGCAGAAGGCGCTGGAGGAGGCCAAGCAGACGCAGGGGCCGTCCCGCGACGAGATCGCTCAGCAGGTGCAGGCCGATTTTGTGCAGCAGATCGGCAAGGCTCTCGGCCTGGTCGGCGATGAGCAGAAGGAGCTCACGCCGGAGCAGGTGATCGAGACGCTGACCGCTGAGCGGGATACGACTGCGAAGGAACGCGACGAGGAGAAGGACCGGCACCGTCGCGCACTGATGGAGCTGGCCGTGCACCGGCAGGGCCTGAAGCTCGGCGCTGATCCCGACGCTCTTCTCGATAGCCGCTCGTTCCTGAAGAAGGTCCGTGACCTGGATACCGACGCGCAGGACTTCGCCGCCAAGCTCGGCGAAGTGATCGAACTCGCGGTCACGGAAAACCCGAAGTTCAAGGCTGGCTCCCTGGCGGGGCCGCCCTCTCGCTCGGGGGGTGAGTTCGCCGGCGGGCCTGGCGGACGTACGCCCAGCTCCGAGCCGTCCATCGACGACTTCCGCAAGCAGAGGGCGAAGAGGTCGTCGCAGTAGCCGCCAGCGGTACCGCTGCCGGTTTCCCATGTCTGGAGATAAGGCCCGATGGCTAACACGTTTCTGACGCCGTCCGTGATCGCGCGGCAGGCGCTCGCCAACTTGTACGAAACCACCGTGATGTCCCAGCTCGTCTACCGCGACTATGAGGAGGAGTTTGTCTCGCGGATCGGCGACACGATCACGATCAGGAAGCCCGCGAAGTTCGAGGCAAAGAACTTCAACCGGACAACCGGGATCGAGATCCAGAACGCTACCGAAGGTTCGATTCCGATCACGCTGGATAAGTTCGCCGACGTCTCCTTCGCTGTGACCAGCGAGGAACTCACGTTGGACATCATCGACTTCAATCAGCAGCTCTTGGCCCCGGCGACCGAGGCGATCGCGCAGAAGATCGACCGGGACATCCTCAGTCTGCGGAACGACGTCGTGCAGAAGGTCGGCCTCAACGCCGACGCTGCCCCGTTCAAGTACGCCAACCCGCGCGTGGCCATCGCTGCGCGGCGCGTGCTCAACCAGAAGAACGTGCCTGCCACGGACAGGTACATCGTGGTCGGCCCGGAGCAGGAAGCGCTGTGGCTGTCCGACGAGCTGTTCCACAGGGCCGACGCGCGCGGCGACACCGAGGGCCTCCGCGAGGCCAACCTGGGTCGCAGGGTGTTCGGCTTCGACAGCTACCAGACGCAGAACATCCGCGAGCCGGAGTTCCTGCCTGCCGACCCGCCCGGCGCGACGCTGCCGGACCACGAGATCGGCGTCGCATTCCACCGGACGGCGTTCGCCCTGGTCACCAGACCCCTGGTCCTCCCGCAGGGCGCAGCAAACGCGCACGTGGAGAGCTACAAGGGCTTCGGGTTGCGCGTGGTCATGGACTACGACATCTCGAAGAAGCAAGACGTGATCAGCATCGACACCCTGTACGGGATCAAGACGCTCGACCCCGACCGCGCGGTGGTCATCACGACCGGCGCCACCAAGGCGAAGCCGTAGGCGGCCGCATGTCCTGGATCTACCACAACAGCAACACCGGGCAGACGGTGACGCTGCCGGAGCGGGACCTGATTCTGGAGTGCTGGCCGAACTGGGTAATCCTGTCTCGGCCCACCGATCCGGTTGCTCCGGCTGTACCGTCCGGGCCCGAGCCTGCCGTCGCGCAGGCTCCGGCCGGCCCGGCCCCCGTCCTTCCGCCTGGTCCTCCGCCTGAGGGTGCGAACAAGGCCACGTGGGTCATCTATGCGGTGTCGCGCGGTATGGCTGAGAAGGACGCGCGGGCCCTGTCGAAGGCAGCCCTCATCGAGGAGTTCGGCCAGGAGGAGAGCGATGGCTAGGGAAAACCTGGCGGTCACGGAGATGGGCCGCGCTGGCGTGAACCTCAATGCCGCGCTGACACCCGCGCACGCGGACGGGCACGCGTTTGGCTTCTCGGCCCGTCGTCAGGTCCGCCTCATCAACGCCGGGGCGTCGCCCCGGACAGTGACGGTGGTCATGCCTGGCCAGGTGGACGGACAGGAACTGCCTGACCGGCCGTACGTGCTGGCCGCTGGCGCTGACCTGCTCGTGCCGCCGTTCCCGCCGATCTACCGGCAGAGCAACGACAGCGTGTGGATGAACTACGACAACCCGGCTGACGTCCAGGTTGCGGTGTACGAGCTGCCCGCCTGATCTGAAACCCGTAATCGCCAGCGGTACCGCTGGCGATTACTCATGTCTGGGAGAGGAGGCCCGTGGTGGTGGTGTACGCGACGGCCGACGATTTCTCGACTTTCACGGGCAAGCCCGCCCCGGAGGGGATCGCTGCGTCGCTGGCCCGCGCCAGTGAGCGGGTCGACGAGCTGTTGATCGGCGCGGTCTACGACACCGACGAGGTGACGGAGATGCCGACCGATCCGAAGGAGCGGGACGCGGTGATGCGGGCGACGTGCGCGCAGGCCGCTTGGATGATCGCGACGGGCGACCCGTACGGTGTCGCTGCCACGTTCAAGGACGTGTCGATCGGCAGCGTGCGGCTGTCGCGCGCTGGTGGCGGTGGGTCTGGGCCGGCCCGGCACGCGCCGGACGCTGGCCGCATCCTGCACACCGCGGGCCTGTTGCCGGGGTACGCGTTCGACACGGCGGCGTGGTGATCGCGTGCTTCCTGACTGGCTGCTCAGGCATACCGCGTCTATCGAGCCGTTTCAGGGTGACGGCGCGTACGGTCCGCTCTACGGCGCTGCGGTGACAGTGAGGTGCCTCGTTGACGACGAGCGGCGTCTCGTCCGCGACGCCCAGGGCGCCGAGACCGTCTCCGACACGACGATCTTCTTCCCACCTGGTACTCGCTGCCCCGAGGGCAGCAGGGTCACCGTCAACGGCAGGGTCACCACCGTCATCGCGTCGTACGCGCGCGACGGCGGCGGGCTGCCCACTCCGGATCACGTTGAGGTGGTGTGCCGCTGATGGGCAAGGCGAGCGTGAAGGTGAAGATCGACGTTCGGCTCGACCTCAAGCTCGGGCCCGACATCATCGAGCACGAGCTGAACGAGGCGGCCGCGCGGGGCGTGTATCTGGCGTCAGAGCACGTCCTGACGGAGGCGGCGTCGCGTACGCCGTGGCGTACGGGTGACCTGCAGAGGTCTGGTGACCCGCGTGAGCGGCCGGGCTCGATCGCGGTGGACGAGGGCCAGCTGAAGGCCGCCCTTGGCTACGACATCGCGTATGCGGCCAGGCAGCACGAGGAGCTGCAGTGGGATCACCCGATCCAGGGTGAGCCCAAGTGGCTGGAGAAGACGCTCCGCGCCGAGGCGGACACCGTGCACCAGATCATCGGCACCCAGTTGGAGAGGGCGATGCGCGGATGAGCGAAACCTTCAGCCGCGATCTGCTCACCGGCCTGGCGGTGCTGCTGGCTGAGGCTGGCGTAGGCGACTGGGATCCGGTCGGCGCCTACACGGAGTCTCAGCGGGCGATCACACTCGGTGGTCTGCCGAGCAAGCCCGATGAGGCTATCGCGCTGGCCATCTACGGAACCGGTGCGGGCGGTGACGACCCCGAGCAGTCGGATTCGACGGTGCTGGTGCAGGCCCGGATGCGGACCGCGACAGACCCGCGCGTCGTTGGCGACTACGCCGACGAGGTGTTCGCGACGCTGCACGGCAGGTCGAATTTGACCTTGTCCACGGGCGTGGTCGTGCTGCTGATGCAGCGGACGATCGTGGCCGCGCTGGCGCGTGACTCGTCCGGCCGGTGGGAGCGGCCGGACTCCTACGAGCTGATGGTGGTCTGGCCGACGCTGTACCGCGACTAACTCCCCCCTTTTCTTAGCGCCGTCTCGCTGATGCAGGGCGGCGCTTTCGCATGCACCCGAACAGGAGAGATCATGGCGCTGCGAAGCCTGCTCGCGAGGGACTGGCGGCTGGAGGTGGACACGGCCGCGCCGGGCGCGCCCGTGCCGACCTGGACCCCGGTCAAGGGCCTGACCTCGTTCGAGCGCAGCTCGGACGACAACACGGAGGAAGACGGCGACTTCGACGACGAGGCCGGTTACGGCAGCTCGGTTGTGACGCAGCGGACGTGGCAGATCGAGGCCGAGGGCCGCCGCAAGCGGACCGAGGCCGCAGTGTTCACTCCGGACCCGGGCCAGGAGAAGATCCGGCAGGCCGCGGGGGTCGTCGGCTTCTCGGCGAACATCAAGGTCAGGTGGTTCAGACGCGATGGCGCGCCCGACGCGTACGAGGGCGTGTGCACCGTCACCGAGTACACCTCGGGCGGTGAGGTGACGGACCTGGAGCCGTTCAGCTTCACGCTGCTCGGCCAGGGCGCTCCGGTCGAGATCGACAACCCGGTGGCTCCCTGATGACGTTCAAGGACCTCGACGAGTTCTTCGACCCGACCCTCAAGCTTCCGGTTGGCGGGAAGACGTACGTGATCCCGCCGCCTTCCGGTGAGGTGGGACTGCTGTGCCAGCGGCTCATGCACGCCGGCCTGGCCGCGCAGACCGGGCAGGACGTTGACGAGGAGGGCCTGACCAAGCTCGCCGAGGCGGTGCTCGACGACGACCAGGAGAAGGACCTCTACCGGCGCATCCTGGGCCCGGTCTGGGACGAGCTGTTTACGGACAAGGTGCTATGGCCCAAGATTCAGCACGTCGGGCAGACGGCGCTGATCTGGGTCGCGGCCGGCTTGGAGGCCGCAGCCAAGCACTGGGAGTCCGGCCCGGAGGGGGAAGCACAGGCCCCGACTCGGACGGCAGCCTCGGCGGCGACATCGACCCGAGCACGGGGCTCCGCGACTGGTACGACCCGGAAGACGGCCTCTCGTGGCAAGGCGGCCGGGTCACGTGGCATGACCTCCTGACCAGGTGGGGGCTCGTCGAGGCTGATCTCCACAGCGAGTTCGGGATCGACATCGACGAGCCCGGCCTTCTCAGTCGCCGGTCGTGGCGGTGGTTGCAAGCCCGCATCATGGGCCTGCTGACCGCTGACACGCGGATCGCGCGGGCTCTCGACCCGGGCGACGACGACGCAGGCCGCCGCAAATTGCGCTAAGCGCCAGCGGTAGCGCAGCCATATTGCCGCCTTCTCCCCTCGCCTCCCTTGTGATCGCGACTCCCCGAGAGGTGGCTCATGGGCCTCAACGTCGGCGAACTCTTCGCCACGATCCTCGTCAAGAACCGGTCGGGGCCGCCGATCAAGAAGTTCGTCAACGATCTCGATGAGGCGGCCAAGAAGTCCCAGTCCAGCCTGGGATCGGTCGCGGCGAACGCGGCCGCGATGAGCGTCCGCCTGACCGCGATGGCGCTGGCCGGGTCGGTCGCCGCGGCCGGGCTGGCGACGGCCGCCCAGGGTGGCGTCGCGTTCGTTGCGGTGCTCGCGCCCGCGGTCGGAATCGTGTCTGCGTGGCCGGGCGTGATCGCGCTCGGCGTGGCCGCGTTGGCCACGCTGAAGGTGGCCTTGTCCGGGGTCGGCGAAGCCTTTTCCGCAGCTCTAGGCGGTGATCCAAAGAAGTTCGAGGAGGCGCTGGCGCGGCTGTCGCCGGCCGCGCAGACGGTCGCTCGCGAGCTGCACGAGGCCAAGCCCGCCATCGACGGGCTCCGATCGGCGGTCCAGGATGATTTCTTCGGCCCGCTGATCGGCCGGATCACGCAGGTCACAACTGTGCTGTCCGGGCCGCTTCAGGCCGGCATGTCGGGCGTGGCCAGGGAGTTCGGCTTTGCCGCTGCCCAGGTTTTGCAGTTCGCCGCGTCGTCGGCCTCAGTGTCCGCTGTCACGGCGATCTTCGGATTGCTTCAGTCGGCGGTCGCCGCCTTCGAGCCCGCGATCCAGCCGCTTCTGGCCGGTCTGCGCGACGTCGCCGTGGTGGGTGCGCAGTTCTCGTCGGGTCTTGCGCCGGGGATTGCCTCGGCCGCGCAGCGGTTCGGTGAGTTCTTGTCCAACGCCGCCCAGTCCGGGAAGGCGCTCGGCTGGATGCAGGGCGCTCTGCAGGTGTTCCAGCAGCTCGGCGGCATCCTAACCAACGTCTTCGGCATCCTGCGCGGGGTGTTTGCCGCGATGGAGACCGGCGGCACCGGAGCGCTCGGCGTTGTAGGTCAGCTCCTGGGGAAGATCAACGAGTTCGTCAACTCGGCACGGGGCCAAGAGATCTTGGTCACGATCTTCCAGAGCCTGTCGCAGGTCGGCTCCGCCCTGTTCCCGATCTTCACGGCGCTGGGCGGTGCGGTCGCGCAGATCGCGCCCCACATCGCGAACATCGCGACCGCCCTAGGTCCTGGGCTCTCCGCCGCGGTGTCCGCCCTCGGGCCAGCCCTGGCCGCGCTGGGACCGGGGCTGACCTTGATCGCGGAGATGCTGTCCAAGGCGTTCGCTGATCCGGCACTTCAGGCTGGGCTGCTCGCGCTCGGTCAGGGAATCTCTGCGGCGCTGGCGGCGGCGGCTCCGCTGCTGCCGGTGATCGGTCAGCTTGCCGGGATCTTGGGTCAGGTCCTGGGGGCTGCGCTGAGCAATCTGGCGGCCGTGCTGGGGCCGGTGATTGAGGCGCTTGCGTCAAGTTTGCAGCCGATTCTTCCGGTTTTGTCCGGCGCGGTGTCGCAGCTCGCGGCCGCGACAGCCCCACTGGCGGCTCAATTCGGACAATTCCTAGCACAAGCACTTAAAACGGTCCTACCGCCCTTGATCAAACTGGCGATGGACCTGCTCCCGCCGATGCTGGACCTGGTCAAGGCGCTGATCCCCTTGATCACTTCCTGGGTCGGCGAGCTGTCCAAGATTCTCGGCGTAATTCAGCCGATCATAGGACCTTTGGTTGAGATTGGCACGGTTCTCCTGCCTTTCTGGATCAAGATCATCACGGCCGTCGTCAAGCTGCTCAACGGCGATTTCCGGGGAGCTTTCCAGTCGATCATGTCGGCGATAAAGGGCTTCGGCGACACGATCATGAACGCCGGACGCGCGCTCATGGAGGGCCTATGGAACGGCATCGTCGCAGCCGGAAACATGATCAAAGACAGGATCGTCGGCTTCCTCCGGTCCATCCTGCCCGACCCCGTCCTCGACTTCCTCGGCATCCACAGCCCGTCCCGACTCTTCATGAAGATCGGCAAGCAAGTCCCGGCCGGACTCGCACAGGGCATCACCGCGGCCGGAGGCATGGTCCGCACTGCTGCCCAGCGCATGGCGGGAATCGTCTCCGGAACCGGCATTCCCGACCTGGCCGCCCCTGGCGTCAACGTGCCGAACGGGCTCGCCGGGGGCGGCCTCGCCAACGCGCGGACGGTGATCCATCAGACGAATTACTACCCGCAGGCCGAACCAACCAGCACGACCGTCAACCGCGGGCTCCAGCTCGCTGGCGCCTTGGGGGTGATCTAGATGCCGTCGTACTCGGTGGATGGTGTGCTGCTAGATCACCCCGCTGGGTGCTGGAGATTGAAGCGCGGCACGCAACGCAGGCCGCTGCCGGGCGCCCGTGCCGTTCGCGTCGCGGTCACGGGCCGCGCCGGCGAACTGCCGATCGTCGGCCTCGATCATGAGGCGACCAGCTTCTCGCTGACGTTCGTGATCACGGGCGCGACGCCTGCGGGCGCGGACGGCGGCTACCCGCAGATGGAGCACAATCTTGAGGCCCTGACGGCGCTGCTCGGAGTCCGCAACCGGCTCATGAGCCTGCGCTACCAGGCCGGATCCATCGTCCGGGTTGCCGACGTGACTGTGACGGCCGCGAGCGATCCTGAAATCAACGTAGGCGCAGCCCGCACCCGGCTGACAGTGGTGGTCGAGGTGCCCGGCGTGTACTGGCGAGACGAGTCGGTCACGACCTGGGCGGGCAGCGCGAACGCCGCCAACCAGGTGGTGACCACGCTCGCCGGGGCCACCGCGCCCATCACGGACGCTCTGATCCGCGTCACGGGGCCGGCCACCAACATCACGATCACGGACGTGGCCAGCGGCGGCAGCGTCGGCCTGCTCACGTCCGGGTCAAACTCGTTGACGGCGGGTCAGCGGCTGCTGATCGACGCGAACGCGATGCGGGCCGCGCTGGTCACCACGGACACGTGGGACCTGGCTACGGGCACGGACCGGACAGGCGTGATCAGCGTGTTCGGGCCGTTCTCCGCGAACAGGTGGATCCACCTGACGCCGGCAATGGCCGTGCTCGACCCGTTCAGCCGGGCTGTGCTGATCTCGTGTACGGCGTCCGGCACCACCGTGGCGTCCGCACTCGAGGTCCGGGCTCGCCGCGCCTACCTGTGAACGTGAAAGGGGCGACGGTGCCGTTCGACATTCGCTTGATCGCCGTCGACCCAAACGGCGACCGGCGCGGCCTGCTTGCCCACCCGATGCACATCCAGGTGGCGTTCCCGTTCAACGACATACCGTCGCTGAAGTTCTCGTACAGCATGAATGCGCCCGGCGCCGACATGATCTCCACGCCATGCGAGATCGGGCTGCAGTGGTCGTCGGACGGCAGCACATGGTTCGAGTTCTCCGAGGGCCGGTTCCTGCTGATTCAGCGGCAGGGTGACCAGATCGACCAGGCCGGGGTGTGGCAGTTCGATTGCCCCAGCTATCTGTGGGTGTTGCAGAAGGCGGTCACGTTCGCCAACGCCAGCATTGAGCCTACGAACGGGCAGCGGGTGTTCAACGCCACGGCCACGTCCGGGTTCATCATGCAGACGCTGTTGAACGACGCCGTGAACAGGGGAGCACTGACGGGGTTCTCGTGGACGTTCAACTCCTCCACGGACTCATCGGCGGCGGCCTGGGGTAACCCAATGGCGATGGGCATCCCGCTCGGCACGGACCTGCTGGCGGTGCTGCTGCGGCTCGTCTCGTACGGGCTGATCGACTTCCGGATGACGGGCGCCCGCCAGCTTTCTGCATACATGCCGAATACGACGCTGCTGCGCGACTTCTCCACCGGAGCGTCTCCGGTGGCGTTGCGGGCCGGCCGCGATGTGACGGCCGCTCCTGACGTGGCCACGTTGGAGGACATGGCGTCGGCCGCGTACGTCGTCGGTGACAACAACATCCGGCAGGAGGTCGTCAACGTCGGTGCCGTGATGCCGTGGGGCCGGTGGGAGGTGGGCGTGCGCGAGGTCGGCATCACCTCGACGACCTCGGCCAACAACATCGGCACGACCGTCGTGTTGCGCGGGGTGCAGCAGCATGTGCAACGCACACGCGAGATCACCATGTATCAGGCGCGGCATCTGCCGCTGCGGGACTACCGGGCGGGGGACATGATCCTCGCGCCTGGTGACGGCGGAGGGCTGGAGCCGATGCGGGTCAGGCAGATCACGCTCACGCGGTCCGCGCGCGGTGTCGTCGCCGGAAATCTGATCCTGGCCGATCGGCGGGAGGACTACCAGTTGCGGGTGGGGCGGCAGATCGCCGCGCTGTCCGCCCGGCCCTGACGACGGGGGAAGTAGTGCAAGTCATTATTCCTGGCCAGGCGCAGCAGTTCGCGCTGCGGCTGGTGGCCCACGAGCCGAACGGCAGCCGGCTCGGGACGCTGCCGCATCATCTCGGCTTCGAGGCCGGGCTGCCGTTGAACGACACCCCGTCGCTGAAGGTCACCTATCCGGCTGTAGGTGTCGGCGCTGCGTGGCTTGAGCAGCCGGTCGAGATCGCTGTCGAGTACGCCGTGGAGGGCGGGCTCTGGGTGGAACCGGACGGCGGCAGGTTCATCAGGATCAAGCGCGGCGCCGACGTCACCGACCCGGGAGGGACGCGTACGTACGAGTGCCCGGCCTGGTCCTGGATGTGTCGCAAGCTGATCATGTACGCGGGCGGTGTCATGATCGAGGGCAAGCGGCAATTCTCGGCTGTCACGCCGGGCGCGCTCCTGCGCACCCTCGTACAGGAAGGTCAGGCCCGCGGCACGCTGCCCGGACTGGTGATCAACTTCACGTCCACGCACGACAGCGCCGGGCAGGCGTGGGACGTCAACAAGCGGCTCACGCTTGAACTGGAGCCCGGCGTCGACCTGCTCACCTTGCTGATCAACCTGTCCGAGCAGGGCGTGCTCGATTGGACTATGACCGGCCGCGAACTGCGCGTCTACCGCGAAGGGACCGTCCTGGGCCGCCAGCTCGCCACCGGCGCCGGGCCGGTCGATCTCAGATTCGGCCGCGATATCGACGAGGCGCCCGACACTGGCACCCTGGAGGACTTCGCGACCGCGATCCTGATCAGGGGCGAGAAGGGCCTCCATGTCGAGGTCACCAACCCTTCGGTGGTCGCGCCGTGGGGGCGGTGGGAAACCTCGCAGTCGCAGGGTGGCGTAGCCGACCAAGGCACGGCGACCCTGCTCGGGCAGAACGCGCTGGAGCGCGCCAGCCGCGAACGTGCTCAGCTCACGCGTGGCATCCGGGTCGAGGCAGCACGCTGGCTGCCGCTCGCGCACTACCGGCCGGGCGACTTCATCAAGGCGCCGGGCGATGGCGGGCAGATGCAGGCGCTGCGGGTGCGACAGGTCACGCTGGCCGTAGACAATGACGGCGCGATCTCTGGCAACCTGGTGCTCAACGACCGGTTCATCGAACGCGAGATCCGCCTCGCCCGGCAGGCGGCCGGGATCCTCGCCGGCGGCGTCGGCTCCGGAGGGACCGGGGGCACGCCCGCGCCGGAACCGGGCGGACGGACACCGGCCAAGCCACAAGGGCTGATCGTGCAGGGGGCCGCGTACCTTGACGATTCCGGCACCGCGCGGGGGCAGATCACCGCGACCTGGTCGCCGGTGGTCGCCGATGTCAACGGCGTCGCCATCGAGGTTGACGTCTACGAGTTGTACGCGCGGGAGAACGACGCGGGCGGGATCTGGCACCAGATCGTCGTGGTGGACGACACGACCTCGACGTACTCGCCGCTGCGGGTCAACGTCGAGTACGCCTTCAAGGTGCGCGCCGTCGCCGACGCCGTGCGCGGAGAGTTTTCCGAGCAGGAGATCGTGGTCGTCCCCGACGACACCACGCCGCCACCGGTGCCGTCCACGCCCGCGCTGATGACCAGGTTGGGCATGATCCACGTGTCGTGGGACGGGCTCGGCTCTGCCGGCGAGCAGATGCCGATCGACTTCGACCGGGTACTCGTGTGGATGAAGGACCCGAGCGACCCTGACCCGGGCAGCGCGCAGGTGGTTGACTACCTCTTGGGCGCGGGCGTCATCGTGATCGGGGACCAGCCGTACGGCGCGGACCGGGAAGTCTGGCTCACCGCGCTCGACCGGTCCGGCAACCAGTCCGAGCGGTCCTCCATGATGACGATCGCCACCGCGCCGCTCGTGAACACCGACGTGATCGGCGAAGTGATCTCCGGGACGAACATCCAGCCCGGCACGATTAACGCCGCCGACAAGGTGATCGCCAACACCATCACCGGCGCGCTGATCCAGGCCCTCGCGATCGACGCAGGCCACCTGCGCGCGAACGCCGTCACCGTGGACAAGCTGGCGGCCGGATCGGTCACGGCAGGCAAGCTGGAGGCCACGCTCACGCTGTCCTCCCGCATCGTTGCTGGGTCACCTTCAGGCGCCCGGGTGGACCTGTCCTCGGCCGGGCTGCGGCAGTTCTCCGGCTCCGGCCAGGAGATCGTGACGCTGGGCACGAATGGCCAGTTCGCCCTCCGCACGGCCACCTCCGGCGCCCGCGTCGAACTCGACACCACTGGGTTCCGCGTCTTCAACAGCGGCGGCGCCCAGACGGTCGGCATCAACGCGGCGACCGGCGACGTGGACATCGTGGGCCGCTTCACCTCCACCGTGAACACCACCGGCAAACGCCTGGTGATCAATCAGGAGCCGGGAGCAGACCCGGAGATCCGCCTCTACGAGGACGTCACCACCTACCACAAGTGGTCCTCGCTGACCGGTACCAACGACACCATGCAGATGGTGTCCGTTTCCGACGGCAGCGGATACCGAGGCATGACCCAGTTGCGGCCGGCGTCGGCGGACCTGTACGCGCTGCAAAATTCGATGGTCCAGGCCGGGGTGAACTGCACCCGCGAGGGGCTCGTCCGCTTCATCGGGCGGCTGGGCACGACAGGCGGCAATTCGACGTTCGCGCGGGGCCTGGTCCAGGTGGCGGGCGCGGGCACCGGGTACGGCGTCGGCTACGGCGTCACCTACGCCACCGAGATGTTCCCCGTGATCGACTTCTTCGACGTCGGTTCCACGGTGTATGCGCACATCCTCGACGCTCGCGGGGCGTCCGGATTCGGGTGGAAGCAGTCGGCGGCGTCCAACGTGTCGCTGCACGACTGCCATTTCTGGGCGTGGAGGCAGTGATGACGGCCATCGAGCGGACCATCGTGGATGCCAACTCTTGGGTTCATCCGGACGGGGTGGACCGGTGGACGATCATGACGGTGAACCCGGACGGGAGCCTGTTCGGCTACATCCTGCCGGTGGAGGGGTTCGCCAACCACGCTGCCGAGTACGGCATCGACCCGGCCGACCTCGACACGCTGCTGCGGCTGTGCATGCTCCAGCTGCACATCCCGGCTGGGCACCACCTGGCCGCGATAGACGCCGCGATCGCCCAGGCCCGCGCGGCCCAGGGCAAGCCCACGCTCGTGCGCACGACTGCGGCCGGGCTGCCGGTGACGCTGTTCACCGCCACCTCGACCGAGCAGGCCCGGCAGGCGCACTTCGCCCGCCTGGACTACGTCGAACAACACCTCGTGCGAATCGTCCAGCCCACGCCGGGCGTGCGCCGCACACTGGCCACGGTGTCGCTGGCCGGCGACGGGGTCGAGCCGATTGTGCAGGACGTGGACGCCAAGACGCGCCTGGACACGCTGAAGCAGGTGTTCCAGCCGGACTTGGACACCTACGCGGCACGCCGTGCCGAGCTGGCCGAGCAACTGGGCAGACCCGTCTGACCTTGCCCGTCCATGACCAAACTCGCAGAGGAGATTCCTGATGGAGCTGTTCACGCCGCCCGACACCGACATGGAACTGCCGATCGGCGACGACCCCGCTGGCGGGCCGGATCTGGCCAAGGTGGACCACGCGGGCACGCTGTTCTACCGGTACGGCCACGCTGATCGCCACCCGATCTACACGGGTGGGCAGACGCTGTACCGATCAGACCGCACGTGGTTCACGTGCGTGCGTGACGCCCCGGCCGGCCAGTCGGTGAGCTGGCTGCTGTACGCCTTCGTGGACCGGGCGATCGGTATCTCCAGCTACAAGACCGAGCCGATCTCGGCGCTGGAGTTCGCGCAGGCGATGGTCGCGCAGGGCCGCACCGTGGTAGTGCGCAAGTACGACAACTACAACATCACCTACCACCTGGACGGCGAGTCGGTGCCGCTGTGACCAGTGAGGAGGTGCCGAACCTGGCACTCGCGTTGTCGGAGCTGCGGCGCCTGGTCGAGGTCGGGTTCGAGCGAACGAACGGTTCCACCGCGCTTATCCTGCAGCGCCTGGACCAGGTCGACGACCGGCACGCTGAGCTCGCGCAGCGGGTTGAGCAGGATCGTGCCGCCACTGAGACGCGGTACGTCGCGCTGGAGGCTCGTCTGGACGCTGTGGAGCGGGAGGCTGTGACGCGCACGCAGCTCGCCGATCGGACCAAGCAGATCATCGCCGTCGTCAGCGTCCTGGTCACGGTGGCCAGCGCTGTCATCGCCCTGATCAGCCTGACCCGAGGCTGATCTCTGCCGTGACCGTGTTCCCCGTCGAGGACGGCGTGCTCATCGTGCCCGCCGTGCTCCCCATTCGCCTGTCCAACGCGGACTTGAAGCTGACCGTGGCGGACTGGCTGGCCCTCAACACCCTCACCGAGGAGGACGTGATGCCCGACGACGAGCTACCGCCGCGGCCGTGGATGGACGCGGACGTGACCGAGTTCGACCCCGATCAGTCCTGGCTGCCGCAGGCGCCGGGGTCGGTAGTCGAGGACGAAAGTCCAGAGGAGGAGGTGGAAGGTGGCGAAGAAGCCTGATGACGCCATGCTCGACGTCGTCCGCTCTCAGCTCGGCTATACCGAGGCCGGGAGCGGGTGGACGAAGTTCGGCGCTTGGTGGGCCGAGCGGCACGACAAGCCCGAGTCGTGGGCGTATGAGCCGTGGTGTGACATGTTCTTGGCCTGGGCGGCCGATCGGGCCGGGCTGATCTCCGTCGTTGGGGACTCGGCCTGGACGCCGGCCACGCGCAGTGGTTCAAGGACCACGGCCGCTGGGGCCACACCCCGCGCCGAGGCGCCATCGTGTTCTTCGACTGGCAGGGGAGCAAGAACATCCCCGCGATCGACCACGTCGGCATCGTGGAGTCGGTCCGCTCGAACGGCACCATCGTGACGATCGAGGGAAACACCTCCAACCGCGTGATGCGCCGCGAGCGCTCCGGCCTGGTCGCTGGCTACGGCTATCCGGCGTACTCGAGTAAGCCCGCACCCAAGCCTGAGGTGTCCTGGACGGAGGAGATCGTGAAGACCCTGCCCCTGCTGAAGCGCGGTGCGCGCGGCTACGACGTGAAAACGCTGTTCTACCTGCTGCACGCCCGCAGCATGGGTCTGAACGACACCATCGACGACACCGTGTTCGGCGGCCCGCTGGAGGACGCGCTGCGCGCCTTCCAGAAGGCGGCCGGCCTGAAGGTGGACGGCGAGTGCGGCCCGAAGACGTGGCCGAAGCTGATGCGCGTGGACTGACCCCGCCCCGAAATGATCATGATGGCCTGCCCGACCGGGTTGGCCTTTTTTCGTGCTCGAACCCCCTTGGGAGGACCATGATGCACGCCGAACCTGTCGAGTACAGCAAGCCGCTCGTGGAGCGGAAGGTCACCGCTTCAGCGGCAGGCTCGTACCTGGGCCTGGTCGCTGTCCTGACCGTCCTGCAGACGGTCAACGCCGACCTCGACCTCATCGCGTTCCTGCCGGACTGGCTGGAGTCGCTAACGATTCCCCTGCTGCCCGGTCTGATCACGTGGGTGTCCGGCTACAAGGCCAAGCACACTCCGCGGCCCGACCTGCCGCTCGATCAGCGGTAACGTTTCGCTCCGGGACAGACCGAGCCCCGTCCATCTCCTTCGGGAGTTGGACGGGGCTTTTTGTCATTCTTGATCCAGAGCCGTGAGCCTATGCAGCCGTGTCCACCCGGCAGCCCCTTCGAGCTGGTGCAGTACACGGCGGCGGGGTGACGCGTGAGGATGGCGTACTCGGCGCCCGCTTGAGCGTCACGGGGCGCATCGTGGGCGACGACGTGCTCGCAGAGCCAAGATCAGGCGGTCGCGGACGGCATCCCTACGTTGCTAGCGAGGTCAGCCAACTCGGTTATTTCCACGACTTCAACTCCGTGGGTGGTCAACAGCTCGACGCCTTGACAGTCGGCAACGTGTAGCGCCTGGAGTCCAACTTGCGCGGCCTGTTCTGGCTCTTCGGCACCGACGTAGGCAAGCGACTCCCGAGCGAGATAAACGCCCTTGTCGCGGTGGTACCTGGCGGGGAGCTCGGCAATAGCCTTACGGAAGTCCTCGGCGGCCCGCTGATGCTGGCCAAAGGCATAGCGGCTGAGCGCGCGAGATCGGCCGGGGCGTTGCGCTCTGCGGCAGAGGGTCATTCTCGGGCGGCGCCTGCAGGCCAGATCACGGTTACCGCCAGTCCGCGCCCACGCGCGGCGGCCACCACATCGGCGGTTCCCGATCGGCTCCCCGCTTTTCCATCCCACACCGCCATCAACTCATCCACGCCGCCCAAGACCGCCTCGTTGGCTGCCTCGTAAGCGTCACGGCTGGCGTGATCATGAGCCATGATCAGCACCCGCGAGGCGCGGGAGAGGAGTGCATCGAACTGATCGGCGTGGTCCGGCTTTACCTTCGCGGCCCGGTAATCTCGCGAGGGGAGAACCACTTCCAACGCGCCGCCGACCGACAGCACCGCCTCGGCGAACACCGAGTCCGCGCCTCGCGCGAGACATGACACGCCCACAAGGGAATCGCTGGCCCGCTCGCGCAGGAGATCCCACAGCGCGTCGAACACCAGCCGCCTTGTGTCCTCGGTGATGTCCATGTGGCCGGTGACGCCGATACGCATGGTTCCCTCTCCTGCTCAGGTCTCTGGTTTAGCTTGCCATAGCGGTCCGCAGGCTTGCTCGCAGGTCGGCGACGCCAGCTGCCGACCGCTTAGCCAGAGCCTGCTCCAGGGTGCCGAGTTGGGCGCGTACCCTGTCAGATGAGACGCGCCCAGCCGCGTCCACCGCGGCGCGCCCTGCGGCCACGGTAGCGTCTAGGTCGCCCTGGATGAGGTGGGCGTGCGCCAGCCCGGCAAAGTCGAGGGCGAGGCTACGACCGGCAGAGTGGGCGCGCAGGTCGATGGCGCGGCTGATGTAGATCACGGCATCATCGGCGAACTGAGGATCGTGTTGTGCCAGGTCCAGGTATCGGCCCCCGGTGACTCCAGCTAGTTCGGCTTCGTTGAAGGACGTGCCTTCGTCGCCACTGGCGTTGGCGAACATCTCTTCGGCGGTTCCTGTGGCGCGACGAAATGCCTCAACGCGACCGAGGCCGACGTACGCCCACGCTTCGCGGGTGTGCAGCATTGCCCGGAGCCGTGCCATCTCGCTGGTACGGGTGCCGTCGAGGGCGAGCCGCACCAGTTCGAGGGCGTCTCCGGGCCGGCCGAGGTACAGCAGTTGGCGCGCCATCGACGCCAGGATGCCCGCACCGAAACGGCGATCCTTCGTGGGCTGTGCAGCCTGCAACCCCAGTACGTAGTACCGCTGAGCCACACCTTGTAGGCCCGAGTCCCACGACATGTTCGCTGCGATCTTCGCGAGTCGGGCCATCACGCCGAACAAGCGCAGCGCGATAGGGCGGGGCAGGCCATCCTTGAGCAACTCGGAGACCTCGGATAGTTGGCCGATCACTGCCTTTCGCGCAAGACCGCCGCCGTAGGAGTGCTCCCATGTGCGAAACACGTCGGTCGCCCTCTCCAACTGGGCAACTTCTTCCATGCCGATTCGGCCCTTAGCCGGCGGGTCGGGCAAAGTGCCTGCGGCGGCCGACAACCAGCGTTGGACGGGATCGATGAGAGGCAGCCCGGCCGTGACGGTCAGGGCTTTGACGGCTTGGCGCCGGTCAAGGATGAGATCACGCATGGTTGTGTCGTAGATCGCCGCGGACGTCGCGCTTGGATCCCACACCCACAGCAGGGCCGAATCCGCTACGAACGGAGAAGACTCGAAGAGCTCGTCCTCGTCGATGCCGAATGCGACCGCGTAAGTGGTGGCCCATTCGCGTGGGAAGTGGTTGCCATTCTCCCAGTCGCGGATCTGGCGGGCGAGAGAATCCACCGATCCGCGCTCGATCCCGGCCGCGCGCAGGAGCTGGCGGGCCATCTCGCGCTTGTTCCAGTTGCGGGCCTCGCGCTCGGCCTTGAGCCGTACCGCCCACTCAGGGCGTTGCCGTCCGGTCATTCGCACGCACCAGTTCGCCGGGGGCGGAGAGTCGAGTCTCCGCATGCTTCTCCGCATTATCCGCCTGGCGGGCGTGTCCGCGCAGGACTTCACTGGCGGTGACCTGCCACAGGAGTTAGGCGGCCCCGGCCGGTGCGCGAACACCGGTGCTCGGGGCCTTGATCAGGAATCGAGGTCCTGACCCATGAGAAAGCGTAGAGCCGCTACACGCCGATCGCACAGGGATCGCTCCGATATGGCCGCCGGCGAGACCGAGGGCTTGAGCCCCGAGACGGGGCGGCGGCTGGCCGCGCAGTTGCAGGAGTCGTGGGCTGGCCGTTGGCAGGTCATGTGGGAGCCCTGGAACCGTAAGTTCCGGGCGTTCCCGGCTTACGCCATGGAGGCCAATACCCCGGTGACGGGCGACACCCTCCGAGAGCTGTGGCGCAATGTCCTCGCCGTCGACCTGGATCTGCTGCGGGCGGTGGCTGAGACCATCCCGGCGCACCCTCCCATGGTCGTCCACATTCCCCCCGGCATCTTTCAGGAGGTGTTCGGGTGATCAAGCGAGACGTGGCCGGGCAGGCGGCCCCGCGTGCAGGAGGGGAAGTTACGCCACGTCTTGGCGCGGTCCGGCGCGCGGAGAGGTGCACTCCTCTTGCCGGCCGCGCGCTACGGCGCGGGCTGAACCCACCATCGGAATCCATTCCCTCCTGGCCCGCGCCGCCTACCACTCGCAGCCCACGACGGAGCCCCTGTCCGGCCGTGG
Source organism: Nonomuraea basaltis (assembly GCF_005893125.1). GTDB lineage: Bacteria > Actinomycetota > Actinomycetes > Streptosporangiales > Streptosporangiaceae > Nonomuraea > Nonomuraea basaltis. The sequence continues at coordinate 35,317 of NZ_VCJS01000010.1, read as the reverse complement.
GCTGCGGGGTCCAACTGCGGCCGCCCCGCGGCCTTTCCACTGACCGGCAGAGATCGACCACAGTCCCACACGGTGATCACCAATGAACCCGACAACAGTCGCCCACCTGCAACTCTCCGCTCTCCGCAGGATGTATCCCGCCTGGGAGTTCGTTCGCGGCATGGATGAGGCGGGTGGGGAGTGCTGGCAGATGCGCCTATGCGTGGAGATCACCCCGCCTATGAGGAATGCCGGGATTGTGGAGGTCGTGGAGCGGTCGGACTACGACTCCCTTGCCTACGAGCTCCGCCGTCAGGAGGCGATCCTCCGGCCCTTCCGTGCCACCCGCCTGAATCCCCGGCGCCGCGCGTACACGGTGTGACATCCGGGGACGGCGTGGCTGACCCTCGGGACGGCCCGCCAACAGCCCCCATCGACCAGTTGCCCATCACCCAAGAAGAGGGGACCACAACCTGTGACCACCGACAACGACGTCCAGGACGCCGCCGCGTTGCGTGATGCCATGACCACCGCCGTGGCGGCCAAATGCGAGGAGTGGGGCTTCCCGCTCCCCGTGCGGGTCGAGGCCGCGTTCCGCACAGTTCCCCGGCACCTCTTCGCCCCCGAGGTGGCACCAGAGGCGGCGTACGCTCTGGACATCGTCGAAGTCAAGCGCAGCGAGCACGGCGCGCTGATCTCCACCATGTCCGCGCCCGAGATCCAGGCCATGCAGCTCGTGCAGGCCGATATCAGCCCCGGAATGCGCGTGCTGGAAATCGGCTCAGGAGGCTACTTCGCGTCCCTGCTGTCGGAGCTGGTTGGCCCGACAGGCCAGGTCACGACCATGGACATCGACGCCGACGTGACCAGCCGCGCCAGGGATTGCCTGCACGCCGCCGGGTATCCGCAGGTGCGGGTGGTCACGGCTGATGGCGAACACGGCTGGGAGGCCAACGCCCCATACGACCGGATCATGGTCACCGTGGGCGCGTGGGACATCCCCCCGGCCTGGCGCGAGCAGCTCGCCAAGGGCGGCAGGATCGTCATCCCGCTGCGGATGAAAGGCATCACCCGCTCCCTGGCCCTCGAACGCACCAACGACCACCTGGTCAGCTTGTCGCAGGGAGTCTGTGGCTTCGTCAAAATGCAGGGCGCCGGTCAGCACGACGAACACCTGTGGCTCCTCAAAGGCGAGAAGGTCGGGCTGCGCTTCGATGACGGCAACATCGCCGACCCGTCCAAGCTGGACGGCGTCCTCACCGGCGAGACCACCGCAGCCTGGTCGGGGGTGACCGTGGGCCGCCCCGAGCCGTTCCCCGACCTGCCCCTATGGATGGCGACAGCGCTGCCCGGCTTCTGCAACCTCACCGTGAACACGCCTGAAGGGGAGGACCCCGGGATCGTCTCCGAGCAGGGCGGACGCTGGTTCCCCTACGCGGCCGTCGAGAACGACTCGTTCGCCTACCTGTCAGTCCGCCCGGCCGGCGAGGGCATCGTCGAGTTCGGCGCGCACGGCTACGGCTCCCACGGCGGCAAGGTTGCCCAGGCCATCGTGGAGCAGGTCCAGGTCTGGGACCGCGACTACCGCGGCGGACCCGGCCCGCGGTTCTCGGTCTGGCCAATCGACCACCCTGTCCAGGTCCTGCCCAAGAGCGTGGTCATCGCCAAGAAGCACACTCACGTCGCGATCTGCTGGCTAGACGCGGGCCGACCCGTGACCGGCGTGATCATCGACAACGACGTCGAGGAAGCCGCCGCGCCGTCGCGCAACGGCTGATCGGTCGCCCAGAGCGCGCCGCAGTGGGAACGCGATCGACTGCAGTCACCGCCGCTGCATCACTGCCGCGCGCTAGAAAGCCGCCTCCGCACACGCATTCGAGTGACTTCACCGCCTCGAACTTGGAGGACCTTCATGCAGCACCACCCCACATACCCCAGGTCAATCCACTCGCGCATGGTCGTCACCGGTGCGGCCGGCTTCATCGGCTCGCACCTGGCGGATGCGCTCCTTGCTGCGGGGAACACGGTCATCGGTGTAGACCGTCGCAGCCCCCAAGCGGATGTTGACGCGATGGGCAACCTTGCCGGCGCCTTGAGGCATCCCAGCTTCACGTTCGTGGCCGCCGATCTCAGGACCTGCCCTCTTGAGGCCCTGTTCGTCCACGCCGACGTGGTGTTCCACCTCGCGGCGCAACCCGGCGTCCGCGCTTCCTGGGGTGAGCAGTTCGCCGACTACAGCTCCTGCAACGTGTTCGCCACCGAGCGCGTGCTGACCGCTTGCGAGAACGTTCGCGTCCCCCGGCTGGTGTTCGCCTCTTCCTCCAGCGTCTACGGCACCACCGACGGCACACCGATCACGGAGGACGCCCTCCCCGCGCCCGAGTCTCCGTACGCGGTCAGCAAGCTCGCCGCCGAACACCTGTGCCTGTCGCACGCCGGCAAGCCCGACTCCCGGCTGTCAGCCGTGGCACTACGGCTGTTCACCGTCTACGGCCCTCGGCAGCGGCCAGACATGCTGATCGGCCGGGCCCTGGCCGCATCGCTCGGCGGCCCACAACTGGACCTGTACGGCGACGGCACCCAACGCCGCGATTTCACCTACGTCGGCGACGTGGTTCACGCCCTCATCGCCGCAGCGACCACCCCCATCACCTCGACCGTGCTCAACGTGGGCGCTGGCGCGAGTGTCAGCGTGCTGGACGTGCTGGCCGCCATCGAGGCGTCGACGGGGCAGCCCGTCCCGGTGACCAAGCAGCCGGCACAAGCCGGTGACGTGCAGGCCACGCTCGCCGACCGCTCCAAGGCCGCGGACCTGCTGGGCTGGACGCCCAGCACAGCCCTGGCCGAGGGCATTTCCCGCCAACACGCCTCGTTCGCCGTACCCGCGCAGCCCATCGGCGCCTGACCCCCATCCTCTGCCCAACGGAGCCATCATGTTCGTCACCACTGCCGACAGCGCCAACGAGCTGTTCACTCGCGCCAGCAAGACGATCCTGAACGAGGGCCGGCCCGTGGCCCCTCGCGGCATGGCCACCACCGAGCTCATGGGCACCTATCTCAAGCTGACCGATCCGGCAGCCCGGATGGTCGCGCTCCCGGCCCGCACTCTCAACCCGGCATTCGCCGCGGCGGAGACCGTGTGGATCCTGTCCGGCTCCGACGACAACTGGATCTGCGACTTCAACAGCCGCCTGGGGGCCCTCACCGACCACGGCACCCTGCAGGGCGCCTACGGGCCTCGCCTGCGCCGCTGGCACAGCCAGGACCAGCTCGACTACATACGGCTGCAGCTCATGAACGACTGCCAAAGCAGGCGGGCGGTCATCCAGATCTTCGATCCCTGCCGGGACACCGCCGGGTACAAGGACGTCCCCTGCACCTTGGGATATCGGTTCTACGTACGCGAGAACCGGCTGGAGATGCACACCAGCATGCGCAGCCAGGACGCATGGTTGGGCCTGCCGTACGACCTGATCACCGCTACCGTGCTGCAGGAACTGATGGCCGGCTGGCTCGGTGTTGACGTCGGCGACTACCACCACCACGTCGACTCCCTGCACCTGTACGCCCAACACCAGGACGCGGCCAGGGATCTAGCCGACGACGCTCCCGCCTCCACACGCTGGCAGCCGCTGGCCGTCCCCTGGTCGGACTTCGACCAGGTGCTGAAGCACGTCATCGAGGGTGAGCCGGTCGGCCACCCAGTGTGGGACGGGTTCGCCGCGGTGTTGGCCAGCTACCGGCTGTGGAAGGCTGGCCGGCGCGACGAGGCACGCAGCAAGACCACGGCGCCTGGGCTGTTCCCGCAGGCGCTCGCCGCCTGGTACGACCAGCGCGACCAGCACCTGCCGCTGGCCGCGATGCCCGCCCCCGTGCCGAAGGCCGGGTGAGCAGGCATGACGATGCGTCCCATCAACGTCTTGGGCATGTGCTCCTACACCCACGACTCGGCTGCAGCCCTGATCGCAGACGGCAAGCTGATCGGGTTCGCCGAGGAAGAACGGCTCAGCGGCATCAAGCACGACCGCAGCTACCCGGCCAGGGCCATCGACTGGCTGCTCGCCGAGGCCGACCTAACTCCCACCGACATCGACATCGTCGCCTACAACTTCCGCCCGAACCTCTACCTGCGCGCCCTCCGCGGCGCTGCCGGCCACCTGACGCGATCGGCAACGCGGCGCCGTGCTCTGCCGCGCGCCCGGTCTTTCGCCCGGGTCGCTGCCAACACCCGGACCCGCTTGGGCCTGTTGGCCGACCAGTTTCCGAATGCTGCCGTCCAGCCGGTCCTGCACCACCGCGCCCACGGCCTGTACGCCTTCGCCGCGTCAGGGTATGAGGATGCCGCCGTTCTCGTCGTCGACAGCCTCGGCGAAACGCAGACCACGACCATCGGGCACGCCCGCCGCAACGGTGACGGGTGCGCTTACCGGATCGTGCAGGCCCTCCACGACCCGGCGTCGTTGGGCTATGTCTACGGCGCCGTCACCGAACATCTGGGCTGGCGCCGCGGCGATGAGGAGGGCACCGTCATGGCGCTGGCCGCGCTGGGCGACCCTGAGCGTTTCCGCTCCCTGTTCGCCCAGGCCATCCGCCTGGCCGATGACGGCTTCGTGCTGGACCCCCGGCTGGTCGGCCTGCGTGTCCTGTCGAGCCGCTACCCGCGGCTGACGCCCGCCTTCACCGCGCTCACCTGCCCGCCCCGGCACCCCGACGAGGAAATCGCTCCGGTGCACGCCGACCTGGCCGCCGCCCTCCAGGAACGCACCGAGCAGGCGATGCTGCATCTGGCGCGGCTGGCCCGCGACCGCACCGGAGTCCGGCTGCTGTGCGTGGGCGGCGGAGTGGCGATGAACTGCGTCAGCATCGGAGAGATCATCGAATCGGGATGGTTCGACGAGGTCGCCGTCCCGCCCGCTCCTGGCGATTCAGGGACCGCGATGGGTGCCGCCGCAGCCGTCTACCTCGACGGCCACGGCCATCTGCCCGAAGGGCTCGCGAACGCTTGCTACCTCGGGCCAAACTTCCCCGAACTGCATCTGAAGCCCGAGCCACGGCCGGGCATGACCGCGCGGCGCCTGGACCACCCGGCCGAGTTCGTCGCCCGGCATCTGGTCGACGGCCACATCGTAGGGCTGTTCCACGGGGCGTTGGAGGCAGGGCCGCGCGCCTTGGGGCACCGTTCGATCCTCGCCTCGCCCCTTGAGCCCGATGTCGCCGACCGGCTGAACGCGAAGGTGAAGTTCCGGGAGCCGTTTCGCCCGTTCGCCCCGGTGGTGCTGGCCGACCACGCCGCGGACTACTTCACCCTCGGCCAGGACTCGCCGTTCATGTCGGTGGCCGCTCCGGTCACCGATCTGGCCCGTCAGACGATTCCCTCGGTCGTTCACGTCAACGGCACCGCCCGGGTACAGACCCTCGCCCCCCGCGACAATCCGCTCCTGGCCGACATCCTGGTCGCCTTCACCCGGATCACCGGGGTTCCCGTGCTGATCAACACCTCTCTCAACATCAAGGGCAAGCCGATCTGCGGAACGCCGGACATGGCGCTGGACTGCCTGACCGAATCCGGCCTGGACGCGCTGCTCATCGAGGATTGGTGGGTGACCGCGTCATGAGGATCGGATACAGCTTCTGGGGGTTCCTCGGCCCCGGGGTCACCGACACCCCCGATGGCGGCCGAAGCCACCGTCGCGTCCTCGTGGACGCGCTCATCGCCGCCGGGCACGAGATCGTGTTCCTCCAGCCGAACCGCGACCTGGACGAGGCCGGCACCGACCTGACCGCCACCTACACCTGGGACGCCGGGTTGCCGCCCGTGGACGTCCTGTTCCTCGAATGGCGCTGGCCCATCCCCGGCCGCAACACCACACCCTGCAGCGCTGCCGGCCACACCTGCGACCTGCACCGCCAACAGCAGCTCCTCGATCACTACACCCGCCAGCTCGCCACCCTCACCGTGCTGTGGGACAAAGACCAGCAGCTCCCGCCCGGCGACCCGCTGCGCACCCTAGGGCACGTCACCGTGTGTGAGCCAGCCCTGCATCCTTCATTCGGCGCGGTGAGCCTGCTGTTCCCCGTCGCCGACGACGCCATCAACCAGGCCGATCCTGCGGCACTGGCCGCCGAAGACCGGCCGCTGCCTCTCGTCTACATCGGCAATCAGTACGACCGCGATACCGCGTTCACGACCTACTTCGCCCCGGCCGCCGCCCACGTCGCCCACCGGGTGGCCGGAAAGTGGACCGACACCGGCCGCTGGCCGCACGTGAACTTCACCGGCCGCATCCCCTTCACCGAGGTCGCCGCCACCTACAGGGCCTCGGTGGCGACCGTCCTGCTGGCTCCCGACCGGTATGCGCGCAGCGGCCAGTTCACTCAACGGCTGTTCGAGGCCGTGCTCGCCGGCTGCCTGCCGCTCGCACCCGCCAGTCTGCGCTCGGCCGACCGCGTCGTCCCCCCTGAGCTGATCATCTGGGACGCTTCCGACCTCGTGGCCACCTTCACCAGGTTGACCCGCATCACGGCAAGCAGGACTCATGCCGACCTGATCGCCCAGTGCATCGAGCGGCTGGATCCGTTCCGGCTCTCGCGCCAGATCCGAACCATCACCGCCGTCCTGACCGGCGCCCCCATCCCGCTGCCGCTGCTCCAAGGAGGTTCCGCATGAACACCCCGACGTCCGTCCTGCCCGGCATCAGACGAGTGGACAAGCTGTACCTTGAGCTGCTGTTTCGCTGCAACTTCTCCTGCACCATCTGCTACCACGGCGAGGACCTCAAGCGGCCCGACACCGTGACCATCGAGCAGGCCATCGGCGCCCTCGCCTACTTCTCCAGCGTCTTCGACTGCCGCTCGGTGTGCCTGCTGGGTGGCGAGCCGCTGCTGTTCGACGGCCTGCCCCTGGTGCTCGGAGGCGCCCGCGCGCTCGGCTACCAGACCGAGATCTGCACCAACGGCTACAAACGCCGCACGATGCTGGCCCAGTGCGCGGATCACCTGGACATGCTGCGAGTGTCTCTGGACGGCGGCATCGCCTCCGTCCACGACAGCATCCGCCGGCCCGGTTCCTTCGACGCGGCGTTCGACACCCTCGCCTGGGCCGCCCCCCAGATGCGGATCGGCGCCACCTGCACGCTCACCGCCGACAACATCGCGACCGTGCCCACCCTCGCCGAGCGGTTGCGCGACCTGGGCGCCCGCGATCTCTACCTGCACCGGGTCCGGCCGGTCGGCAACGCCGCCCTCAGCGGTGTCACGCCGGTCACTTGGGACCAGACGCAGCAGTTGCACGAGCAGCTGACCGGGATGGACTTGGCGCCGCTGTCGGTGAACACCGACATCCTCCTGCCGGAGCGGTGCCCGGCGCCCAGCGATGTCGTCGAAAAGCTGGAGATCGCCCCCGATGGCCGCGTCTACCTGTCGTGCGCGGAGGTCGCCGGTCCCGGCCGCCCCGTCCGATTCGACTTCGACGCCGCCGCCCTGGTCACCGCGTGAACGACACGACGCAACCACGGCTCGGCGCCTCTTCCACCTCGGTAACCTCTTACGACATGCACAGGATCGCCATCATCGGCTGCGGCGGCAGCGGCAAGACGACCGTGGGGCGCCGGCTCGCCGCTCTCATCGACGCCCCCATGACTCACCTCGACGCCGTCTACTACGACGATGACTGGAATCCACTGCCGCCGGAGGAGTTCGCCGCCATCCAGGAGAAGCTTGTCGCCGAGCCCCAATGGGTGATCGACGGCAACTTCGCCTCCACCTTGCACATCCGGCTGGCGAACGCCGACACTGTGATCTTCCTCGACATCCCCCCGCTTGTGTGCCTGTGGGGCATCCTCCAGCGCCGCTTGCGCTACCGCGGCGGCCAGCACGCCGAGCAGGGCGTGTACGACCGCATCCACTGGGGCTTCATCCGCTATGTCCTCGGCTACCGGCGCCAGATGCGGCCCAAGGTCCGCGCCCTCATCGCCGAGCACGCTTCCCACGCCCGCGTCATCACCTTGACCAGCCGCCGAGCCGCCCGCCGCTTCCTGGCCGGGCTCCCCGGCTCAACATGACCTGACCCCCGTCCCCGGGAAGGCCCCATGACCGCCAACCCGTTCCTCGATCCCAACTCCATCCGCAGCAACCTGTACGGCGATGCCGCCCGCATCACCCAACGCACCACCGCGCTTAGACGCGCCAAAACCGCCGGCCGCCATCCCGCCGACGTCATCGCCGACCTGGCCTCCACCGGGCCGCGCGGCACCGTCGTGGACATCGGCTGTGGAAGGGGCACCACCACCCTCACCCTGGCCCAACGGCTCGCCCCACCCCGCCTGATCGGCTTCGACCAGTCCGCAGCCCTGCTCACCGTGGCCGCACGCCGGCTCGCCGGACACGGATGCGTGGAGTTCCTGCAAGGCGACTTCCACGCCATCGCCCTGGCCGACGCCAGCGCCATGGTGACCGTGGCCGCGTTCTGCCTCTACCACTCGCCCTGCCCGGCCTCCGCGGTCGCCGAGATCGCCCGATGCCTGGCCCCCGGCGGGATATCGATCACGGTCACCAAATCCGCCGACAGCTACCAGACGCTCAACGAAGCGATCACCGCCAGCGGCCTGGACCCCGGCGCAGGGGACCGGCCGAGCCTGTATGCGACCTTCCACAGCCGCAACCAGGCCGATATCGTCGCCGGCTCCCTCCAGGTTCAGCAGGTCATCCACGATGAGCACCGCTTTCGCTTCGCCGACGCCGACCACATCGCCGCCTATGCCGCCACCACTCCTAGATATGAGCTCCCCGGCACCCCCGCCGAGATCGCCGAACGGCTGAAAGCCTCCATCGGGAACGGCCCGCTCGAGACCACCTCCACCGTCACCTACGTGGTGGCCACCCGCTCATGAGGGTCTTCACCAAGGCGTACGCCAACCCTCGTGCCCGGCAGAGGGCCCAGGAACATCACCGGTGGATCGCGCACGCCACACCCGGCATCCGGATACCGGCCATCGTCGACGCCCGCCCGACAGAGATCGACTTCGAGTACCTGCAGGGGAGACACGGCGGCCCCGGCGACCTGCTCCACCTGGCTGACCTGCTCGGCCGCCAGCACGCGGCGGCCTACGCCGGCGCTCTCCACGCGGCACGCATGAACGAACCCCACACCACGGCCGGTGTCAGCATCGCTGCGTTCGCTCAGGACCGCCGCGAACGCCTTCACGAGCTGCTTGCCGCCAACGCGATACCGCAGCCCCTCCTCACCGCGGAGGCCGTCGACGCCTGGATCGAGGAAGCAGCCGACCTACCGGCCGCCTTCTACAAGGACGCCAACCCGCGCAACTTCCTCATCGTCGGCACGGCCATCACTGTCGTCGATTTCGACTCGCTCACTCTGGCGCCCTTCGGCTACGACCTGGCCAAACTGATCGTCACCACCGCCATGACGACGGGCCCCCTCGACGAGGACATCGTCCAGCAGGCCCTGGACACCTACAACAGCCACCTGAACGCCCGGAATCTGAGCCGATGCTCAGCCCGCCAGTTCGCGGCATGGACAGAGTTCCACCACATCCTGACCACGCCGTACATGGACACCAACGGATACTGCTTCGGCTGGCATACCGTCCGGCCGCCCTGGATCATCAAACAGCTCCTGCACCATGGAGGAAGGAGCCCTCACCATGGCGAACCCCGCCGTGATGAACAGCCGCAACGCGGTCTGCGTGATCGTGCACGACCAAGAGCATGACACCATCGCCGCTATCTATCGAGCCGCCTCGAACTGGGTGCCAGCCCCCGTCTGGATGATCCCCGGCGGCAAGGCCGAACCTGGGGAACCCCTCGACGACGCGGCAGCCCGTGAGCTCAAGGAGGAGACCGGGCTGGTTGCCGATCCGGTCGATCTCCACCTCGTCCACGTCGTTCATGCAGAACAGAGCTGGGACGGAGCCGGGCAGTTCGTCTTGTTCGTGTTCGCCACCACAGCTTGGACGGGCGAACTCGTCAACACCGAGCCGGACAAGCACCTCACGGCGCGGTGGGTCCACGCTGAACAACTGCCCGATCCCGCGTTCCCTCCGGACGCGCAGGCGATCGCCGCATACCGCAACGGGGGTCCCGCCTTCTCACGCCACGGCTGGCAGCCTTCCATCGCCTGATACTCCAGAAACGCTGCTGCTGTCCTGAGAAGCGCCACATCGTGCCTGGCATCGGATCGCTGAGCGCCGTCCCACGGCCCTTCCTACCCGCGGCTCGTCCCTAGCCGAAGGACAATGCGATGCCCCTTCCTCCTCCCTCTCCTGAGGGCTTCTACGGCTGGGTGCCCCCGGGCGTCGAGCCTCGATGGCGGTGGTTGGAGAAGCTGCTGCAACGCCTCAGCCGGGTCTCAACATCGGTAGAGCCGACCATCCCACTGGCGGTGCCAACCCGTGGACGATGGGCCGGCGGTCGCCATCAGACCTGCGGGAACAGGTGCGGGCGAGCATGAGGTATTCCTATGTCGCCGTGGACTACGGTGGCACCCTCTTTGACCGACACGCGCCCGTTGATCCCGTGCTCAGGCAACGGCCCGTGGACCCCCGCGCGGCCATGACGCTACACACGCTGCGTGGCCGCGAAAGGCGCTGATCAGCCACAGCGTCATCCAGGAGGACGAGCCGAAGTCCAACCACCTCGCCGTCGTGGGCGAGGTGGCGATACCCACCTCTTAGGCCCGGTCCTCGGCCGCATCGCTACAGAGCTACAGAGCGACTTGCTCGTCCACGAACCTGATCCGGGCTGGGTTGGCCACGAACCGCATCAGTTCGATCCGCGTTCCCTCGCGGTCGGCGATCACTTGTTCATAGGTGAGGACGAGCGCGCGCCGCACGAGCCTCAGAGCCTTGGCCTCCGCGTCGGTGGCCTGGCGGTTGGCGATAACGCGCCGCACGACTTTGTGCGGCTCTAGACCGGCGCTGGCGAGGGCTCGGTAGACGCCGCCCGGGACTTGGCCGCGTCTGGTGAGCGGGGTGTCGTGGACGAGCCGGTGGGGGTAGATCGCCTCGTCGAGGCGGACCACGGTGTCGCCGATGGTGGCGCGACGGTTGCGTGTGATCACCTCGTCGCCGACGTCGACGCCGAGAAGTACGGCGAGGTCGGGGGCGGCCTTGCTGGTGGCCACCTTGCCGGTGACCATTGCGCCTTCGGTTCCGGAGCGCTCGCAGCACTTCGCCCAAGGCAGCGGTCCGTGTCCGTGCGGCCCATGCAGGACGAGATCCACCACCGTGAGCGGCGGCTGCACGATCATCCCTTCGGCCGCGTGGCGGATGACGAGCTGCTCGGCCTTCAGAGTTGCGAGCGCTTGAGAGACGGTGCTGAGGGAGACTCCGTGCTCGATGGCGAGGAGCTGGGAGTGGGGCAGTGGTTTGCCTGCCGGATAGGTTCCGTCGAGGATCTTGGCTCTGAGGTCGTCGGACACCTCTTCATGGCGGACCATGTGAGCATGTTATCCGGAAAACAGACAGTTAGATCGGGGGTTCCTGATCAGTGCTGGATCAGTTCCGGCTCTGGCATACGGGGGGAGACCTGCCACAACTGCTCCGGCCGCTTGCGCGGCCACGATACGGGCGCAAACACGTACAGGTTCTCGTCGTCCGAAGCCGTCCGCTTCAGTATGGACAGTATGTGCATCAGATCGGCCCGAGCCCACAACGCGTCATCGCCGGGGCACGTCGCAGCGCACATCATGACGCCGGCGCGGCTGCCGACCATCAGCTGAACCTCGCGGGCGCGGGCCAGCCGCTTGGTTGGGTGCTTGCGCGGATCGGGCTCGCCGGGGACGACCAGGCCGACCGACGCGATGTCGTCGATCAGCACCAGATGTAGCCTGTCCTCGGACATCAGCCATGCCGACATACCAGCAAGCGTGAGGCACCGCCGCGGCGGTGCGCAACCATTCTCGGGCTCCGCGTTCATGCTGGGTCGTAGCGGTAGATCCGCTCTCGACGGCTGCCCACGACCACCAGGTGTGTCACGTCGATAATGCGGCCACGCCGATCGTAGGAGCGGCGCCAGATCGTCAGCACCGGCTCGGCCGCGCCGATTGCGAGCGCCGCCTGCTCGACGCTGTTGGGCAGGCGGCAGGTCACGGCCTCCTCGAACGTGGCCACGGGCCGGCCCGCCTCCTCCAGGCGCGCGTAAATGCCGCCCGGCCCGGTATCCACCTCGGTCAGGCTCGGCACCAGCTCGACGACCTCCCGCGGCAGGTACGTGACCGACATCTGTACGGGCGGGTCGCCGGCGACACCCTGAACTCGAGTTCGCCGCAGCAGCAGTGTCGCGGCCGGGACGCCGAGCCGGTGGGCGGTCTCGGCGTCAGCGTGGGTCTCGTCAACGGTGGTGGAGAGGGTGGCCGGTTCGCGGCCGGAGGCGATGCGGGCGTGCTGGGCTCCGGGATCGGAGACCTGAACGCCTTGCCGTGGCCGACGGGTGACGAGGCCCTGGTCGGCGACAAGAGCGATGGCGTTGCGGATGGTGGACCGATCTGCCTGGTGCGCGCGCGATAGATCTCGTTCGGAGGGCAACCAGCTTCCAGGCGGATAGTCGCCTCGCCTGATGGCTTCGGCGAGCTCATCAGCTATGGCCTGGGCCTTCGCGGGCGGGATCGGCATCCAGTCTCCATGTGCTCCTCGGGCGGGTCATCCGGCCTGTGGTGCCAACTTTAGGGGCATCCAAGATCCGTCCGGGAGCGTGGGCGAATGATCAGGGCGCGGCAGAGATCTACGACTTGCGGTAGGGTCTTGGTAGCCCTACCATGAACCTACCAACAGGATAGCGGGCGATCACCACTACACCTGGCGCCCTTCCGCCAGAAATCCCCGGTAAAAGCCAGCGGCCTGAGAGTGATCCGGGGGCCGCCGCATCGACACCTTCTCCTTGCGACAGAAATCAGGTGACCGATGAGCACCACCATGACACCGTGCGACACGACCGCCGACCGCGAGACCGTCAAGCCGCCCACACCGCCCCCGCCGCTGGAACATCAGCTACGCGCCGAGGTCCGCACTCTGGCCGAGAAAGTCAACGAGGGCGGCATCTGTGTCGGCAGCCAGGACAACCGCTGGGTTGAGCAGGGCCTGACCCGGCGCAAGGCCCGCCTCCTGTGCGAGCCGTGCGAGCTGCGCACCGACTGCCTGCGTATGACCATCATCGAGGAGGCGCTGTCCCTCTACGTCTACGGGGGCTCGATCCACAGCCTGCACGGTGCGCGCGGCGGCCTCCTCGGATCCGCCCGGGCCAAGCCCGTCAAGGAGCTGGTGGAAGCGATCAAGGCCGACGCAGTCCGACTGAAGGTCGATGCGGCCCGCCGCAAAGCCGAGTCTGGCAAGGAATCGGCGTGACCGCCCCGCACGCATCCCCGGACGGAGGCGCATGTCACCTGCTCGGGCACGGCCGGCACGGCGTGATCCGCACGTACGGGAACGTCGCGTGGGAGGCGATCGGCCGCGACACCTGCCCGACCCCGGTGACCATCGGCCTGTTCGAGTGCTTCGCCTGCGGCGCGTCCAGAGTGCCCGGTGACGCGTTCGTGGCCGTCCAGCACGCGCAGACGTGCCCCTGCCTTCTGCATGATCATCCCCTGATTCGCTAAAAGCGACAGCGGTACCGAAACCACATTAGGAGTTTTCTGATGTTGCTACTCAAGGCCGACCCGGAGAAGGAGAAGCGGGCTCTCGAAGCCGAGCGTTTCCGGATCCAGCGTCGCCGCCTGGCCGAGGAGGCCCGGCGAGCCGACGCGCGGTCGGCCGACGCCGACCAGCGCGACCGCGACGAGGCTGCTCGCACAGCCCGCGACGAGCGCCGCCACAAGGCGTTCAAGCGGTGGTCGGCCCGCGCCCAGACTGCGGGCCGGCTGGCGGTCATGTCGATCACGAACGTCGGCGTCAACGTGGTCGCCGTCGCGGGCCAGTTCCTCGTGTTCCAAGCCATGGGTTGGCCGACGCTGCTGGCTGTGCTCGGCGCCGCGATCGTGGAGTCGGTTGCCGTGTATGTGTCATGGCACGCGCACGTCGCGCTGCGCGAAGGTGACTCCGCCTGGTGGCAGCGGATGACGTCGTATCTGATCGGCGCGGCCGCGGGCTACCTGAACTTCACGCACGTGCCCGAGACGCCGGAGCTGTTCGCAGCCTGCTCGTTGGCCAGCCCGTGGCTGTGGTCAATGCACTCGCGGCACCTGCACCGCAAGGATCTGCGGCAGAAGAAGCTGATCGACCCGCGGGCGCCGAAGTTCTCGCCGCTGCGCTGGGTGCTGCACACGGGAGAGACGTTCGCCGCATTCCGGTGGGCGGTCGGTGAGGGCATCCAGTCGCCGACCGCAGCCGTGCAGGTGGTGCGTCAGGCCCGCCGCGTGGAGATGACGTGGCGGTCGGTCGCCCACGCGCAGGGCGCAGTGATCAGCGCGCAGCGGTCCCAGCTTCAGCTCACGCTCACGCGGATGGCCGCGCTCGCGGAGGAGACGCGCGGCCTGGGCCCGGACGCCGAGAAGGCGATGCACGACGCGGCGGTGTTCGTGAACGAGGTGGGCGCCGGCCTGGTGCCGCGCTACCGGCCGTCGCTTGGCCCGGTCGCCGCGGTGGACCGACCGGACCACGAACTGGCCCAGACGCCGGTCCGGCAGACCGGACCGCGGTCACGCTACCGGACCAGGATTCGAGATCACTTCCGGCTGCCGCGCCTGGCCAAGAACCGGATCAGAAACCGGATCGCAAGGCGTGCCGCTGGTCCGGTCAGCGCACCGGACCAACCGGACCAGACGCCCGGCGTCGACGTTCCCGGTCCGGTTCCGCGCAACCGGACCAACCGGACCAAGAAGCGGCCGGTCCACACCGGACCAACCGGACCAGCGGACCGAGTGAACGCGCTGCTCCCGCTGGGTCGGACGATTGCCGAACAGCTCACGCGGTCCGGTCAGAAGGTCACCCGCCGCACCCTCCAGGCCGCGCTTCGTGAGGCGGACCAGACCGTCTCAACGGCGGTCGCCAACGACCTGGTCCGCCTTCTCACTGGACCGGACCGACCTGACCAGCGGACCACCCGAGCAGGCCGCACTACCGGACGAAGAACCGGACCGGCGGACCAGACGCGCGACCAGACCAGCGGGCCGGACCAACACGCCGACCGGACCAACCAGAACACCACGGCAGGAGACGCAGCATGATCGCCAACACCGCCGACGAGATCGACGTCTGCTACATGCCAATCCCCACTTGGGACCACCTCACCGACGCCAGCACCGTCGTCATGGTCGAGATGGTGTTCCGGGCCGACAGCCCGTTCCACGTCCGCCTCACCGCCGAACGCCGGCCCGGCGTGGACGTGCCGCTGGACGTGCTCACCGCGGGCGTGACCGGGCGGGCCGAGTGCGCGGCGCTGACCGCGTTCCCGCTGGATTGGGAGTTCGGACGGTGGGACGTGCGGGAGCCCGGGTGCGAGCCGATCGCGCTGCGGGTGCCCCGGTCGCTGCTCGTGTGGCACCTGCAGACGCTGCCGGAGATCGCTCGCGAGCCGGACTGGGATGCGTTCGCGCGGGCGTGCGCCGGGGGCTTGTCGTGACTGTTCGTAACTGCGCTCGGGTGCGCCAGGCGCCGCTGGTGAGGCCGAGGCCGGGGGAGCGGGGGTTCCAACGCGTGGGCGTGCTGCGCGTTGCGCGTTGCGCGCGCGAGGCCACGCTAACACAGCTCACGCATAGTGACGGAGGACAGATGGTGTCGAATCGCGCCGCGAATCGGCGCACCGAGCACGTCGCGCTCATCGCTGCGGCAGCCAAGGAGACGTCCAAGCCGTGGCGGCTGTACTGGCGAACGGCCTGCTGGCTGATGTCGGAACTCTCCGAATTGCACAAGCGCGACTCTCGCCGGGCGCAGGCAGCATGCGTTGACCTGGCCAAGCAGACACGACAGTTCGCCGAGGCGCTGAACACCGAAGCGGGCGGTGGTCAGTGATGTTTCAGTACTACCAGCCGACCGGCCTGCCTGCCGACAAGCCTGAGGAGGAGACGGCCGAGCAGCCGGCCCCCGCGGCCGACTCGCAGCCCCCCGCGCCGGCGCGGCCCTCGTGGGTCGAGGTCCTGGAGGAGCGGGCGCGGATGCGCGGGCTCAGTACGGCCAGCCTCCCTTCGGTGGCCACGGCGCGCGCGTACCACCGGGAACGCGAGTACGTGCCGTTCGAGGCTGGGCTGCTGGACTGGTTCGCGCGCGTGCACGGCGTGTTTGCCGTCTGCTGGTGCTTCGTGTGCACGTCGGCCGCGTTCTTCGGCGCGGGCGACTACCGCCGCCGCCTGCGGAAGTTTCGCGAGGAGGGACTTCCCGGCCTGTGCCACGCGCAGCTCCCGCCGCTCAAGACGCTGTCCGGATTCCCCCGCGTGTGGGTCGCCGCCTGGTCCTCCCTCTGCTGGCCTGGCCTGAAGTTCTGGGGGCCGATCACGGTCGGCTCCTACCTGTTGATGATCTCTCTTCCCCTCCTGCTGTCCCTGCTCTGAAAGGCAACCCCTCATGATCTGGTTCGTGATGTCCGGTGGCGCCTGCCTCGGCCTCGGCGGCGTGTTCGCCGGTTTCCGCAAGAAGGACAAGCTGCCTGAGAAGGCCATGGGCGTCTTCGCGTCCCTGCTGCTACTGGCCTTCTCGGCCAGCATGTTCCTGCTGCCGGTTGGGCGCATGTTCGTCAACTTCGGCGCGTGGCTCGTCGAGCTTGCAACCGCGGGCAGCGTGAAGACGGTCTTGGGGTCGGTGACGCTGTTCATGGTCACCGTTGCGTTCTTCGCCATGGTCGGCGCTGTGCTCAAGGACTGCCTGAAGGACTCCAAGCCTGATCGGCCCACGTTCGTCGCCTGCTGCATCCTGTGGATCTTCGCCGGGATCGCGTTCGGCGCGCTCAGCGGGCCCGTCGAGTATGACCGGTTCACCGCCGACGTGATGCGCGAGACGGTGGAGAGCTGGGGCCGATGAGCGACTACATCGGTGCCGTCTTCGCCGTGATGGTGGGGTTCGCGCTGCTGTGCGTCGGCATGTGGTTCCTGTTCCGGAAGCCGGACCCTGAGCAGCCGCAGGTGGAGCCGCCCGAGTACACCGCCGAGCAGACGTTCACCGTCAAGACCACGAACATCGCGCTCGTCTGGTTCAGGCGGGCGCTCGGGCCGGCCCGGTCCGAGCGCCCCGGCGACACGGGCGGCAACCAGCGTGCGCGCGATGACCAGGGTGACGACCAGGCCGACGACGAGACACTGCGCCCGGTCGTACCCGTCGTGGTCGAGCAGGTGCGGCCGCAGCAGGTCTCGCCGCCACCGCCGCAGCCTGTGGCGCCTGCTCGTCCTACTCTCGCCCCGCCACCCACACCGACGATCGAGGTCACCGTCGAGCGGTCACGCCCGGCCAGGCCGGCCGCGGTCGAGGCCGAGCCGGTCGGCGATCAACTCCACAACCCCGTACCCGCACCTGTGGAACTCGAAGGAATCGACATGTCGCAGGCCCCCCTCGTGCCTGCCGGTAATGGCACCACCACCCCTCTCCCCACCGTGCCCCAGCTCCAGGAGGCGTTGGCCACGGGAGGTTTCGACAGGTTCATGGCGTGGCTGCGCGCGTTCTTCAAGGCCAGTGGCGCTCTCGAGACCGACGCGCGCCGAGCGCATGACGACTTGATGGACGTCGCGCACCGGGCTCGCAACAAGTACTTCCTCGCCCTGCAGGCGTTCCACGCTGTGCAGGCCGACGAGCTGGACGCGCGCACGGTCAGCCACATGTGGGGCGTCCTGGCCAGCGCCCAGCAAGAAGCGCACGCCGCAGCGCTGGCCACGCAGTACACGGCCGAGCTGGTGACCGCGTGTGGCGGGTCGCCGCCCGCCGTGGCGTCGGCGATCCGTGCACTCGACGACGGACACGGCGACATCGCCCGCTCGGTGAAGGCCGCGCCCGTCCGGGTCGTGCGCAAGTTCAGCTTCTACGAGAACTAGCAAGGAGCACGACGTGGCCCGCCACACCACGCCCGAGCAGCAGCCCGACGAGAAGCCCGAGCAGGACGACGAGCAGGCGCAGGCCCTGGCCAAGACCGCGGCAACCTTCGCCCGCAAGACCGCGTTCCGCTACCGCCACGCCATCGCCCCACACGCCACCGTCGCCAGCGTGTGGGGCACAGGCGTGGTCCTTCACCTCGCGGATGTGCCCGCGTGGCACGTTCTCGCCGGCGAGGCCACCGTGTACGCCGCGGCTTCGGCCGTGCGCGCTCTCATTCCGAAGACGCGCGGGCCTCTCGCCGTTCGCTGGTGGCAGGCCGGCGCGGGAGTGTGGCTGCCTGCGGCGGCCGAGCTTGGCGCGACCGGCGCGATGCAGAGCCTGTACTTCGCGGCCGCGGGCCTGTGGACAGTGCCGTACGTGTGGCGTAACCGCGACTACATCGTCCGGCCGGAGCGTAAGCGCCCGGCATTGACAGCGGCGCAGCAGGCCAAGGCTCTGGAGGCGGACCCGATCGTCAAGCGGTGGATCGCCAAGACCGCAGGCAAGCGAGGCTCACTCCCCGGGTCGGTGCTGAGTGGCCGACAGGAGTTTGCCCACAGCGGCGCCGAGGGGGTCCGCTATCGCATCGTGCTGGACGGGCAGACGACCGAGGACGCCATGGCCGCGCGCAAGCGGATCTGCTCCGATTACGGCAAGGCGATCAACTACGTGCACGTGGAAGAGCCGGACGACGGTGCCCAGAACGCGGCCGAAGTGACGTTCCTGAAGAAGCTGGCCGTCGAGGACCCGGAGCTGTGGGCTGAGCCGCTGCTCGACCTCGCGACGGGCGTGTTGCCGATCGGGCCGTTCGAGGACGGCGCGGGCGACTCGGCGTTGCAGGTGTGGGAGCCGGGGTCGGGGCCGCTGCCGGTCGGGATCTTCGGGTCGATGCGGACGGGCAAGAGCTCCATCCTGAAGATCGCCGTCGCGGAGTTCGCTCGCACCAGAGGCAAGATCGTGCTCGACTATCTGGACCCGCAAGGCGGGCAGAGCTGTCCGTCGCTGCTGCCGTACACGCCGCACGCACGCGGCATCGACGAGATCCGTGACCGCCTGTACGCCTACCGGGAGGAGATGCGCCGCCGGAACGCCTACCTGGCCACGGTCGAGTGGACCGATGAGGACGGCGAAACCCAGCTCGGCGTCCAGTCCTACGACTACCCGGGCGCGCACAATCTGGACCTGCGGATCATCGCGATCGATGAGTTTCACAAGGTCGCCCGGCACGAGGACCTGGCGCAGATCGTGTACGACATCCTCGCTGAGGGCTCCAAGTGCGGCATGACGGTGTGGGTGCTCGACCAGAACGTGTACGTCAACAGCCTGGGCGGTGGCGACATCCTCGCTCTCGTCACGTCGGGGAACGTGGTGGTGACCCGCAACAGCGACGCCCGCATCGCTTCGGCGACATTCGGTCAGCGGATGACCGCGTACCCGCACCTGATCAAGATCAACTTTCCCGGCACCACCAAGACGACGAAGGGCTGCGCGTACGTGCTCGGCGCCACGTCGCGGCCGGTGATGACACGCGCCCGCCACATCCCGAAGATGCGCACCGTCATGCAGGACATGTCGCCTGCGGGCCTGACATGGATGGGCGGCGCATCGGCGGACCCGTCCGGGCCGGCCCAGACGGAACAGGGAGAGGCGGCGGACGAGGTGGTCGTCAGCCTCGACGCGCCCGTACGGATCGAAGCCCTGGATCCGGTCGACGTTGCCGCGGCGCAGGAGTCGGTGCTGTCGCTCCTGGCCGATGTCAGCGAGGGCCTGACCGGGCCGGAGCTGACGGTTGGATCGGGTCTGCCGTTGCCGGTGGCGTTCCGAGTGGCGGCGTCGTTGGTGGAGCAGGGTCGGGCGCGGATGGCCGGTGACCGGTACGTGATCGCGGACAAAGAGCGGGTGTCGTGATGGGCGCGATGGCGCGATTGCTGATCATGCTGGCGTGGCTGTGCTCATCGCAGGCGGCGGCACGCGCGGTGGGAGTGAGTGCTGACCTGGCTGTGGTGGTGCCTGCGGTGGTGCTGCTGTCGTCGGCCCTGGTTCCCCTGCTGGAGATCGGCGCTCGTCTCCTGCCTGTGGCAGCAACGGTCACCTCAGCCTGGCTCTTGGCGGCGCTGACATGGGGCGAGGGGCGGGCGTCTGCGCTGGTCGCGTCCGCGTTGGCGCTGGTGCTGTGGCTCTCGCGGGAGGGTGGCGGCCAGAAGTGACAGTGGCCTAGAGACAAATGCGACATAAGTGCACTGATATGCGCATGTAGATACTGACGCGATTTGACGCGACATGGTGGACAAAACGCATCATTACGCTAATGTGTCCATGTCACGACTGTAACGAAAGTCATGACAAGAGAGATATTAGCTCTTCGCCAGTCACCGAGAACACCCAGACCGGAACGGTAGCCGCTGCTACCGAGCACGACCGGCCCCGGGCGAACGCCTGCCAGCAAACCCGCCCGGGGCCGCACTCCTGTCCAGTTCTTCGACATGAAAGGAGCGCTCCTATCATGGCGCGTCACAGCGCAACCAGTTCCACGCGTCCTACCTCCACGAGACCCAAGGGCCGCGCCACAACCACCGCCAGCAGCGACGACGAATGGCTGACTCTCGAAGAGGTTCTCAAGAAACTGAGGGTGTCTCGCCGGACCTGGGACCGCTGGCGGGAGAGGGGCGAAGCCCCCCGAGCCATCCAACTCCCCGGCGACAAAGGCCCTTACCGGATCCGGCCCGAGTGGCTGCAGGAATGGATCGACGCCCGGGAGCAGGCGGCGTCGTGAAGACCTACGACGTCAAGTTCTGGAGCATCCAGGTCCGCAAGGACAAGCGCAAGCCATACTCGGTCCGCTGGGTCGTCGACGGCCGGACCTTCACCAACACGTTCGCGAAGAACGGCCTGGCCGACTCCTTCCGCGCCGAGCTCATGGCGGCGGCCCGGAAGGGCGAAGCGTTCGACACCGAGACGGGCCTGCCGGAGTCGATGCACCGGGAGGACCAGGACATCACCTGGTTCCAGCACGCGATCGACTACGTAGCCGCGAAGTGGAAAAAGGCGTCCGCGAACTCCCGGCGCTCCATCGTCGAAAGCATGACCGCCGTGACCCCAGCGCTGACCCGCAACCTGCGTGGCGTGCCCGACGACAAGACGCTGCGCGAGGCCCTCAGGTGGGCGTTCATCCAGACCCGGCGGGAGGAGGAACAGCCTGACGAGGTGCAGGCGGCGCTGCGCTGGTTGCACAGGGCATCCTTGCCGCTGCACGCCCTCACAGAACGCAAGGTCGCGGCCAAGGCCCTCGACGCCTGCGCCACACAACTGGACGGCCGAGAAGCGTCTCCGGAGTACTACCGGCGGCGCCGCCGCGTCTTCTACAACTCTCTGCGCTACGCCGTACTCGAGGAGCGGCTGAGGGCGAACCCGCTCGACGACAAGGCGCTCAAGAGCGACTGGAAACAGCCCGACGTCGACGACGCAGTGGACCCGCGCGCGGTCGGCAACCCGCGCCAGATCGCCGAAGCGCTCACCATGTGCAGCTACATCGGCCGCCGCCAGGGCCCGCGCTTTGCCGCCTTCTTCGGCTGCATGTATTACGCGTTGATGCGCCCGGCCGAGGTGAGCCGGCTGCGCCGGGCCGACTGCCACCTGCCTGAGTCCGGGTGGGGCAAGCTCATCCTGGAGGCGTCCAAGCCCGAGGTCGGCAAGGACTACACCGACAGCGGGGAGCTGCACGACGACCGCGCGCTGAAGGGGCGGTCGAAGAAGACGGTCCGTGCGGTGCCGATCCCGCCCGAGCTGGTGGCGTTATTACGCGAGCACATTGCTCGGTTCGGGGTGGCCGAGGACGGCCGGGTGTTCCGCTCCGAGAGCGGACGTCCGGTCCCGAAGTCCACCTACGCACGGTTATGGAAGAAGATTCGGCCGTTCGCGCTCGCGCCTGAGGAGCTTGTCACGCCGTTGATGGGCAGGCCCTACGACCTGCGGCACGCGGGAGTCACCTGGCGTTTATCGACAGGGGTCCCCGCGGCTCAGGTCGCTCAGTGGGCCGGGCACAGTGTGGAGGTCCTGCAGCGGATCTATCACCGTTGCATGGCCGGTTACGACGAGGTGTGGATCGAGCGAATGGATCGCGCCCGAGGGGATGGTTAGTGGAATGCGGATCGCGAATGACTCGCGAAAATCGTCGCAATGTGGCGTACGGCGTCGCAAGGTGGCGTAGGCACGTGATCATGGATAGAAGCGAAAAGCCAGGTCAGACGGCGTCTGGCCTGGCTATCGAGAGTGCCCCCTGTAGGATTCGAACCTACGCACCCGGCTCCGGAGGCCGGTGCTCTATCCCCTGAGCTAAGGGGGCTCGACGAGTCAAAGGCTATCAGCATCGTGGCAGTAGTCTGCACCGGATAACGCTCGTCGAACACATCCTGTGAAAACCGCCCGTGACCGCCCCGCTACAGGTTAACTTTGCGCCCGTGGGCGAGGTTCTTGGCAAAGTACTGGTCGTGGACGATGACGAGGTCATCCGTCAGCTCATCGCGGTCAACCTGAACCTGGAGGGGTTCGAGGTCGCGACCGCCACCGATGGGCAGGATTGCCTCGATCGCGTGCGGGACGTCATGCCGGACGTCATCACGCTGGATGTGATGATGCCCTACCTGGATGGGTGGGCGACGGCGGAGAAGTTGCGTACGGAGGAGGACACCAGTCACATCAAGGTCGTGTTGATCACGGCGCGGGCGCAGGATGACGACAAGCGGCGGGGGCGGGGGATCGGGGTCGACGCCTACCTGACCAAGCCGTTCGATCCGGCGGAGTTGATCCAGGTGGTACGGGATCTGGCGGCGGGGTCGTAGGGCGGGACAAAGTCGCGGTCGGCCGATGAGGCGCATGCGCAGGTGTTGCTCTTCTTCCGTACGCTGACGGCAACACTCTCCTTCGAAGGGTTGAAACGTGCGTAGCTCGATTTTCGGCAACCTCGACGGCCAGTCGCTGCCCGGCGGGTTCGTTCTGGAGAACGGCAAGATGCTCCGGGTGCAGTTGCCCCACGAAGTGCTCGCCAAGCAGGGGTCGATGGTCGCCTTCCAAGGGCAGATGGACTTCGACTACGAGGGCTCCGGGGGGCTCGGCAAGCTCTTCAAGAAGGCGGTCACCGGTGAGGGCGCGTCGCTGATGCGGGTACGCGGCGAGGGCCTGCTCTTCCTCGCCGACAACGCCGACGACATCCACCTGTTCTACCTGGAGAACGAAGGGCTGACCGTCAACGGGCGCAATCTGCTGGCCTTTCAGCCGCAGCTCACCTGGGACATCCAGCGGGTTCAGGGGGCCGGGGTGGCGGCGGGCGGGCTGTTCAACACGACCGTCACGGGGACCGGGTGGGTGGCGGTGACCACGCACGGCACGCCGGTCCTGCTCGACGTCGCTCGCATGCCGACGTTCGCCGATGGGCAGTCGGCGGTTTGCTGGAGCACGGGGCTGCAGGTCGGGGTCAATCGGACGATGAAGGTGGGGGCGTTGATCGGACGGGGGAGCGGGGAGGCCATGCAGTTGGCGTTCCGGGGGCAGGGGTTCGTGTTGGTGCAGGCCAGTGAGGGTGCGCCGATACCGGCCGCCTCCTGAGGGCCTCCGTGTCCGCGGAGCTGCTCCAGGCGGAAGGAGCCACGACCCAGGAGCCAGGAGCTAGGAGCAGGTCGGCGTGGGAGCGGTGTTGGTGCCGTTCCACGAGGCCAGGAAGCCGAACATGGCCGTCGCCCCGGGCGCCAGGGCACCGTTCCAGCTCACGTTGCGCACGCTCACGTCAGATCCGCTCGCGCTCAGCGTGCCGTTCCAGATCTGGCTGATCTGCTGCCCGTCGGCGAACGTCCACCGCACCGTCCACGCGCTCATCGGTGCCGTGCCGGTGTTCTTGACCGTGACCTCACCCTGGAAGCCGCCCTGCCACTGACCGGCGTTCTTGTACGTGGCCGTGCAACCACCACCCACCGTGGGGGTGACCGTGGGGGTGACGCTCGGGGACGGCGTGACGCCGGACAGGGCGTTCACCAGGGCCGGGTACCACTTGTCGGAGATCTTCTGGTCGCCCGCGGCGTTCGGGTGCACCCCGTCGTACGTGTCCGCGCTCGTGCTGAACCCCGTCCACTGGTCCACCACCGTGATCGGCGACTGCTGGGTGGAGGTGGCGGCGGCCCAGCCGGGGATGGCGTTGTTCAGGTTCACGGCGCGTTGGGCGCAGTCGGCGCAGCTGGACGGGTTCATCGGGATGATCTTGGCGACGAGGATCTTCATGGCGGGGTTGCTGGCGCGCATCTGGTTCACCAGCGTGGTGTACGCGCTGAGGATCGTGGCCGGCGCGATGTTGCTCCACACGTCGTTGGTGCCGAAGTGCATGATGACGACGTCGGGCTTGGTCGCGTTCAGCCAGCCGGGCAGCTGGTTCTGGTTGGCGACGTTCGTGGCTAAGAAGCCGCCGTGTCCCTCGTTGTCGCCGTCGTACGAGACCGAGCAGCCCTGCGCCGGGAGGGTGCCGACGAAGTCGATGTTCGTGTAGCCGGTGCTCTGGAGCCGGTTCCAGAGCAGGGCCCGCCAGCAGCCCGGGGATCCGGTGATCGAGTCGCCCAAGGGCATGATCCTCGTGGCGGCGGCGCCGGCCGGCGTGGTCGTCAGGAACATCACCGCGCCGGCCAGTGCCAGCAACGCCGCAAGCAGGGCGCTGGTCTTCCGCATCGTCTGCTCTCCCGTCGTAGCTTGCGCAGATCGTAAGGAGAGCGCACGGGAGGCGGGAAGGAAGTGGTCCGCGCGGGGGCACGCGACCTGCGGCGATGCGCGATCAGGGATGTAACTTTCAGTGGCGGACCACGGCGAGCGGGCACGGCGCGTGGTGGAGCAGGGCCTGGCTGATCGAGCCGATGATCATCCCGGCCAGCTGCCCGTGGCCGCGCGACCCCACCACCAGGAGGTCGGCTCTCGCCGCAGCCTCCTTGAGCACCTCGACGGGATGCCCGTGGACGACCTCCGCCACCACGTCCACGCCCGGATGCCGCTCCCGCCGCCCGGCCACCAGCCCCTGCAGCGTCCGCAGCGCGTTCTGCTCGCTCTCGCTGTCGGCCGGCTCGAAGCCGGTCAGCTGCGGCCAGGCCCACGCCTGTACGGCACGCAGCCGCGTACCGCGCCGCTCGGCCTCGGCGAAGGCGAAGTCGAGCGCCCGCAGCCCGCACGCCGAGCCGTCGACCCCGACGACCACCTCACCGCGCGGCGGCCTGGGCAGCTCGTGGACCAGGACCACGTCCGTGCGGGCGTGCGCGACGACCCCGTGCGCAACGGACCCGACCAGCAGCCCGCGTACGCCGCCGACTCCGCGACTGCCCACGACCAGCAGCTCGGCCCCCTCGGAGGCGTTGATCAGCGCGGTACGGGGATCGCCGGGCAGCAGCTCGGAGGTGACCTCGACGTCCGGATGCTCCCGGCGTACCCGATCCTCGGCTGCGATGAGCACCGTGTTGGCGCCCTCGCGCAGCCAGTGGCGGATCTCGGCGTAGCGGCCGTCGCTCTCCTCGTACACCCATCTCGCCACGGCGTGGGCGACGGTCAGTGGCGTACGGCGCAGCGCGGCCTCGTCGGCGGCCCATCCGACGGCCTCCAGCCCGGTACGTGAGCCGTCCACACCGACGATGATCATGTCGTAGACCCTTCAGACCAGCACGTAGCACTCCACCTCGGCGCGGCGGAACGACAGTCCCTGGTCCGTGGAGTCCTGCGTGCACTCGCGCTCGGCCCTGCTGAGCTTCAGCGTGCCGCACACGGAGATGCCGGAATACGTGCGGCAGTCGAGCGTTGTGTCGGTTTTGCCGATGCGGTACCTCGCCCTGACCTCCGCACGGCACTCCGCTCGCGCCTTCCCCGTGTTGGCGTAGCGGCACTGGGCGATCAGGGTCTGGTACTGCTCTTTGCTTACTTCGTGCTGTTCGAAGCCATCCCCGGCAGCGGTGGGCCCCCCGAACGCGGCCACCACCACGAGTCCTGCGACAGCGGCGATCTTGTTCATATTTCCCCTGATGGGGTCCGTACCGCTCAGGGCGATCGTCAAACCTCGCGGCGGAGCGCCAGCACGCTGAGCCAGGTGCGGTGAGTGGTCAGCAGATTGTGCTCCAGCACTTCGAAATCGGCCGATTCGAGCGCCGCCAGCAGCGTGTCCGGGTCGCGGTGCACGAACCAGCGGGAGACTTCGGCGCCGTGCGAAACGTGTTCCCATGCCTCGCCGTCGCCGGCCGAGGTGCTCATCCCCAGCACACCTCCCGGCCGCAGCGCAGCCGACCAGGCACGCAACGTCACCTCGGTCTGCGCGGCGGGCACGTGCAGAAGCGCCGCCATCGACCACAGCCCGGCCAGCGAGCCGGGGGCCAGCGGCGGCCGGCGCAGGTCGCCCAGCGCGGCAGGCACCCCGCGGGCGGCGGCGAGCCTGGCCATCTCGGCCGAGCGGTCGATGCCGACGACCGTCAGTCCCTGCTCCCGGAACCACGCCGCGTCGCGCCCCGGCCCGCACCCCAGGTCGGCGACCCTGCCCCCGGCGGGCAGCGCGTCGGCGAACCGCCGGCGGAAGGCCAGGAACCAGGCGCTGACGTTCTCGGTGCGCTCGGCGTAAACGGGTGCGAGGCGGTCATAGCCGGCTGTGGTGCGGATGATCTCATCGTCCATCACCTCGATCATGCCAGGTTTGGCGCGGCGCCCGGCGTGGGTACGTTCCCCGCCAGTCCAACGCGGGAGCCCGGTGCTGACCGGGCTGAGAGGACGGCTGACAGCCGCCGACCGCCAGAACCTGCTCCGGATAATGCCGGCGAAGGGAGTTTGCGCGATGAGTGACGCGCGTTTTACCAAAATCTACACCGGTGACCTCCGCGTGCCGATGCGCCAGGTGCGCCTGTCGGACGGCTCGGCGGTGACGCTGTACGACACGTCGGGCCCGTACACCGACCCGGCCGTCGAGACCGACGTCAGGCGAGGGCTGCCGCGCCCGCGCGAGCAGTGGGTACGCGACCGCCGCGCGGCCGGCGAGCCTGTCACCCAGGTCGCCTGCGCCAGGAAGGGGCTGGTCACCAAGGAGATGGAGTTCGTGGCCGTGCGCGAGGGGCTCGCCCCCGAGTTCGTTCGCGAGGAGATCGCGGCTGGCCGCGCCATCATCCCCGCCAACGTCAACCACCCCGAGTCCGAACCGATGATCATCGGCCGCAACTTCCTCGTGAAGATCAACGCCAACATCGGCAACTCCGCCGTGACGTCCTCCATCGAGGAGGAGGTCGAGAAGATGACCTGGGCCACCCGCTGGGGCGCGGACACGATCATGGACCTGTCCACCGGCCCCGACATCCACGAGACCCGCGAGTGGATCATCCGCAACTCGCCCGTCCCGGTCGGCACCGTGCCCATCTACCAGGCGCTGGAGAAGGTCAAGGGTCGTCCGGAGTCGTTGTCGTGGGAGGTCTACCGCGACACCCTCATCGAGCAGTGCGAGCAGGGCGTCGACTACGTGACCGTGCACGCGGGGGTGCGGCTGGCGTACGTGCCGCTCACCGCCCGCCGCAAGACCGGCATCGTCTCGCGCGGCGGCTCGATCATGGCCGCCTGGTGCCTGGCGCACCACCGCGAGAGCTTCCTGTACGAGCACTTCGACGAGATGTGCGAGATCCTGGCCCGCTACGACGTGTCGTTCTCGCTCGGCGACGGGCTGCGGCCAGGCTCGATCGCGGACGCCAACGACGAGGCTCAGTTCGCCGAGCTGCGCACGCTCGGGGAGCTCACCAAGATCGCACGCCGGCGCGACGTCCAGGTCATGATCGAGGGCCCCGGCCACGTGCCCATGCACAAGATCAAGGAGAACGTCGACCTGCAGCGCGAGCTGTGCGACGACGCCCCCTTCTACACCCTGGGCCCTCTGGTGACCGACATCGCGCCCGGCTACGACCACATCACCTCGGGCATCGGCGCCGCCATGATCGGCTGGTACGGCACCGCCATGCTCTGCTACGTCACCCCCAAGGAGCACCTCGGCCTGCCGAACAGGGACGACGTCAAGACGGGCGTGATCACGTACAAGATCGCCGCCCACGCCGCGGACCTCGCGAAGGGGCACCCGCGGGCGCAGGCGTGGGACGACGCGCTGTCGGACGCGCGGTTCGAGTTCCGCTGGGAGGACCAGTTCGACCTGTCGCTCGACCCCGACACGGCCCGCGCCTTCCACGACGAGACCATGCCCGCCGCGCCCGCCAAGACCGCGCACTTCTGCTCGATGTGCGGGCCGAAGTTCTGCTCGATGCGGATCAGCCACGACGTGCGGCGCTACGCCGACGAGCACGGGCTGGCCGCGGAGGAGGCCCTGGAGGCGGGTCTCGCCGAGAAGGCGGCGGAGTTCACCAGCCGTGGCTCCTCCATCTACCTGCCCCTGGCCGACTAACCCGGTAGCGTCTCGCCGCCGACCGGGGCCGGCACCTCGCCCGTGCAGTACGACGACAGCCGCGCCGCGGCGAATCCCATCGGCGGTCTCAGAGGGACTTGTTGCCGCGCAGGCCGTTGATCGAGGAGGTGTTGACGATCGCGCTCCCCTCCCGCAGGTGGGGGAGTGCGGCCTCGGTGACGCGGTAGTAGCTGTGGATGTGATCGGGTATGCCTAACGCCCTGGCCTGCTCAGACTGCGGTGGCGTGCCGGCGCACGCGCAGGCTGAGGACGATCAGCATGATCCCGGCCAGGATGGCGTAAATACCGATGATCAGCGCGATCGTGAGCGCCCCGGTCGCCGGCCAGATCAGCACGAGCGCGCCGAAAAGCACCGACAGCGCCCCCGACACGAGGTGCAGCCACTCGCCCTGGACCTCCCTGCGCATCCTGATCGCCGCCATGATGTCCATGACGCCGGTCACGATCGCCCAGATCCCGATCAGCAGCGTGACGACCAGCACCGTCAGCCCCGGCCAGATCAGGCACATGATCCCGAACAGCAGTCCGGCGACGGCCAGCAGGATCAGCGGCGCACGCTGCCCCTTGGCTGCGCGGGTGGCGGCGACCGCGGCGAGCCCGCCGTCCACGATCGCGTACGCGCCGAACACGATGGCCAGCACCAGCAGCGTGATGCCCGGCCAGGCCACGGCCATGACGCCGAAGATCAGGGCGAGTACGCCGCGCAGGGTGAGCACCCACCAGTGCCCCAGGTAGTCATCGATCACGATCGTGCTCCTTCCCGGAGAAGGGATCGGGCGATCCTGCGCGTACTCCCGCAGGCTCGTCGCCTGGTTACTTACCGTAATATCAGCCGACCTAACGCCCTTCGAGTGATCCAGATCTTGATGCTCCGCGTCACCGGGCAGTTCGGCGACGTACGGCTCGACGTCGCCGAACGTCCGCGCGCCGAGCACCCCACTCAACCGCTGCTGGAGCTCCTCCAGCGTCAGCCGCCCCCCCGCCGACCGCGGACCGCGGCCGGTTGTCAGCCTCACCGTGGCCGGGTGCGAGGGGAACGACGCCCTATCGTGAAGGGATGTTGACGGTCGGCATCGATCTCGCGGCGGAGGCGGTGCGAACTGCGGTGGCGTGGCTCGACTGGTCGGCCGGCCGTGGCCGGCTGGTCAGGGTGGAGGTCGGGGCGGACGACGCCCTGATCGTCGAGGCGGTGATGGGTGCGAGCAAGGCAGGGGTCGACTGCCCGCTCGGCTGGCCCGACAGGTTCGTCGACTTCGTCACCGCCCACCGCGCCGGACACGTACAGGTGCCGGAGGGGCTGGCGGGCCGGGCCTGGCGGCGGGATCTGGCGCTGCGGGTCACCGACCAGGTGGTGCACGCGCAGACCGGGCTGACGCCGCTGAGCGTGTCGGCCGACCGCATCGGGCACGCCACCATGCGCTGCGCCGCTCTGCTGGCCGAGCTTGCGCGGCGGGGCCGGCCGGTCGATCGGCGAGGCGGCGGGGCCGTCGTGGAGGTCTATCCGGCGGCGTGCCTGAAGCGGTGGGGGCTGCCGTACCGGGGGTACAAGCGCGCCGCCAACCTCACCGAGCTGGGCCGGCTCGCGGACCGGCTTCTGGAGGCGGCGCCGTGGCTGGAGCTGGGTGGGTACGAGCCGCTCTGCCGGGCCTCGGACGACGCCATCGACGCCGTCGTGTCCGCGCTCGCCGCACGCGCATCGGCCCTCGGCCTGGTGACCGTGCCGGCGGGGGAGCAGGATGGCGTGGCACGTACGGAGGGCTGGATCGCCCTGCCCACCACACCCCTGGACCATCTCGCCACGGACGGGTGAGGAACACCTGCGACCTGTCCCCGGATCCCGGAAGGGAGCCGAGCCACCGGTGCCGGCTCACACCATGGCCAGGTAACCGGCCAGCTCGTCGGATGAGTCTGTGGAGATCCCGACATATCCGTCCGGCCGGATGAGCGTGTGGCGCGCCCCGCCGTACGGTTCGGCCGGCGCGTGCGCGCGCACCTGTGGGCCGTTCGGCACGCGCGGCGCGGGGTCCGGCGACAGCAGCGTGAAGTGCGGCCCCCGCAGCAGGTCGAACATGCGCGCCCGGCTGCCGTCGGCCAGGAGAAGCGGTCCGTCGGGCACCCGGTCCCCGCCGCCTTGGGCCAGTGACCCGCCTCGGTAGCTGAGCTGCAGCTGGTAGGTCTCCTCATCGCGTTTGTAGGTCTTCTTGTCGTGCAGGTACGTGCTGAGGCCGAGCATGCGGGCGGCGAGCGGGCGGCGCTCCTCCTCGTAGGTGTCGAGCAGCGACTGCGGCGCTCCGCCGAGCACACGGGCGAGCTTCCAGCCCAGGTTGTAGGCGTCCTGCACACCGGTGTTGAGTCCCTGCCCACCCGCGGGGGAGTGCGCATGGACGGCGTCTCCGGCCAGGAAGACGCGTCCGGCCCGGTATCTGTCGGCCAGGCGGATGTTGACCCGGTACAGGGAGGACCACAGCAGCTCGGTGATGCGCACTCCCCGCAGCATCGACCGTTCGGCGAAGAGCTGCTGGTAGCCGGGCAACGTCAGGTCCGGCCTCACGCCCGCCTTGATGGGGGCGAGCAGCTGGAAGGCGTCGGTGCCGGCCATGGGGTACAGCACCACCATGCCCTTGCCCGGCCGGACCCACACGTGAATGTGGTCCCGGCCGAGCCCTTCGACGCGCACGTCGCCCAGCACCATCCGCTCCTCCTCGCGCGTCTGGCCGGTGAAGCCGATGCCGAGCGCCTTGCGTACGGTGCTCTTGCCGCCGTCGGCGGCGACCAGGTAACCGGCCCGCAGCGTCGCCCCCGTGCCCAGCCTGGCCGTCACGCCCCGCGCATCCTGCTCGAAGCCGGTCAGCTCCGCGTCGTGCTCCACCTTCCCGCCCAGCTCGGCCAGCCGCTCGCGCAGGACCGCCTCGGTGCGCCACTGCGGATGCATCATCACCATCGGGTACGGCACGGCGTCGGTCGCCGTGGCGGGCTTGTGCATGCGCCCCTGGTACACCGGCACCGGGCCGATTCTGACCCGCAGCGGCGGGTAGACCGTCGCGGACGCCAGCACCCGGCCGATCACCTCCAGGTCGTCGAAGATCTCCAGTGTTCGGGGCTGCAGGCCCTTGCCCTTCGAGCCGAGGGCGGGCTCCGGCGCCCGTTCCACGATGCGGTGGTCGATCCCGCGCCTGGCCAGTTCCACGGCGAGGGTGAGCCCCGTAGGGCCGCCGCCGACGATGAGCACGTCCGTCTTCTCAGTCATGGCCCGACCGTGCCAGGCCGCGCTGCCATATCTCTGCCGGGCTCTGCCGGGACCGCCCGGAGCCGGAGCGAGTGCTGGTCTGCCATCGGGTGTGGGGCCGGCTTCCGACGAACTGCAGTAGAACAAAGCCTCAAGGTCTTGGTCTCATCCCGGCGAAGCCTGCGGGAGGCCGGCGCCCCTGCACGACCTGGGTAACTCCGGTAAGCACTTGGTTCGGCGATGAGGAAGTCTGGGGGAGTGATGTCGTTCAAGGACGATCAGATCGCGAGGCTGGCCGAGTCCGGATGGGCTCGCTGCGCGTCGGTGGCCGAAGCGGTGGCACAGGCCGGGCTGCCGGCGGTGACGCCGGACTACCTGGCGACGGCCTTCCCCGGCGAGCTGTGGGCCGCCGCCGAGCGCGCGGTGCTCGCCCTCCGCGGCCACTTCGCCTCGGCTCGCTTCGCCGACGAGACGACGTACGGGATCCTCCTGGTGCCGGACCCCGGCAAGCTGGACACCCGACGCCCGACGGCCGCAGCGGTCAGGGCAGACCAGCTCGGCTCGCCTGCGAACGACGTGTTCGACGAGCGGCTGCCCGCGGGAGTCCTCGGCGTAAGGAACGGCACGCCCTGGACCATGGTCGCCACGGTCACCGGCGCCTATGGGCCGTCTCTGGGCAGTCACAACCAGATCGTGGACGGGCCGGCGGCGGCGTTCACGGTGGACGGCGTCGACACCAGGACGCTGATGATCCGGCAGCTCTGGGGAGCGCGAGTTCTGCAAGGCGGCCCGGAGCTGCCTGACTGCGAATCCAACCAGAGGTGGACGTTCACCCTGTTCCCCGGCGAAGGTCTCACCGAGGGCCTGGCCGAGTCCGGCACCGTGCTCAAGGGCAGGGTACGTTTCCGGCTCGGCAAGCCCGATCGCGGCATCGGATCCGCCCGCGTGGCCCCTGCCATCGCCGTCACCTAGCGAGCAGGGCCCGGCGTCGATCCGGTCCGGCGGGGGCGCCTAGTCGCTCTCGGGCGCGTGTTGGTTGGAATCTGTGACTGAACAACACGTTGGAGCGGCTCCAAGGCGATCGCCACGACGACTCGATGATCAGCGCGCCGGCCGACGACAACCGGGTGCCAGGACGGGCATCGCCACTGCGGGGCGGGGAGCGCGAACACTTTTGGGGTCATCGGTGAAGGAAGGACGATGGATTCGCACTAGGGAAGGCGGCCGATGACACCCAGAGCGATGGCGAGAGCCGTGATATGACCCCGGTGACGGAGCAGGCGGATAATGACGCCACTGACGCCATGATCATCGAACGGTCCTTACGGCAGCCGGAATGCTTCGCCGCGCTGTTCGACCGCTACTACTCCTCGATTCACGGCTACGCCGAGCGGCGGCTGTCCCGCCCGCTGGCCGACGATATCGCCGCCGAGACGTTCCTGATCGCGTTCGACCGGCGCGACACCTACGACCTGTCCCGATCGGGCGCCCAGCCGTGGCTGTACGGGATCGCCTCGAACCTGATCTCCCGCCACCACCGGGCCGAGATCCGGCAATACCGCGCGCTGGCCAGGACGGACTCGGGGGACGTCGCCGAGGACCACGCCGAGCGGGTCGTGGACTCGCTCGACGCCCTCGGCACCCGCGGTCGGTTGGCGGCGGCGCTGGCCGAGCTGACGGACGGCGACCGGGACGTGCTTCTGCTTGTCGCCTGGGCCGAGCTGACCTCCGACGAGGTCGGCAGGGCACTCGGCGTGCCGGCGGGCACGGTCCGCTCGCGCCTGCACCGTGCTCGTACGAAAATCCGGGCCGTGCTGGATCCGGCTCTCACCAGGAAGGAGCGCTGATCATGAGCGAACTCTCGCAGGCTGATCTGGAGGCCCTGCGCCAGGCCTGGCCACAGCCCGCCTCGCCGTCCCCTGACGCCTATTCCGCCGCAAGGGGCGCGCTCCTCCGGCGGGCCGCGGCGGTGGCGCCCCGGCGTGCCGGTGGCTTCCGGCTGCCCAGGGCCGGTCGGCGGGCGGTCACGGTCGGCGTGCTCGCCGCCGTGATCACGGCGGTCGCGCTGGTGGCCGACCCCGTGGGCGTCGAGGCGCCGCGTTCTGTCGTGCCCGGCCTGGCGGTGCCGGCCGCCAACGCGCAGGCGCTGCTCGGCCGGGCGGCCCAGGCCGCTGGGAACCGGGCGTTCACCGCTCCTCGCCCTGACCAGTGGGTCTACATCGAGACGCGCATACAGGGGGTTGGGAAGGCCGCCCCGGGTGAGGTGCAGACTCCCCGAACGCCGCTGGAGACCCGCGTGGACCGGTCGTGGACGCGGGCCGACGGCAAGGAGCTGGCCCTCTTCGAGGACGGCGAGCTGGTCCGTTCCCCCACCGGCGGCGCCATGCCTCCGCAGGACTATGCCACCGTGGCGACACTCCCCACGGACCCCGACGCGCTGCTGGCCTGGATGTACGCCGCCATGGGCGGTCGGCACGGCTCCGAGGAGGACCGGGAGATCACGGCCTACCGGCTGCTCGGCTCGCTGCTGGCCAACAACCTGGTGCCGCCGGCGCAGGAGGCGGCCGTCTACCGGGCCCTGGCCAAGATCCCGGGGGTGACGGTGAACCCGGACGCGGTCGACGTCGAAGGGCGTCCGGCGGTGGCGGTGGCCCGTGTCGAGGGCGGCTGGGTGAGCCACGAACTGCTGCTCGACCGCGTCACCTACACCTACCTGGGCGAGCGCGCGGTCGCCGGCGCCGACTACACCGCTCCAGGACCGGGCGTCCGCACGGAGGATGGCCGGAAGATCATCAACATGGGGGACTCCCACACGATCAAGAAGGGAACGATCCTGACGCTCGCCGTCCGCCTGGACATCGGGGTCACCGACCGGCCCGGGGTACGGCCCTGAGCGGTGGCGGCCGGCGCGGGCGGGCGCTGACCGCGGCGTTGCTGCTGCTGGCGCTCCCCTCGGCCGCCAACCTGGCCGATGGGCTCACCTGGATCTGGACGCCATCGCTCCCGCTGCCGCTGCTCGACCTGCTGGCGCGGGCACAACTGCTCGGCGCGTGGCTGGTGGCCGACCTTCTCGCCGCCTCGGGCGCCTTGGGGGCGGCGGGGGTGGCGGCATTGCTCGCGCGGGAGCGGGCCGCCGGCACGGTGACGCTCGCCGGGGTTTCGGCGATCAGCCTTGCCGCCGCCGTGATCGGGGGTGGATGGCTCCCCGCATGGTACGGCGTGGCATACGCTGTGGCGTTGATCCTGTTGCGAACCTCCCGGGCGGCGTGACCGCGACCGCAACCACCAGGCCGGGCAGGACGGGTGATCGCCCGCACGCCCGGCTGCGACCGGAACAAGCAACGCGTTCGCGACCGTAGAGTTGACGAGTTCACCCGGCTGTGGCATTCTGAAGGCGGCAGCGAGGTTGACGCTTATAGTATGTGTAGACATACGTTTGCGGTTTGCGTTATGCTGCTTCCTTGCGCTGCCTTTCGACGCCCCGGATTCCGTCGGGGCGTTTGGCGTGCGCGCAGTTCGATTCCATCCGTGACCTCCGGAAGGACATCTGTTGGCAGCCTCGCGCAACGCCTCCGCCGTACCCGCTGGTCCCAGTCGCGT
Organism: Nonomuraea basaltis; assembly: GCF_005893125.1. Taxonomy (GTDB): domain Bacteria; phylum Actinomycetota; class Actinomycetes; order Streptosporangiales; family Streptosporangiaceae; genus Nonomuraea; species Nonomuraea basaltis. The sequence continues at coordinate 63 of NZ_VCJS01000010.1, read as the reverse complement.
CTCATTCGCGCGCATTCAGGAGCGCCTCGAAGTTCCTGACCTCCTTGCCCTGCAGACCGAGTC
>NZ_VCJS01000109.1 GCF_005893125.1 Nonomuraea basaltis | reverse complement strand
GGCCCCAGCGGACCCGTACCGCCAGGCCCAGCCCGCAGACCGAGGGCACGCCCAGCGTCGTGCCCACCGGCGATGGGACGACGACCGCCGCCGCGACCGGCCGGCTCAGGCTCGTCTACCTGCGGCCGGGCGGCACGTTGAACGGCGACTGCTGGGCCGGCGGGGAGGTCACGCTGCGGGCGCTGGTGGCGCGGACGGGCGAACCGCTGACGTTCAGGTACACCTGGATCGTCGACGGCGCCACGGTGGACCGCTCGTCGGCGATCATCTCCGAGAACGGCCGGCGCTACCTGACCTCTCCGCGCTCCCTCACGAGCACCGGCGGCACCCACCGCGTCACGCTGCGGATCACCTCTCCCGTTCCGATCGAGCGGTCGATCTCGGTCACGATGTGTGACGTCTGAGCTCGTCGAGGAGGTCGAGGGCGGCGTCGGCGATCACGGTGCCCGGCGGGAAGATCGCGGCGGCGCCCGCGGCGCGCAGCTCGTCGTGGTCGCCGGGCGGGATGACCCCGCCAACGACGATCATGATGTCGCCGGCCTCGAGGCCGGCCAGCGCCTCGCGCAGCGCGGGCACCAGCGTGAGGTGCCCGGCGGCCAGCGACGAGACGCCGACGATGTGCACGTCGGCCTCGACGGCCTGCCTGGCGACCTCCTCCGGCGTCTGGAACAGCGGGCCGACGTCCACGTCGAAGCCCAGGTCGGCGAAGGCGGTGGCGATCACCTTCTGGCCGCGGTCGTGGCCGTCCTGGCCCATCTTGGCCACCAGGATGCGCGGGCGGCGGCCCTCGGCCTTCTCGAAGTCGGCGCAGGCCTGGCGGACGCGTTCGATGTTGCCGGCCTGGCCTGACTCGTCGCGGTACACCCCTGAAATGGTACGGACCTGCTCGGCGTGCCGGCCGAACACCCGCTCGAGCGCGTCGGAGATCTCGCCCACGGTGGCCTTGGCTCGGGCGGCGTCCACGGCCAGCTTGAGCAGGTTGTTCTCCAGGCCGGGCGCGGGGTTGTCGGCGGCCTTGGTGAGCGCGTCGAGCGCGTGCCGCACGGTGTCGTCGTCGCGTTCGGCCCTGAGCCTGGCCAGCTTGTCGAGCTGCTGGGCGCGTACGGCGCTGTTGTCGACCTTGAGCACCTCGATGGCCTCGTCGCTCTCGGCACGGTACTTGTTCACGCCGATCACCGGCTGCCGCCCGGAGTCGATGCGGGCCTGGGTGCGGGCCGCCGCCTCCTCGATGCGGAGCTTGGGCAGCCCGGCCTCGATGGCCCTGGCCATGCCGCCGGCGGCCTCGACCTCCTCGATGTGCGCCCAGGCGCGTTCGGCGAGGTCGTGGGTGAGGCGCTCGATGTAGTAGGAGCCGCCCCAGGGGTCGATCGGGCGCGTGGTGCCCGATTCCTGCTGGAGGAGGAGCTGGGTGTTGCGGGCGATGCGTGCGGAGAAGTCGGTGGGCAGGGCGAGCGCCTCGTCGAGGGCGTTGGTGTGCAGCGACTGGGTGTGGCCCTGGGTCGCGGCCATGGCCTCGACGCAGGTGCGTACGACGTTGTTGAACACGTCCTGCGCGGTCAGCGACCAGCCGGAGGTCTGGCAGTGCGTACGCAGGCTCAGCGACTTCGGGTTCGCGGCGTTGAACCCGGAGACGAGCTTGGCCCACAGCAGCCTGGCGGCCCGCAGCTTGGCGACCTCCATGAAGAAGTTCATGCCGATGCACCAGAAGAACGACAGCCGCGGCGCGAACCGGTCGATGTCCATCCCGGCGGCGACCCCGGCGCGCAGGTATTCGACTCCGTCGGCGAGCGTGTAGGCCAGCTCCAGGTCGCAGGTCGCTCCGGCCTCCTGGATGTGGTAGCCGGAGATGCTGATGGAGTTGAACTTCGGCATTTTCTCGCTGGTGTACGCGAAGATGTCCGAGATGATCCGCATCGACGGGGCCGGCGGGTAGATGTAGGTGTTGCGGACCATGAACTCCTTGAGGATGTCGTTCTGGATGGTCCCGGCGAGCTGCTCCGGCGCGACGCCCTGCTCCTCGGCGGCCACGATGTACAACGCCAGCACCGGCAGCACGGCGCCGTTCATGGTCATCGACACCGACATCTCGTCGAGGGGGATCCCGTCGAACAGCTGCCGCATGTCGTAGATCGAGTCGATCGCCACTCCGGCCATGCCCACGTCGCCGGCCACGCGCGGGTGATCGGAATCGTAGCCCCGGTGCGTGGCCAGGTCGAAGGCCACCGACAGGCCCTTCTGCCCGGCGGCGAGGTTGCGCCGGTAGAAGGCGTTGGAGTCCTCGGCGGTGGAGAAGCCGGCGTACTGGCGGATGGTCCAGGGCTGGTTGACGTACATGGTGGGGTAGGGGCCGCGCAGGTACGGCGCCGCGCCCGGATAGGTGCGCAGGAAGTCGAGCCCCTCCAGGTCCTGGGCTGTGTAGACCGGCTTGACGCCGATGCCCTCGGGCGTCTCCCAGACCTCGCCCTCGTGCGCGTGCGTCCCCGCCGCCTCCGGGGGCAGGCCGTTGAGCGGGATGCCGGAGAAGTCCGGGATCATCGGGTCACCTCCAGGTCGTCGAAGGTCGTGCGGAGCACGTGCAGCGCGTCGCAGCCCGCGTGGAGGGTGGCGTCCACGCCGTCGTACTCCCCCTTCCCCGCAAGCCACACCTTCTTCGCCCCGGCTCTTCGCAGGGCGGCGGCCACGGCGGCGGCGTGCTGGGCGTACAGCTTGTCGCTGGAGCACAGGCAGGCGACGGCTGCACCGCTGACGGCGAAGGCGGTGGCGATCTGCTCGGGGTCGGTTCCCGGACCGGCGGTCTCGGTGGCCAGGCCGCCCGCCTGGAACAGGTTCGCGGCGAACGCGGCGCGCGCGGTGTGGGCGGCGATGGGACCGATGGTGGCCAGGAACACCTTGGGCCGCTCGGGCTGGGCGTCGGCGAGGTCGCGCAGCGCCTCGAACTCCTCCGCGTACCGCACGATCCCGGGCTTCGCCGTCCCGGCCGGCGGGCGGTGGAGGGGCTTCTCGTGCAGGTTGGGGAACTCGCTGACGCCCGTGATCGGGAGGCGCCGGCGGGCGATGTCGGCGGCGCGGCGGTCCCGGGTGGCGGCGATGCGCGCGGACACCGGCGCGGCGGCCGCGTCGATGCCGCCGGCGGCCTCGATCTCCTGGAACCACGCCCACGCCCGCTCGGCCAGGCCGTCGGTGCGGCGCTCGACGTACCACGAGCCGCCCGCCGGGTCGATCACCCGGCCGACCCCCGCCTCCTCCAGCAGCAGCGACTGCGTGTTGCGGGCGATGCGGCGGGAGAACGCGTCCGGCAGCCCGAGGCGGGCGTCGAACGGCTGCACGGTGACCGCCTCGGCCCCGCCGACCCCGGCGGCGAAGCAGGCCAGGGTGGTGCGCAGCATGTTCACCCAGGGGTCGCGGGCGGTCATCATGGCCGAGCTGGTCACGGCGTGCTGACGTTGCCCGCCGTGCCCGGCCGCGCCGCACACCTCGGCGACCCTGGCCCACAGCCGGCGGGCGGCCCGCAGCTTGGCGATGGTGGCGAACTGGTCGGCGGTGGCGGCGTACCGGAACTCGATCTGCCCTAGCGCTTGCTCCACAGAGAGGCCGGCGCCGGTGAGCACCCGCAACTCGGCGACGCCCCGCGCGATCGAGCAGCCCAGCTCCTCGGCGTCGCTGCCGCCCGCGTCGTGGTACGGCGTGGCGTCCACGGTGACGGCCCGCATCCCCGGGAAGCCGGCGGCGCAGCGCAGCGCCAGCTCGGCCCCGGCCGCACCAGAGGCACCCAGGTTGCCGGTGAGCGCGGTGCCGCGCGCGGCGGCCAGCGCGAACAGCGCCTCGGCGGCCTCGCGCACGTGCTCTCCCGCCTCCAGCACGACGGGGACCAGGTCGAGGTAGACGTCCTTGAGCACCGTGCCGAGCGCGCCGGCCGGGATCGCGCCGTCGCCGACGACCAGCCAGAGCGAGGTGACGCCGTTCTCCAGGTCGGCGAGCACCGCCTCCGGGTCGGGCACGGCGTGCCGCTGCCGCACGTCCCAGCCGGTGACGGCCCGCGACCCGCGCACGTACGGCGGCACACCGGGCGGCCCCGGGTGGCCGGGCAGGTCGTCGAGGTCGTAGAGAGGCGCGACGGTGACCCCGTCGTACGTCGTGGTGGACAGCGCCTCCTCCGGCGAGACCGTTTCGACCCCCGACTTGCGCAGGACCTCCATCGCCAGCGCCCGCCAGTCGTCACGAGTCGTGGGCGCGAACCCCGCTGCGAGTTCCATGGTTCGGATAGTAGGCGGAGCGCAAGGAGCGCGGTAACCCCGGGTCGCCCCAGAACGGGATCAAGCGGCGGGCGCCTCCCAGGCCAGCCGCCACGTGACCGGACCCACGATCCCGTCGTCGTCGACGCCCTGCTCGCGCTGGAACGCGCGGCACACGTCGCGCGACTCGGGGCCGTACGCGCCGTCCGCGGACAGGGTCCAGCCGCGCTTCCGCATCTGGGTCTGCCAGGTGCGCACGTCCTCGCCGCGCATCACCGGCGGGTACTTCAGCAGCCGCCCGGGGAACGGCGGCGTGACCGGGCCGGGCGGCGGGGTACCGCCGGGGCGGGGCGCGCCCCGGCGCACCCAGGCGTAGAGCGGCTCGCCCGGGCAGTCGGTCGCGTATCCGTCGCGGTGCCCCTTGATCTCGTTGCCGGCGCGGCCGCGGTCGCGTACGTGCTGGACCGCATCGAGGATCGCGTGCAGGACGCCGTCGGGCGGCTGGACGAGGCCGGCGTTGCCGACCAGCCCGAGCACGGCGTAATGGCCGGCGTTGAGCCCCGGGCCGTTCGCGGCGGGCAGGTGGTACAGGCCACGCCCCTCGAACACCTTCATATGCGGACATGCGACATACGAGTAGCCGATGTCTATCCAGCCGTTGCCGTCCATGTGGGAGCCCTGGATGGAGCGCACCAGGGAGACGCAGCCACTGTGGTTCGCGACGATGCCCGGGTCGACCCTGCCGCCGGTGTTGTGGACCTTCACCCCCTTGGTGGAGTCGAGCTGGGTGTAGCTGCCGCGCGGCGCGCGAGCGTTCCAGTCACGCCGTAACACCAGGTCAATGGCCACGGTGAGCTCCGAGGGTGATGGTCGGGACGACCGAGCGTAGCGCGGGGGACGCGGACAGGTCTCCTGGATCGGAGATTTCGCCTACGGCCTGATCACCCGCTTGTCCGTCACGATCGCCGTGATGAGATCGTGCGGAGTCACGTCGAACGCCGGGTTCAACGCCGGAGTTCCCTCAGGAGCCACTCGTACACCTCTGATGGACACGACCTCGTCGGCGCCCCGGTCCTCGATCTCGATGTGCTCGCCCGACGGTGTCTTCTGGTCGATCGTGGACTCGGGCGCGACCACCACGAACGGCACCCCGGCGCGTTCGGCGCCGAGCGCGAGCGCGTACGAGCCGATCTTGTTGGCGGTGTCGCCGTTGGCGGCGATCCGGTCGGCGCCGATGAGCACCGCGTCCACCTCGCCCTTGGCCAGCAGGTACGGCCCCGCCGAGTCGGCGATGAGCCGGTGCGGCGCGCCCATCCTGGCCAGCTCCCAGGTGGTGAGCCGGGCGCCCTGCAGCAGGGGCCGGGTCTCCAGGACGAGGACCTCGACCAGCCGCCCGCGCTCGTGCAGCGTCTGCACGACGCCCAGGGCGGTGCCGCGCTCGACGGCGGCGAGCCCGCCGGTGTTGCACACGGTCATGATCCGCAGCCGGTCGCCCTCGAGCAGGTCGGCCCCGCGCTCCCCCATCGCCTTGCAGGCGGCGAGGTCGTCGTCGCGCACGCGCAGCGCGGCCGCCAGCACCGCGTCATGGCCTTCTCGCAGGTGCGCTACGGCCTGGTCGACGCCCCAGGCGAGGTTGACGGCGGTGGGCCGGGCGGCGCGGAGCCTGGCGATCTGCGCGGGGTCGCCGCCGGCCAGCACGACGCCGAGCGCGCCGGCCACGCCGAGCGCGGGCGCGCCGCGCACGGCCAGCCTCCGGATGGCGTCGACGAGCTCATCGACGGTGTGGATGCGGAGCATCACGCACTTGTCGGGTAAGAGCGTCTGGTCCACGAGCTCGACGGCGCCGTCGACCCAGTCAATGGTCCTCACGGGGCAAACGCTAGCCCACCTCGGTGAACCGCTCGCGTGCGGCTCCGGAGACGGCTCAGCGTTCGGCGAGGACGATCACCGAGTCCCGCTCGTTCATGACGATGGGCTCCGACTTGTCGGGGTTCAGGACGATGCCGTAGTGCGGCGGGTTGTTGCGCGCCTCGGAGCTGCGATAGCCGATGGCGGTCTCGCCGCGGCGCCGGGCCGCCTCGACGACCGTGGTGAACGTCACCTTCGTGCCCGTCTTGACGTACCAGGAGGCGGGACGGGGGTAGATCTCCGACCCTCGCGAGTCGAACAGGTAGCCGAACACGTCCGCCAGGTGCCTGTTCTCGGCCAGCTGGGCGAGCAGCAGCCCGATGACGGTGTCGCTGATCACGATGTCGTCGGCCTCGGTGACCTCGGCCAGGGCGCGGTTGTTCTCGTCGTGCATCTCACTGACGATCGAGTAGTGCTCGCCGAGCACGCTCTGCATGTCGCGGAGCTGGAGCAGCGTCATGAGCGTGCGCGTGTCGGAGTGGTGCGCGTCGAAGCGATCGTCGGACAGCACGATGACGTGCTGGAAGAGGCCGACGCCGAGCGATTCGAGGGCGAACCTGTCGGTGGTGTCGCAGTCCTTGACGTTCACCGTGAGGTTGCGCAGGCCGACCAGGCCGGTGCCGGCCTTGGGGTGGCCGGCGGCGATCTCCAGGACGGCCCCGGGGGCGACGTAGCCGTCGAGGTAGCGGACGATCTGCTCGGCCCTGCCGTTCCAGTTGAGCAGGAGCATGCGCTCGGGCTCGGGGGCCGGGCGCTCGCCCATGACGACGGCGGCCTCGTCCACCGACGGCCTGCCGGCCGCCAGGCGGACGTGGGAGTCGTCGTGCGCGATGACGATGATCTGGTCGTCGTCTGTGATGACGGTGTCCATGGGCGGGTTCAGCACGGTGCCGGACGGCCGGCGCAGGCCGATGACGCAGGCGGTCTGGTACGCGTGCAGGGCGTCGCCGTACGTGACGCCGACGAGCTTCTTCGGGGTGCGCATGTAGATCTCGCCGCCGTCGAAGTTCAGCAGGTCCATGCAGACCACGGACATGCCGGACTGGCGCGAGGACTGCACGATGAGCCTGGAGGCGGTGTCGTCGGAGTCGACCAGGTGCACGTCCTGACCGCCGGCCAGGCGGGCGGCGGCGATGTTGCGACTGGAGGCGAGCGCGGCGACCACCGGCGGGTGCTTGCCGTCGCGCTTGGCGAGCGCGAGCAGGATCTTGATGACGTGCGCGTCCGGGTCCTCGCCCTCGGGCGAGAGCACGACGACGGAGCTGGCCGCGTCCAGGTTCATCAGCACGAGGTCGCGCGGCTCCGTGGGCCGCCCGGTACGGCAGACCAGGCGGGTCCTGCCCAGGTCGCCGACGTGCTCGCGGATGTCCTCTTCCATGTCGAGCTTGTCATGTTCCGCCAGGACCGCGATGACCGAGTCCTTCTGGCTGGCGTGCGCCTTGACCAGCTCGCCCACGATCGTGAACACCTGGTCCGACCAGCCCAGCACCACCGTGTGGCCGGACTCCACGATTCGCGAGCGGCCCCTGCGCAGGCGGTCCACCTTCTGCTTGAGGCCGTTCGACAGCAGGCCGACGAGCATGCTGACGATGAACAGGCCGCCGAGCGAGCCGGCGAACATCACGGTCATGTAGGCCATCGAGCCCTTGTCGCTGGCCACCTTGCTCGGGGTGAGCGCGTGCATGAGAGCGATCCAGAGCACCTCGCCCGGATTGCCCACGCCCTCCGGCTCGTTCGGCGCGAGCCAGAGCGTGAGCGCGGCCACGACCGCGATGAGCCCGACCGACACCACGGCCAGCCAGCCGATCAGCGACGCCGTGCCCTTCGACATGGTGTTGTCGAACCAGTACCGCGCGCGTTCGCGGAACGTGACCTTGGACACTTGCCCGATACCTCCATGTAAGGAGTGATTTAACCCAACAGGACAAGATACCCGGGCGATCTTCGCTTCCGCATGAAGACCGGTAACGTATCGGCCATGGCCGCCCCCCTCACACCAGACGATCCGGCGTCGCTGGGCGGCTTCCGCCTGGCCGGCCGGCTCGGCGAGGGCGGGCAGGGCGTGGTCTACCTCGCCCACTCCCCCGACGGCCGGCCGGTCGCGATCAAGCTACTCAACACGGGCGACAAGGAGACCCGGGTCAGGCTCGCGCGCGAGCTCGACGCGCTGGAGAGCATCGCCTCCTTCTGCACGGCCCGGGTGCTCGACGCCTCGACCGACGGGCCGCGGCCGTACGTGGTGAGCGAATACGTCGACGGGCCGTCGCTGGCGGACCGGGTGCGGGAGCGCGGCCCCCTGGGCGGGGGCGAGCTCGAACGGCTGGTGGTCGGCACGGCCACCGCGCTGGCGGCCATCCACGCGGCCGGGATCGTGCACCGCGACTTCAAGCCGGCCAACGTGCTGCTCGGTCCCGATGGGCCGCGCGTGGTGGACTTCGGCATCGCCAGGGCGGAGGGGGCCGCGACGATGACGTCCGGCCTGATCGGCACGCCCGCCTACCTGGCGCCCGAGCAGATCGGCGGCACGCCCGCGTCGCCGGCGTCGGACGTGTTCGCGTGGGCGACGTCGATGGTGTACGCGGCCACGGGGACGAGCCCGTTCGGGGCGGACACCGTACCCGCCGTGCTGCACCGGGTGCTGCACACCGACCCGGACCTGGCGCCGCTGCCGCCCCGCCTGCGCGGGCTGATCGCGTCCTGCCTGGCCAAGGACCCGTCGCGCCGGCCCACGGCGCAGCAGCTGATGGTGTCCCTGGTCACCCCCAACACCCCGGCGCCATCAGGCGGCGGCTCGGCACCGGCACCCGCCGTCCCAGCGCCGTCGGCCGGCGCTGCCGCTCCGCCTGGCGCGGCGGGCGAGTGGCACAGCGCCCCGGGATCCGGCCCCCACGGCCCTCAGGGTCCCTGGGGTCACGCCGGAGGGCGCAACGGCTCCCCCACCGGTCCGCAGGGCCTTTCGGAGACCACCGCGGCGCGGGCCCGGCGCTCCCGGGGCGCGCTCATCGCCACGGTGACCGCGGTGATCGTCTTCGGCGCGGCCGGCACCACGGCGTACCTGGCGACCCGTGCCCCGGCCACCGGCGGAGACCGATCATCATCGGCCACCCCGCCGGCCACCCAGTCACCCAGCGCGGAGCCGTCAGCCGGCACCGAGCCGCCCACGCAGACCCAGGCCGCCACGGACCTGAAGATCCCTGCCGCCTTCGACGGAGACTGGTCGGGCCACACCACCAGCACCAACCCCATGGACCCCGACGGCGCCGAGAACACCGTGGACCTGGAGGAGGGCGAGTCCACCGCGGCCTGGTCGGAGAAGGACGCCGACGACGAATGCAAGGGAACCATCACCCTGACCAAGGTGGAGGACACCCAGCTGACCTTCTCCCTGGGCGAGAACGAGGGCGGCTGCATCGCCGGCACCATCTGGCTGGCGCTGCAGGACGACACGCTCACCTACAGGTGGCAGGATGTGCCGGGCCCGGGGCTCGTCACGCAGACCGGTAAGCTCAGCAAGAACTAACCGAATTTAGCCGGATTTCCGGTCAAACCCTTCGACATCGGGGGCGGTGGCTTAGATCATTGACGCTATGTCTGTGATTAGGGAGGTGCCGTTCCCCAGCCGGGACTCCTCTGAGCTTCCGATGAACATCTGGCTCGACGACGCCGACTCCGCCATCGACGTCATCGACGCCCTGGCGCTGTCGCCGTTCGCGACGGGCGCCCAGCCCTGGTCCCGCCTGGCCAACCTGGAGCGCGTGCGTCCCGACGCCCCGCTCAGCCCGCCGGGCGCCCGCGTGCTGCGTACCGCGCGGGTCGAGGACGGCTCGGAGTCGCGGCTCATCTGCGGCGAAGGCTGGACCCTGCGCGTCGTACGCCACCGCAACCGCACCGCCACCGTCAGCGTGACGGCGGTGAACGAGGAGCTGGCCAAGACCGTGCTCCAGGAGAGCATCGACGGCGCCGAGGAGGCCGTGCCCGAAGCCGACCACGTCGAGATGGGCTTCTGGTGGCGCGGCACGCACGGGGGCACGCGCTCGGAGAAGCCGATCACCGCTCAGCCGTGGGCCGAGATCGGCAAGAATTACTCCGGCAAGATCCGCCCCGCCCTCGACAGGCTGATGTCGATCACCCCGGCCGACGTGAACGGCCGCCTCGTCCTCCTGCACGGCCAGCCCGGCACCGGCAAGACCACGCTGCTGCGCACGCTGGCGAAGCAGTGGCACGACTGGTGCCAGGTGGACTGCGTACTCGACCCCGAGCGCCTGTTCAACGAGCCCGGCTACCTCATGGAGGTGGCGGTCGGCTACGACACCGACGAGGACACGCAGCGGTGGCGGCTGCTGGTCCTGGAGGACTGCGACGAGCTGATCAGCGCGGGTGCCAAGGCCCAGGCGGGTCAGGGCCTGTCTCGCCTGCTCAACCTGACCGACGGCCTGCTCGGGCAGGGCCGCGACGTCCTGGTGGCGATCACCACGAACGAGGACCTGGCCAGGCTCCACCCGGCCGTCGTACGCCCGGGCCGCTGCCTGGCACAGCTCGAGGTCGGCCCGCTCAGCAGGAACGAGGCCGTCGCGTGGCTCGGCACGTCCCAGGGCGTGGGCCCGTCGGGGGCGACCCTCGCGGAGCTGTACGCCCTCCGCGCCGGCCGCGAGATCGCCCCCACCGGCGGCGACGAGTCCACGGGCCTGTACCTCTAGAGACCCTGCCTTGTGCGTCACGTCAGGTACGTGGGAGGCCTCCGGAGCCGCGTCATGAACCGCCCGTAAGGTGTCGCCGGGCGATGTCCGCGATCCGGCGGAGATCGTCCCGGGATACCGGTCCGCTGATGACCATCAACCGGTCCTCGGTGAACGCGGCGATCTCCAGCTCCTCCGCGTACCTGGCCACGTGGCTCGGTCCTGTCTTGCTCTCGACCTCTCCCACCGCCAGGCATTCGGCGTAGAACCGCTTGAACGAATCCATCCCGTCCACCTCGGACACCACCAGCTGGGACACCGACGCACCGTCGGCGGCCCGGAACACCCGGAAGCGCACCGGCGCGTGGCCGGGAGCGATCGCCCGCCGGGAGCACGGAACGAGATCGTCCTCCAGACTCGCCCAGCTCCCGTCCCCCGTCTTCGCCTCCGTCCAGGAACCGGTCAGCTGGCCCGGCTCCAGGAGGACATCCGGCGACGGGGTGGGGCCGCCGGATGGAAGGGAGACCGTCGGCTCAGCGGCGCAACCTCCCACCGCGATCAGCACGGCGATCAGCGACATCCACGACCGGCGCCACAGCGAGCGCCGCGAGGAGCAACCCGCGGCGCGCGAAGCGGAGACAAGCCGGCCCATTTACGGATTGGACCACGAGCAGATGTAGAAGGTGTCGCCCGAGCCGTAGACGCGGAAGTACCCGTCCGCGCAACGGTACGGTGTTCCGCTGTGCGTCCAGCGCCAGGCGTTTTTCTTGCTGTAACTGCCGGTACCGCACGCCTGGATGGGGATGTACGCGGAGTAGGCGTTGCCGTCGGTACGGAACCAGCCGTCGCTCCCGCAGTAGGACCTGGAGTAAGGCGCACCCACACAGATCTTGGTGTTGTTGTCGTAGCCGGCCCACCCGCCGAACCCGGCACAGTGGGTCCACTCGGTACCGACCCTCGCGGAGGCACTCCTGATCCGCGCGGGCGGCAGCGCACCCACCACATTCAGCGCGAGCGCGCCGCCGAGCACCCCCATGGTCTTGAACATCGTCCGGCGGGCCAGGCGCGGCCGTGCCCGGCGCGGCCTCGACGATGTGGAATCCGTCGATTCAGGCTCGTCCGCGGAGGGAACACTCGCCCAGTAGTCGGTCGTCATGAAACTCACCTCACGTTCGCAACATCTGAAGATTGAGCCCCGAGGTACTGGTCGAGATCGTTGTCAGATCCCACGACCCGGCGCCATGCCTCGGTTCCGTCCGGTGCGTACTTCACCAAGGAAGGGGTGGCGCCGATCGCCACCCTCCCCAGCAGGTCCGAGTCCGCGATGAATTCGATCTTCGTCCCCTCCACCCACGTCCCGCAGGCGGCTCCGGCACTCAGCATCTTCAGATGGCCTTCGACGCGGCCGTCGGCGACGACGGCGAGGCGTTCGGCGCGCTCGCGGCAACTCGCGCAGTGCTCCGAGACCACCAGCAGGAACGTGGGACGACCGTCCGTGGAGGCGAAGCGGGCGACCGAACGGACGCCCGGCGTGACGGAACCCTGAGCGGAGGCGGCCAGTGCCGCCTGCTGGAGTTCTCTGACCGTCCTGAGCAGGGCCGACAGCGCGAAGAGCGCGATGATCATGCCAAGGAAGGCGAGGACGGCAAGGGAGTTGATGATGTTCTGCATGGGTGTCAGTTCAGCTTGCATTCGATGGAGTCGGCCACGGCCGCGAACCGCGGGTCATCGGGCTGCGCGGCCATGAGGGTCGTGGCCGTCGTGTCGTTCACCAGCAGGGCGGAGCGGAACAACTTTCCGTCGGCGGCGCGTTCGTCGACCTTCCAGAGCTCTCCTCCCCGCACCCGCTTGCCGGCGCGGCCCGGCAGCTCGGGCGCCGCCTCAGAGCGCGGCTTGACCTGGACGGAGCACACCCCGTCGAGCGTGTTGACCGCGATCAAGCTCGCGAACTGTACCCCCGCCCCGGGACGGGGCGTGAGCACCAGGCCGTCTGGGGCGTCCTGCACGTCGAATCTGCCCAGCTGGTCCATGAACACCTCGAAGGGCACACCCGTCCCGGGAACGAAGGTGTAGAGCTCGTGGTGGGGGCCGATCCACAACATGGTGGTGCCGCTGATCTCCGGATCCTCGTACGAGACCAGCCGGGCTCCGTTCCAGGACGCTTCCCTGACGGTGAACCGGCTGAACTCTCCCAGGTATCGGGCGACGAGCTCCCTGGCACCAGCGGCCCCTGTGTGGACTCGATACGCACCGGTGTCGACATGAACCCAGAGCAGGCAGCTCCACCCGGTCTTGAAGGGCTCGGGCATGCCCTCGACGGTCAGCGTCCGACCGTCAGGGGTCCGTACGGGCATGGCACACCTCCTACTTCATCGGTTGCCTGCCCTCAGGATTGTCGAGGCCTGTCCACGATCGCCATACAACCGCCATACGCCGCTTCACAGGTGAGGGTCGTCCATCAATATCTTGTTGTGCAGGAGTGCGAGTGCGTGCGAGGGACCGACTCCGAGCCGCTGGACGAGCGCGGCCCGGCATTCGTGGTAGGCGAGAAGCGCGTCCGCTCGCCGCCCGCTCAGGTGATAGGCCAGCATGAGCCGGCCCCGCAGATCTTCCCGAAGGGGGTCCCAGGAGATCGCGGCCCGCAACTGGTCGATGGCCGTCTCGTACGCCCCCATCCGGATGCAACCATCGGCGAAGTCGCCGATCGCGGTCAGCCGCCACCCGTCGAGCCGGATGGCGGCGTTCCTGAACACCTCGGAGCTCTCCGCGAGATCCTGCAGCGCCGATCCGCGCCACATGTCCAGCGCCTCCCTGAGCACCTGTATCCCGGCCGCGTCCTGGCCCACGCTGAGAGCGAGCGCCGCGCGGGAGCGCAACGTCTCGAAGGCGGTCAAGTCAAGGCCGTCGCCGATGCCGGCCATCCGGTATCCGCCCGGTACGGTCTCGATCGTGACCTCCGACACGGCAAGGGCCTTTCGCAGCCCCGCGATGTAGGTCTGCAGGTTTCTCCGCGCCGAAGGCGGGACCTCCTCGCCCCAGAGAGCACGGATGCAGCGTTCGGTGGTCACCACGCTCGGCGAGTCGAGTAGTAACAGTGCGAGTAACTGCCGTTGCTTGACGCGGCTCACCGCCAGGGGGGCGCCATCCGCCTTCTGGATCTCGAAGTACCCGAGCAGGAAGAATCTCATGCGTGACGCCAGTTTCCCCTCGTTGGTAGACACGTGGAGCAGAATCCACCGGCAGCGGCTCACGGAAGAGTCGCGCCGCAGCCCTTGATCACCCCATGGCGGTCGGCGGCGTCTCTCTGCGAGTCCCTCAGTCGAAGCGCTTCAACTTCGGTATTCTGAGGCGCTTTTGGATGCGGATCAAGGTGTCGCCTTGAGCATTCGCGGGCGCACCTCCCGGTGGCGCGTCGCCTGTGGTCATGTGGTCACCTCGGCGTCGATGCGCACCCGCCGCACCCCGCCGTCGGTCGTCACCTCGGCCGAGTCACCCACCAGTCGCACGGCGCCCGACGACACCAGCGCGCGGGCCGCCGTCAGCCGGGGATTGAGCTGGGCGACCTGCTCCCTGTCGGACGCCGCCGGGGGCGAAGCTGGAGGAGACGCGCAGGTCGCGGCCCCCAGCTCCGGCGGGCACGGCCCAGACGGTGGAGCGGGCGCCGCGCGGCAGCGAGCGCAGGAAGCGTACGGCGTGCGGCCCGGCCAGCTCGGCCCGAGGGTCGAACCGGGCCGCGATCACCTGCACCTCAGGCGAACCCGCGCAGCCACCGCGACGGCAGCGGCACCTTCTTCTCCACGACCGCGCCGTCGAGCGTGGTGACGGTCAGCTCGTCGGGCCCGACGCCCAGGTGGAGCGGGGTCCCGGCCGCCCACTCTGGCGAGGGCCTCGCGCAGCGGGCCGTTGACGTCGACGTTGGTGGTGCCCCGGTCGAGGACGTCGCCGTCGAGCTCCTGCACGTCGAGCCGGGCGTAGACGCCACCGCACACGGAGAACGACTCGAACCTGAGCCGCCCGGCGTAGGAGTATGCCTGTACCGCTTGAGTCATGCCCCGCACCATAGAGATCATCACCGACACGATCGGGCCGGTACGTAAACCATCCGATGTGCGACACGGAGTGCGAAACCACAATGTGTCTGGTGCTCACCGTCGATCTGGCCCGTGTCGCCTTCGCCCGCTTCGCCGTGCCAGGAACGGCGGAGGAGTCGTGGACCAGCGAGGAACGCGAGATCGGCTTCCCGGCCACGCAGCTCGTGCCCTCGTGGACGGCGCGCACCTCGCCGGGCGCCTGGATCGAGGTAGCGCTTCGGGCCAGGGCCACATCAGGGGCCCGTACCAAGTGGTACGTGATGGGGCGCTGGTCCGAACACGGCGATCCGCGCACGTCGGTGCCCGGGCAGGGCGACGAGGACGGGGACGTGGCGGTGGACACGTTCGTGGCCCGGCGGCCGGTGGTGGCGTACCAGGTGCGGGTCACCGTGCACGGCGCGGGCGCCCGCGTGACGGGGCTGGGCGTGATGGCCTCGGCCCCGCCGGAGCGCCCGGCCGGACCGAGCGCGCCGGCCGCGGCGGAGCCCGTGGAGCTGGACGTGCCGCGGCACTCGCAGCACGCGCACGCCGGGCACCACCCGCGCTACGACGGCGGCGGCGCGAACTGGTGCGGCCCGGCCTCCGTGGCCATGGTGCTCGGATTCTGGGGCCGCGGCCCGGATCCCGGCGAGCTGGCCTGGGTGGGGGCCGGCGACCCGGCGCCGATCGTGGACCACGCGGCCATGGGCACCTACGACGAGAGCTACCAGGGCACCGGCAACTGGCCGTTCAACGTGGCCTACGCGGGCCGGTACGGCCTGGCCGGGTTCGTGACGCGACTGCGGTCGGCGGCGGAGCTGGAGCGGTTCGTACGCGCCGGGATCCCGGTGATCACGTCGCAGTCGTTCAAGGCGCATGAGCTGCCCGGCTCCTGTTACTCCACGAACGGGCACATCCTGGTGGTCGTCGGCTTCACGGCCGAGGGCGACGTCGTCGTGAACGACCCAGCCGCGCCGCGCGACGACGAGGTTCGCCGGATCTATCCGCGGGCAGCGTTCGAGAACGTGTGGCTCCGGAGCTCTGGCAGCGGCGGCATCGCGTATGTCGTGCACTCGCCCGATCACCCCCTTCCTCCTTGTACCGACGGCAATTGGTGAGTTGATGAGCATTCGACCGATCGACGTGGCCCGTACCGACGGCGGCCCTCAGTGGGTGGAGGCGGTGGCCACGCCCTCCGGTGTCGAGGTCTGGTGGGACGAGCCGCGCCCGCACGAGGGCGGCAGGCGGTGCGTGGTGCGCCGGCTGCCGGACGGCTCCCGTACCGACGCGCTGCCTGCCGGGTGGAACGCGCGCAACCGCGTGATCGAGTACGGCGGCCGCTCCTGGCGGCCGCTGCCGGGCGGCGGGATCGTCTTCACGAACTGGGCCGACCAGCGCCTCTACCGCCTCGACGGCCCCCTTCGGGAAGACGGGCCCGCGCCGATCACCCCGGAGGGCCTCTCGCGCTACGCGGACCTCTACTTGCCGCCGGGCCGGGACGAGGTGTGGGCGGTCCGGGAGACCGGCGACGTGCGCGACCTGGTGGCGGTGCCGTTGGACGGAGGCCCGCTCAGGATCATCGTCAGAGCCCAGCATTTCCTGATGAATCCCCGCATCTCCCCGGGCGGCCGATATATCTCCTGGATCGGCTGGGACCACCCGAACATGCCCTGGGACGGCACCGAGCTCTGCGTGGCCCCCTTGGGCCAGGACGGCACGGCGGGCGAGCACCGGGTGGTCGCGGGCGGCCCCCGGGAGTCGGTCGTCCAGGCGGAGTGGCGCGACGACGCGAGCCTGTACGCGGCCACCGACCCCACCGGCTGGTGGAACGTGCACCTCGTCCACGTGGACGGCTCCCCCGGCAAGAACCTCACCCCGATGGAGCTGGAGTTCGGCGGCGCGGCGTGGAAGCCGGGCATGACGTACTTCGCCGTCGCGGAGGGCGGGAGCCTGGCCGCCGTGTACGGGACGGCCGACCGGCGCCGGCTCGGCGTGCTCGACCCGGAGACCGGGGAGCTGCGGGAGATCGGCGGCGATGCCACCCATTGGTCCTCGACCGTGTCCGTGGCGGGCGGCAGGGCGGCGGCCGTGCGCGCGACGCCGTACACGCCGCTGGAGGTCACGCTCGTCGACCTCGGCGACGGAGCACAAGAGGTCGTGTCGGCGCCCAAGCCGCTGCCGGACCGTGGCCTGCTGCCCACTCCCGAGGCCGTGACGATCGACGGCGTGCACGCGCACCTCTACCCGCCGTCCGGGGCCCAGAGCGGCCCCGCCCCGTACGTGATCTTCGTGCACGGCGGCCCTACCGGCCACCTGCCGATCGTGCTCGACCTGGAGATCGCCTACTTCACCAGCCGGGGCATCGGCGTGGCCGTGGTGAACTACGGCGGCTCCACCGGTTACGGCCGCGCCTACCGGGAGCGGCTGCGCCACCAGTGGGGCGTGGTGGACGTGCAGGACTGCGCCAAGGTGGCGCGCGGCCTGGTCGAGCTGGGCCGCGCCGACGCCGCGAAGCTCGCCATCCGCGGCGGCAGCGCCGGCGGCTGGACCACGGTGGCGGCGCTCGTGCACAGCGACGTGTTCGCGGGCGGGGTCGCGCACTACGCGATCACCGACCCGGAGAGCTGGGCGGCCGAGACGCACGACTTCGAGTCCCGCTACCTGGACGGGCTGGTGGGCCCGCTGCCCGAGACGCGGCAGCGCTACAGTGAGCGCTCGCCGCTGCTGAACGCCTTCCGCGCGTCGGGCCCGTGCCTCATGCTGCACGGCCTGGAGGACGCGATCGTGGACGTCGGCCAGGCCGAGCGCTTCACCGCCGAATTGGACAGGCATGGCAAAGAGTGGGCCCTGCTGACCTTCCCCGGCGAACAGCACGGCTGGCGCAGGGAGGAGACTATCGTCGCGGTGCTCGAGGCCGAGCTGGCCTTCTACGGGCTGATCTTCGGCATCGAGACGCCCGGGGTGCCCCCGCTGACTCTGAAGGGAAGAGTGTGAAGAGCGTTGCCGAGATCTGCTCGGATCTGATCAGGTTCGACACCACCAACCCGGGCTCGGGTGAGCGGCCGGCCGCCGAGTACGTCGCCACGCTGCTCGCCGACGCGGGCCTGGAGCCGGTCGTGTTCGAGTCGGCGCCGAAGCGCACCACGGTCGTGGCCAGGATCGACGGCGACTCCCCCGACGCGCTGCTCATCCACGGCCACCTCGACGTGGTGCCCGCCGACCCGGCCGAGTGGCGGATGCACCCGTTCTCCGGGGAGATCGTGGACGGCTGCGTGTACGGCCGGGGCGCGGTCGACATGAAGGGCTCGTGCGCGATGACGCTCGCGACCGTGCTCGACCTGGCCGCGCGCGGCGTGCGTCCCCGGCGTGACCTGGTGCTGGCGTTCCTGGCCGACGAGGAGGCGACGGGCGAATACGGCTCGCGGCACGCGGTGACCGAGCACCGGGACCTGTTCGACGGCGTGAGCGAGGCGATCAGCGAGTCGGGAGGCTTCAGCGTGGCCTCGGACGGGCACCGCGTCTACCCGATCGCCGTGGGCGAGCGCGGCACCGCCTGGATGAAGCTCACCGCGCACGGCGTGGCCGGGCACGGCTCGCGTCCCCCGGTGGACAACCCGGTCGCCACGCTGGTCCACGCGCTGTCGCGGGTGGCCTCCCACCAGTGGCCGGTACGCCTGACGCCGTCGGTCGCCGCGCTCATCCAGAGCCTGTCGGAGCTCACCGGCCGGCCGATCGACCTGGATCGCCTGGACGCCGAGGCGGCCCGGCTGGGACCACTCGGCAGCCTGTTCAAGAGCCAGATCCGCAACTCGGCGAACCCGACCATGCTGGATGCCGGCTACAAGGTCAACGTGGTGCCCTCGACGGCCGAGGCGCACGTGGACGGGCGCTATCTGCCCGGCCTGCAGGAGGAGTTCCTGCAGACGATCGACGAGCTGCTCGGGCCGAAGATCACCCGCGAGTTCGTCAACCTGGAGGGCGCGCCCGCGGCGCCGTACCCGTCGGCGTTCTTCGACGAGCTCGCCGGGGCGCTGGTCGCCGAGGACCCCCTGGCCAGACCGGTGCCGTACGTGATGAGCGGTGGCACCGACGCCAAGTCCTTCGCCAGGATCGGCATCAAGGGGTACGGTTTCGCGCCGCTCATGCTCCGGCCGGATCTGGACTACTTCGGCATGTTCCACGGGAAGGACGAGCGCGTGCCGGTGGAGGGCCTGGAGTTCGGCACCCGCGTCCTCGCCCGCCTGCTCGCCTGACCTGTCACCTGGGCGGGCCGAACCACGTGACGAGCGCCTCGCCGAGCCCGTCACCCTCCCCCGCCCAGGCGATGTAGCCGTCCGGCCGCACCAGCAGCAGGCTCGCACCGCCGGACGCGGCAGGTGCGCCTGGGGCGACGGCGCGGACCGGGCGCACGCGGTCGCGATGGCCGGCCACGGCCGCCGCCGGCCAGGCGCCCCCGCCCGCGACCCCATCCGCTTCGGCTCCCCCGGCCTCGACGAGCGCGCCCGACAGGTCGGCCAGGAGTCCGCGCCCGTCCCGCAGCAGCTCGGCGAGAGTCCAGGACGCCGCGGCATCGTGCGGCTCCAGCGGCGGCGCGAACCGCCCGACGAGCGGGACGGCCGAGCCCGGCGCGTAGTCCACGTCCGTGCCGTCGGCCATCCCGGTGAAGTGCCGCCGCGCCTCCGGCAGCGCCAGCACCTCCGACAGCACCTCACGCAGCGCGTCCACCTGCGCTCCCGGCCGCATCAACGCGACCTGGGCCCGGGTGTTGCGCAGCACCCGGGCCGCCACCGGATGCCGCTCATCGGTGTAGGTGTCGAGCAGGCTCTCAGGCGCGCGCCCCCGAGCGACGAAGGCCAGCTTCCACCCCAGGTTGACGGCGTCCTGCAGCCCCAGGTTGAGCCCCTGCCCGCCGATCGGCGAGTGCACATGCGCCGCGTCCCCCGCCAGCAGCACCCGCCCCTTCCGGTACGTCTCCGCGTGCCGCGTGTTGTCGCTGTACCGGATCCCGGTCTCCACCCGCCTGACCACGACGTCAAGGCCGGTCACCCGCCGCAGGCTGGCCCGCAGCTCCTCGGCCGTCATCGGCCCGTCCCGGCCGTCGGGCCCTCCGTCGAACTCCACCGTGGCGATCTCGCCGGGCACCAGCGACAGGTTGACCAGCCCGCCCGGGCTGCGCAGCGACGACGCGATCGCCCCCGGGTCGGCCAGCTCGGCCACCGCGGTCCGCCCGGTCATGGTCGGCGGCGTGCCCTCGAACGCGAACCCCGACCGCTTGCGCACCGCGCTCCGCCCGCCGTCGCACCCCACCAGGTACGCCCCGCGCAGGGCCCGCCCGTCGGCGAGCGTGGCCACGACACCCAAGGCGTCCTGAGCGACGTCCGCCACTACAACCATGTCTCGAACAAGGCCGACATCCTCGACGGCATCGCGGAGCGGGTGTTCGCCCAAGTCGAGCGGCCGGACAGGGCGCTGGCGTGGCAGGAGCAGGTCCGGGAATTGGCGCTGAGCATGTACCGGGCGTTCGGCCGCCATCCGGTGGTGCCGCTCGCGCTGGTCACCGACCAGTCCAACCCGACGTCGGTACGCGCGCTTCAGCCGATCGACGCCCTGGCCGGCGCGTTGTTTCAGGCGGGGTTCGACGACGTGGGCACGTGGCGGGCGCTGGGCGCGGTGAACAGCCTGGTGTTCGGCTCACTGATGATGTCCACGGGCGGGTTCACCGGGGATCCCGGGGAGCATGCGGGCGGCCGGCAGGTCGGCGCGTACATCCGCGAGATGGACCCGGTGGCGCTGCCGCACTTCAGCAGGCTGCTGCGCGGAACGCAGCGGGGCGTGGACCCGGCGGCGGACTTCGAGCACGCCCTGGACATGCTGATCAGGGGCTTGGTCGCCGAGGCGGCCGGGAGGGGTCAAATAGTGGAATAAAGCATTCCGTTCTGGTAGAGTGGAGGAACCGACGAAAAAGGGAGTCACCGATGAGCGACACCACGATCTCCAGCGGCTGGGACGTTCTGGACGCGTCGCACGAGGCGCTGCGCAAGGCGGTCGGCGCCGTTCCCGCCGGCGGCTGGGACCTGCCCACGCCCTGCGCGGGCTGGAGCGTCACCAAGGTCTTCCAGCACGCCGTCGGTGACCAGATCGGCTTCGCCTCGGCGCTGACCGGCGAGCCCGGCCCCTCCTTCAACCCGTTCGACCCGTCCGGCGTGCTGGAGGAGGACCCGGCGGCGTTCCTGGAGGACGCCCTGGCCCGCTCGGCCAAGGCGTGGGCGGGCGTCGACCGGGACGCCGCCGAGGTGCCGACGCCGGTGCCGCCGCACAAGATGTCCCCGTGGTCCGGGTCCACGGCGTGCGCGCTCGACGCGGCCGTGCACGCCTGGGACATCGCCATGGCCGCGGGCGCGCCGTCGCCGCTCACGCCCGAACTGGCGCAGCCCCTGCTGCGGGTCGCCAAGGAGATCGTCGAGCCGCTGCGCGCCTGGGGCGCGTACGCCGCGGCCCTGGAGCCGGAGACGGGCGACGACGACGTCGCGACCCTCCTGCGCTACCTCGGCCGCGACCCCCATTGGACGGCCCCCTGACGCCGGCTCAGGTTCTTGTCGTGGCGTCCCGGGTGTGGCACCAAGCGGCACACCCCGGACTCCCATCTCTGAGCTGAAGCAGCTAACCGCCCAGCCGGATGATGCCGCGGGAAGCGGCGACCGTCACTGCGGCGGTGCGGTCGTCCACGCCGAGCTTGGCGAAGATGTGCAGCAGGTGGGTCTTGACCGTGGCCTCGCTGATGCACAGGTGGGCGGCGATGGCCTTGTTACTCATCCCCTGGGCGACCGCGCCGAGAACCTCGACCTCCCGACCGCTGAGGGCATCGGGAGCATCGGCACGCGCCCACGACAACACTCGGGTCGCGATCGCCGGCGACAGGGCGCTCTCCCCTCGCGCCGCCGCCCGGATCGCGTCGAACAGCTGCTCACGGCCGGCGTCCTTGAGCATGTAGCCGATGGCTCCCGCGTCGATGGCGCGGGAGATGTCGCCATCGGTGTCGTAAGTGGTCAAGACGATCACCTTGGCGCCTGGGTCATGTTCGCGGATCCGGCTGATCGCCGTCGCGCCGTCGATCTCGGGCAGCTGCAGGTCCATCAGGGTGACGTCGGGCCGCAAGTCGCGTGCCAGCCGCACCGCATCTGCGCCGGAGACCGCTTCGCCGACCACCTCCAGGTCGTCCTGGGTGCCGAGCATCGCCCGTATGCCGTCGCGGACCACCGGGTGGTCGTCGGCGATCAGGACCCGGACGGTCATCGCGCCCCGCTCAAAGCCACCGCTGGGAGGCTGGCCACCACTGTGGCGCCCGCACCCGGGGCACTTTCCACGAGTAGCGTGCCGCCGAGCTGCTCCATCCTCTCCCGCATGATCGAAAGGCCGTGTCCGAAGGCGGCCCGCCCCGGATCGAAACCGTCGCCGTCGTCGTGGACATCGAGCACGACCAGGTCCTCCATATACGACAGGGTCAGCGTGACCTGCTCGGCGCGGGCATGGCGGCGAACGTTGGCCACCGCCTCCTGCGCCACGCGCAGCAGCTCCGCCTGGGCCTGGGCTTGGAGCGGCCGGAGCTTGCCGGTGATCACGGTGTGCGCGTCGATGCCGGTTTCATCCGACAGCCGGCCGGCCAGCAGCTGCAGGGCCTCCGGTAGGCCGCACTCGTCGAGTTGGCCGGGTCGCAGCGCTCTCACCACCCGGCGGCTTTCCGCCAAATTCTCCCGTGCCGCCCGCAGCGCCTGGGTCAGGTGCTTGTTGTCCGGCAGGGTCGCCTGGGCCGCCTCCAGCAACATCGCCACGCTGGCGAACCCCTGGGTCAGGCTGTCGTGGATGTCGCGGGCCAGCCGCTGCCGCTCGGCCGCCACGCCCGCCTGCCGTTCGGCCGCCGCCCGCGCCTCCTGCGCGGCCTGCAGCTGATCGAGGAGCCGCTTGCGCTCGGCGCTCTGCCGGGACACCGAGCTGAAGTATCCGACCGCGGTGGCCGCGCTGATCGCGATCAGCGCGGCGATGGCGATCTCGGCCCAGGTGATTGACCCGGTCGCGTGGAAACGATGCCACAGCCAGCCCCCGGCACACGACACCACCGCGACCAGCCCGACCCGCACGGCGTCCATGCAGTACGGCACGAGCACGCTCAGCACGACCACCAGGAAGGAGGAATCGAGGGCGAACAGCCCCAGCCAGAGCAACCCACCGCCGAGCACGTATGGCACGGGCACGTCACCCGGGGGCGGCGTGCGCAGCACGAACCACACCGCATACCAAGCGGCCAGCCCGGCCACCAGCACCACCGGGAGTACCTGGCCCGCCTCCGTCAGGGGTCCAGCCGAGGTCAGCACCAGCCATGAGGCGAAGAAGGCGTGCTGCCACCGGCGCCGCGACCGCTCCCAGGACTCCACACCACCGACGATAATCAACCACCCGTCCGTTCGGCATCAACCAGTCGACTGATCACGTAATCAGCATTCCGCTCGATGCGGGCGCCGCCGTGCCGGAACCAGACTCGACGGCGTGACCGCCATCCCCAGCCCGACCCAAGCCGTCTGGCACCTCGGCCCGCTCCCGATCCGCGCCTACGCCCTGCTGATGCTGCTCGCCGTCCTCGTCGGCATCTGGGTGACCCAGCGCCGCTGGGTCGCTCGCGGCGGCGAGCCTGGCGCGGTCGGGGACATCGCCACCTGGGCCGTGCCGTTCGGCCTGGTCGGTGCCCGGCTCTACCACGTGGCCACCGACTGGCAGCAGTACTTCGGCCCCGGCAACGACCCGCTGCGCGCGTTCGCGATCTGGGAGGGCGGGATCAGCATCTGGGGCGCCGTCGCGGGCGGCGCGGTGGGCGCGTGGCTGGCCTGCCGCCGGCGCGGCATCGCGCTGCGCGACTTCGCCGACGCCGTCGCGCCCGGGATCGCGCTCGGGCAGGCGATCGCCCGCTGGGGCAACTGGTTCAACCAGGAGCTGTACGGCAGGCCGACAACCCTGCCCTGGGCGCTGGAGATCGACCCCGCCCATCGGCCACCCGGTATGGAATCCACGGCCACCTACCACCCGGCCTTCCTCTACGAGTCGCTGTGGAACCTGGGCGTGGCGGGGTTCGTCGTCTGGGCCGAACGGCGGTTCCGGCTCGACCGTGGCCGGACATTCGCGCTCTACGCCGCCGCCTACACCGCCGGTCGCGCCTGGATCGAGTGGCTCCGCATCGACCCCGCCCACCACATCCTCGGTCTGCGCCTCAACGTCTGGACCGCACTGCTCGCCTTTACAGCTGCAGTCACATACCTCACCGCCACGCGAAAGGCCGCTCCAGCGGATCGACCAGGCGGCGGGCTTCCTCCTGGACAGGCGTGACGGGACGAAGCCGGTTCGATGCCATCGCCGTTTACGTGGCAGCCGAGCTCTTCGCTTGGTCAGGAGAACTTGGTCTTCGGCCGCTCCTCCAGCTCGCCGTCGATGTAAATGTCGAGCTTCTCGTTGTAGAACGCGACCAGCCCGGCGATCCGCTCGCTCTCAGGCAGCGGCGTCGGGTAGGACCAGGCCAGGTCCTTCTTGCCGTTGACCGACCAGTACTCCGCCGAGCCCTTGTACGGGCAGTGGGTGACGGTGTCGGTGTGTTCGAGCAGGTCGAGCCGTACGTCCGTCTTCGGCAGGTAGTAGCGGGCGGGCAGCCCCGTCTCGAAGAGGATGCGCGCGCTGCGCGAGTCGGCCACGGTGACGCCGTCCACCTCGACCCGCACGTGCCGCGAGCTGGGCAGGATGTCCACCCGCGTGTACGGATCGCGCGCGTGGAAGTAGACCTGCTCGTCCTCCTCGAACCAGGCGTCCATGGCGTCCCAGTCGAAGCGGACGTGGCCGCGGATCTCCTCCAGCGGCGAGTCAGGGTACGCCAGCGCCGCCTCGGCCGCCTCCGCCGTGCCGGAGGTCACCGTGTGGACGACGGCATCGCCCCTGCTCGGGGAGTGCTTGGTGGTCCCGGTCGCCTTGAGCGCGGCCTCGTCCACGTCCGTCAGCGGGAAGTAGAAGGTGGGGTAGTACGGGACCTCCCACACCAGAAGGGCGGAGGTGGTGTCGGCCACCACCCGGCCGCCCAGATAGGTCCTCACGCGCTTGGCCGTCCGCTCGACGCGTACCCGGCCGCGATTGCCAGCATCCATGCTCGCGGCAACCCCGGCAGCGACGCGCCTATTCCGGTTATTCGATGCCGAACGCCGCCAGTGTCGCCCACGTCGTCAGCGTGCCGGCCGCCGCCCCCGCGGCCACCTGCGCCCAGGTGTGGTGCGCCAGGCGTACCCGGGCCCAGCACACCAGCGCCACGACGGCGGCCCCGGCGATCGCGGCCGGCCAGGCGGGCAGCACGTGGGCGAGCACCACGACCGTGCCCGCGGACACGGCGGCGTGAAAGGAGATCTTCCACCGCAGCGTGATCGGCACGGTCACGGCCAGCGCCGCCAGCATGGCGGTCACGGTGGCGACGAGCAGCGTCGGCGCGCCCAGCACGACCAGCAGCGCCAGCGCCACCAGCACGGCCGCCACAGCCGCGAGCAGTGGGCCGGTGCGCCGTGCCCGGTCCACGATGTGATGCGAGTCGAGACGTCCGGACCGCACGCCCACCGCGATCACCGCCGCCGGCACGCCGCCGCAGAACGCCGAGGCCACCAGGCCCCACGCCGCGCCGCTCCACCCCTGCGCGAGCAGGCCGACGACGGGCGGCATGAGGATCACCAGCACCTGGGGCGCCAGCAGATTCGTCACCCGTTTCGCCACCAGGTCAGCCGTCATGTGATGAAAGATTACGCGATCATGCGCCGCCCTTCGCCGAAGGACCCGCATGGGGTAGCACCAACGACCGGCTCCAGCGCCCTTGGCCGATGCCGGTGGCGGCGTGAATGCCTGCGGCGGGTGGACGACGCGTGACCCGGGGGTCAGCCCTTGCCGGCCGCGTTCACGATCCGGGTCGTGGAGCGGCCCGGAATGGCCTCCAGTTCCCAGCAGTCGGCGCCCAGGATCGCGGCCGCGGCGGCGCGGGCGCCCGCGTGCGGGTCGCCCGCCGTGTGCGCCAGCGCGCCCGGCCGCATCGGCGCGAGCAGGTCGATGTAGTCCTCCGGCCCGTTCGCCTCGGGCGGGCCCGTCACGATGAACACGCCGGTCACGAAGCGGAGCGCGGCCAGCACCTCGGCCCGCTCCGCCGACGGGTTGAACGGCCGGCTCGGCCCCTTCCAGGCGCGCACGCGCGGATCGTCCTCGACGCCGACGACGAGCGGCAGCCCGCGGGCCGCCACCGCGCCCAGGTAGCGCACGTGTCCCACGTGCAGGATGTCGAAGACCCCGGTCACGACCGCCGCCCCCGGCCGGTCGTACGGCTGCACCCAGACGGCCTCCAGGCTGCTCACGCGACCTCCTTCGCTCCCCTACGGGCCTCGACGACTCCCCTATGGGCCTAGACGACTCGTCGATCGCAGCGTACTCGGTAGCCGCCGGCGGTCGTGCAGGCGACCTTGGGAAAGGGCATTCCTACCTTTTCGCGATAACTCCGGGCCACCACCGGCGCGTCTCATAACGCAGCCTGAGGGATAGGGGCTCGACTATGGGGGAGGTCGCCGTGGCACCGCCGGATTTTCACCGTATCAACGGGGGTGATCCGCCCGGCTCGCGCGATCTCGTGGTCCGGCTGCCGGGGGTACCCTCCCAGGTGTCCAGGGCCAGGGGGATCGTGACGGCCGCGCTGGGCCGCGATCATCCGTTCTACGACGACGTGGTGCTGCTCACCAGCGAGCTGGCCACCAACGCGATCCTGCACACCAGGTCGGGGTCGGGCGGCTCGTTCACGGTGACCGTGACCAGCTCGGAGTCGGCGGTACGGGTGTGCGTGGCGGACGCCGGGTCCGACGGGCCGCCGTGCGTGTGCCGTTCCAGCACTCCGGCCTCCGGCGGGCAGGCCACCAGCGGGCGGGGGCTGCCGCTGATCGAGGCGCTCAGCCACCGCTGGGGCTTCACCCGCGAGGACGGCTCGACGACGGTCTGGTTCGAGCTGCTGCAGGCAAGAATGCCCGCCGTGGCCGTTTAGACGTCGAGGCGGCACAGACCCTCGGCGAGGGCCTTGGTGGTGAGCCGGGTGCGGCTGTCACAGCCGAGCTTGGCGAAGATGTGCTCCAGGTGGGTGGTCACCGTGCGGACGCTGAGCACGAGCGCGGCGGCGATCTGCGGGTTGGAGTCGCCGGCCGCCACCCGCGTGAGCACGTCCACCTCGCGGCCGGTCAGGTCGTACGGCAGCGGGCACGGCCGCTCGGCCGCGACGGCCCCCTGCAGCGCCCCCTGGTAGCCGACACCGGCCCTGAGCAGCCGCAACTCGTGCCAGCGCGCGTCGCCGTCGAGCCAGAGCCCGTGCCTGCTCAGCTGGCGCGAGTCGATGAACGCCCGGGCGTACGCGGCCATCGCGGGGTCGTCCCACAACGCGGCCGACACCTCCCGGCCGGGGACCTCGCGCCGGGTGCCGACCCGGTCGAAGGCGACCGCGCGGAAGTCGGCCGGCAGGCCCACCGGGTCGATCACGCACCTGGTCAGGTCGGTGACGTGCGCGAGCATCGGGCTCACCGCCGCCACCAGCGCGCCGGTGAGCCGCGGGAACGCCTCCCTGGACGCCAGGTGCAGCAGCCCCGTGAATCGGCCCTCGCTCAGGAACAGCGGCGCGGTCAGCCCGGCTCGCCACCCGTACGGGGCCAAATGCCGGCGGAAGTAACGCTCGGTGCCCGGCTCGGGCATGCTCACCGGCGCCCGGGTGGCCAGAGCCCTGCGGTACGCCTCCAGCCCGGCGTACTCCTCGGCGGCGTCCCGGTCGATGCGCCGGTGCCCGTCCGCCACGACGCTGCGGTGCCGCCCCGTGGCGGGATCGAACGCGACGAACTCGTACGCGTCCAGCGAGACCACCCGGCGCAGCGCGGCCATCGCCCCGTGCGCGCCACCGGCGCCCGCCACCTGGTAGCCGACCTCCGCGAACGCCTGCAGCTGGCAGAAGTCCAGAGTGATCTCGGCCACGGAGCCTTTATATCATTTGCCATTCCTTGGGGTTCTCTTGAAAGATTTTTTCACGCCCCCTCGAGTGCTACGGTGAGAGGCATGCAGCGCGCTCACGTCTTCGTCACGACGACGCCGGACCTCGTCCCGGCGCGCTGAATCCACGCTTCCCGGGCGAATGCCCGGGAGCTCGGTCGTTCGCCCTTTCCCTGGAAAGGATGATCATGAACGACCACCGCAGACTCGGCCGCGAGCTGGGCATCTTCGACACCGACCCGCTGATCGGCTCCGGCCTGCCCTACTGGCTGCCCGCCGGTGCGGCCATGCGCAAGGCCATCGAGGACTACGTCCACGAGCTGGAGCGCCGCAACGGCTACCAGCACGTCAACTCTCCCGTGCTGGGCAAACGCGAGCTGTACGAACGCTCCGGCCACTGGGCGCACTACGCGGAGGACATGTTCCCGCCCATGAACGTGGGCGGGGAGGAGTTCGTGCTGAGACCCAGCCTGTGCCCGCACCACGCGCTCATCTACCGCTCCCGCCAGCGCACCCGTCGCGAGCTGCCGCTGCGCATCGCCGAGCTGGGCGGCCAGTACCGCTCCGAGCTGTCCGGCGTCCTCGGCGGCCTGACCAGGGTGCGGGCCATGCAGCTCAATGACGGGCACGTGTTCTGCCCGCCCGAGCAGGCCGCCGCCGAAGTGTCGGCCGCGCTCGGCCTGATCGAGGCCGCGCACGCCCGGCTCGGCATCCGGGCCGCGCGCTACCGGCTGTCGCTGCGCGGCGACGGCGACAAGTTCGTCGACGACCCCGCCATGTGGGCACGCTCCGAAGCCGTCCTGCGCGAGGCGCTGAAGGAGCGCGGCCTGGAATACGACGAGGAGCACGGCGAGGGCGCGTTCTACGGACCGAAGATCGACGTCCAGATCGCCGACCCCGCCGGCCGCGAGAGCACCCTGTCGACCGTCCAGGTGGACCACTTCCAGCCGGAACGCTTCGACCTGGGCTACGTCGGCGGCCACCGGCCCGTCATGGTGCACCGCAGCGTCGTCGGCGCCATCGAACGCCTGGTCGCGCACCTCATCGAGGTGCACGGCGGCGCGTTCCCCGCGTGGCTGGCGCCCGTGCAGGCGGTGGTGCTGCCGCTGTCGGACGCCGAGCAGGCCGCCGCCGAGGACGTGCTGCGGCGCTGCGTGGCCGCCGGGCTGCGGGCGGAGCTGGCGCCCGCCGGCCGGGGCAGTCTGGGGGCCAGGATCAGGGCGCACCGGCTGGTGCCGTACCAGCTCGTGGTGGGGCCGCGCGAGGTGGCGAGCGGGCAGGCGGCGGTGCGGCTGCGCGACGGCAGCCAGGCGGGCGAGGTGCCCATCGAACAGTTGGCGGCTGATTCGCGACCTTTGTTCCGACGGCGGGAAATCAATCGGGTAACGGAGTCTTCCCTGATCACCTAACCGGCTCGTAAAGTCCCTGCAACGCGCCATGTCGGGGAGGACACTTGACCGAGCTGAGCGATCGTCAGGCCGAACTGGTCTCCGCCCACGAACAGGAACGACCGGCACGGCAGCTCGGCGGGGCGCTCCGGCTCGGCGTGTGGATCGTCGGCGGGCTGCTGTCGGTCTATTCGCTGGCGGTGGTGTTCCGGCCGGTCGAGGCTCTCGAACATCGGATGACGTTCCTGGCGGTGGCGCTGCCGCTGGTCTTCCTGTGCTACCGCTCAGGGATGTCGTCGTGGCTGAACCGGCTGCTGCGGCGCCGTCCCGCCGGGGACACCCCGGCCGCGCCCCCGGGCAGCCAGGCCGACCCGCTGGAGGGCGTGGCGCGGGCGGTGGCGCATCCTGAGGGGACGCGCCGCCCCGAGTGGCCGAGCGTCGCCGACTGGCTGCTGGCCGCCGCCGCGCTGGCCGTGCTGGTCTACCCGCTGCTCGACATGGACGCGTTCCGCGACCGAGGCTCGGGCGCCGCGCTGACGGACCTGGACATCGTGGCGGGGCTGGCGCTGACGGTGCTGCTGCTGGAGGCGGTACGGCGGACCGTCGGCTGGGCTCTGACCATCATCTGCCTGCTTTTCCTGATTTATGCCTATTACGGCTCATATTTGCCGATTGACTGGACGATCGGGCATCGCGGTTTCGACCTCGGTCAGATCGTGTCGCAGCTCTACACCGGCACCGAGGGCTTCTTCGGCGTCCCGATGCAGGTGGCCGCGAGCTACATCATCCTGTTCACGATCTACGGCGCGGTGCTGGACTTCTCGGGCGCGAGCCGGTTCTTCATCGACCTGAGCTTCGCCGCCTTCCGCAACTCCCGCTCCGCCCCCGGCCGTACCGTCACCACGGCCGGCTTCCTGCTCGGCACCGTGTCCGGCTCGGGCGTGGCCACCACCGTCAGCCTGGGCAGCGTGGCCTGGCCGGTGCTGCGGCGGGCCGGCTACCCGAGGGAGGCGGCGGGCGGCATCCTGGCGGCCGGCGGCATCGGCGCGATCCTGTCCCCGCCCACGCTGGGCGCCGCGGCGTTCATCATCGCCGAGTACCTCAGGGTCAGCTACCTCCAGGTGCTCCTGTACGCGACGATCCCCACGATCCTGTACTACCTGGGCATCTTCCTGGCCATCGAGGTCGACTCGCGCCGCTTCGGCACCCGCGCCGTGCCGGTGGACGCGCCCAAGGCGAGCCGGCTGCTGCTGCGCTTCGGCTACCACTTCAGCTCGCTCATCCTCATCGTCGTGCTGATGGCGATGGACCGGTCGGCGTTCCAGTCCGTGGTGATCGCCACCGCCGTCGCGTTCGGGCTGTCGTTCCTCGACCCGAAGAACCGGATGGGCCCCAAACGCGTCGGGCAGGCGCTGGCCAAGGGCACGCTGGAGGTGCTGCCGGTGA
Organism: Nonomuraea basaltis; assembly: GCF_005893125.1. Taxonomy (GTDB): domain Bacteria; phylum Actinomycetota; class Actinomycetes; order Streptosporangiales; family Streptosporangiaceae; genus Nonomuraea; species Nonomuraea basaltis. The sequence continues at coordinate 10,891 of NZ_VCJS01000109.1, read as the reverse complement.
CCGCGGTGTGCGCGGCGGCGGGCATCATCGTCGGCGTCATCACCCAGACGGGCCTCGGGCTGAACCTCAGCGCGATCATCGTGGACTTCGCCGCCGGCAACCTGATCCTGACCACGGTCATGGCCGGTCTCGCGGTCATGCTGCTGGGCCTGGCCGTGCCGGTGACCGCCAGCTTCATCATCGCCGCCGTGATCATCGGTCCGGCGCTCACCTCTCTCGGGGTCGCGCAGGCCGAGGCGTACATGTTCGTCTTCTACTACGCGGTGCTGTCGGAGGTGAGCCCGCCAACGGCGCTGTCCGCGGTCGCGGCGGCCGCGATCACCGGTGGGAACACGTACAAGACGATGATGATGACCTGGCGGTACACGCTGCCGGCGTTCCTGGTGCCGTTCGCGTTCGTGCTGACGCCGAACGGGCAGGCCCTGCTCGGGCAGGGCCCGATCGGGACCGTGCTGCTGATGGGCGCGGTCTCGGCGGTCGCGGTGGCCGCCCTCGCCATGGCCACGGGCGGTCTGTCCGGCTGGCCGGAGCGGCTGCTGGCGGCGGTGGCCGCGGTGCTGCTGCTGTTCCTCGAGCCCCTCCCCATCGTCGCGGGCCTGGCCATGCTGGCCGTGGCCGGTGCCGTGCACCTCGTCAGAAGAAGGAGAAGGGACCCAGCGTGAAGCGGATCTTTGCGATAATCGCCGCAACCGTCCTGACCGTGGCGGGCTGCGGCGGAGGCGGAGGCGGGGGCGGATCGGGCAACCGGCTGTCGATCGCCACGGGCGGCACGACGGGCGTCTACTACGTGTACGGCGGCGGCCTGGCCAAGCAGCTGTCGGCGAACATCGCCAACACCCAGGCCACCGCGTCGGTCACCTCGGCCTCCGTGGAGAACATCAAGCTGCTGGCGAGCGGCAAGGCCGACATCGGCTTCTCCCAGGTCGACACCGCGGCCGACGCCGTCAACGGCAAGGACACCTTCACCGCTAAGCAGCCGGTCAAGGCGATCGCCCGCATCTACGACAACTACACGCACGTCGTGGTCGCCCCCGGCGTCACCGCGACCAAGGTGGCCGACCTGAAGGGAAAGCGCGTCTCGCTCGGCCCGGCCAACTCCGGCACCCAGGTCGTGGCCAGGCGCATGCTGGAGGCGGCCGGCCTGAACCCCGACACCGACATCACCAAGCAGCAGCTGTCGATCAACGAGTCGGTGCAGGCCGCCAAGGACGGCACGATCGACGCGTTCTTCTGGGTCGGCGGGCTGCCCACGGCGGGCATCACCGACCTGGCCACGAGCAAGCCGGACATGAAGCTGCTCGACACCGCGGACGTGCTGGAGAAGATGCGCACGACGTTCGGGGAGCAGTACGTCGGGCTCGACGTCGACATGTCCACCTACAAGCTGGACGGCACGGTCAAGACCGTCGGCGTCGCCAACGTGCTGCTGGTGCCCGACAAGATGAGCGAGCAGCTCGCGTACGACATCACCAAGACCCTGTTCGAGAAGAAGGCCGAGCTGTCGGCCGTGCACCCGGAGGCGAAGAAGCTCGACCTGACGCTGGGCCAGCAGGTGGCCCCGGTCGAGCTGCACCCGGGCGCCGCCCGCTACTTCAAGGAAAAGGCCTGATCAGACTCCTCCTGGCGATCGCGGCGGTGATGGCGCTCGGCTCCGGCGGCGGCGCCGGGCGCCTCACCGTGAACGGCCTGCCGATCTCCGGCGGCTTCGCGATCGGGTACGTGCATTCGATCTACAAGGCGCCCTCGGCGGAGGTGTTCACGGTCGAGGGGCGTCGTTTCACCATGCGGGCGGTCGTCTCGGCCAGCGAGAACGTCCTCGACTACTACGCGCTGGAGGGCACGCGGAGCCGGACGGAGGCGGGCGCGTGGCTGCTGCTGCTGGCCACGCCCGCCACGTACGACGAGCTGTCGCTGCTCACCACCTCGATCGGCCGCAGGACGCTGGTGGCGGGCGGCCGCTGCCTGCCGCTCTACCCCGACTCGGGCGCCGCCGAGGTACGGGTGGCGGTGGAGCTGACGCTGGACGGCCGGGGCGAGCCCTGCCGCCCGCCCTACGATGGGGCCGCGTTCAGCGGTCCATCGCAGGCAGCGGAGTCTGCGCCTACGATGGGGCCGCGTTCAGCGGTCCATCGCAGGCAGCGGAGTCTGCGCCTACGATGGGGCCGCGTTCAGCGGTCCATCGCAGGCTGCGGAGTCTGCGCCTACAGCCAGTCCTTCTTCTTGAACACCGAGTAGAGCAGCGCCGACGCCACCGCCACGAGCACCATGGACATCCAGAAGCCCCACGACTGCCCCTCGCCGGGGTAGGGGACGTTCTGCCCGTAGAAGCCGGTGATCGCGGTGGGCACCGCGATGATCGCGGCCCAGCTGGTGACTCGCTTCATGATCTCGTTGAGCCGGAAACCCTGTTGGGCGAGGCGGGTCTCGCGGACGTTCGCGAGCATGTCGCGGATCGAGTCCACCCATTCCGTCGTGCGCAGCACGTGGTCGCGGACGTCCTCGTAGTACGGGGCCATCACGGGATCGGCGATGAGATCCTGGTCTCGGCGGAGCAGGGTGCCGATCACCTCGCGCATCGGCATCGCGATCTTGCGGAGCCTGGTGGTGTTCTTGCGCAGCTCGTACATGGCGCGCTGCAGCTCCCTGGCGTCGTGCACGTCCTCCTCGAACAGCGACTCCTCCAGGGCCTCGGCCTGCTCGTCGAGGTCCTGGACCAGGTCGAACTGGCTGTCGACCACGTAGTCGAGCAGGCCGTGCAGCAGGAACGTCACGCCGTGCCCGGCCAGGCGGGAGGCGGCGTCCCAGCGCCCGACCACCTCGCGGATGTCGAAGTGGTCGTTCTCGCGGACGGTGACCAGGGCGTTGGCGGTGACGAAGATGTTCACCTCGACGGGGTCGAGCCGGTCCTGGTCGAAGTGCACGCCGTACACGGTGATGAACAGGTGGTTGTCGTAAATGTCCACCTTAGGGCGCTGGTGGTCGGTGAGGACGTCCTCGACGGCCAGCTCGTGCAGCCCCAGCTCGTCCCCGATGACGCCGAGATCCTGGGGCGCCGGCGAGCACAGGTCGAACCAGACCGTGTTGCCGGGGTCGTCCACGTAATCGGAGACGTCCTCGATAGGGAAGCCCTCCTTCACGAGGGCGCCGTTTCTGTACAGCCGTGTGTGCACTAGCGAAGTCTGGCAAATCGTCGCGCGTTGCGCACGGCCGCGCCTCCCAGGTCGTTGTTGAAGTACACGTAGGCGTCTTCCCAGCCGGCCTCGCGCACCCGGCCGGCCCAGGTCCGCAGGGAGGTGTCGCCGTACTCGACGCCGGCCCGGCCCTGGTGCATGCGCACGTACCCCCACTCGGCGGTGCGCCAGAGCGGGCTCTGCGGCCGGCCCAGCCGGTCCGGCCAGCACAGGGCGGCGCCGTGGGCTCGCATGATGTCGCGCACCTCGTCGGTCCACCAGGACACGTGCCGCGGCTCCACGGCCACCCGCACGTCGCGCGGGAAGCATGCCAGGCACCTGTCGAGCCTGCCGGGCTCGGCCCTGAGCGTCGGCGGGAGCTGCAGCAGGATCGGGCCCAGCTTCTCCTTCAGCGCCGCGGCCGCGCCCATCAGCCGCTCGACCGGCTCCTCGGGATCGGCCAGCCGCTTGATGTGGGTGAGGAACCTGCTGGCCTTGACGGCGATCACGAACCCGTCCGGCGTGCGCTCCCGCCAGGCGGCGAACGTCTCGGGCTTGGGCAGCCGGTAGAAGGCGTTGTTGCTCTCCACGGTCGGGAACTCCCGCGCGTACACCTCCAGCCAGAGCCGCTGCGGCACCCCCTCCGGATACAGCACTCCCCGCCAGTCCTTGTACTGCCACCCTGAGGTGCCGACCAGCCATGCCATGCTTTACGCCTACCCTGACCTCCGCCGTGCAGTACTGTCACTATTCGTCACTCGAGGAGGACCTTCACGTCGATGGGCGCCAATCACGCGCATGGCACCGCCGTCCCGAGCTCGCGGCGCACGCTCATGGCCAGTCTGGCCGTGCTGGTCCCGCTGGCGATCGTCACGCTGGCGGGCCTGCTGTGGCTCTGGCCGGACGGCGGGCAGAACGCCGCCCCGCCGCAGGCCGGCGTCGAACGGCTCACGGGCACGGTCACCAGTGTCACGCTCAAGCCCTGCCCCGCCGCCTCCGAGGGCGCGCCCCAGCCGGACCCGGCCACCTGCGGGAACGCCACGGTCAAGGTAGGCGAGGGCCCGGACGTGAACAAAGACGTCGCGCTCCGCCTGCCGAGCGGTCCGGGGGCGCAGCGCTTCGCCGCGGGCGACGACGTGATCCTGCTGCGCGACGCGGACGGCGGCTACCAGATCTCCGACCACGACCGGGCCGTGCCGCTGGGGCTGTTCGGGGCGGCGTTCGCGCTGGCGGTGATCGCCTTCGGCCGCTGGCGCGGCGTGACCGCGCTCGTGGGGCTGGCGATCACGTTCGTGCTGTTGCTGACCTTCGTCATCCCCGGGATCCTCGAGGGCAAGCCGCCCATGCTGGTGGCCATCGTCGGGGCGGCTGCGATCATGCTGACCGTGCTCTACCTGACGCACGGCTTCTCGCCGTCCACGTCGATGGCCGTGCTGGGCACGCTCGCGAGCCTCGCGCTCACCGGCGCGCTGTCGTACGGCGCGCTGGAGATCGCCGAGCTCAACGGCATCACCGACGACGCCGCGCTGACCCTGGGCATGAGCCTGCCGATCGACACGCGGGGGCTGCTGCTGGCCGGAATCATCATCGGCGCGCTGGGGGTGCTCGACGACGTCACGGTCACGCAGGCGGTGACGGTGGCCGAGCTGGCGCAGGCCAACCCGACGTACGGGTTCACCCGCCTCTACCGGGCGGCCGGCCGGATCGGCCGGGCGCACATCGCCTCGGTGATCAACACGATCATCCTGGCGTACGCGGGGGCGTCGCTGCCGTTGCTGCTGCTGTTCAGCATCGGCGAGCAGCCCCTCGGGCATGTGCTGACGACGCCGGTCATCGCCCAGGAGATCGTCCGCAGCGTCGCCGGCACGCTCGGCCTGATCTCGGCCGTGCCCATCACCACCGCGCTGGCGGCCCTGACCGCCTCCCGGCGCGCCCGCCATGCCGAGGACCCCGAGTCGCCGGCCGGCGACGGCTTCTTCAGCCGCCCGGACGACCCGGACGACGACTTCTTCACACGCCCGGACGATGGTCACGACGACGACTTCTTCGCCGGCCCGGCCGGCCGTCCGAAGCGCTCCGCTCCAGAGGCTCCAGAGGGCGGCTTCTTCACCCCGGCCACCAGCAGCCCCTCCGAACGTCCCGCGCGCATCGGCCACGGCCCCACCGCACATCCCGCCGACCGCGCCACGCAAGGCGATCCCGCCGGCCGCGCCCCGCAGGGGGATCCCGCCGAGCAGCGGTCCGCCCGCCACCGCCGCGCGGGCACCTGAGGAGCGGCGGGCTCAATCGACCGCGGCGCTGCCGTCCACCCGCAGCTTCCGCCGCGCCCGCTCGTAGAACGTGGTGCCGAGCCGTACCACCTTCGCCGCCCCCGGCCACGCGGTCACCGTGACGCTGTCGCCGGGGCACAGGTGCCCGACCACCGCCCCGTCGACCTCCACCGCCAGCCGCCCGCTGGTGGGCAGCACCCGCAGCGTCACCTCCTCGTCCGCGGGCAGCACCAGGGCCCGGTTGAACGCGGAGTGCGCCGCGGCGGGCACGACGAGGACCGCCTCCACCCGGGGCGACACGATGGGCCCTCCGGCGGAGAAGCTGTAGGCGGTGGACCCGGTGGACGTCGCCACGATCACAGCGTCGGAGGCGAACCTGACGAAGTCGCTGCCGGCCGCCGTGACGGACACCGCGGCCAGCCCTTCCCCGGGGATCCGGACCAGCGCGATGTCGTTGAACGCGGTCACCTCCACGTCCCCGACCCGGCTCTTGATCGCCATGCGCGGCTCAATCGTGTAACGGTGGCCGTCGATGGCCGACAGCGTGTCGGCCAGCTCGTCCACGTCGATCTCCGCGAGGAACCCGAGCCGCCCGAGGTTGACCCCGAGGATGGGCGTCGGCCGCCCGGCGAGCAGCCGCATGGTGCGCAGCATCGTCCCGTCCCCGCCGAGCCCGACCAGCAGGTCGGCCCGCTCGACGAGGGCGGTGGCGTCGACCGCCACGGCGCTGCAGTCGATCCGCCCCACCTCCTCATGGAGCCCGAGCACGGTGACGCCCTTGCCTGCCGCCCAGCGCAGGATGGTGTCTATCGCCTTCTTGGAGTCTCGCTGCGGATGCAACACAAGCCCGACCGTCCCGACCATGCCCATGAAGCCACAGTAGGTGATGTCCGGGACGGGTTTCTCAGCGGACGAGGCAGGGCCGTTTCGGGTCGAACGTCCAGTCCTTCACCAGGTACCGCATGGCGACGGCGTCGTCACGGGCGCCGAGGCCGTGTGCGAGGTAGAGCTCGTGGGCCGCGTCGAGCGCCGCGCGGTCGAGCTCGACGCCGAGGCCGGGCGTGGCGGGCACGTCGATGCCGCCGTTGGTGATCTGGAACGGCCTGGTCGTGAGCGCCTGGCCGTCCTGCCAGATCCAGTGCGTGTCCAGCGCGGTGATCTCGCCTGGGGCTGCCGCTCCGACGTGCGTGAACATGGCGAGGGAGATGTCGAAGTGGTTGTTGGAGTGGGAGCCCCACGTCAGGCCGAAGTCGTGGCAGAGCTGGGCGACGCGGACCGACCCGGCCATGGTCCAGAAGTGCGGGTCGGCCAGCGGGATGTCGACGGCGGCGGCCCGTACGGCGTGCGCCAGCTCGCGCCAGTCCGTGGCGACCATGTTCGTGGCGGTACGCAGGCCGGTGGCCCGCCTGAACTCCGCCATCGTCTCCCGGGCGGAGAACCGGCCCTCGGCGCCGCACGGGTCCTCGGCGTAGGCGAGGACGTCGCCGAGCCCGCGGCACAGCCGGACGGCGTCGGCGAGCAGCCAGCCGCCGTTGGGGTCCAGAGTGATCCGTGCGTCAGGGAACCGGCGGGCCAGCGCCGTGACCGTCTCCGCCTCCTCCTCGCCGGCCAGCACGCCGCCCTTGAGCTTGAAGTCGGCGAAGCCGTAGCGTTCGGCGGCCGCCTCGGCGAGCGCGACCACCGCGCCGGGCGTGAGCGCCTCCTGGCGGCGCAGCTTCGACCAGCTGTCCTCGCCGGCGTCGCCGACGCGGTAGGGGAGGTCGGTCTTACCCGGGTCTCCGACGAAGAAGAGGTAGCCCAGCATCGGCACCCGGTCGCGCTGCGGGCCGTCGCCGAGCAGCTCGGCGACGGGGACGCCGAGATACTGGCCGTGCAGGTCGAGCAGGGTGGACTCGAGGCCGGTGACGGCGTGCACGGTGGTGCGCAGGTCGTACGTCTGGAGGCCGCGACCGCCGGCGTCCCGGTCGGCGAACCGCGCCGCCACCGACCGCAGCAGGCTGCGGTAGCGAGCCACCGGCTCGCCGATCAGCAGCGCGCCCGCCTCCTCGACGGTCCGGCGGATCGCCTCGCCGCCGGGCACCTCGCCGAGGCCGATGCGCCCGTCGGAGTCGGTGGTGATGACGACGTTGCGGGTGAAGAACGGTCCGTGGGCGCCGCTGAGGTTGAGCAGCATGCTGTCGTGCCCGGCCACCGGGACGACCTCGACGCGCTGGATGGTGGGAGACACGGCCCCTGCCCCTAACTGATCTTGTTGATGAGGGCGGTCAGCTCGGCGAGCTCGCCGTCCGTGAGGTTCTGCAGCGGCGGCCGCACCGGTCCGGCCGGGCGCCCGACGGCGGTGAGGCCCGCCTTGACGATCGACACGGCGTACCCCTTCATGCGGTCGCGGATGTCCAGGTACGGGATCAGGAACTCGCGGACGCGGCGGTAGACGGCGTCCCTGTTCTGGGCGCGGACGTCGGCGTAGAAGTCGAGCGCGAACCGCGGGACGAAGTTGAAGATCGCCGACGAGTACGTGCTCATGCCGAGCTGGAGCAGCGGAAGGGCGAACGTCTCGGCGGTGGGCAGGCCGCCGATGTAGGCCAGGCGGTCGCCGACGCCGGCGTAGATGCGGGTGAGGTTCTCGATGTCGCCGACGCCGTCCTTGAACCCGACGAGGGTCTCGTTGCGGTCGGCCAGGATCTCGACGGAGCGGTCGTTCAGCACCGCGTTGGCACGGCTGTAGACGATCACGCCGAGGCCGGTGCTCCGGCAGACGGCGGTGACGTGCTCGATCAGACCAGCCTGTCCGGCTTCGGTGAGGTAGGGCGGCATGAGGAGCAGGCCGTCGGCTCCGGCGGCCTCGGCGGCCTGGGCCTGGGCGACGGCGTTGGCGGTGCCGCCTGTGGCGGGGGCCACGACCGGCAGCCTGCCGCCGACCTCGCCGACCGCCGCCCGTACCACCTGGTCGATCTCGGCGGGGGTCAGCGAGAAGCCCTCACCCGTGCCACCGGCGGCGAACAGCCCGGCCACCGGGTACTCGCTCAGCCAGGAGAGATGCTCCCGATAGCGCGCCTCGTCGAACCGCAGATCATCGGTGAAATGGGTGACGGGGAAGGACAACAGGCCGCTTTTGAGCTGGGCGGCGAGCTCTTGTGGCGAGAAATCAGGCATGGCGGACGGTCCTTTGCTTTACACGCGGCGGTGGGATCCCCCCGCGCCGCCGGTCAGGTCTGACGTCGCCAGGCTATGGAGGTGGGGTGATTCCTGTCCAAGTGCAATTCTGTATCCGGTGATGCCGACCGGGCATCACCGGCCGATCTGGAGGTCGGGAAGCAGGTCGAGCACCCGCCAGAGCGCGGGGTTGGTCGACTCGCGATTCCAGATGACGTGCAGCTCGACCGGCTCGCCCTTGGCGCCGTCGTCGCCGTCCAGCGGGTCGCCGCCGCCCCGGACCAGGTCGCAGAAGACGATGCCGTCGATGCCGAGCGATCGCGCGCTGGCCGGCGCCAGCGCCACGCCCCGGCCGGCCGCCACGAGGAGCGCGGCGGTGAGGATCTGATGCACCTGCTGCTCGATCCTGGGGTGCGCGTTGGTGAGGAACCGGACGGTGAGCTCGTGGAAGTAGCGTGACTGGACCGGGTTGTAGCTGATCACCGGCAGGCCGTCGAAGTCGTCCGGGGCGAGCGCCCGGTCGAGGCCGGCGAGCGGATGGCCGACGGGGACCATGACGCAGAGCGGCTCGCGGAAGACGACCCGGGAGTCGAGCGAGGCGATGTCGAAGGGCGGGCGCGCGAGGCCCAGGTCGAGCTCGCCGCGCAGCAGGCCGTCGACCTGCCCCGCGGTCACCCGCTCGTGGAGGATGACGTCGATGTCCGGCAGCTGCTCGGCGAGCCTCCTGAGCAGGGCGCCGAGCATGCTGATGGCCGAGACCGCCGTGAAGCCGAGGCGTACGGTGCCTGCGGCGCCGCTCGCGATCCGGCGCGCCCGGTCGCCCGCGGTGTCGACGAGCGAGAGCATGCGCCGCGCGTCCTCCAGGAAGGCCCGCCCGGCGTCGGTGAGGACGACGCGCCGGTTGTCGCGGTCCAGGAGGGTCACGCCGACCATGCGCTCGAGCTTCTGGATGTGGCGGCTGAGCGGAGGCTGCGTCATGCGGAGCCGATCAGCTGCGCGGCCGAAGTGGAGCTCCTCAGCAACCGCCACGAATGCCCGGATCTGATCGAGTGTTAGCATGATGCGGAAAGAGTATCACTTGATACCGAATTAAGCCTGGACAGGCATCGAAGCTGGTCCCTAGTCTCCGGAGACTACAGAGCGGAAACCCTGCCGTAACCTCACGTAACTCCGATCGCCCCTCCGATCGCCGCGGCACAGCAGACCACGCGCGGCGAACCCCCGCACGAAGGAGAAGTCCATGCCGACATCTCGGACAACCCCCCGCCGCATCCTTGTGGGTGTCCTCGGCACCGCCGCCGCGATCGCGCTGACCGCGTGCGGCGGGGTCAAGACGACCTCCTCCGGTGGCGGCAGCGGAGAGTATCCGACCGGCAACATCGAGTTCAGTGTGGGGGCGTCCGCGGGCGGCTCGACCGACCTCATCACCCGGGCGCTGGCCCAGGGCATGGGCAAGGAGCTCGGCGTCTCCACGCCGGTCATCAACAAGCCCGGTGCCAACGGCGCGCTCAACGCCAAGGAGCTCCAGTCCGCGAAGGCCGACGGCTACAAGATCGCCGTCCAGAACGCCTCGCTCTTCACCATCACGCCGCTCACGGTGTCCCCCGCCGAGGCCACGAAGATCGACTCGTTCGAGGTCATCACCGGGATCTCGCGCGACGACTACGTCATGGCGACCAACCCCAAGTCCGGCTTCGCCTCCATCGAGGACATGAAGAAGGCGGGCAAGACCATCCGGTACGGCACGACCGGCGTCGGCACCGGCGCCCAGCTGGCCTCCGCGCTGACCTTCAAGACGGCCGGGATCGAGGCGACCGCCGTGCCCTTCGACGGCGGCGCCCCCGCGCTGACCGCGCTGCTCGGCAACCAGGTCGACGTCTCGACCATGCAGATCGGCGAGGCGATCGAGAACATCAAGGCGGGCAAGCTGGTCCCGCTCGCGGTGTTCTCGGAGCAGCGCATCCCGTTCCTGCCCGACGTGAAGACGGCCAAGGAGCAGGGCTTCGAGGTTCTCGTGACCCAGTACCGTTTCCTGACCGCGCCCAAGGGCACGCCGGAGAACGTCAAGACCCGGCTGCTGGACGCCGCCAAGAAGACGTTCGCCACGGAGGCGTACAAGAAGTTCAACGAGGAGAACTCGCTCACCCCGATGGAGGTCGCCCCGCAGGAGGTGCTCAGCGCCCTGCAGAGCGACTCCGCGAAGTACAAGGAGCAGCTGGACAAGTTCGGGATCAGCCTGGCCGGCTGATCTCGCGGCTGCCTCTTATACACATCTCCGAGCCCACGAGACCCTAAGAC
>NZ_VCJS01000108.1 GCF_005893125.1 Nonomuraea basaltis | reverse complement strand
GCCTACAACGTGGCCGCCCTGCCGCTGGCCGCGCTCGGCCTGCTCAACCCGATGATCGCGGGCGCGGCGATGGCGTTCTCCAGCGTGTTCGTGGTGAGCAACAGCCTGCGGCTACGCCGCTTCAAGTAGAACCACTCGGGATGGCTCCGAGCGAACACCGACTCGGAGCCATCCGCGTGGGACGGGGGAGACGGGCGCCATAGGCCTCGGACCCTGGCCGCCTGGCGCCTGGCCGGGTGAGGGCTCAGCCTGCGGCGCGGAAGGCGGTGGCGAAGGTCTTCCCGCCGTCCTTTGACTCCAGGACGGTCCCGTCCTCCAGGGCGGCCAGCAGGCGCTGCCGGTCCACGGCCGTGAACGCGGACGCCTGGCCGGGGAGCTTGCCGGCGGCCGTCCAGGTCTTGCCGGCGTCCGGACTGGTGTGGATCTGCCCGTCGGCTCCGGCCCCCACCAGCATCTCTCCGGGGAGCACGTCCACATGACTGAGCAGGGGTGCCTTCGTCACGCCGGTGAAGCTCACCCCGCCGTCCTCGCTCACCTTCAGCCCATCCGGTGTCGTCGCGTAGACGCGCGACGGCTGCTCGGCGCCGGCCCCGAGGTCGATCGCCTGCCCCTCGCTGCCCTGGGTCCAGGTGGCGCCGCCGTCCAAGCTTCGCCAGATCTTCGAGGTCTGACTGTCGAAGGCGTACAGGTTGTCGCCGGCCGGTTGGATGGAATGGAAGTCGGCGGAGCCGTCGGCCGATACCGTCTTCCAAGTGACCCCTGCGTCCGCCGACCTGATGAGGCCGAGGTGTGGCGGGCGTTCCGGCGAGACGTCCTCGGCCGAGGGGTGCCCGCTGGCCAGGAACGTCTTCGGGCCGACGATCGTGAAACCCATGTGATCCTGGTTGCGGTCGGCGACCCGGGCCATGGTCGTCGGAGACGTTACCTTGAACAGCCCGTAATGCCCCGCGACGTAGAGGGCGCCGTCAGCGGGATCGACGCCGAGTCCGTGAACGTGGCCTATTCCCAGATCGGGCTCAGCCGCTCCGCCGTGCTCCGGCGATGCCTGGCCACAGCCCGCCAGGGCCACTCCCAGCACGACACCTGCGGCGCCTGTGCGCAGCCAGCGACCTATATACCTCATGGCGCGAGTCTACAACCGCCTACTACCACCCTTCGTAGCAGATCAGAGAGTGATGAGGAAGGAATGGCAGTGGTGGGCGAGAAACGCGCCCACGCCTGGGGCCGCGGCCAGGACGGTGGGACCGGCGAGCAGCGCCGCCACCGCCAAGAGTCCCGCGAGGCGTTCGCGCCGGTCGAGCGGCGCCTGCGGGTTCAGCATCCGGCGGACGCGGGTGATCGCCGTTTCCCCGCCCGCGCCTCGGCGGCGGCCAGCACCAGGTGGTGGCGCCCGCGCAGGTGGGCCTGCTCATGGGCGAGCACGGCGGCGACCTGCTCCGGCGCCAGCGAGCGCAGAGCGCCGGTGGTGATGACCGCGTGCCCCTTCCGGCCGGGCAGGCAGTACGCCAGGCGCTCCTCGTAGTCGACCACGAGCGCGCCGAGATCGGCGTCGTGTTCGCCCAACAAGGCGAGCGCCTCGGCATGCCGCCGCCGCTCGCGGCGCGCGACCAGCAGGACGGCTCCACCGGTATAGGCCAGCCGTGCCAGGACAAGCCCACCGACGACGAGGCTGATCCGGGTGCTCATCGCGCTCAAGGTCGCTTCATCGCCCAGCAGGGCGGCGCATGCCTCGAACAGCCCGGCCAGGCCGTGCCCCACCACGGAGGCGGGCACGGCGACGGCGAACGCCGACAGCAGCGCCGAGGCGACCACCGACGCGCTCGCCGCCTGCCACATGGCGATGGCCAGCCTGGGCGCTCGGTCGGTCCACGCGGCCCGCCGCAGCAGCCTCGGCAGCACCAGGGCAGCGAAGGCGCCGTACACCGCGAGGACGATCGCTACCGTCACGAGCTGCGTCCCCTTGGCGGGCATACCTGGAGTGCCGCCTCCAAGGCGCCGGCCTCCTCGGGTGTGAGCCGCTCGAGGAAATGCACCAGCGTGGCCGCCCTGTTGCCGCTTCTGGCCAGGGACTCGCGCATCACGTCGGCGGTGTAGGCCTCCTTCGACGACACCGCCTCGTAGATGTACGCCCGCCCGACCGGCTTGCGCTTGAGCAGGCCCTTGGTGTGGAGCTTGTCCATCACGGTCATCACGGTCGTGTAGGCGAGGACGCGCTCCTTCGTGAGATGCCCCAGGACGTCCCTGACAGAGGCGGGCGCGTTGGTGGCCCACATGCGATCCATGATCGCGGACTCGAGCTCTCCCAATCCACGAACCATCTACCGGTCCCCTCTACCCGCAAGTCATTTAATGCTACCGGCGGTCGTAGACCCGCGGGCAGAGGGGCTTCATGTCACGCCAGGGCGTCCAGGCGGTCGCCGGCCACGATGGCGCGCTTGACGCGGATCAGGTCCTTGGGGGAGTTCACCGCGACCGCGCCGACGAGCATCCCGTCCCTGGCGAAGGCGACGGCGAAGCGGTCCTCCTCCGGCGATCCGGCGATGACGCGGCTGGTATCGGCCAGGTGCGGCACCCCGGCGACCTGGATGCGGGCCCCGTGCACGTGGGTGGCGAAGGAGGGCAGGTCGGCGAACGGCTTGGCGTTGTCCGGCCCGGCCAGCAGGTTGAGCGCGGCGACGCCGCCCTGGTCGTTGGCGTTCGACCAGTGCTCGACCCGGACGAGCGCGCCGCCGTACAGGCTGTGCGGCCAGCGTGCGACGTCGCCGGCGGCCACCACGTCCGCCGCGCCCACGGCGAACAGGCGCTCGTCGCAGACCACGCCGTCGCTCAACGTCAGCCCGCTGCCCTCCAGCCAGTCGGTGTTCGGCACCACGCCCATGCCGGCGATCACCAGATCGGCGGGCAGCGTGCGGCCGTTGCTCAGCCGTACACCCGTCACGCGGCCGGTCCCGTCGAATCCGGTCACGCGGGTCTCGCTGACCAGCTCGACGCCGTTGTCCCGGTGGTGGCGCGCGAGCCAGCGCGCCGCTTCGGCGCCCAGGACCCTCTTCATCGGGTACGGCGACGCGTCGACGAGGGTGACCGGCAGGCCGAGGGAGCGAGCGGTCGAGGCGACCTCGCCCCCGATGAAGCCGCCGCCGATGACCACCACGCCGCCGGGTCCGGCGGCCAGCTCGGCGCGCAGGGCCAGGGATTCTTCGATCGTGCGCAGGGTATGCACGCCTTCTGGACGTTCGGGCAGGTGGCGCGGGCGGGCTCCGGTGGCGATGACGAGGCCGTCGTAGCCCACCTCCGAGCCGTCGTCCAGGGTGAGCCGCCGGTCCGCTGCGTTCAGCCGTACCGCGTGCCGGCCCTTCAGCCACTGGTCGCCAAGCTCTTCCGCGCCGGGGAGCGTGACCTCGTCGTCCCCCTTCAGCATGCTCTTCGACAGCGGCGGGCGGTTGTAGGGGAGATGCCGCTCCGCGCCGATCAGCGTGATCGTGCCGTCGAAGCCTTCTCGTCGCAGCGCCTGGACGGCACGGAGACCGGCCAGCGACGCTCCGACGACCGCGATTGAGTTCAGCTCTCTCATGCGCAGCACAATACCCCTGGAGGGTATAGATGGGCGACGTGAGATGGATCTCATATACCCCTAGGGGGTCAGGGTTGTCGGCGTCCCCTTCTCTGGCGTATGGTGCAAGCGGCCGATACCTGTTGGGGGTATTGATGACGAGGGGGTCGAGATGACCAGCGCTACGTACACCGTGAGCGGAATGACCTGCGGGCACTGCGTGGGGACCGTGAAGTCCGAAGTCGGCAAGATCGCCGGTGTGACGGACGTCGATGTGGACCTGGCCACCGGCAAGGTGACCGTGACGGGGGACGAGCCCGTCGACGAGGCGCTCGTTCGCGAGGCCGTCGAGGAGGCGGGGTACGAGCTGACCGCCGTTTGACCGGACGCCACGGCGAGAAGGGCGTGGCAAAGGCGGCTTCCTGATGAACGGCCACCAGCGGGGGTCATACCTCTACGTGGCGGCATCCGTCGGCTGGGGCCGGGTGCTACGAGGCCCCTTAGTACACTGATGGGCCTCGTGACATGCCGATCAGCAGGGAGGCGCGATGGGAGTCGTGCGGCGACGCCTCGCGTTGCGGGTCGCGCGCGGCCTCCTGCTCGTCGTCCTCGCCTTGGGCGTGTACGGCATGCACACCCTGGGGCATGCCGACGGCCGGCATGGTGGCTCTCCGCCGGATGCACACGGCATGGGTGTCGCTCAAGAGCCCCTCATCGCTGTTCCGGCCGGACTCCGGGCATTCGTTCCCGGGCATGAGATGCCCGGATTCGACCCGGCCAGCGTTTGCCTGGCCATCCTGACCTCGCTCGTGGTCGTGTTGCTGATCGCCGCCTGGACAAGAGCGGGGCAACGATCTGACGGCGGCGGTCGGGCGTCGGCCCCCATCCGGCGGGTCGCCCGGCCCCCGCCGAAGCCCACGTCCCTAAGGCTGGCAAGTCTCTCGATATTGCGCATATAGGCCGATACCCATGCGGACGGGCCTCCGAGGCTGTCCGCGAACAGGCCGGCAGTTCCGACGATTCGAGAGACCGAACAACCATGAGTATCAACCGCAAGATCTCCTTCGTTGTCGCCGCGGGTGCGCTCGCTCTGCTGACCGCCTGTGGCGGGGGCGACGGCGGCTCCATGGCCGGGCATGAGGGGATGAGCAGCAGCGCGCCTGCCGCCACCACGAGCAGTGCGCAGCCGTCAGCCGCCTTCAACGGCGCGGACGTCATGTTCGCGCAGATGATGATCCCGCACCACGAGCAGGCGGTCGAGATGGCCGACTTGGCGTCCACGCGCGCGAGCGACCCGGAGATCAAGGAGCTCGCAGCGAAGATCAAGGCGGCTCAGGACCCGGAGATCCAGACCATGAAGGACTGGCTGACCGACTGGCGCCAGCCCGCCGAGGGAGGCATGGGGCACTCCATGCCGGGCGTCATGTCTGAGGAGGACATGAAGAAGCTCGAAGCCGCCAAGGGCAAGAACTTCGACAAGCTCTTCGCCCAGCAAATGATCGCCCACCACAACGGCGCGATCGGAATGGCCCAGACCGAGCAGACCAGCGGTTCGAACCCGCAGGCCAAGGAGCTGGCCAAGACCATCGAGACCACACAGCAAGCCGAGGTGGAACAGCTGCAGAAGATCCTGGATCGGCTCTGAGGTCATGACCCGCCCGGGTGTGACCGGCGCCCGGGCGGGTCATGGCTTGTCCGTACGGCAGCCGGAACCGCTGTTCGACCAAGCCCCGGCTGTTCGTGTCCGGGGGCGTGATGGTGCCGGGACCGGACGGCAATCCGGGACCCAAATTTCGTCCCGCGCTGAGATGATTGTCAGAAGCCATAGCGGGAACTATGGATCTTAGTAGTCTCCTTGGGGGAATCAATGGCACCCTGGGCGGCCGTCCTCGGCCTGGTGGCACTGCTTGCTCTCGGTGTGCTCGCGATCTATCTGGTCTCCTTGGCCAGCAGTCCCCGCGGGACGCTCGGCGCGGGTCCGTTCCTGTCCGGAGCCCGGCCTCACGAGCATGCCCTTTCCCGTTACCACGTGCGCTGGTACGCGGTCACCCTGGTCTTCCTGGCCTTCGACATGGAAATGGTCTTCATGTACCCCTGGGCGCTCGTCGTCGCCGAAGTGGGCACGGTGGCCGTGGTGGAGATGTTCATCTTCCTCGGCCTCCTGATGGTCGGCGTGGTCTACGCCTGGCGGGAGGGGGCCTTCCGGTGGGCGTGACGGAATGGCTGCTGAGACGTGCTGCCGGCCATCCGCGGCCATTCGTCGTCTCCGCTGAGCACGGTACGCGGGCCCGGCTGCTCGGCGAGGCCGAGATCGCGCGGCGACGGTGGCGGCCCGCGGAGCCTGCGGGAGAGGCCAATCTGCTCCTCGTCTGCGGCGCTCCACGTGAAGAGTTCGACGATGCCATCCGAACGGTCTGGGACGACATGCCAGGACCGCGCGCACGAGTCGATCTTCCAGGCGATGCCTCGTCAGGATCGATCGGTCAGTCTCTGGATCGTGCAGTCGTGCACCTGGCCGACAAGGACGCGCAGTGGAGGGATGCCGCCGCTCGGGCGGGCAAGCCGTGGTCACCTGGTGAAGAGCGCCATTCGCCGGACGCGGACGCACCCCGTCACGGACATGGTTCGCATGCGACTCACGGGCAGGAACATGACGAGCATGAGGGCGGTCACCATGAGCACCACATGGGCAATCCCGGTGGCCTGCCCATGGCGGATCGTGGCCCCGATCGTGACGGGCTGAGCCTGGATCGCCTGCGCGTACCCATGGGGCCGATCTTGTCGGACTGGCCGTGTGGACTGGTGGTGGAGAGCGTCCTGCAGGGCGATGTGATCCAGGAGGCCACGGTCAGGTGGATGAGGAGCGGTGAGTCGTTCTGGAGCGAGCCCTGGGACAGGGCGGCGGCCGGCCATCCGGTGACGCGTGCCGAGGCCGGGCGACGGCGGGCTGCCGCCCACCTCGACAGCCTTGGCCGGTTGCTGTCGGTCTCCGGATGGTCTGGTGCCGCGAGGCGCGCCAGGACGCTGAGGGATCGCCTGCTCGCTGACGTGCCGCGCGACGCGCTCGCCGCGCCGTACAGGAGTTTCGAAAGACAGGTACGTCGTTCCAGAACCCTGCGCTGGATGTTGCGCGACGTCGGATCGACCGAGGACGGCGACGCGGTGTCCAGGCTGGAGGGGTGGCTGACCTGGACGCGGGCGGCGATTGAGTCCCTTGAGGACGAAACGCCGCTCGACGGTGAACCCCCGGCCAGGAACGTCCTGCATCCCGGGCTTCTCGTCGGCGTGGAGCTGGCCTCGGCGAGGCTGATCATCGCCAGTCTCGATCCGGACCCGGCGGTCGCCCATGCTTGACGCCACACTTCTCGCTCTTCCGCTGGCGCTCGTGACCCTCGGGCTCGCCGCCGCCTGTCTCGACGCCATCCTGGGCGGGGCCAGGGCAAGCGCCCCATTCGGAGAGGTGGCCCGGTTGCTTGTCCAGCAGCGCCGGCGCACCTTACTGCCCGACACGCTCCTCCTGCGGATCGGCGTCGTCAGCCTGGTCGTGGCACCGGTGCTGGCAGGGATCGTGATCCCGCTGGCCGATGCTCCCGTGGCGGATCTGGCCGTGGGCATCGTCTGGTTCAACGCCATGGAGGTATGCGTCTGGGGGTCGCTCTGGCTCACCGGGTGGTCGGTCAACTCGGTGTATCCGCTGGTCGGCGCCTACCGCTTCGTGGCTCAGGGGCTGGCCTACGAATTGCCGCACATGTTCGCGCTGATCACCGTGGCGCTCGGTGCGGGATCGCTGCGGATGAGCGATGCGGTGCAGGCCCAGCAGGGACTCTGGTTCGTGGTGTGGATGCCGCTCGCCTTCCTGATCTATCTGGTCTCCGCGCTCGCGATGGCGTTCTGGGGGCCGATGAGCCAGCCGGTGAGCGATGATCTCGCGGGCGGCGTGCGTGCCGAGTTGTCGGGGCCTGATCGTCTGCTGTTCCAGGCGGGACGCTATGCGCTTCTGGTGGTGGCCGCCGCGGCGGCCGTACCGCTGTTCCTGGGTGGTGGCGCGGGACCGGTGCTGCCGAGCTGGCTGTGGGTGCTGATCAAAACGACGGCCGTGCTCGGGCTGCTGGTCTGGATACGGCATCGCGTGCCGGCCATCAGGATGGATCGCTTCACCCAGGTGTCCTGGCTGGTGCTGATTCCGCTGTCGCTCGTTCAGCTGCTCGTCGTCGGAATCGTGGTGGTGTGATGGCTGCCGCCTTCTGGATTCTGGCTGTCGGCTCCGTGGCCGCCGGTGTCGCGGTGTTCGTCGTGGACTCGATGGCGCGGGCGACGTTCGCCCTGCTGGCCTCCCTGCTGGCGGTCGGGGTGGCGTTCCTGCTCATCGATCTCGAGTATCTCGGTGTCCTGATCATTCTGATGATGGTCATGGAGATGCTGATCATGGCGGTTTTCATGATCATGTACATGATGAACCCGGCGGGTCTCATGCCGATGAAGATGGTCCACAACAACCGGGGAGCCCTGATCATCTCAGGATCGGTCTTCGTCCTCCTGGCGGCCGGAATCCTCCTCACGTCCTGGCCGCGGCGCAGGGGCGAGCCCCCGGCCGATCCCACCCACGAGCTCGGGCTGGCGATCATGGGGCAGAAAATGCTCGTCATGATGGTCATCGGCGTGGCCATCCTCGCGACGATGATCTCCACCGTCGTGCTCACCACTCATCGGGGCCGATACGACCGCTACGGAGAGGACCTGAAGCGCCGTCGTCCGCTCGACCCGGGCCCGGGCTCCGAGGTGGCGAAGGGCCCGGTTCCGCCCGCTGCCGAGCACCACGCCGGACACGGTTCGTGCGGTTCACCCGATCCCCGCGAGGACTCCAGATGACGCTCGAATCCTTCCTCTTGCTGGCCGCCGCGCTGTTCGCGGTCGGGCTGTACGGCGCGCTGTCCCAGCAGTCGATCGTGATGCTGATGATGGGCCTGGAGCTGATGATCAATGGGCTGATCGTGGCCGGCGGGGCGTTCTGGTACTTCCTGGCTCCCGAGACCGCCGACGGTCAGGTCCTCGTCCTCGTGGCGGTCACGGTGATGGCCCTGGAGATGGCCATGGGCTTCGCCGTCGTCACGGCGCTCTTCCGGGCGCGGCAGATGGACATGACCGACGAGGCGAAGGACTTGAAAGGATGAGCTTCCTCGTCCTGCTGCTGCCGGCGCTCCCGATCCTTTCCGGTGGTGCGCTGATCCTCGTACGCCGGGCCGCGCCCGCGATCGGACTGCTCGTCGCCCTGGTGACCGTGCTCCTGGCCATCTGGGCCGCGATCGAACGCCCCGCCATGACCGTCGAGCTGTTCGCCGGTTTCGAGGCGGGGCTGGCGGTCGACGGGTTGTCGGCGGTCATGGTGGTCACCGTGTCGGTGATCGCGCTGGCGGTCCTCGTCTTCGCGGCGGGCGAGATCCGCGAGTCCACGGGCCGGTTCTTCGGTCTGATGCTGATCTTCGTGGGCGCGATGCTGGTCACCGTCACCGCCACGGACCTCGCCCTGCTGCTGATGGCGTGGGAGGTCATGGGCGCCATGTCCTACGCGCTGATCGGCTTCTGGTGGCGGGATCGGGATCGGGTGCGGTCGGGGACGATCGCCTTCGTCACCACCCGCGCGGGTGACATGGGGCTTTACCTGGCCGCCGGCTGCGCGATCGCGGGGACCGGCGCACTGAGCCTGGCCGGCTTGACCGCCGCGAGCTCTCCATGGATGGACCTCGTGGCGGCCGGTCTGGTTGCGGCCGCGCTGGGGAAGTCGGCCCAGCTGCCCTTCTCCTTCTGGCTGTCTCGGGCGATGGCGGGCCCCAGCCCGGTCTCGGCGCTGCTGCACTCGGCCACGATGGTCGCCGCGGGCGCCTATCTGCTCCTGCGTGCCCAACCCGTGCTGGCGGCGACCGGCTGGGCGGCGACCCTGGTGGCCTGGGCCGGTGCGCTGACCGCGCTGCTGCTCGGTGCGGTCGCCTTCGCACAACGTGACCTCAAGCAACTGCTGGCCGCCTCCACGTGCGCGCAGATCGGGTTCATGGTGCTGGCCGCAGGCGTCTCGGCGGTCGCAGGGGGAGCGGCTCACCTGGTCGCGCACGCGGCGGTCAAGAGCCTGCTCTTCCTGGGGGCCGGCGCTTGGCTGACCGCACTGGGCAGCCAACAGCTGCCCGAGCTCCGGGGCGCCGCGCGGCGGTACCCCCTGGTCGGGATCACCTTCGGAATCGGTGCCCTGGCACTGGCCGGGTTGCCGCCGTTGTCGCTGTGGATGACCAAGGACGCGGTGCTCGCCGCAGTGGACGATCCCGCCCTCCACGCGGTGGCGCTGGCCGCGGGCGTGCTGGCCGCCGCGTACGCCGCCAAGGCGGTGATCGCCGTATGGCTGCCCGGTCCAGAGCGGCGTGACGGAGAACGGATCGGGCTGCTCGAACGCCTGCCGCTCCCCCCGCTCGCCCTGCTCGCCACGGTGCTGGGCATCATCGGGCTCCCGGTCTTCTTCGACGGCTGGACCCGTCTGCTCAACGCGTCCGGACCGGCGCCCGAGGTGGTCGAGCTGACCGTGTCGGGCCTGTTGGCGCTGGCCGTGGTGATGCTCGTGAGCTGGGTACGGCTGCGCCGACCGGCGGGATTCGACGGCGGCAGTCTCCTGGCCGGCTGGTTGCGCCTGGAGCAGCTCGCGGTCGTGCTGGTCTGGAACCCCCTGATGGCGCTGGCCAAGGCGCTGGCACGTTTCGACGACGGAGTGATCGATGGTGTGGTGCGTGCCGTACCGCGCGCCGGGATGGCGATCGCCAGGCTGGCCCGGTCGCCCTTCGAGGCAGGTGTGGACGGCGTCGTCGGTGGTGCGGCGTCGATCGTCGGGCGGCTGGGCGTGATGGCCAGGAAGCCGCAGACCGGCCAGGTCCACACCTACCTCGCCCAAGCGACGGTGGCCGTCGCTCTTCTGGCGATCATGATCGTGCTGGTGAGGTGACCGTGCTCTCGCTGACCATCTTCCTGCCGCTGCTCGCCGCCGCGCTTCTGCCCGTGCCCCGGCTGCCGGCCAGGTGGATCTGGGTGGCCGCCGCGGCCGCCGACCTGGTGCTGGTCGTGGTCATGTGGCTCGGGTACGGCGGAGGGATCGGCTACGAGGAACGGCTGCGCTGGATCCCTTCGGTGGGCGCGGGCTACCACGTCGGCGTCGACGGCCTCTCCCTGCCGCTGATCGCGCTCACCGCGGTGCTGTTCCTCGCGTGCGCGATCTATTCGCTGAAGTCCACAGAACGGCCGAAGTCGTACGCCGCGCTCTTCCTGTTCCTGCAGACGGTTTCCACGGGCCTGTTCGCCGCCCTGGACCTCCTTCTGTTCTTCGTCTTCTTCGACCTGTCGATCGTGGGCATGTACTTCGTGATCGTCGGCTGGGGACACGGGGACCGGGCCCGCTCCGCGCTGAAGTTCTTCCTCTACACCTTCCTCGGCTCGCTCGCCCTCCTGCTGGGTTTCATCGGTCTCTACCTCGGCGGCGATCCGCGGACCTTCGACATCGTCGAGCTCACCGCGAATCCGCCGCAGGCGGGAGCACTGGTGCTGCTGGCCGTCGGTGTCGGGCTGGCGGTCAAGACGCCGACCGTGCCCTTCCACACGTGGCTGCCTCCGGCTCACACCGACGCCCCCGCCGCCGGGTCGGCCATCCTGGCGGGAATCCTGCTCAAGATGGGCACGTACGGCTTCGCCAGAATCGCCATGCCCATGCTCCCGGGCCCGTGGCGGCAGTACGCATGGGTGATCATCGTCGTCGGGGTGGTCAGCATCCTGTACGGCGCCCTGGTCGCCCTGGCGCAGCAGAACATCAAGCGGCTGATCGCCTACACCTCTGTGAACCACATGGGCTACATCGTGCTCGCACTGGGCGCCGCCGGGCTCGCGGCGGGCGACGTGCAGGCCAAGCAGTTGGCGGTCACCGGCGCGGTCACCCAGATGGTCAGCCACGGCCTGATCACCGGTGCGTTGTTCCTGCTCACCGGCATCCTCTGGGACCGTGCGCACAGCTACGACCTCGACCGGTTCGGTGGGATCGCGGCGAGCGCCCGGACGTTCACCCTGATGACGGCCGTGGCCGCCTTCGCCTCACTGGGCCTGCCCGGGCTGTCCGGCTTCATCGCCGAATTCCAGATCTTCGCGGGCGTGATAGGAACCGGCACACCCGGCGCGGTCGTGGCCGGTGGGCTGAGTATCGTCGGCATCCTGATCACCGCAGCACTGTTCCTGCGGTTTCTGCAGAAGGCGTTCCTCGGTCCTCCAGGAGAGCTCCGCGTGTCGGAAGCCCTGCCGCGCGAGGTGACGTCGATCGCCCCGCTGCTCGCCCTGTCCCTGGTGATCGGCATCGTGCCGCGCTGGCTGCTCGACCTCATCGAACCGTTCTCGGCGGCACTCGTGACCTGGGTGAGCCGATGACCGGCATGAACGAGAATCCCCTCGACCTCCTGCCCGAGCTGCTCATCCTGGCGGGAGCCGTGATCGGGCTGCTCGCCGCGCTGTTCCTGCCGCGCGGACGGCAATGGCTGGTGGGGTGGATCTGCGGGATCGCGCTGGTGGCGGCACTGGCCGCCACCTCGGTCGCGGCCTTCCGGCCGGACCTGATGGCCTTCGAGGCCTACTCGGTGGACCTGCTGACACATGTGGCCAGAGCCACGGTCATCGTCGCAACACTGCTCGCCCTCTTCCTGGCCGCTGGATGGGCCCGGGACAACAGCCGCGAGGCCGAGGTCTACGTGCTCATCATGCTCGCCGCGCTCGGCACGGTCATCCTGGCGGGCGCCGACGACCTGCTCGTCCTCGTCGCCGCATACCTGCTGGCCAGCATCCCCGCCTACGCGCTGGCCGGGTTCGCCAAGGACGCGGCAGGCACCGAGGCCGCGCTCAAGTACTACCTGATGGGTGCCTTCCTCGGCGTGCTCATGCTGGCCGGGGTCACCCTGCTCTACGGTCTCGCCGGGACGACGGCCTACCAGGAGTTCGGCCCGATTCGGGGTGGCGCGGCCGGGCTCGCCGTGGTGCTCCTGCTCGGGGGATTGTTGTTCAAGGCCGGGGGAGTGCCGGCGCATTTCTGGGTTCCTGACGTGACAGAGGGCGCTTCGCGGGCTGTGGCGGCCTTCGTCACCACCGTCCCCAAGATCGGCGCCTTGGTCGCCCTGCTCCGTCTGGCCGTCGAAGTCTTCGCCGGCCTCGACACCGGCTGGCGGCCCCTGATCGCGATCGTCGCTGCGGCCACGATGACGCTGGGCAATCTGGCCGCCTTCTACCAGGACAACGTGCGACGCCTGCTGGCGTACTCGACCATCAGCCAGGCCGGCTATCTGCTCGTCCCGATCGCCGTGGCCGGGCAGAGCGAGCTCGCCGAACCGGCACTGCTCTTTTACGTGGCCGCATATGCGATCACGAACCTCGGCGCCTTCGCGGTGGTCCTCGCCGCCGGCCGGGACCTGCTGGCCGACTACGCCGGACTGGCCCGCGCCTCGCCCGGTCTGATCCTCGCCCTGATCGTCTGCCTGCTCGGGCTGGTCGGCACTCCACCCACAGCGGTCTTCATCGGAAAGGTGCTCATCTTCACCACCGCCTGGGACGGCGGCTACGCCTGGCTGGCCGTGGTCGCGGCGATCAATACCGTGGCCAGCGTCTTCTACTACCTGCGCTGGATTCGGCCCACGTTTCAACCCGGTGGCGCGGTCACCGTGGCCCGCGGGCCGGCCCGGATCGCTTACGTCGCCGCTGCGATCTCGCTCCTCCTCGGCGTGGGCAGCGGCGTCGTTTTCGCCACTGCCTACTATGCCTCGTAGTTATCCGTCAGCTCCTCCGGGCAGGCGGCGCGCCGCATCGACCAGGCCAGGCTCGCCAAGTGCAGCGAATTGCCCATCGCAGGCCTGATGCGGAGTGTCTGTCAGTGGCTTCGCCCTCCCCGTCAGTGCGGGACGACGCCGTCGGCCAGCAGCCGCCGGTAGTTCGTCACGCGATCGTCGACGGTGTCCAGGCAGCAACTGGAGCACTTCACCTTCTCCGCCGAGGTGTAGTAGAGGCAGCAGGTGTTACGCAGGTAGAAGAGTCCCTCCCGGTCGCGTTCCCTGAGCCGGATCACCGTGCCCAGGTGGTCGAGTCCGCCAGACGCCGCGGCCAGGAAGGTTCGGTAGGCGCGCTCCAGTTCGTCGACGTCTCCGCCGCGCCGGCTCGCGATGCAGAAGGCGGCCGCGCAGCCGTGGGCCACCCCGCCGTAGAGCTGCCGGAGGCCGGCCCGAGTGCGTATGCGCATGGCCTGTGCGAGAGGCAGCAGATGGTCGTCCAGCACCCATGCGACCAGGGTCTCCACGGGTGCCTTGGCGACGGTGGGCTCGCGGAGCCCGACGGCCTCGAAGCCGTGATGCGGCGAGAGCCGGATGGCGACGTTGTGCGGGCGCATGTCGATCACCGCGCCCTCGACGGCCCATGCCAGGACCGCGGCTGCGGTCACGGTGCCCGCGTAGACCGCCATCACGGTCAGCGCTGTCGCGTGGTCGGAGACCTGGCCGCTCGCCCGCCGCTCGGCGTCGAGTACCTGAGCCAGCTCGTCGGACCACGGATCCAGCAGGCGGTCGCAGCCGATCCAGTCTTCTCCCGGCGCGAGCCCGCGCTGGAGCCGGAAGCGGTCACCGAAGGATTCCAGGCGTGCGAAGACGTCTGTCACTCTGTCCGTCCTTGTTTCTTTCACGTGCTTCGAGCGGCGTCGAGCAGCTGTGCCGTATAGGAGTGGGAAGGAGCGCCGGCGAGGTCCGCGGAGAGCCCGCGCTCGACGACCGTGCCGTTGCGGAGCACCACGATCCGGTCGCACGACTGCACGGCTTCGCCCAGGTCGTGTGTGACGAACAGCACGGCCAGCCCGCGATCGATGGCCAGGGTGCGCAGGGTGGTGGCGATGCCGGCGCGGGTGGAGACGTCCAGCATCGAGGTGGCCTCGTCGGCGACCAGGAGGATGGGATCGGCGGCGAGCGCCCGGGCGATGGACACGCGTTGCCGTTGGCCGCCCGACAGCCGGTCGGGGAAGCGCTGCAGGAACTCGTCCGTGACCGGTAGCCCGGAGGCGCTCACCGCGTCCCGCACCCGGGCGGCCCGCTGCTCCCGCGGCGTGCCGGTCCTCAGCAGGGGCTCGGCCACCAGGCTCGCGACGCGCATCCCGGGGTGGAGGGCGTCGTAGGGGTCCTGGTGGACGAAGCCGATCCGCTGCTGGAGGCGGCGGAGCGCGCGGCCGCGCCGGGCGGTCAGCTCCTCTCCCGCGATCTCGACCCGGCCACTCGACGGGCGGAGCAGGCCCAGGATGATTCTGGCCAGGGTGCTCTTGCCGGAGCCGCTCTCGCCCACGAGCCCGACGATCTGACCGGCGTGGATGTCGAGATCTACACCGCGCAGCGCTTCCACGGTCCTTGATCGGGCGCGGTAGAGATGCCGGACGTCGGTCACATGGACAACCGATGCTCCCTGGGAGTGGCCGGCCCGTGGCACCACCGGGTAGGTCGGCTTGTCTGGCTTGTCGTGGTGGTGGCAGGCCACCTGCGCGTCGCCGTGCCGGAGAAGCGGTGGCGCTTCCTCCGCGCATCGGTCGGTGGCGAGCGGGCAGCGCGGGGCGAACCTGCAGCCGGTCGGCAGCAGGTCGAGGGCGGGCGCGGAGCCGGGGATGCTGCCCCACGGCACCTGCCGGTCCGCGACGGGCGTGGCGGTGAGCAGGCCTGCCGTGTAGGGGTGGGCGTGTTTGCTGGAAAGCGTGCGGGCGGGGCGCACTTCGGCGAGGCGTCCCGCGTACATGACCGCGGCCCGGTGGGCGTAGGGCATCAGCCCGGAGAGGTCGTGCGAGACGATGAGCATGCTGGTGCCGAGACCGGCCAGCAGCGCCAGGATCTGCCGCTGGGTGATCGCGTCCAGTCCGGTGGTGGGCTCGTCGGCGACCAGCAGCCGGGGCTCACCGGCCAGGGCCAGCGCGATCGCGACCCGCTGGCGTTGTCCCCCGGACAGCTCGTGCGGATAGCAGCGCAGCATGCCCTGCTGGAGCCCGACGCGTTCGAGCAGTTCGGCGGGTTCCGCCTGGCCGCCGTGCAGGGTGAGCATCTCGGTGATCTGCGCGCCGACCCTGTGCACGGGGCTGAGGCCGGTCATCGCGCCCTGCGGCACGATGGCGATCCGGCTGCCGCGCACGTTCTTCCAGTCGGTACGCCCGGCCAGCTCGTCCTCGCCGAGCAGTGCGGAGCCGGTCACGGTCGCGGTGCGGGGGAGCAGGCCGAGCAGGGCGCGGGCGAGCGAGGTCTTGCCGCAGCCGCTCTCGCCGACGAGCGCCACGATCTCGCTCTCCGCGACGTCCAGGCTGATCCCGTCCACCGCGGTCAGCCCGTCATAGCTGACCGTGAGGTCGCGCATGGACAGCGTCATCGGACGGCCTCCCTGAGTGCGGGGTTGAGGCGTTCTTCGACGGCGATGCCGATGAGGGCGAGGGCGAGCACGGTGAGCGTGATCGCGGCGCCCGGCGGCAGAGCCCACCACAGCCACGCCTCTGACAGGAACACGCCGTTGGTCTGCACCCAGAACAGCGTGGTGCCCCAGCTCGGCGCGGTCGGGTCGCCCAGGCCCAGGAAGGACAGGGTCGCGTCGTAGATGATGGCGCGCATCGCCGTACGGACGAACACCGGGATGAGCAGCGGCCCGATCAGGTAGGAGCCGTGCCGAAGGAGCAGCCACCAGCGCGGCGATCCCATGGCGCGGGCGACCTCCAGATGACCGCGGGACCAGGCGGTCAGTACGGCGGAGCGCAGCACCCGGGCCGGGACGGGCCAGAGGATCAGCGACAGGATCGCCACCCGCATGCCGAAGGACTGGCCGAGGAAGGCCGCCGCGAGGATGTAGAGGATCAGCTCGGGCAGCACCAGCATGACGTCGGTGCCGCGCATCAGCGTGGCCGACAGCCAGCGCGGCCCGATCCCCGCCGCCCCGCCCACCAGCGCGGCGAGCAGGGTGGTGCACGCGGCGACGATGAAGGCCAGGCTCAGGGAGCTGCCGGCACCGACGATGAGCTGGTCGAGCAGATTCCTGCCGAGATCGTCGGCTCCGAGGGGCAGTCCCTCGCCTGGAGGGGCGTAGGGGTCGCCCACCCGGGCCCGGCCCGCGTCGTCGGGCAGCGCCACGCCGTACAGGGCGACCCCGATGACGATCGCGAGGATCCCCACGCCGATCAGCCCTTGGACGCCGAGGAGGTCGCGGCGGGGCGCGCGCAGGAACATCATCGGCCGCCTCCCGTTCTGGCGCGGGGATCGAGCAAGGGATAGGTGGCGTCGGCCAGCGCGTTCATCAAGACGACCATCAGCGTCAGCACCAGGAACGCGCCCTGCATCAGCGGATAGTCGCGGGCCGCGATGGCGCCGAAGGTCAGGCGGCCGAGCCCGGGGTAGGCGAAGACGGTCTCGACCACGATCGACCCCGCGGCGAGGAAGCCGATCTCCAGCATGAGGATCGTGTGCACGGGCAGGAGAGCGGGCCGCAGCGCGTGCCGCCTGACGAGCCGCCCGTACGGGACGCCTCTGGCGTGCGCGTGCTGGATCGGCTCGCTGGTCAGCACGGTCAGCAGCGACGATCGGGTGTAGAGGAACAGGTAGCCCATCCCGGTCAGCGTCATGGTGCTCACCGGCAGGACCAGGTGCACCAGTACCCCGGAGACCGTCACGCCCTCGACACCCGACACGCCGAAGGTCGGCAGTACCTGGAGTTGCACACCGAACAGGACGATGAGCAACATCCCCAGCCAGAACTGCGGGAACGAGTCGAGCACGATGGCCGTGCCGAGCAGCCCCGAGCCCTTGCCCCGGCGCCTGCGCAGCGCACCCAGCACCCCCAGCGTGACGCCTGCCAGCGCCGTAGCCACGATGCTCGTGCCGACGAGCAGCAACGTCCACGGCAGTGCCTCGCCGAGCGCCTGCGTGACCGGACGCCCGTCGGACAGAGAGGTGCCAAGATCAAGGGTGAAGACACCGCCGAGGTAGTCGAGGAACTGCTCGGGGACCGGCTTGCCGAAGCCGTACTGGGTGGCGATCTGCGCCCGCTCGTCGGCGGTGAGCCTGGCCAGCGCCTCCGGGCTGCCGAACAACTTCAGCGGGCCGCCCGGCAGGGCGCGGGGCAGCGCGAAGTTCAGCGTGAGCGCCACCACGAGCACGGCGGCGTACTCCGCCAGCCGGCCCGCCGCGTATCGCCAGGTCATCCGAGCTTGAAGTCGACGAGGGAGAACTTGTTGAGCACGGCCGAGCCGTCCTGCCAGCTCCAGCCGCCGTAGACGTCCTTGCGGAAGGCGTAGGCGCCGTTGCGGTAGTAGAGCGTGAGGAACGGCATCTGCTCGGCGATCTGCGCCTGGAGCTGCTTGGCCGCCGCTGTCCTGGCCTCCATCGTGGGGGCCGAGGTCAGGGTCCGCACGATCGCGTCCACCTGGTCGTTCTTGAACCCGACGACGTTCAGCGAGCCGTCCTCCGGGTCGGAGGCGAGCAGCTGGGCGATGGTGCCGCTGCTCAGCATGACGGGAGCGGACCAGCCCCACATCGACATGTCGTAGTTGCGGCCCTTGCGCACGTCGTAGTCGGGCCACACCTTCGCATCCAGCGAGTCGGGGTCGAGCGAGGTCACCTTCACTGCCACGCCCACCGCCTTGAGCATGTTCCGGATCAGCTCGGCGCTGCGCAACCGGTCGGTGGAGGTGCTCTGGACCAGCAGCTCGTACGACATCGGCTTGCCGTCCAGCACCCGGATCCCGTCCGGACCCGGCTTGGCGCCCAGGGCGTCGAGCTCCCGTTTGGCCGCTTCGACGTCGTAGACGGGGGCGAGCTGGTCGGGCTTGATGGGGGAGTCCGCGTGGATGAAACCGGGGTTTCCTGGGGTGCCCTGGCCCAGCAGGGCGGTCTTCACCAGATCTGTCACGTCGATCGCCTTGGCCAGGGCGCGACGGACCTCCGGCTTGTCGAACGGCGCCCTTGTGGTGTTGAAGGCCAGCAGCGTAGAGGCGAACTCAGTGCCCTTGACCACGCCGATGTTCGGCTGGTTCTCCAGCGCCTGGAGCTGCTGCGGGGGCACGATGCGGGTCGACAGGTGCACCTCGCCCGTGCGCAGGGCGGCGAACTGTGTGGACTCCTCGGGGATGACCACGACCTTGACGGTCTCGACCTTCGGCTTGCCCATGACGTAGGACGCGTTGGCGGTCAGCGTGTAGCCGCGGGCGTTGTCGTACTGCGTGAGCTTGTACGGCCCCGTGCCGACCGCCTTGTCGGTCCCTGCCTCGCTGACCTTCTCCACCGACGACCACACGTGCTTGGGCAGAACAGCCATGTCGGCCAGGATGCGCCTCGGGAACTCAGGATCGGGAGCCTTCAGGGTCATGGTCACGGTGTCGCCGCTCGCGGTCACGCTCTCCACCGGACGCACGTCAATCGCGGAGTCGCCCTCCATGTTCTTCTTGTAGAACTCGATGCTGAACACCACGTCATCAGCGGTCAGCGGCTTGCCGTCGTGCCAGGTGACGCCCGGTCTGAGCGGCATCGTGAAGACCTTGTTGTCGGTGGTCTGGATCTGCTTGGCCAGCAGCGGCGCGACCCCGTCGCCCTGAACGATCACCAGGGTGTCGAAGATCAGCTTCACCAGGTTGTTGCCCGGGTAGCCGGTCTGGTTGGTGAACGGCGTCAGGGTGCCCTCGTCCGAGGAGATCGCGATGGTGACGCTCTTCGCGGCCGCCGTGGTCTGCTGGCTCCGTGGAGGCTCGGTACCCGCGCCGCATCCGGTCAGAGCCAGCCAGAGTGCGGCCGCCATCGCGATGAACGTCCTGGATTGCCGATACACGGAACCTCCCGGGGGTATAAGAGGTAGAGACCGCACCCGAGCGGCGGGAGCGGCGTTTCATGCGACTCTATAGAGGTATTCCGTAGATACAAGAGCTCATTATGTAAACTCCGAAATTCCCTGCTCGACTCCGATGAGAGGTCGCGGCGCGCCTGTGAGCTGCGTATATGCGGATTTGAGGGTTGCTGGACCGGGCGTCTGACTGGTGCTCGTCAGACATCCGTAACCGCTGTGAAACCATGACTACTATGGATCACCGGGGGGATAAGCCGTCTGGCGTGACGGGCAGGCCGCGCATCGGGGTCGGACGGAGTCTCCGTCTGGCCACCCTGCCGAGTTTCCTGAAACGGCGGGGGAGTGCCCTGGAAAACCGGCGCCGAGTCCGTCGCTGAGCACGAGCAGGCGGCCGGCGAAGCCGCCGACCACGCGTCGGCGCAGAGCGCCGGTAGATCGGCGGCCAGGTCCTTGATCTGTGTCAAGGGCCCAGCGGAGTGCAGTCGAGGATGACGTGTCCGAGCGCGGTGCTGTGAACGTCGGCAAGGTCGAGCCCGGCTTCGGCAGCGATGGCGATGTAGTCCTCGACGGTGCGCTCGCGGCCGCCGCTGAGCACGAGCATGCGCAGGTCCATCTCGGCGAACATGGCCGGGTGGTCACCGGAACTGCCGTGTGACTCGATCACGATGACCCGTCCGTGCTGCCCGGCCGCGTCGGCGCACCGACGCAGGATCAGCAGGGCGTCTTCGTCGCCCCAGTCGTGCACCACACGCCTGAGCACGTACGCATCACCCCCGGCGGGCAGTGGATCGAAGAAACTTTGGCCGATGAACTCGCACCGCGTATCCAACCCGCGCTCGGCCAGGTACTGCCGACCTCGATCTACTGTGTCCGGCAGATCTACGAGCGTGGCCCGCATATCGGGGTTGGCACGCAACACTTCGGCGAGCAGGGCGCCGGTGCCACCGCCGACGTCGACCACATGCCGCACACCGGACCAGTCGTACCCCCTGGCCGCATCGGCGACGTAGTCCGCTCCGCCAGCCATCATCGCATCGAACGACACGCTCATCTCTGGGTTCGCGGCGAGATAGCGCCAGAACGGAGCGCCGAAGACCGTCTCCCACGCCGGTTGCCCGGTGCGGACCGTGTGCAGCAGACCGGTGAATGCCAGGTCCATCTGCCCGCCGAAGCCACCCAGGTCGAGCCGCACCCGCATCCCGGAAGGATGGTCGGACGCCAGCAGCGCGGCGGGCTCGTTGACGGCAAACCTGCCCGGCTCCCGTTCGGTGAAGACGCCCCGGCAGACCAAATGACGCAGCAGCCGGCCGAGCGCGTCCGCGTTGGTGTCAGACCGGCGTGCCAGCTCCTCGACGGGCACCGCGTCGTCGGCCATCAGATCGGTTAGCCTCAGTGAGGCCGCGACCCGCACCGCCATCGGCGTGATCAGGTCCGTTACGGGTGCCAGTACTTCCCATGCCGCTTCCCATGCCGATGGCCGGCCTTGCTCGTCGTGATCGTCTTCGGTGCTGGTCACGGCCACGACCCCCTCCCTCTCGCGGGATCAAGGATTGCTTGCCCGGAAGCTATCATGCGACCGATCCGCTCGGTCTTGGACGAATGGGAGTCCGGCTGCTGGTGCGGCGGGATCTACACCCGTTCCACACGGGGACCGTCTGCGCTCGAACAGCACACGCAGACGCTGCCCGCTCAGCGGATGGAACGGACCGGGCAGATCATCACGATCCAGCGCGACGACGACGGCACCGCCCTTTCCGAACCGGCCCGGGCAGCTGACCACGCTGACCGGCTGGAGCTCATTCACTCGCCGCCGGTGTCAGGGAAAGCTCCCAGAAATCGGCGTAGCGGCCGCCGCGGCGCAGCAGCTCGTCGTGGCTGCCTTCCTCCACGATCCGGCCGTCGTCCAGGAAGACGATGCGATCGGCGCGCCGGACGGTCCGCATCCGGTGCGCCACCATCACCACCGTCCGGCCCGCCATCAGGCGCTCGACACCCTCGTGGACGGCCGCCTCGTTGACCGGGTCCAGGGCGGAGGTCACCTCGTCCAGCAGCACGATAGGCGCGTTCTTCAGCAGCGCTCGCGCGATCGAGACACGCTGGCGCTCACCACCCGACAGCAGTGCGCCGCCCTCGCCGACATTGGTCGCCCATCCGCCGGGCAGTCGCCTGATCACTTCGTCCAGTCGCGCCGCGGTCGCTGCCGCCCGTACCTCGGCTTCGCCGGCGTCGGGACGGCCCAGACGCACGTTCTCCTCGATCGTGCCGTCGAAGAGATAGACCTCCTGGAAGACGATGGCGATCTGCGCCATCAACACCTCAGAGCTGATCGCGCGCACGTCCACGCCCCCCACGCGCACCGCGCCCGCGTCCACGTCGTAGAACCGCGCGAGCAGCTGCAGCAGGGTGCTCTTGCCCGCACCCGACGGCCCGACAACGGCGAGCCGCTGCCCCTGTGGCACGGACAACGACACGTCGTCGATCACCGTGCGGTCGCCATGCCGGAAGGCGGCGGAGTCGAACTCCAGGTCATGGCCTACCGGCTGGATCGGCTCGCGAGCTTGCGGCAGCGGCTCGGTACGCAACACCGTGTCGAGTCTGGCCAGCTCGGAACGTGCGCCGCGCAGTTTGCCGCCGATATCGGCCAGCGACAGCAGCGGATCGGCGCAGCGGGCGGCGAGCACCAGGATCGCCAATACCTCTGCCGCGCCGATGCTGCCGCCGAGCGCGAGGTAGGTGCCCAGGACCAGCACCACGGTGAAGATCGCCTGCACCGTGAGCGTCAAGCCCACCGCGCCGGGCAGCGTCGCCAGCACAGTACGCCGGGACGCGCGCTGGACTTCATGCAGCGAGTCGTCGAGCAACCGGAAGCGTTCGGCGGTCCGGCCGCCGGCTCGCAGCACCGGCTGGGCCTGGAGGTATTCGATGACTCGCCCGGTGGCCTCCTTGTCGCGTTCGTGGCGCTCCGCATCGGTGGCGGCCATCGAGCGTGCCGTCCAGATCTGGATCGCCGCCACGATCGGTGCGGCGACCAACGCGGCCAGCCCCATCTGCCAATTGAAGGCGAGCATCACGACCACGATCGTCAGGGGAGTCACCAGGGCCGAGATGAACGGTGCCAGCAGATGCGCCGCCACACCCATCGCCTCCAGGAGGCCCCGGCTGGCCATGACGGACACCTCGCCGACCCGGCCGGCGCTGTACCAGCCGATGGGCAATCGGGCCAGATGATCGCCGAGCCGGTGATACATGCCACGCAACATCGTGGTCCCGACCCGCATACCGGACAGATCGCTGATGTAGCGCAGCACGGCATAGAGCGCGACCGCGGCCCCGAACGCGATCAGCCACGGCCTCGCAGCTGCGGGCGTGCTCCCGAGCAGCGCCCGCAGCACCGGAACCAGCAGTGCGTAGGACAAACCCTCGGCTATCGCGGTTATCGTCATCAGGGCCACGGTGCGACGCATGGCGTGGGCGTACTCGTGTCCGAGCACGCGCAGCAGCATTCGAATCATCGGGGCTCGTCTCCTTGCAGTACGCCGGCGTGGGTCTCGGCCTCATCGGCGATCGCCGATGGGTGGGACTGCCAGAACGCAGCGAATTTTCCGTTCTGTTCCAGCAGTTCGGCGGGCCTGCCGCGCTCGACGATCGACCCGTTCTCCAGCACCACGACGGTGTCGGCGTCGGCGACCGTCTCCAGGCGATGGGCGATGACCAGGATCGTCCGATCGCCCTCCAGCGTCGCCAGGGCCCGGCGCACCGCCTGTTCGGTCTGCGGGTCGGCGAAGGAGGTCGCCTCGTCGAGCACCAGAACGGGCGTGGCGGCGAGGAGTGCGCGGGCGAGCGAGATCCGCTGTGCCTCGCCACCCGACAGTCCGGCGTCCACGCCGATCACCGACTCGTATCCGCGCGGCAGCTGAAGAATTCGATCATGAATATTCGCCAGCCGGGCGGCGCGAATCACGTCATCGCGGCCGGCATGCGGTGCCGCCAGCGCGATATTGTCCGCGACCGACGCGCGCAGCAGGCGAACGTCCTGGAAGACGAAGGAGACCATCCGGTAGAGCTGCCGGCTGCCGATCTCGCGCAGATCGACAC
The DNA here is from genome assembly GCF_005893125.1 of Nonomuraea basaltis. GTDB lineage: Bacteria > Actinomycetota > Actinomycetes > Streptosporangiales > Streptosporangiaceae > Nonomuraea > Nonomuraea basaltis. The sequence goes on along the minus strand of NZ_VCJS01000108.1, from coordinate 18,316 downwards.
CACCCAGGACGACCGAACCGTGACTCGGGTCGAAGAACCGCGGCAACAGCTGAACCAGTGTGGACTTCCCGCTTCCCGACGGCCCCACGATCGCGGTGACCGTCCCGGGCTCGAGCACCAGGTCGATCCCGCGCAGCACCTCGTGGTCGGCTTCGTAACCGAATCGAACGTCACGCAGCTCCACCCGGTGCCCTTGTGGTGCGACCGGGCGCGCGGGCTCGGGTAGCGGCTGCACCTCGAGCACTTCCTTGATCCGGCCGACCGCGCGGCCGGCGGCCTGCATGTCGTCGAAGCCGTGGCCGAGGGCCGCCACCGGAGCGGTCAGGCCCAGTCCGAGCAGCAGGAAGGGCAGCAGGTCGGCCGAGGCCAGGCCACCGGACGAGATCAGAGCCGTTCCGCCGATCAGCACGACCAGCAGCACGAACGGCGGCGACAGCGCCAGCTGCATCCCAGCGGCGATCGCGGACATACCACGCACCCACCGGAAGAAGATGCTGACGAAATCGTCCGCGGCCGTGAGGAATCTACGGTGGGCGCGCTCGCCTCCGCCGAACGCCTTGACCACCGAGATCCCCTGCACGAACTCGACGACGGAACTCGCAATCCGTCCCATGGCCGCATCGAACTCCTTCTGCTCGCGCAGCCGGCTCGGGGTCATCATCAGCGGGACCAGCGCCACGGCCAGCACCACCGGGATCAGCGTGATCAGCGTGAGCCGCCAGTCGATGGTGAACAGGTAGATCAGCGACACCAGCGGCACCACGAATGCGGAGACGAGCTCGCCGGGGGTGTGGGCGATGAACGGGTGCACGGCACTCACGTCCTGCCCCACCACCTTGGCCAGCTCGCCGGTCCGGCGCCGGGAGAACCAGCCGATCGGTACGCGCCCCAGCCGCGCGGCCAGTTGCCGGCGAAACGACAGTTGCACCTGGCCGTCGACAAGATGCCCGAGCCCGGACGACGCGGCCGTGAACAGCAGCCGGACGAACAAGCCGACCGCACCCGCGAGCACGACGATCCAGACATGACCCTGATCGATCGGGCCGGGCGACAACAGCGTACGACCCAGTTCGACGACCGCCAGCAGTGGCGCCAGACCCGCGACAGCGCCGATCACCTGCAGAATCACAACGGCGGCGAAACTCCAGAGATGAGGGCGCAGCAGCCCTGCCATGCTCTGCCCCGCCGCCGAGTCCACATCCGGTCGTTGCAGGGACGGCTCACTCGCTCCGTCAAGGTCAGCGATAGTCATCGCTCACTCCCTTCGAGCCAGCTGCATCCGCCGAGCGCGGCTGGCGTGGTTCGGAGGTCAAGTCCTGCCCTGCTGGTTGCGGTGTTCCCGTGCGGCGCAGGACGGTGAGGGCGATCAGAACGGCTGCCACGAGGAGCGCTGCGCACAGCATCAGGCCGAACGCATACCCGTCGCTGAGGGCCTCGGGCGCTACCGTCTGTCCGGTGCGGTGGTGGGCCGCGGTGCCGAGACGTCCCGCTTGCTGATTCCCGGCTTGTCACCACAGCTCGGCCCCCTTCATGAACGACCCCTCCTGTGACGGCGACTTTCGGAACATGTTCCTAAAGTACACCAGTGAGCCCGATCGCCAAAGAAGACGACTGTCAGTGAGTGCGCCGATTTCACAGAAGGGGGCCCCGGGGCAGCATGATGGGACGGTGCCAGGACAACGAGATCGTGAACGGCTACCGACCGCATCGCCCGGCCGCACCGGCCGGCCACCGGCGACCTCCCGCGCTCAGATCCTGGCGGCCGCCCGCCGGCTCATCGATCGGGACGGCTGGGAGAGTCTGACCATTCGCCGGCTGGCCGCCGAGATCGGCATCGGGGCGACAACCCTGTACCACCACGTACGGGACAAGGACGACCTGGTGGTCCACCTCGTCAACGAGCACGTCGACCAGGTCGCGCGCCCCGATCTGCCCGACGACCCACGGGACCGGATCATCGTCGCGTGGGCCACGATCCATGATGCCCTCGCGGCCTGGCCATGGGGGGCAGAGGTCCTCACGGCCGACGGCTTCCTCGCGCGCCTCGGCGATTCGGCCCTGTGGTTTGTCGAGACCATCGTGGCCGGAGCAGTCGACTACGGATGCACACCCCTACAAGCCGTCGACGTCTTCCGCAGCATCTGGTACTACACCGTCGGCGAAATCCTCGTCCGCGCCCACACCGACCGCCGGGGGGCCGGCGTCGGCGCCGCCGACCGCGAATTCAGCCTCCGTAACCTCGACCCTTCCCGGTATCCGCATCTGGCCGCAATCGGCGACCAATGGCCGGCGCGGGCCTCCATCGACATCTATCCGCAGGTGCTCCGGGTCTTCGTCGACGGATTGCTCACCCAAGCCACTTCGAAAACTTCCCAGTACGGCAGTCGGAGATCGTGATCTTGGCGGGCGGCGACTTTCCGTAATGTAGGGCAGCCGCCCAGTGATCTTCGAGTCGTGACACAAGAAGGATCTCGGGCTGGTGATGCGACGCCCGGCATGATGCAGCACCTGCTGGAACGGGCGAAATGGGACACCATGGCCGCGATGGCCGCCGTCCGCTTTCGTCTATGAGCGGCTCAACGATGGTGATGCGGTGGCGATCCTGGATGAGTCCGGACAGTACCCGCTGAGTGGGCCACTGACGCCGACCGGCGCCAGGCCGCCGGGGTGCCCAAAGAGGTGGAGTTCGCGGCCAAGACGGAGCCGGGCCGGCAGATCCTGGCCGACCTGCACGCCGAGGGCCAGGCTGCCCGGCTGGGTCACCGGTGACGAGGTATACGGCCGTGACCCGCGCCTGCGGGCTTGGCTGGAGAGCAGCGAGGTCGACACCGGGTACGTGCTGGGCATCGCCACATCGACCCGCATCACCCTCACCGCCGCCAAGCCCGCGCCCGCTGGTTCCACCAACGAATCCGCCTCACCCGGCGATGACAAAATCACCATCTCCGGCTGCCTCATAGGTGGGCCAGCAGCATGTCCAGCGGTCGCGGCACGCGATCGAGATCGAGTGCCGCGACGAGCGGGCCAGAGTAGCGGATCTTGCGGCCACTGCCTGATCCCATGAACCGGCGCAGCTGGTCGTGAGTGGTGCTCCCGCGCCATGCGGGTTGCTTCTGGAGCGTGCGAAATGAGCTGAGCTCGCCCTCGGCATCGACAACGCGCTCAACCATGGCGGTGCCGAGGGCGCGGATCAGCTCGTCTTCCAGGTCAGCGACGCACACGAAGAATCCGAGCGCCTCCAGATCGCTTCGGCTGAGATTGGATCCAAGGCCAGCGCGCTCGAGACTCCTCCGGAAGTCGCCTTCCTCCCCGACGTCGCACAGACCGGCCAGCCGGAGATTGCGACCGGGAGGGCCAAACCTGCCGAGATACGTCCCGATATTCGTGGCACCGCCCATCGCCACAAGGGAGATGCCTTCGGCCACCAGGTTCCGGCCACGGCGCTCGGCCAACGCTTCGATGGCCGACTTATCACTGGTTCCCTCGACCAGGACCACGGTTTGCGTGTCGCTCACGAGCCCAGCCTTGCACCGAACCTGGAGAGGTTCGACCCCTTTTACGCGTTGGAAGGTCACCAGCCGCAGATCACGATCTCCGACCGTACTAGCTGCTGCGGGGGTTCGGCGTCGGTGCCGGGTCGGCCTGACGGTCGCACTGCAAATCGAGGAGCCACACATGGCATCGACGTCGCACAGGCCGGCTACTGGCGGTGATGGTCAGCCCGACTGACCCGCGGGCGCCCTGTCACGTTCATCTGAACATGATGGAAAGCAGCAGCAGCGCGGCCAGGGCCACCAGAACGGCGCCCAAGACCAGCGCGAACAGCCGTTTCCTGTCCAGCTCGGCGTCCGGGGACGCCCGCTTCGACAGGCGCGCCTGCCTGGCGGCCAGGGCGTCCTCCCAGTCTCCGAGCGTGTCGCGGTCCGTGAACCCAGCTGGGCGATGTCGGTGCCGAAGACCACGTCTTGTCCGCCGCTGTGCGGGTCGGCGGTGTAGACCAGGGCGTTGACCACCGGCCCGGCGTAGAGGCCGCGCGGATCCGAAGCGCTCGCCTGCTTATCCGTGATCAAGTGTCGGGTGTCGATGCCGAATGGTGGGGCGCGACCCAAGGGGCGGCCTATCGTCTGGCCGACCTTCTGGAGGAGCGCGGAGACGTGGAAGCCGCCGTCGCCGTGGATCGGCGAGCTGCATCACGTCGTGAACCCACCCAGCTTGACCTGGAGTGAACTCCAGCAGACAGGCTGGACCCATGCACAACGCCATGAGAACACGCGCCATCGGAAGCCGCCACGTCGGGGTCATCGGGCTCGGGGCCATGCCCATGTCGGTGGCCGGGCACATGCCCGACGAGGGCCAGTCGATCCGTACCCTTCTCGCGGCCCTGGACGCCGGCGTCACCCTGATCGACTCGGCTGATGCCTACACGCCTTCGCACGACGACGTCGGCCACAACGAACGCCTGGTCGCCCGCGCTCTGTCCCTGTGGGCAGGCGACGCCGGCGCCGTCCTGGTCGCGACCAAGGGCGGGCACACCCGCACGCCCGGCGGCGGCTGGGCCGCCGACGGCAGCCCGTCGTACCTCAAGCAGGCCTGCGACCGCTCCCTGAAGGCCCTCGGTGTCGAGAGCATCGGCCTCTACCAGCACCACCGCCCTGATCCGCAGGTGCCGTACGAGGAGACCATGGGGGCGCTGAAGGACCTGCACGACGCCGGCAAGATCCAGATGGCGGGCATCTCGAACGCAGACCCGGAGCAGATCAGGCTCGCCCACGGCATCCTCGGCGACCGCCTGGTGAGCGTCCAGAACCAGTACTCTCCGCGCTTTCGCTCCAGCGAGCCCGAGATCGACGTCTGCGCCGAGCTCGGTCTGGCCTTCCTCCCCTGGTCCCCGCTCGGCGGCATCAGCCGCACCGGGGAGCTGGGCCGGCAGAACGCCGCCTTCACCGAGATCGCCGAGGCGCGCGGCGTCTCCCCGCAGCAGGTGTGCCTCGCGTGGGAGCTGGCCCGCAGCCCCGTGGTCATCCCCATCCCCGGCGCCAGCCGCCCGGAGAGCATCCTCGACTCCATCGGCGCCGCCACCCTGGAGCTCACGAAGGAGGAACTCGCCCGCCTCGGCTGACCCCGATGGGAAGCGCTCTTCCACCGGGCCTGCGCGCTCGTCTCGTCAGCGGCGACCTCGCCACCCTGCTGCCCCGGGTCCCTGGCCGTGATGATCCAGATTCCGCCGGTCTGGTGCGTCGGCGGGACCGAGCCCGACGACTCCGCAACGCCTCGGGTCAGGGGTTGCCCGAGCGGCAGACCGGGGAGGTGCGGTATTCGACGGACGCGCCGGCGGCGTCCGATATCACCGCTCGGATGTCGTACTGCGCAGGGGGCTGGCAGCCGATCCCCACGAAGCTCCTGTTGTCGTACGTCGCGATGTGACTGCCATTGACGTACCAGCGGATGGTGATCGGCGCGACCGCGCCGCTGTAGGAGACCGAGCAGAGGAAGCGCCGTGCGAGCCGCTCGCAGCTGCCCTCGTCCAGGGTCAGGGCCGGCAAGGCCGCAGAACCGGCCGTCGCGGCCGACGCAGGGGAGGCGAGTGCGGCCGGGGACGTCAGCAGGCCGGCCGCCAGGACAGCGGGCAGGGCGATTCTGTACGACTTGCGCATGCCTATCTCCTTCTCGCCGGCGACGGATTCGAGCCATCGCGTTCAGTATGCGAGCCAGGCGCAGGTCCATCCAGAGCGGGATTCGTGACCCCGCTCAGATGAGGAGGCGACTGCGGAGTTCCGCGATCACGTCGTCGTCGATCCCGAGCCGGTCGGTGGCGTACGCCTGGATCGACCCGTGCGCGGCATTGAGGTCGGCCAGGAACAGCCGCATGACCTGGGCGGGGGCCCGGCCGTAGCCGGGCCACCTCAGCTCCCGTCCCGGGTTGGCGGCCCGCCAGTCGGCGATCAGCCGGTCGGTGGCGAGCTCGGTCAGCGCGAAGTCTTCGACGATGTCGTCTTCCGAGACGCCTAGCAGGGCGAGGACGAGCGCGGCCACCAGGCCGGTCCGGTCCTTGCCCGACGCGCAGTGGAACACCAGCGGCCCGCTGCCGGCGGCGATCACCCCGAGGACCTGCCGCAGTTCCTTGGCCCCGTCGAGAGCGACCTCGGCGTACCGGTCGGCGAGGTGGCGCCAGGGATCGACGCCGGGGTCGATCTCGGCCTGATCGTAGGGACGGTGCTCGACGCTGAAGTTGAACCACGTCACCCGCTCGTGCTCCGGCGCTCGGCCCTTCGCCTCGATCTCCCAGGGATACCGCAGGTCGATCACCGTACGGATGCCGAGGGCGAGAAACCGATCCCAGTCCGCTCCCTCGAGCTTGGCCAGGGAGTCGGATCGGAACAACCGGTCCCACCGCACCGCGCGGCCGCGGTGCGCGGCATAGCCGCCGAGGTCCCGGAAGTTGCGCAGGCGATCGAAGGCGATATGTCTCCTCACCCGGACAACCCTAATGGCAATGATCATCCGAGCTGGCGGCCACCCTCGAGGTGGTCGGGAAGGGGGAGCTGAGGTAACGCTGTCCCTCAGTGGCGTGGTGTGCTCCTGGGGCTTGCTCAACACCGGCTTTGCTGGGAATTGGGCTGGTATGGTGTGCGCGGAAAGCCGGGAAGTCTGGTCGGCAATGTCCAAGTTCATTCGACCCGAAGGGCACTTGTGACAAGCACTTCCACGGGCACCACCCGCCGTTTTCGCGCGTACACCACCAAGCACCTCGACGAGCTCGTCAAGCGGGCTGGTCTGGGCGAGGAAGAACGCCTCGCGGTGCGCGCCGTGGCCACGGTGCTGCCCTTCAGGGTCAACGCCTACGTCGTCGACGAGCTGGTCGACTGGGCGGCGGCGCCCGACGACCCGATCTACCGCCTGGTTTTCCCCCAGGCGGACATGCTCCCGCCGCAGGACGTGGCCCGCCTGGCCGATCTGCTCAAACGCCAGGCGCCGCAGGCCGAATTGCAGGCGGTGGTACGCGAGGTACGCGCCCGGCTCAACCCGCACCCGGCCGGGCAGCTCCAGCTCAACGTGCCGACGCTGGACGAGGAGCAGGTCAGCGGCGTGCAGCACAAGTATCCCGAGACCGTGCTGGTGTTCCCCAAGCAGGGGCAGACCTGCCACGCGTACTGCACCTACTGCTTCCGCTGGGCGCAGTTCGTGGGGGAGCCGGACCTGAAGATGGCCTCCGGCGAGGTCGATCAGATCGTGGCCTACATCCGCGCGCATCCCCAGATCACCAGCGTGCTGCTGACCGGCGGAGACCCCATGATCATGGGTGAGCCGGTGCTGCGCCGCTACGTCGAGCCGCTTCTCGATCTGGAGCAGATCGAGTCGGTACGGATCGGCACCAAGTCCCTGGCCTACTGGCCGCAGCGCTTCGTCACCGATCCGGACGCCGATGAGACGCTGCGGCTGTTCGAGCGCGTGATCGCGGCCGGCAAGACGGTGGCCTTCCAGGCCCACTTCTCGCACCCCCGCGAGCTGGAGCCGGAGCTGGTGGGCCGCGCCGTCGAGCGCATCAGGGCCACCGGAGCGGTCATCCGCACGCAGGCGCCGCTGATCCGGGGGATCAACGACGACGCGGCCACGTGGGCGGCCATGTGGCGCCGCCAGCACGTGATGGGCATGGTGCCGTACTACATGTTCGTCGAGCGGGACACCGGGCCCCAGGACTACTTCGCCGTTCCGCTGGCCAGGGCGTTCGACGTCTTCAGGGACGCCTACACGTCGGTGTCGGGGCTGTGCCGCACGGTACGGGGACCGTCCATGTCGGCCACCCCCGGCAAGGTCTGCGTCGACGGTGTGGCCGAGATCGGCGGTCGCCGGGTGTTCGTCCTGCACCTCATCCAGGCCCGCGACCCCGCGCTGGTCGGCAGGCCGTTCTTCGCCGACTACGACCCCAAGGCACTGTGGCTGTCAGACCTCAGGCCCGCCTTCGCCGACAGGTTCCCGTTCGAGACGTGAGGCCGCGCCGGGCCTATGGGTCCGGCCAGCCGAGGGGATAGCGCAGGTTCACGGGCGGTTCGCCGCCTGCCTGGTTGAAGGCCGTCATCGCGGAGACCAGGGCCTGGCACTGCTCGGGCGTCATGCGGGAGACGATGGTGGCGATCTCCTCGCGGCGGCGGGTGGTCACCTCGTCGACGAGGTGTCGTCCCTCGGGGGTGAGCCGCATCAGGCTCTCGCGGCGGTTGTGCGGGTTGACCTCGCGGACGATCAGTCCGGCGGTGACCAGCCGGTCGGCCATCCGCATGGCGGTGGAGCTGTTGACGTCGAGCTGCTCGGCCATCGTGACGAGCTTGGTCTCGCCGTACGTGGACAGCACGACGAGCATGCGGAGCTGGGGGATCGTCACCTGGTCCTGGACGGCGGCCAGGGAACGGGCGGTGATCGCGACCAGCAGCCGTGATCCGGTGAGGACCGCCGAGATGACCGCGCCGAGGTCTTCGGCGTTCACCGGGCCCGAGGGGCGCGCTTCCATGGTGACTGTTGTACACGGTCGCGACGGTGGTGGTGTACGGCAGGGGGAGGTGACCCCTACCCGGCCCGACGGCCGTCCTGCAGATCCCGGACCGCCGCCGCGAGCGTCTGGCGGGTGTCCAGTACGCGGTCGAGGCCCCGGTCGCGGAAGGTCCTCCAGAGGAGGTCTCCGGGCTCGCACACCACCAGCCGCCCGCCCGCCGACCGGACATGCCGCTCCGTGGCGAGCAGGACGGTCAGGCCGAACGAGTCCGCGGACGTCAGCCCGCTGAGGTCGATCGCGAGCCGCGGCGGCTGCCGCAGGGCGACCGCGTGGGCGAGCCTGACCTGCAGAACCGGGCAGGAATCCAGGTCCAGAACGCCGCGGACGGTCACCACGACGACACGGCAATCGACGAGGAACTCGGTGACGTCCAGCCGCTCGCTCACGGTCGAAGCCTCCGCGCCTCGCGATGGGAGGTGGTGAGGAGGTGGGACATGCCTGCCTTCCGGGTATGCGGTCGCACGTGCCGACCCGTCTTCCCGGCGCTCCTGCGAGGACCTTAGCAGACCACTTGCACACGCCAATCGTTGTCAGTGCAAGTTTCCGCGGCGATGAGCGGGAACCCGCGGCTGCCGCCACGTCCCCGGCCGGCGCTCTTCCCGGCGGCGCAGTGCGCATGGTTTGCGGATCGCTGTGATGTGCGGCTACGCTTTTGGGCAAATGTCCAAGGCGATCGTACAAGGCATACGTCCGGAAGGGGTGGCGGTATGGCGGAGGCCGCGGTGGTGCGGGGTCAGGCGACCCGGCAGCGGCTGCTGGAGGCGGCCGTGCAACTGGTGGGGGAGGCCGGCTGGAACGCCGTGACCACGCGCATGGTGGCCGAACGGGCCCAGGTGGCGCCGGGCGTGGTGCACTACCACTTCAGCTCGGTGACCGACCTGCTGATCGCCGCCTCGATCGGGTTCGCCCGCGAGCTGGCCGGCCGGCTGGGCGAGCAGTTGGCCGAGCAGCCGGACCTCGACGGCGGCATCGACTGGCTGCTGGCGGAGACGGCCGGATACAGCGGCCACGATCCCGCCTCGCTGGTGATGCTGGAGATGTACCTGGCCTCCACCCGGATCCCGCACCTGCGTGACGAGCTCGCCGCGCTGGTCCTCGACCTGCGCCGGACCCTGGCCGGCTGGCTGGCCGAACGCGGCTGCACCGCCGACGTCGAGGCGGTGGCCGCGCTGCTGGGCGCCGTGATCGACGGCCTGGTGCTGCACCACCACCTCGACCCCGGCCTGGACGTCGCCGCTCTGGCCGGTCCGGTACGGGCGATGCTGCGAAGGGAGCAAAAGTGATGAAAGCGCTCATCAGCGGAGCCGGGATCGCGGGCCTGACGCTGGCCTGGCATCTCGAACGGGCGGGCTGGCAGGTCGAGCTCGTCGAGCGGGCCGGGGCGTTCCGGGAGGGCGGCTACATGATCGACTTCTACGGAGCGGGCTACGAGGTGGCCGAGCGCATGGGCCTGACCGCCCGCCTGAGACAGCTGCGCTACCCGGTCACCGAGCTCGGCTACGTCGACCGCGACGGCCGCCAGACCAGCCGGTTCAAGCTGTCCGGCTTCGATCAGGTGGTCAGCCTGCTCCGCGGCGACCTGGCCCGTACCATCGCCGAGGCCACCGCCGCACCCGTCCGCTACGCCACCACCGTCGAGACCGTCCACCAGGACGGTCCCGGCGCCGTCACCGTCGGCCTGAGCGACGGCACCCGCCACCAGGTGGACCTGCTGGTCGGCGCGGACGGCGCGCACTCACGGGTGCGCGAGCTCGCCTTCGGCGGTCCCGAGGACCGCTACGTGCGCTACCTGGGCCACCACGTCGCCGCCTGCGTCATCACCGACCGCGAGCTCAGTGAGCGGGTCGGCGTGCGCTACCGGATGCTCACCGTGCCGGGCCTGATGGCCGGCGCCTACGCGCTGCGCCACGACCGGCTGGCCATGCTGTTCCTGCACCGGGAGCCCGACCCCGCGCTGCCCGCCGACCCGGCCGGGACGCTACGCCGCCACTACGGCGACCTCGGCTGGATCCTGCCGGAGGCCCTGCCCCGGCTGCCCGCCGACCTCTACTACGACCAGGTCACCCAGGTCGAGATGGACTCCTGGAGCCGCGGCCGGGTGGCGCTGCTGGGCGACGCCTGCCAGGCGGTGTCGCTGTTCGCCGGACACGGCGCCTCCATGGCCATGGCCGCCGCCTGGGTCCTGGCCGACGAGCTGACCACCGGCGACGGCGACCTCCCGGCGGCCCTGACGCGTTACGAGGAGCGCATGCGCCTCACCATCGTGGACGTGCAGGCGTTCGGCCGCCGCTTCATCGAGTGGATGGCCCCCTCCAGTCGCCTGCGCATCGCCGCCCGCGACTGGATGCTCCGCCTGGCCTCCCTGCCCGGCGCCGACCGCCTGTTACTCAACTCCCTCACCCCCGGCGGTCACGACCTCATCACCAGCCGGACCGAACAGCTCACCCGGTAACCGCATGGCCGCCCATCAGTTCCGGGCGGCGGCCTCGTCGCCCATGTGGTCCCACTCGGCCTGGGCGCGCCGGTGCCAGCGGCTGCGCAGGTCGTGGAAGAGGGTCGCCGCCCGGGGTCCGGGCCAGTCGTGGCCGAGCAGCTCGGAGGGCAGGTCGGGGTCGAGGAACGGGAAGCGCCGCCATTCCTGGATGAGCAGCACCTGCTGGACGAACGCCTCTCGGTCCGAGGCGACCGTGACGCCGTCGAAGCGTTCGATGAAGCCGAGGTAGCGCTTTTCCACGTCGTCGAGGTCCCAGGCGGCGGTGATGAGCTTGGCGGTGTCGCCGATGCCCGCCGCAGGGCCGGTCCAGGCATAGGCCCGGTCGCCGAGGTCGAGTTCGCGGATGACGTCGCGGACGGCGCTCTCCTTCGAGGCGTCAGGGACGATCCAGAGGCCGGGGGCGGGGGAGCCGAGTCCGAGCCAGGTGAGTTTGGTGCGGAGCCGGTGGCGGAGCCGGCGTTGGGTTTCGGGGACGCCGGCGGTGAGGACGAGCCAGCGGCCGTCCCAATCGTGGGGGCGGCGCATGAAGGCGTAGATGCGTTCGGTGCCTTCGCGAAGCAGCCGGTCGGCGGCGTCGGTGAGGGTCCAGCGCACGCGGCGGCCGTGCCGGGTGGAGTCGAGCAGGCCCTCGGCGGCGGTGCGGGCCAGGGCCTGGCGGGCGGATTTCTCCTCGATGCCGAGCGCGCCGAGCGCCTCCACCAGGGTGCCCGTCCAGACCTCACCCCGGCGGGGGAGCACGAACTCGCCCAGGACGGTCAGCAGGATCGACCGCGCGCTTGCGGAGGACGCCTTCTCCCGCTGGCGTTCTGAGGACTCGGCCGTCACGTCTGCACTCCTGTCGTTCGACACCCCTCGCGACGCGCATTCTGCCAGCCCGGACAGGCTCTCGCGCAGCTCGCCCCCAACGAGGAACGAGCACACAGGAAAGGCTACAGACTATTGACGCTACATCAACACAGTGTCGAATGGCCGCGCTTCGCCCAGCTCATTCCCGTGCGGGGGTTCACGTCGATGGCGGTGCAGGCGTCCGGGATGCCGGCCGAGGCGGTGAGCGTGATCCCCAACCTCGCGCCAGGCGCCGCCGGCGCGTGCGATGTCGCCCATGCGGTCTAGAGCTCCAAGGTGTCGTGCTGGGCGCTGAGCAGCGCCTTGCGTGCGATGCGTTGCGCGGCCAGGGCGTCCTGCCGGGCCTGGGCCCCGGCGAGCGCGTCGACGTCGAGCACCTGCAGCGCCCGCCAGATCATGCGCATGACCTCGACGCCGGCGCGGGCGGCATCGACGGAGTCCTCGCGGAAGGGGAACTGGTCGAGCTGCCAGACGCCCTGCCAGTTCGCCTGGCGCAGGGTGTGGAAGAACTCGAACGTCTCCACGAGGTGGACCGAGCCGACGACCATGTCGTCGTCCCAGCCGCGGAAGTTGTCGTTGACGTCGATGGCGTACAGGCGGTCGTGGTCGAGGATCAGTTGCGCGGCGTCGGCGGGGGATTCGAGCCCGTAGAGGGAGTGACCGAAGTCGAGCAGGATGCCGACGTTGGGCACATCCATCTTCTCGATGGCCAGCAGCGTGCGGGCGGCCGAGGAGAAGGTCATGCGGTTGCGCGGCTCGCGGGGCTTGTACTCGATGGCGAAGCGCAGGTCCGGATGCCGCTGGGCGAGCTCGCGCACGGCGTCGACGGACATCTGCCACAGGGCCTTGTAGTCGGCCTGGAACGGATAGTCCCACCCGTCCTGTCCCGGCCACAGCTTGACGTAGTCGCAGCCGAGCCGGCGCGCCAGGTCGGCGGCCTCGCTGACCAGCTCGATCGCCTCGCGCCGGATGCCGGGGTCGGGATTGGTGAAGCCGCCGCGGCTGAACCTCCTGGTGTAGATCTCGGGCGTCAGGGCGATGGCGCGCAGCCCGTTGGCCTTCAGCCGCTCCTCAAGCAGGTCCACGTCGACGTCGGCGGGGTTGAACGGGTAGTTGATGTCGACGACGGACAGGCTGCCGACCTGGCCCGCGCGGTCGATCGCCTCCAGCGTGGAGACGGGCGGACCGTATCCGTCGGTGGCGTAACGGTCGCGGAACTGCCCGAAGTGCCAGAGTCCAGCGCCGTAGAGCGGTTCTGCTGTCATGTGAAACCTGCCTTCCCATGGAGTGGCTACCCCTTGATGGCGCCGGCAAGGGCGCTCTGCGTGACGGGACCGCTGAGCGCGTCCTCGCCACTCATTTGAATATCTATTCAGCTACGCCTACTTATTCGAGCGGAATGTAACGTCGGCGACATGCGGCCGTCAAGAGCTGGCCCCTTGTGGCGCTCCCGTGCCTCATTGACACGAGACACAGGCTGGCCGTAGCGTCGAAATATGCCTAATCAGCGCCGAATAGATATTCACCTCATTGTGGCGGAGCGGTGATGTCCCTGCTGCCCGCCGATCCGGCGCGGGCGGCCGCCTACCGTCAGGCGGCCGCCCGGATCCGCCAGGCCGATCAGCAGACGGCCGCGGCGGAGCTCGCCCGCCTGGCCACCGAGGTCCGCCGGAGCGTCATCCGCATGATCGACCGTGCCCGCATGGGGCACATCGGCGGCGACCTCTCCGTCACCGACATCCTGGTCGCCTGCTTCTACGGGGTCCTGTCCGTCGACCCCGAACGCCCGCGCTGGGCCGGGCGCGACCGGTTCGTCCTGAGCAAGGGGCACTGCGCGGCCGCCCTGTACGCCACCCTCGCCCGCTGCGGCTTCTTCCCCGCGGCGGAGCTGGACACGTTCATGGCGCCGCTGTCCGCGCTCAACGGCCACCCCAACCGGATCAAGGTCCCGGGCGTCGAGACCAACACCGGTGCCCTCGGGCACGGGCTGCCGGTGGCCACGGGATGTGCGCTGGCCGCCGGACTCGACGGCGCGAGCTGGCGTACGTTCGTGGTCCTGGGTGACGGCGAGCTGCAGGAGGGCAGCAACTGGGAGGCGGCCATGGCCGCCGCCCACCACGGCCTGTCGTCGCTGACCGCGGTCGTCGACCGCAACCGGCTGCAGCAGGGCGCCAGGACGGAGGACACCAACGCCCTGGGCGCGCTCGACGACAAGTGGCGCAGCTTCGGCTGGGAGGTCCGCGAAATCGACGGCCACGATCATCTCGCGCTCCTCCAGGCGATGAGCGGCTCGTCCACCGGCAGGCCCGTCGCCGTCATCGCCAACACGATCAAGGGAAAGGGCGTGTCGTTCATGGAGGACCGGGTGGAGTGGCACCACAAGGTGCCCAGTCCCGACCAGGTCGAAGCGGCGCTCGCGGAGCTGGCGCGATGACCCTGACCGAGCAGCAGGCGGCGTTCGACTGCCGGCGGGACTTCGCCGAGGAGCTCCTCTCCCTGGCCGAGCGGGACGAGCGGATCGTGGCCGTGTGCAACGACTCGGTGGGCTCCAGCAACCTCGCCGGGTTCCGGGAGCGGTTCCCGCACCGGCTCGTCAACGTCGGCATCGCCGAGCAGGACCTCGTCGGGGTGGCCGCGGGCCTCGCGAACGCGGGCAAGATCCCGTTCGTGTGCGCGGCGGCGCCGTTCCTCACCGGCCGCGCCCTGGAGCAGATCAAGGTGGACGTCGCCTACAGCGAGGCGCACGTGGTGCTCTGCGGGCAGAGCCCCGGCATGGCATACGGCGAGCTGGGCCCGACGCACCACTCGATCGAGGACCTGTCGTGGATGCGGGCGGTCGCCGGGCTCGACGTGATCGTCCCGGCCGATCCCGTGCAGACGCGCGCCGCCGTACGCTGGGCGGCCGGCTCCGGCAGGCCCTCGTACGTACGCATCCCGCGCTTCAAAGTGCCCGTGGTCACGCCCGAGGACGCGCCCTTCGAGCCGCGCCGGGCGGTCCTGCTCCAGGACGGCGACGACGTCACGGTGATCGCCATCGGCTCGCTGACCTCCCGCGCGCTGCAGGCGGCGGCCCGGCTCCGCGAGGAGGGCATCCACCCGCGCGTTCTGAACATGCCCTTCCTCGACCCGCTCGACGAGGACGCCGTCGTCGCGGCCGCACGGGAGACCCGCGGCATCGTCACCGCGGAGGAGGCCACGATCAGCGGCGGGCTCGGCGCGGCCGTCGCCGCCGTCGTCGTCACCCGCCACCCCGTCCCGATGCGGATCCTCGGCGTCCCCGGCGTGTTCGCCCCCACCGGCGACACCGCCTTCCTGCTCGACCACTTCGGCCTGTCCGCCGGCGGCATCGTCTCGGCGGTGAAGGATCTGCTGCGCCATGGCTAGTCCCCTCATCCTGGCGATCGACCAGGGCACGAGCTCCACCAAGGCGCTCCTCGTCGACGAGGCGGGCCGCATCGTCTCCCGCGCGGTCGCCCCGGTCGCCGAGACCCAGCCGCGCCCCGGGTGGGTGGAGCAGTCCGCCGGCGAGCTGTGGCACAGCGTGCGGCAGGCGGTCCGGGACTGCGTCGATCCCGCCAACGCCGATCGGGTCGCCGGCGTGGGCTTCAGCAACCAGCGCGAGTCGCTGGTGCTGTGGGAACGCCGTACCGGCGAGCCCGCCGGCCCGCTGATCAGCTGGCAGGACCGGCGCACCGCCGCCCAGTGCCGCGAGCTGGCCGCCACCGGAGCCGCCGGGCTGGTGCGGTCGGTGAGCGGGATGCCGCTGGACCCGATGTTCTCCGCGTTGAAGGCGCGCTGGCTGCTGGACGCGTACGACCCGGACCGGCGCCGCGGCCGCGCCGGCGAGCTGTGCCTGGGCACCGTCGACTCCTGGCTGCTCAGCCGCCTGGGCGGAGAGCACGTCATCGAGGCCGGCAACGCCTCGCGCACCCAGCTGCTCGACATCGAGACCCGGGATTGGGACCCGCGGCTGCTGGAGTTGTTCGCGGTGCCGCCCGAGGTGCTGCCCCGGGTGGTCGCCTCCCGCGGCCCCTTCCCCGCCGTCCACGACCTGGCGCCGCTGCCGGACGGGGTGCCGGTCCTGGCGGTCATGGGGGACTCGCACGCCGCCATGTTCGCCCACGCCGGTTGGCGTCCCGGCGTGGTGAAGGCCACGTACGGCACCGGCTCGTCGGTGATGGCCATCGGCGACGGCGGCCAGGCTCCCGGGCTGTGCCGCAGCATCGCCTGGGACATGGGAGACGGGCCGGTGCTCGGCGTCGAGGGCAACATCCGCGCGACCGGCCGTACGATCGGCTGGCTGAGCGAGCTGTTCGGCGTGCGCGCCGACGCCCTCCTGGCGGAGGCCGAGGACACCGAACCGGACGGCGTGCATTTCGTGCCCGCCTTCGGCGGACTCGGCGCCCCCTGGTGGGAGCCGGACGCCACTCCCGTGGTGACCGGCCTGTCGCTGGGCACCAGGCGGGGGCAGCTCGTCGCCGCAGCTCTGGAGGCCGTGGCGTTCCAGGTCGAAGACGTCGTGGCGGCGATCGAGCAGGCCGTCGGCGAGGTACGGGTGCTCATGGCCGACGGCGGTCTCACCCGCAGCGCCCGGCTGATGCGGCTGCAGGCCGACCTCAGCGGCCGCACCGTCGCCCGCTCCGGCGAGCACGACCTGTCGTGCCTCGGCGTGGCCGACGCCGCCGGGCTCACGGCCGGAATGTGGACGCTCGAAGATCTGGAAAGCCGGCCGCGGCCCGCCGACGAGTTCAAGCCGGCCTCGGACGGGGCGGATCGCGCGGCCAGGAAGGCCGCCTGGCACGAGGCTGTGCGCAGGTCCCGCCCGAGCCGATGACGCCCGGGAAACGACCCCGGCGCGTCGCTGACGCGGCGGCTCAGACAATAGGCTGAATCAACCATCAAGGTGTGAATAGAAAGTCGGCGGCGAGGAAAGGCGGTGCGCGGTGGTCCCTAACGCGGAACGGAGGCGCGACACGACCAAGGATCACCTGCGACTCCTGGCCCGGGTGGCTCGCATGTACCACGAGCAGAACATGCGCCAGCCGGAGATCGCCGCCACGCTCAACATCTCCCAGCCGCGCGTGTCCCGCCTGCTCAAGGAGGCGGTCACCCGCGGCCTCGTCCGCACGGTGGTCACCCTGCCGGAAGGGGTGCACACCGAGCTGGAGGAGGAGCTGCAGCGCCGCTACGGGCTGCGCGACGCCGTCGTGGTGGACGTCGAGGAGTTCCAGGACGACGTGATCCCGCCACTCGCCTCGGCGGCCGCCGCCTACCTGGGCGTCACCTTCACCGGCGGCGACGTGATCGGCATCTCCTCCTGGAGTGAAACGCTCCTGGCCATGGTGGAACGCATGCCGCAGAAGAACATCCAGGTCGCCGACCGCGTGATCCAGCTCGTCGGCGGTGTCGGCAGCCCGGAGGCCCAGGTGCACGCCACCCGGCTCGTGGCCCGCCTGGCCAACCTCACCTACGCCCGGCCCGTCTTCGTGCCCTTGCCCGGCGTGGTCGCGACCACCGCGATCCGCGACGCGCTGCTGCAGGATCCCAGCGTGGCCGACGTCCAGGCCCAGTGGCGGGATCTGACGGTGGTGCTGGTCGGCATCGGCAGCCTGGAGCCCTCGCCCCTGTTGCTCAGCAGCGGCAACGCGGTCAGCGAGGCCGACCAGGAAGAACTACGGGCTCTCGGCGCGGTCGGCGACGTCTGCCTGCACTTCTTCGACTCCACGGGAAAGCCCATCGACTCGGGATTCGACCAGCGCGTCATCGGCATCGACGCGCAAACGTTCCGCGCCGTCGAACGCCGGGTGGGCGTCGCCGGAGGGATGCGCAAGTACTCCGCGATCAAGGCCGCCATCGAGGGCGGCTGGGTGAACATCCTCGTCACCGACCTACGCGTCGCCCGCCTCCTCTGCTCTGAGTGAGCGGCTCGGCGCAGCAGAGCCTCATCGGTCGCGGGCGAAACGCCGCCGGATCAGGTCAGGCGAGGGAAATCACCGTGCCTCCTGGCCGGCGTCGGCGATCAGCGGTTCGAGGGTCACGCCGGGATGGTCGGTCTGGATGGAGCGCATGCGCCAGCGGTCGGTGAACAGGGCCAGCAGGGCGTCGTCGCGGCCGCGGATGAGGACCTCGCAGCCGCGCTGGCGGTCGAGGGCGGGTGCGGAGGCCGGGTCGGTGCGGCGGGCCAGGGTGTAGTCGAGCCGGTCCAGCCCGATCTCGGCGCCGAATTCGGTGGTCATGCGGTGCTGGACCACCTCGAACTGCATCGGCCCGACCGCGGCCAGCACCGGCGCCTGGTCGCCGCGCAGCTCGGAGCGGAGCACCTGGATGACGCCCTCGGCGTCCAGCTGGTCGATGCCCCGGCGGAACTGCTTGGACTTGCCGCTGCTGCGGGCACGGGCGACGGCGAAGTGCTCGGGGGCGAAGCTGGGGAT
>NZ_VCJS01000107.1 GCF_005893125.1 Nonomuraea basaltis | reverse complement strand
GTCTATAAGAGCCAGGTCGAGGGTGGCGGGGAGGGTGGAGCCGGGGTACTTGTTCGTCAGCTCCAGGGCGTTCTCGCCGGGGGCGGGCAGGAAGGCGGCGACGTACACGAGGGCCTTGACCTGGGGGTCGTTCGCGCCGGCGACGCTGATGACCGAGCCACCGTAGGAGTGCCCGACGAGGATCTTGGGTCCGGCGACGTGGTCGAGGACGCTGCGGAGTGCGGCCGCGTCGTTGGCCGGTCCGCGCAGCGGGTTGGCCGCGGCGACGACGGGGTAGCCGTCCGCGCGCAGCTCTTCGATCACCGCGTTCCAGCTGGAGGCGTCGGCGAAGGCGCCGTGCTCCAGCACGATGGTCGGCTTGGCGGGCTTGTCCGCCGCGAGGGCGGGCGTGGCGGCGGTGGCGAGGAGACCGATCGCGACCGTCGACAGGGCGCCCATGAGCCCCCGGATGCGTACACCCTTGCTGCTGACCACGAAATTCCCCTTTCAAAAGGCTTCAGACGAAGGTGGTGAATCTGGCGTCATCACTGTCGTCCGGGAAGGACCGCGGCCACATCGGTCACTTGACGGTCAGTCACGAGGAGCCGGCCGGACCGTCGTTCGGCAGCACGACGGGGCTGGTCGGCGGGCTACCTGGCCTTGCGTGGCGGTCGTGTGCGCACCTCAGCGCGTTAAGCCATTCAACTCATCAGTCTGTGACGTGAGCACGGGCGGCAGTGCCCGGCCGTGGGCCGCGAGCGGCGCACATGTCCCCGTATGCGGCCCGCTGACCTGCGCCGCAGCGTGTGTGACGTGCGCCCGGAGCGGCTCGCCGATGCTGACCGTCAACTGACTGATGTGCCGGGTGCCGGCCGCGAACGACAGTGAGACGCACCCCAGCAGCTGACGAGCCAGTACTTCAGCGAGAGGAACGTCATGAAACGCCTTCTGATCATCTTCGCGGCCGCAGTGCCGCTGGCGGCGGTGTGCCTGCCGGCCGCGGCTTCGGCCGGCGCCGCGAGCTCCGCCGCCGTCCCGTTCACGTGCTCGTCCATCTCCGTGAACGCCCCGGCAGGCACCGCGGTGGAGTCCGTGACGGCGGTGAGCCGGGAGGAGGGCACCCTGACCATCCCTCCGGTGCCGCCGTTCACCGACGTGGTCGAGATCCCGGACGTGCCGGCCTACTGCGATGTCACGGTCACGCTCACCCACCCAGGAGTCGGCGATCACGCCAAGGTGCGGATCTGGCTGCCCGAGACGGACTGGACCGGCCGTTTCCAGGCAGTGGGCGGCACCGCCTTCGCCGCCGGCGACTACGGCGCGGGCCTGGCCGGCGCGATCAAGAGCGGCTACGCCGCCGCGACCACCGACGCCGGCGTCGGCACGTACCTGGACACCGGCTGGGCCCTGAACAGCGACGGCGAGGTCAACACGGCGCTGCTGAAGAACTTCGCCGACCGGTCCCAGCACGAGATGGCGGTCGTGGGCAAGCAGGTCGTCAACGAGGTCTACGGCAGGCCCGTCTCCTACTCGTACTGGAACGGCTGCTCGACCGGCGGCCGCCAGGGCTACATGGAGGCCCAGCGCCACCCCGGCGACTTCGACGGCATCCTCGCCACCGCTCCCGCCATCAACTGGGACGAGTTCGAGGTCGCGACCCTGTGGCCGCAGGTCGTGATGAACGAGGAGAACACCTTCCCCTCTCCTTGTGAGCTCAACGCCTTCAACGAGGCCGCCGTCAAGGCCTGCGACCCGCTCGACGGCGCTCCCGACGGGCTGATCGGCGACCCCGCCACGTGCACCTTCGATCCGCGGAAACTCATCGGCAAGAGCGTCGAATGCGACGGCGAGCAGGAGACCATCACCGCGGCCGACGCGGCCGTCGTAGGCAAGATCTGGGACGGCCCCCGCACCCCGTCAGGCAAGAAATTGTGGTCCGGCATCCCGATCGGAGCCGGCTTCGACCTCGCCGGCACCCGCATCGACGCGGACGGCAACCGCGTGGGCGCGCCGTTCCCCGTACCCGCCAGCTGGGTCGCGACGTTCCTGAAGCGGCAGCCCTCCTACGATCTCTCGACGATCACCTACGCCGAGTTCGCCAAGCTGTTCGAGCAGTCCCAGGCCGAGTACGACACGATCATCGGCACCGACGACCCCAACCTGTCGGCGTTCCGCAGCTCCGGCGGCAAGCTCCTCACCTGGCACGGCCAGGCCGACCAGCTGATTCCCGCCCAGGGCACCGTGGACTACCGCGAGCGGGTGGAATTGGCCATGGGTGGTGCGCGCCGGGTCGACGACTTCCACCGGCTGTTCCTGGCGCCGGGCGTCGCCCACTGCGCCGGCCCCACGAGCACCGGCCCCGCGCCCACCGACGCCCTCGGCGCCCTGACGGCCTGGGTCGAACAGGGCAAGGCCCCGCAGACGCTGAGCGCCGCCATCACGGACTCCTCCGGCAAGACGGTGACGCGCGAGTTGTGCCTGTACCCGTCCGTCTCCCGCTACACCGGCCACGGCGACCCGGCCGACGCCGGCAGCTACTACTGCGCCCCCGTCCGGCACTGACAACCGCCCACTCGTCGGAAAGGCCACCCATCATGAGCACGAACACTCCGTCATCGGGAATGTCATTCCTGCTGAAGCTGTACCTGGGCCGCGGAGTCCTGGCTGTGGGGTGGGCCGCGGCGTTCGCCTTCGCGCACGACCCCATCGACGCCCTCGCGATCACCTTGCTGGTCGTCTATCCGCTGATCGACGCGGTGTCGTCGCTGATCGAGCTGCGTGCGGTCCCGGACGGATCGGAGGGTCGCCTGACACTGTTCAACGGGCTGCTCAGTGCCTTGGCCGCTGTCGGCGTCGGCCTGGCGGGGGCGGGCGGGGTGTCCGCGGTGCTGCACGTGTTCGGTGCCTGGGCCGTCGTCTCCGGTGCGGCGCAGGTGCTGGTCGGGCTGCTGCGGCGCGGCCCGGAGCTGGGCCGGCAGTGGCCGATACTGATCGCCGGCGGTCTGTCGTTCCTCGTGGGCATCTTCTACAACATCCAGGCCCTCGGGGACGACGCCTCGCTCGACGTGCTGTCGGTCTATGCCACCGGCGGCGGCGTGTTCTTCATCATCCAGGCCGGGCTGCTGGCCTGGCGTACCCGCCGGCCGCGGACGCAGACCGTCTGACGGCAATCGGCCACGAACGCACCGACAGCCTGCCGGATCGCATCCGGCAGGCTGTCTTGGTGTCGCAGGTGGTGGGCTGGCCGTCGCGTTCGTCAGAAGTGGTCCACGTCGGCGACGGCCTGGGCGAAGGCCGTGGGCGCTTCCTGCGGCAGGTTGTGGCCGATGCCCTCCAGCGTGCGGTGTTCGTAGGGGCCGGTGAACATGTTGCGGTACGCCGAGCCGTCGCCCGGCGGCGCCGTGAAGGGGTCGCGCTCGGCGTCCAGGGTGATGGTCGGCACCTTGATGGCCGGCCGTGCGGCGAGCTGCTTCTCCAGACCGTCGTAACGGCGCTCCCCGTCGGCCAGGCTCAGCCGCCACCGGTAGTTGTGGATCACGATGGCGGCGTAGTCGGGATTGTCGAAGGCCGCGGCCGTGCGCTCGAAGGTGGCGTCGTCGAAGTCCCACGTCGGGGAGACGGTGTCCCAGATGAGCCGGGTCAGGTCGTGGCGCTTGTCCTTGTTCTCCATGGCCTTCCGGCCCCGCTCGGTGGCGAAGTAGTACTGGTACCACCAGGCGTATTCGGCCTTCGGCGGGAGCGGCTCGAGGTTGGCCTCGAGGTTCGTGATGAGGTAGCCGCTCACCGACACCAGGGCCTTGCACCGCTGCGGCCACAGGGCCGCGATGATGTCGGCGGTCCTCGACCCCCAGTCGAAGCCGGCGAGAACGGCCTTGTCGATCTTGAGGGCGTCCATCAGGGCGATGATGTCGAGCGCGATCGCCGACTGCTGGGCGTTGCGGAACGTCTTCGCGGACAGGAACCGCGTCGTGCCGTGACCGCGCAGGTAGGGAACGATCACCCGGTAGCCCTGCGCGGCCAGCAGCGGAGCGACGTCGACGAAGCTGTGGATGTCGTACGGCCAGCCGTGCAGGCAGATGACCACGGGCCCGCGGGCCGGCCCCGCCTCGGCGTAACCGATGTCCAGCAGCCCGGCCTTGACCTGCTTCAGGGAGGCGAAGGACGTGTGCGTGCCGGGCGTGACCGCCGGCAACGCCGGGGTCGCCCCGCGCGGGGTGGCGGAGGCGGCAGGGAAGGCCTGCAAGCCCGCCAGCGAGGCGACGGTCGCGCCGGTGGCCAAACCGACGGCCTTGCCGAAGGTGCGCCTGTTGATCATGTGGAGTCCTCCGTGTCGTGCCACAGGAAATGCGGCATTTCTTACTATTTCGGGCAGGGAAATCCGACACATCAGTCAGATGACGGTGAGACACGGCGAACGGCAGCCGTGCCGCCCACGCGAAACCCTCCCCCGGAGCACGGCGTCCCGGCAGACCGCGCCGGACCAGCGACGCAAGGCGGACGGGAACATTCAGTCATTCGACTGTTCCCGCCCAGGCGCATCCGGACAATCCTTGATCAGACCTGGTCCTGAGCCTCTCGGAGGATCCGTGAACCCCACTCCCGTCGTCTTCATCCATGGCGCGTGGCTCCACGCGTCGTCGTGGGAGTCATGGAACGAGCGCTTCTCCAGTTTCGGTTTCGCCGTCTGCGCGCCGGGCTGGCCGGGAGAGCCCGCCACGGTGGGCGAGGCTCGCCGGCATCCCGAGACGCTCCACGAGCTGGGGCTCGACGCGCTCACGGATCACTACGCGCGCATCGTCCGTTCCTTCGCCACCCCGCCCGTGATCGTCGGCCACTCGGTGGGCGGGCTCATCGCGCAGCACCTCCTCGGCACGAACGCGGGCCGTGCCGCGGTCGCCATCGCCCCCGCCCCTGTCGACCACGCGATCTCCCCGGCGCCCGGGGAGCCGTGGCCGGTGTCGATGGACGCCGGGAGGTTCCGGCGGCTGTTCGCCAACGCGGTCACCGAGCAGGAGTCGGCCGAGCTGTTCGAGCGCCACGTCGTGCCCGGGTCGCGCCGGCTGCTGGCCGAGCTGGGACACGGCGGCGCCGTACGGCACCCGCGGGCGGTCGTGGACCACGGCAACACCGGCCGCGGCCCGCTGCTGCTGATCTCGGGGCAGGAGGACCGGCTGGTGCCCGACCACGTCACCCGGGCCGTGTACAAGTTGTACGGCGACTCGACGGCCACCAGCAGCCTCAAGCAGTTTCCGGACCGGGCCCATTCGCTGGTCGTCGACAGCGGCTGGCGGGCGGTCGCCGACTATGTGCTGGTCTGGCTCGCCGAGCGAGGGGTGCGCGCCGACCCGTCGAAGTGGTGAAGGAGGCTCACGCGTCGCCACCGGCGCCGGTCTTGCCCAGAGCGTCGCGCAGCGCGGCACGCGAGGTGATGCCGAGTTTCGGGAAGACCCGGTAGAGATGGGAGCTGACGGTGCGCGGGGACAGGCGCATGCGTTCGCCGATCTCCTTGTTCGTCAGCCCGCTTGCGGCCAGCTCGGCGATGCGGCGTTCCTGCCAGGTCAGCGCGGTCAGGTACGACAGCGAGGCGCGGGCGGGCGCCCCTGAGGCGCGCAGCTCGGCCTGGGCACGTTCGGCCCAGCCTTGGGCGCCGAGCCGTTCGAAGGACTCGGCGGCGCGGACCAGGACAGGCCGTGCGGCCTTGGGCCCCTGGGTGTGCCTGAGCCGGACGCCGTGGGCCAGGCGGATGCGCGCCAGCTCGAACGGGAAGCCGGCTCCGGCCGGGTGGGCCTCGGCCCGGGCGTACATGTCCTCGGCCTCTTTCTCGTCGGCGGCCGTCATCGCCAGGGCACCGTACGTGATGAGGGCCAGCCGGGGGGAGACGCCGGGCAGGCCGGCGTCGGAGGCGGCCTGCGCGTGCCGGCGGGCCTGCTCCAGGCGCCCGGTGTGCACGGCGGCCTCGACCAGGTCGAGCAGCGTGCGTGAGGCCTGGTGGGCGCAGCGTTCGAACGATCCCGGCGGCGTGATGCCGATGGCGTACAGGTAGGCGGCTTCGTAGTCACCCTCGCTCAGGGCCGCCGCCGTGCCGATGGCGTCGGCGATCTGGGTCAGGAATCCCACGCCGCGCGGGCGGGCCCAGGCGTCCAGGACGGCCTGCAACTCCCTGGCCCGTTCGACCTGGCCGCGCATGGCGGCCAGGAGCCCCAGGTAGGCGCGGGTGTGGTGGGTGAACAGCCCGTTTCCATGGGACGTGGTCAGCTCCAGCGCGCGTTGTCCCGTACGTTCGGCGTCGTCCCACTCGCCGGCGGCCAGCTGGTCGAGCATGATCAGGTGCAGCATGGTCATGCCGGTGGCCACGGCGCCGGTCTCCACCTCACGGTCGACGGCCCGCCGCAGGTAGGGGCGGTACTGGCTCAGCGTGTCGACGTGGTAGGCGGCGACGGCCAGGCGCGAGACGTCCCACGGTTCGAGCTCCGAGACGCCGGCGAAGGCGCGCTCGACGCGCTCGTGCACGCCCGCGCCGTGACGGACGACGTCGCTCCACGCGTCGCGGTAGATCGCCGAGCGTGTGTCGACTCGGTGCCCCAGAGAGTCCATGAGCCGCTCGGTGCGGTCCCACAGCGTGGCGTCGCCGGCGTACTGGCTGATGGCCAGCAGCACGTTCACCAGCCGGGTGAGTACTTCGGCGGGCTCGTGCGCGCTGTCTTTTCGCAGGCTCTCGATCGCCGCCGCGACGTGGCGATGCGCGGAGCGTACGTCGCCGTCTTCGTACAGGGCCACGTAGGCGGAGGTGACGACCGTGGCGGGGGACTCGCTCGCGCCCGGCAGCAGGTCCGAGCGGACGAGTTTCTGCGCCTGGTCCAGGAGCGCGGCATGTCCGGCGATGAAGGCGGCGTCGCCGAGCCGCCTGGAGCGGTCGGCGGAGGTCTCGCTCAGCTCCGCCGCGCGGGTCAGCCAGGCCACGGCCGCGACTGCGCCGCCGCGCCGGGTCGCCGAGTCGGCCGCGGCCTCCAGCGCGGCTGCCACCTCCTCATCGGGATCCACGATCGAGGCCGCCAAGTGGCGGGCGCGCCGCTCGACGTCGTCGCGGTGCACCCGCGCGAGCTCGGCGTGTGCCGCGCGGCGCTGGTTGGGAGTCGCCAGCTGAACGACGGTGGTGCGGATCAGCGGGTGCCGGAAGACGAGGTCGCCGGTGGCGGGGTCGGTGTCCAGGAGGCCGGCCGCGACCGCTTCGTCGGCCTCGCGCATGCGGTAGCGGGCGCCGGCGGCGCGGTTGCCGCCAGGTCCTGCCCCGACACCGTCGAGGGCGCCGCGCAGCAGTTCCTCGCGTACGGGACCGGCCAGGCGTTCGATGCGGATGCCGTAGACATGCTGCAGCCGGCGGGACAGCGGGATGTTGCCGAATCCGAGGAGTTCCTCGGCCGTGCGGCCGGTGTGGCCGCCGTTCAGGTAGGCGGGCAGCTCCAAGAGCGCCAAGGGGTTGCCTATGGCGTGCTCCATGACGATGCGCCGGGTCTGCCTGTCGAGCTGCGGATGGCGCAGGTCCAGCAGTTGCTCGGCGGCCTTCTCCGACAGGGCCGCCACCGGGAGCTCGGGAAGCGCGGCCGTGTCGAACCGCGAGCCGACGTCGGACCGTACGGCGATGAGCATCCTCACGGAGCTGCCGGTGAGCCGGCGCCCCACGAACCCGCACACCTCGGCGCTGGAGGCGTCCATCCACTGACCGTCGTCGAGCAACAGCAGCAGCGGTTTCTCTGAGGCCGCTGAAGACAGCAGGTCGAGGACGGCGATGCCGAGGGACATGACCGACGGAGCCTTGCCCTCGCGCAGCCCGAAGACGACGTCGAGGACGGCACGGTGGCCTTCGTCGAGCTCGGCCGAACGGGGCAGCAGCGAGTACAGCAGCTGGTGCAGGCCGGCGAAGGGCAGCTGCGCCTCAGCCTCGACCCCGGCGGCGCGGATCACCCGGTGGTTCTCCGAGGCCGCGAGGCCGGCCACATGGTCGAGCAGGGCGCTCTTGCCGACCCCGGTCTCGCCCCTGAGGATGAGGGCTTGCCCCCCGGTGGCCGTCATGAACGCGGACAGGTCCCCTTGGACGTCATCCCGGCCCACCATTGTCGAGACGAGCGACTCCACGCTTCCCTCACTCCTTCAGGTATGGCCGATCAGGCCAGAGCTCTTGGCCGCGAAGCGCCGACGACCCCTCGGCGACCATCGCCGCTGCGGCAGGGGTGGACCGCCGCACCGTCTACCGCCGCTTCGCCTCCCGCGAAGACCTCATGGCCGCCGTCTACGGAGCACGCGATCGGCACCCCGCGGGCGCGCTGACCCTGCGCGGTGGTGGGCGTGCAGGGCCCGCGACAGGCGGTCGTGACGGCGGTGTTCATGTGTCTCCCTTGCGTACGGTGCGATGACCGGACCATGTTGAGGGTTCGGCTCTCCCTTGGATGCCTGTCATGGGGTGTTCTGCTGCGCCAGTCCGCCGCAGGCGAAGCCCGCCTCACGCTCGGGATCGAGCTCGATCTGACCGAGGTTGGTGGTCTCCATCGGCCTTCGGAGGGTCTCCAGCTTGTCGCAGTCGTACAGGACGTACGTGCCGTCGCTCTCGCCCAGCAGCATCATCCAGCGGCCGTCGTAGAGCGGCTTGTCGTCCTCGGCGCTCTTGATCACCGCCCACTGATCCTGGAAGCCCACGGCGTTCAGCAGTTCGTTGGACTGGCCGCTCTCCTGGACGTCGATCGCGCCCTCGACGAGCCCCAGGATGAGCAGGAAGCCCAGGCCGACTCCGGTCAGGCCGCCGACGAGCACCTTCGTCCCTGCGCGCCCGACCGGCTTGCGACGCAACAGCCGGAACGGGATCAGGAAGGCCAGCACGCCGAGCCCCACTGCGATGACGACCATGATGAACAGGTCCAAATCGCCGAAGAGGTTGAAGAGGCCCCAGTACGTAGCCCCGCACCACAGTGCCGCCAGCGCTGCGGCGATCCACGGCCGCTCCCTGGTCCTCCGGACGAGCCTGCCCGCCGCGCCCCGGGTCATCCTGTCGGCCAGCCAGCCCAGGCCGACGACGACGCCGAGCAGTGGGACGGCGACCAGCAGGAGCAGGACCAGAGTGCTCGTCATACGGCCGAGCAGAACCGCCTGATCGACGCCCACCTGCTGCGGGTTGACGCCGAAGACGGCGTACATCTGCTCGATGCCTATGTAGAGGACCGCGTAGAGCGCCACCGCGATCGGCACGACGACGGATCCGATGCGTTCGAGCAGTTCCAGGACACCGCCACCATCCTCCCGTGTCACGGGGGTGTGGTCATCCGGAAGTGCCGGTGTCTCCGGCGGTTCGAGGGATATCGGGTGACTCGACATGGCGTACGACCATAGGCGCCGCCTGCATGCGAAACGTTGACGACGCGTATACGCCGTGGCCAGGCACGCGCCGGCGCGGCAAGGCCGCCGCACCCACAACATGCGAAGTCCGTCAAGCGCTGCGTTCGGGTGCCCAGTTCCGTACGGCGGGGGCGTACCCGGCCGGCTTGGCCCCGACCTTGACGCCAGGACTGACCAGCCAGCTCTGATAGTCCGGCGTGAACATCTGGTAGACCGACAGGGGCGGCACGGAACTCGCCTCGTCGAGCTCGGCGCGCAGCTCGGCAGGCAGCTCGAAGTCGAGGGCCGCCATGTTGGCGTCGAGCTGGTCGGCGCTGCTCGCCCCGACGATCGCCGAGGCGACACCGGGCTGGGTGGCGACCCAGTTGAGCGCGACCTGGGCCATCGTCACGCCGAGCTTGTCGGCGACGCTCTCGACCGCCGCCAGCAGCCGCCAGTCCCGCTCCGTCCACGAGCGCCCGGAGGAGCCTGCGCCGCTGAGCCGGCCGTCTCCGGCCAAGCCCTGGTCGGCACTCCGGTACTTGCCGGTGAGGAAGCCGCCGCCGAGCGGGCTCCATGCGGTGATGCCGAGCCCCAGGCTCTGCCCCATGGCGACATGCTCCAGTTCGATGGCCCGGTCGATGAGGGAGTAGGGCAGTTGCAGGCTGACCACCGGTACGAGGGAGTGGGCCTCGGCGAGGGTCTGGGCCCGCGCCGCGTACCAGCTGGGCACGTCGGACAGGCCCGCGTAGCGGATCTTTCCGGCCCTGGTGAGGTCGTCGAAGGTCCGCATGACCTCCTCGACGGGAGTGATCCGGTCCCAGGTGTGCAGCAGGAACAGGTCGATGTAGTCGGTGCGCAGGCGGCGCAGTGACGCCTCGACCGCTCTGATCATGTGCTTGCGGCCGTTGCCCCCCGCGTTCGGATCTCCGGGGGCGACGCTGTTGGTGAACTTGGTGGTGAGCACCACCCTGTCGCGCACCTTGGCTTCCGCGATGAGGTTGCCGAGGATGGTCTCGCTCTCGCCGGCGGTGTAGAAATCCGCGGTGTCGATGAAGTTCCCGCCCGCTTCGAGATAGCGGCGGAAGATCGGGCGGGCCTCCTCCTCGGTCTTGCCGTACGCGGCATGGAAACCGCCGGTGCCGAAATTCATCGTGCCCAGTGCCAGCCGGCTGACGCGCAGCCCGGAACGTCCGAGCAGGTAGTAGTGGTCCAGGGACATGAGGGTGTCACTCCGTTCGCAAGCAGATTCGAGGAGGTTGAGACGAACACTCGTCAGCTTGCGCATCCAAAAATGGACTGTCAAGTCCAAAAATGACCTTAGGAAGCTGGGTGTGCGCCGCTCCCGGAGGGTGAGCTCTCCGTCAAGGTGACACAAGCTTGCTGGCGCGCAGATGGGCGATACCCATGTCGAGGGCGGCTTCCAGATGGTCGGTCTGGCCTGTGGACATCTGGATCAGTACGCCGCCCTGGATGCCGGCGAGCAGGGCGGCCGCCGCCCGGTCGGGGTCCAGGCCCGGGTCGATCTCACCGGTGTCCTGCATGTGCCGCACGCCGGTGGCGATCTCGGCCTGCCAGCGGTGCATCAGCTCGGTGATCACGGCCTGGGCGCCGGGCGTGCGGCTGCCCAACTGTGACGTGACGGAGTTGAGCGGGCATAGGCGGCCCTGCCGCCGGTAACGGTCGACGACCTTGTCGCGCCACGATTGCCAGGCGGGCCAAGAGGTGAGGTCATCCAGCTGGGGCCGCTGGTCCTCCAGCACCCGGTCGGCCTCGAAGCGGGCCACGGCCAGCAGCAGCTCCTCCCGTCCGTCCGGGAAGTAGTGGAAGAGCTGGCTCTTGCTCGTCGCCGTCCTGGCCAGCACGTCGTCGAGCGTCATGTCGGCCACGCCGTGCTCGCGGATGTGCGTCGCCGCGCCCTCAAGAATGCGCTGCCGTGTCGCGGCCCCCTTGCGGGTCAGCGAGCGCATTCCCACCTCCAGACTGGACCTGCCAGTCCATGCTAACTGGAGTGCGCATCAAGCGGGGCGCTCATCGGCGAGCGGCGAACAGGAGCAGCCGCCCCCTGACTGAGAAGGTCACGCCAGTAGGTCCGCCAGCCGGTCGATCTGCTCGATGTCGTCGGACCAGCAGCTGAGCATCACCTCGTGCGCTCCGATGTCCCGATGGGCGGCGACGGTTTCCCGGATCTCCGTGGCGGTCGTCGCCATCTCCTGCAGGGACTGCGCGGCGAGCTCCGGTGCGAACGCGTAATAGCGCAGCAGTGACGCCCGCGCCTCCGCCACGGTGGACTCAGGGCCCAGCGCGACGTTGATCTGGGCGACGAGCAGCGGCTCACCCGGCCGGCCCGCGTCCTTCCACTGCCGTCTGACGAGCTCGAACAACGCCCCCGCGTATCCCGGCGGAGCCGGGCATATGTAACCGGCGCCCCAGCGAGCGACCCGGGCCAGCGCCGGCGGCGCGAAGCCGCCGAAGAGGAGCTCGGGACCGCCCGCCTTCACCGGGGACGGACCGACTGGTCCGAGGCTCGGGGCGACCGGTTCGCCGGCCCAGACCCGGCGCATGGTCGCCAGCTGCTCGTCCATCCGCCGCCCTCGAGAGGCGTGATCGGCGCTCACGGCCTGGAAGTCGTCCTCCCGCGCGCCGACCCCGAGACCCAGGGTGAACCGGCCACCGGACAACCGGTCGAGTGTCGCGCTCTGCTTGGCCAGCAGCACCGGATCGCGCAGGGGCGCGAGCACTACCTCCGACTGCACCCGGATCCGCTCGGTCACCGCCGTCATCGCGCCCAGCATGACCATGGTCTCGGGATTGTCGTACACGATCCGGTCCGGCACGCCGATCCTGGCGTACGGACCGGCGTCCGCGCGCCGCGCCCACGAGACCAGCGCGGCAGGATCGACGAAGGGCACAGCGAGTCCGAGTGTCACGTGCGCTCAGCCTTCCGTGCCGCCGGACAGGACCGCGAGCGCGGCGTGCGCCTGGGCGCGCATCGCGGGCACGAACTGCTGCGCGGGCTCCGGCAGGCCGGACAGGACGAGCTCGACCTCCTCCGGCGTGCCGACCTGGTCGAGGAAGCCCACGATCAGGTGTGCCGCCTCGGTCGGCGAACTCTCGACAACCTCGCGAGAGAACGCGGTCCACTCGTCCGGCGAGATGTGCTCGCGCAACGCCGGGAGCAGCAGCGGCTCTTCATGCTGGAGATGCCGGTGAACCAGGGCCCGGACCGCTTCGGCTGCCCGCTGCAGCCCCGGGCGGTCACCGTCCTCGCGGCTCGGCGCGGCCTCGAGGCCGTCGAGTGCGGCGTCGAGCTGGTCGTGCTCCTGACTCAGGACGGCCAGCTGTGCCGCCACCTCCGGCGCCACCGCCGCGATCATCGGCCACAGCTGGTGGTCCTCGGTCTCGTGATGGTGGCGCAGGTTCTTGACGAGGAAATCGCGCAGCTCGGCCAGGGCCGAGAGAGGGACGGAAGGCCGGAGGGCGGCCTCGGACAACAACGTCGTGGCGCGCCGGTGGAATGCGTGAATGAGGCGGGTCTCAGTGAGGGCCACGGCCTCAGTGTTGGTCGACATGCCGGGGAGCGTAGGACCAGCGGGAGGAGGTTTCGTTGACGAACGGTTGGCGTCCGAGGCAGGCGTCTATCTCCAACGTATACGTCCGCTTGCCCGACGGCGTCGCACGATCGCATTGACGAGCCCTGATATGAGTCCCGCACACGCTGGTGAAACGTCGTATCCGGGGCACTTTCGGTAGGGTCGCGGCTGGAATCGCGCGCGGCTGGGGGAGACAGCCAAGGACACCGAGGTAGGAGTGCCGCACCATGCCGCTTTTCGGACGGGAAGCCGAGCTGAAGGCCCTGGCCGAGCTCGTCGACGACCCCGGAGACCGCAGCGGCGTTCTCATTCGGGGGGAGGCCGGCATCGGGAAGTCGGCGCTCGTGGCGGAGGCCGTCTCCGCGGCGTCGGCCGCGGGCCTGCGCGTGCTGACGACGACCGGCGTGGAGGCCGAGCAGAACCTCGTTTACGCCGGGTTGCACCAACTGCTGTACCCGGTCCGGGCAGGCGTGGACGCGCTGCCGGCCCCGCAGCGTGACACCCTGCGCAGCGCGTTGGGCCTCGCCGAAGCGGCCGAACCCAGCGTCT
Source organism: Nonomuraea basaltis (assembly GCF_005893125.1). Classification (GTDB taxonomy): domain Bacteria; phylum Actinomycetota; class Actinomycetes; order Streptosporangiales; family Streptosporangiaceae; genus Nonomuraea; species Nonomuraea basaltis. The sequence continues at coordinate 29,389 of NZ_VCJS01000107.1, read as the reverse complement.
ACCTCGTCGGCCTGGCCACGCTGACCCTGCTGGCCGAGGCGGCCGCCGTCCGGCCGTTGCTGGTCGTCGCCGAGGACGTGCACTGGCTCGATCGCGCCAGCGCCGACGTCCTCGCCTTCGTGGCGCGCCGGATCGAGTCCGAGCCCATCGCCATGGTCGCGACGCTCCGGGATGGCGATCGCTCGCACGTGCAGGACGCCGGCCTGTCCCCGATGCCCGTTGACCGGCTCTCCGACGAGGCCGCCGCTGAGCTCCTGGACTCGATCGCCCCCGGCCTCACCCCAGCGGTCCGGGTGCGGCTGCTGGAGGAGTCCGCCGGGAACCCGTTGGCGCTGACCGAGCTGTCGGCGGCCATGGGACACCACGGCGGCCCAGGCCCGGTGCTGTCGCTGAGCGATCGCCTGGGCGGGCTGGGTCCGGTGCTGCCGCTGAGCGAGCGTCTTGAGCGCGCGTTCACGGCCCGGGTAGCGGCCCTGCCGACTCCGGCCCGCACCGCCCTGCTGGTCGCGGCGCTCAACCAGAGCGATTCGGTCTCCGAAACGCTCGCGGCCACGGGCCTGATCCTGGGATCGACGGCCGAGCCGGAAATCCTCGCACCGGCCGCCGAGGTCCGGTTGATCGAGCTCGCCATCGGCACGGTGACGTTCCGACACCCCGTGATGCGGTCGGCCATCGCGGCGGCTTCGACGCTCGCCGAGCGTCGGCAGGCCCACCTGGCTCTCGCAGAGACGCTGCACGAACAGCCGGACCGGCGGGCCTGGCACCGGGCCGCCGCGACGGCCGGAGCCGACGAGGGTGTGGCGGCCGAGCTGGACTGCGCGGCCGACCGGGCCCGGCACCGGGGCGGGGTCGCCGCCGCGATCGCGGCGCTGGAGCAGGCGGCCCGGCTGAGTGAGGGGCAGGCCCGGAAGGCGCTCAGGTTGCTGAGAGCGGCCGAGCTCGCGGTCGAATCCGGCAGGCGCGCCAAGGCCGAGCGTCTGGTGCGCGACGCACAGGCCCTCGAACTCTCGCCGCGCCGGCGCGCCACTGCCGCCTGGCTGCTCAGCGGCTTCGAGGACGGGGTGCGCGAGGACGTCTCCCGCGTGTCAGAGCTGGCCGAGCTGGCCGCGTCGGTGGCCGCCGACGGGGAGGTGGAGCCGGCTGCCCGGATCCTGTGGGGCGCCGCCATGCGCTGCTTCTGGTCCGAACCGGGTCCGGCCGCGCGCCGCTCGCTGCTGGGCGTGGCCGACCGGCTGCCCGTTCCTGCTGACGACCCGCGCATGATCGCGGTCGCCGCGTACGTCGCGCCGTTCGAGCGGGGCGGCATCGCGCTCGACCTGCTGCGCAAACGGGCCGGCACGGCCGGCGCCGCCCCGGAGATCGATCGCTACCTGGGCAGCGCGGCCCTGCAGGTCGGGGCGTTCGACCTGGCTGCCCGCTTCTCCGCGGCGGCCGCGCCCGGTCTGCGCGCCCAGGGCCGGCTCGGGCTGCTGCCCCGGGCGCTGGCCGTTCAGGCGTGGAGCCGGGTCCGGCTCGGCGACCTGGCCACGGCCGTGCCGGTTGCGGCGGAGGCCGCCAAGCTCGCCCAGGAGACCGGGCAGCCGTTCATGTACGGGCTGGCCACGGCCGTCCAGGCCGAGATCGCCGCGCTGAGGGGCGACCACGGGCTGGCCAGAACACTCGCCGATGAGGCCGAACGCGTCGCACTTCCCGCCGGTGCCCGGCCCGTTCTGGCCACCGTCCAGCTCACGCGCGGGCTCGCGGCCTTGAGCGAGGAGCGCTTCGGCGACGCGTTCGCCGCCCTGAGCCGGATGCTCGATCCCTCGGACCCCGCCTACCACCTGGCCCTGCACGCTTACTGCCTCGCAGAGCTCACCGAGGCCGCCGTGCGTGCCGGGCGGATCGACACCATGCGGGACATTCTGCGCGACGTCGAGCCGCTGGCCGCATCGACGCCGTCACCGGCGTTGCACATCGGGTTGCGCTACGCGCGCGCCGTGCTCGCCCCGAACGGGGAGGCGGAGGAGCTGTTCACGGCCGCGCTGCGGGCGGACCTGACCGGGTGGCCCGCCGAACGCGGACGCCTCCATCTGGCGTTCGGCGAATGGTTGCGGCGGCGGCGCCGGGCCGCGGAATCCCGGACGCACCTGCGCACGGCCAGGGAGACCTTCGACGCGCTCGGCATGGCCGCATGGGGCGAGCGCGCACGACGGGAGCTGCGCAGCGCGGGGGAGTCGAGCCCGAACCGGGACCCCGACGCGCGCGAGAAGCTCACCCCGCAAGAGCTGAACATCGCGCAGTTGGCCGCCGAGGGGCTGACGAACCGGGAGATCGGACAACGGCTGTACCTTTCTCCCCGGACCGTCAGCACTCACCTGCACCGGGTCTTCCCCAAACTCGGGGTGAGCTCTCGGGCCGATCTCGCCCGGATGCTCAAGACCCTCGAAGAAAGGTCGTCCCGATAAGGGCTGTCTGTTGGCGATCACGCCGCCAGACCGAGGTCCTGATCCTGCCTAGCGGTGTCCTTGGCGGACGGGTGGGGCCCGTGGAGTGGCTCAGACGACTGAGGCGTCGGCCGCCGTCCTGATCCGGGCGTACATCCTCCGCAGGCCAGGACCGGGCTCCAGTCCCAGATCATCGTCCAGCAACCGGGCGATCCGGTGATAGGCCGACAGGGCCTCCACGCGGCGGCCGTCGCGGTCGAGGGCCCACATCAGCAACTCCCACAACCGCTCGCGATAAGGCTCCGCCGCCGTCGCAAGCATGAGTTCGGCGATCGCCTCGCCACAGTCGCCCTGCGCGACGTCGAGCGCCCAGCGCTCCTCCATGGCTGACGCGCGCAGCTGCTCCAGCCAGGCGCGGCGGGCCGTGAAGAAGGCTCCGCTCAGCCCCTCGAACGCCGGTCCGCGCCACAGCGCCAGCGCGCCGCGCAGCAGCTGGGAGGCCTCTGCGACCTCCCCCCGCTCGCGGGCCTCCCGCGCGGCGGCGGTGGTCTGCCGGAACACCGTCACGTCGACCGCGCCGGGGTCCACGACCAGCTGGTAGCCGCCGCCCGCCGACCTGATCTCCGCCTCGGTGCCCAGTCCGGCGGCACCGCTGACGGTCAGCACCCGGCGCAGACGGGAGACGTAGGTGCGAGTGCTCACGACGGCGCTGCGCGGCGCCTCCCGGCCCCACAACGCGCTCACGATCTCGTCGAGCGTGACCTGACGCCCCTCGCTCAGGAGCAGCAGGGCCAGCACTCCCCGCTGTTGCGGAGACCCGACCTCCAGATCTTCCCCACCGCTCCAGACCCTGATCGGACCCAACAACCCAAAGCTCACCCCGGCCATCGAGGTTCCCCACCCTCTCGCGTTGCGCCGCGAACCGTCACCGATGCCCCCGAAGCAGTGCCCGGGTGTCTCTGACCGACCCTACTGACGCTGCGTCGGGACTGTTGACGCATTGTCGGGCTTATCGGTGGTCTGTGCGTTTTCCGGCATGTCTGTCCTGGGACGCCGGCCATGCTCGCCCGGAATGACGTACACGCACAGCGTCACGTGACGCTCGCGAAGGCGGTCCAGGCGAACCTACCTTCTAGGGATGTCCTACCGCAGGCCCGTACGAGGGTCGGCCGCCGTGCACTCCCGCAAGGAAAGCGCCCCCGATCGTGATTGGACAGCCGAACGTCGTCTCGGCCCCCTGCAGGTTCACCGTTCTAGGACCGCCCGGTCTCCATTGCGGTGAGACCCGACTGGATCTCGGCGCACCGCAACAACAGGCCGTCCTGATGTTGCTACTGGCCAACAGCGGCAGCTTGGTGCGGATCGGTGAGCTGGTCGACGGCCTGTGGGGCGAGCGGGCACCGGCCACCGGAGAAGCCGTCATACGGACCTACATCTCCCGTATCCGGCGGCTGCTGGCCGAGCACGGACTGGGCTCGGCGATCAGCTCCCAGTCCGGGGGCTACATGCTCGACCCGTCGCTGTTCGCGCTGGACGCCACGGAGTTCGCCGATCTGCTCGAAACCGCCAGGCAGGAGCGCGCGAGTGGGCAGATCTCGGTGGCCGCGAATCGTATCGAGCAGGCGCTCGGTCTCTGGACGGGCACGGCGCTGGCAGGGGTCCCGGGCGAGGCCGCCGAACGTGAGCGGTTCCGGCTGGAACGACTGAAGCTGATCGCCACCCAGGAGTTGCTGCAGCTCCGCCTGGAACTGGGCGAGCACACCGAGGTGGTGGCCGAGGTCCCGCTCCTCATCGAGCAGAACCGACTCGAAGAGCCGTTGTACGAGATCTATCTCCTCGCCCTGTGCCGCAGCGGCAGGCGGGCAGAGGCGCTCGAGATCTACCGGACGGTCTACGACCTGCTGGGCAAGGAACTGGGCGTCGGCCCGGGACCGCGGCTACGGGCGATCCACGACAAGATCCTCCGGACCGACGCAGACCACGACGACGAATTCGCCCCCGCCCCATGGACCGAGCGGCCCGCCGCATGCTCCCCACGGGAGTCCGTTTTGCCAGTGGGCACGAAGCCGGAGCGGCCTCCCGGTGGGCAGTTCGTCGGCAGGGGCACGGAACGCGCCGCCTTCCAGGACCTGCTGAAGAAGTGCGGTGGCGAACGTCTGGGTCTTCTCTTCGTCCGCGGACCCGCCGGCATCGGCAAGTCGACGCTGCTGCGTAAACTCGCCGACGACGCGACCGCCGCGGGCCGGCAGGTATGGCACCTCCACGGCTCGGCGACAGCGGAAGCGCGCGAATGCCTCGAGCGATTCGCGGAAGAGCTCTCCGGTGTCTCCGGCCCGGTTCTCCTCATCGACTCCTTCGAGGAGCTGGGAGACCTCGAACCGTGGCTGCGCGACGAATACCTCCGCAAGCTGCCCGGCAACACGATCATCGTGGTGGCGGGCCGGACCGGGCCGAGTGCCGCCTGGCTCACCGATCCGGCCTGGGCCGGGACGATCGTGATCCGGCACCTCGAAGCCCTCACCGTCCAGGAGTCCACCGCGCTGGTCGAAGCCCGCGGCGTCGACCCCGGCCTCCGGAAGTCCATCATGGACTTCGCCGCAGGCAACCCCTTTGCCCTGTCGCTCGCCGCAGAGGTCGGCAGGAACATGTCGGCCACGGGACAGCCGTCGCGCCGTGACGCCGTACGGTACGTGGTCGACAACGTGCTCGAGCTCCTAGCCGGTAGCGTGCCGACGGATATGCACAGATGGGCGCTGTACGTGTGCGCGCACGCTCGCCACACCACCGAAGATCTCCTCAGCGCTGTGGTGCCGGGCGGACAGGCGGTGGAACTGTTCGACTGGCTCCGAGCGCAACCGTATGTCGAAACCGCCGCCCACGGCCTGGACGTCAACGGTGTGCTGCGCGAAGCCCTCGACTATCACCTGCGGTGGCGGGACCCCGTCGGCTATGAGCGGATGCACCGGCGGATTCGCCATTACGTCATGGACGAGCTGCTGCGCGACGCCCGCGACCCGCACGCGTGCGTGGCGGTCATGCGGACCATCAGTTGTCTGCGCCGGCGCGGCGGGGTCGTGTGCCGGTACGTCTCGAGGGTGGGTGAGGAGGATGTGCGGGCGTCTGGGGCGACCCCTGCCGACCACGATGAACTCGTCACTATGGCGCGCGAGAGCCACGGCGAGTTCACGGCCGCGTCCGTCCGGTTCTGGCTGGGCCGTCAGCCGGAGGCGTTCTCCCTGCTCCGGTGCCGCAAGAGCAACCGTTTGCGTGCTTTCATGAGCTGGCTGACCCTGCGGACGCCGGAGAGGGAAGAACTGGAGGCCGACCCTGTCGTGGGGGAGATCTGGCACGACGTGAGCCGGCGCATGACTGTGCCCCCCGGGGCGCACATCGCGATCACGCGGCATCTGATCTGCCCCGACTTCGAAGCCAAGCCGTCTCCCATCACGGACGTGTTCCAGGCGTGGATGATGCGCGGCTGGCTGCACGAACCGGGGTTGGTGGCCTCGTACCTGGTCGCGGCGAACGGGCAGTTGTGGCGGCCGTTGATGGATTATCTGGGCCAGTACGAGTTGGAGCGCGTGCGCGCGGACCATCCGTACGCGATCTTCGGCCACGACTGGCTGGCCGACCCCCCAGAGCAATGGCGAGACCACCATCTGGAGGAGGAGCTGTGGGCGGAACGGCACCTGAACTTGTTCGTCCGCCAGGACGTGTCCGGCGTGGACGACTGACGAAAGCGATGATCCTCGGCATCTCTTCGTCCACCACCGAGGCGATCAGGGGGCACCGGCCTTCTCCCTCCGCAGCCGCGCCAGCTCCTCCTCCGCCGACTCCTTCAGCTTCCCGCCTCCGCCGTCGCCACCGGCCTGCCCTGCCGCCGGCCGGTCCATGGAAGCCCCACTTCAACATCCTCAGGGAGCGATCAGAACCGGAGTCCCCAGAGGCAGTCCTGCCAGCACCTTGAGCGCGCGAGCAGGCACCCTGATGCAGCCGTGCGTGACCGCCTTGCCGAACACCTTCCGGTCCGGCCAGCCGTGGAAGGCGACCGTGCCGGGACCGCCGCCGAAGGTGTCGAGCGTCGGCGAGTGCGTGCCGAGCGGCAGGATCAGCGGGCTGTAGGTCTTCTTCTTCGGCGACATCAGGGCCAGCAGGAAGGTCCTGCCCACCGGGGTGGGCGTCTCAGGGCCGCCGATGGCCACCGTCCAGGTGCCGAGCTTCTTGCTCGCGTTCATCACGGTCAGCTGCCTGGTGCCCAGCTTCACGATGGCGCGGTAGCGGCTGCGCGCCTTCTTCAGGCCCTTGGCCTTGATCCAGCCGGTCACGTGGTTGGGCTTGCTGGGCAGGAGCACGCGGTACCAGCCCTTGCGCGCCTCCACCACCGGCACCCAGGTCTGGCTGCCGAGCTGCTTGGCCGGGAGGGTGGCCGCGGGCTTGCCGCCGGGCAGGGCGTAGACGGCCACCGTGCGTGCGGGGTGAACCACGAAGCCGCTCAGCTTGCCGTACATGTCGGTGTCCTGCGGCAGGCCGCTCAACTCCGTGAACGTGGTGGCCTGGGGGAGTGCGGTCGCCATGACCGAGGCGCCGGCGGCGAGGGTGACGGGCGACGCGGCGACGCTGGCGGGGGTCGAGGCGACGAGGCTCATGGCGACGAGCGCGGCGCCGATGAGTCGGCAGGGGGCATCGAGCGGCACGATCGGCTCCTGAGGTTCTATGGCACATACGACACGAACGCGTAACCATCTGGCCTGCTAGATAACGGTTTGGAACGTTTGAAGATGCTAGGCCAGTGGATGTGACAGTTTTGCACAGATGAGCCCTGTGAGGCTCCAGCTCTCTCATACACCCGAGGTGCGGTCGTGACAGCCCCCAGACTCTCTTTAGTCCGTCGCTGGATCACAGCGGCACTCATGCTCGCAGTGGCAACGCTCGCGGTGTTCGCCATCTCCAATACGGCCTCAGCTGGAGCGGTCCAGGGGACGCCGCCCGGCGACAACGGCGACGTCAAGATCCACAAGTGGACGACGCCGGAGAACGACCAGCGCAACGAGCCGCGCGTCTGCGTGTTCTATCTGGTCGGGTTCAACTTCGACAAGGCCGAGCAGGTGAGCTGGGAGATCAAGTCCTGGCCGCCCACGGGCAACAAGACCACGGTGAAGAGCGGCACCCTCGTGCTCGACAAGTTCGGGCATGGTCGTACCGTCGACATGACCCTGCCGAACGGGCACTACAAGCTGTTCTGGACCTTCGCGGGGAAGCATGGCGCGCCCAAGGACAAGGTGTTCTGGGTCAAGTGTGGGCCCACGTCCACCCCGACGCCCACGCCGACGGTGACGCCTTCCCAGACGCCGACGCCGACGCCGACGCCGACGCCGACGCCGACGCCGACGCCGACGGTGACGGTGACTCCGACTTCCACACCCACTGCGACGCCCACGGTGACCCCCACTCCCACGCGGACGCCCACCTCGACGCCGACGCCGAGCAACACGCCGACCCCCACCCACCCCGATCATGGTGATCACGGGACGGTGACCCACGACTGGATCGAGTGGGACGAGAACGTCCCGCAGACGCAGGACGAGCCCAAGCCCGCCCCCACCCCGACGCCGGTGAAGACCGACATCCCGGTCACTGGCTGACACGCGACACCGAACGACGGAGGGCCCGGATCAACGCGATGCGGGCCCTCCGGGGTCTTCTCAGCTCCAAACGAGCATGCGCAGCGGATCCGCGAGCATCGCGCCCACATGGCGGAGGAACAGCGAACCGCGCTCGCTGTGGATGATCCGATGATCGAACGAAACGCCAGCGTGGTCACCTTCCGTACGGCGAGCCGGCCGTCGACGACCCACGGCAAGTCCTTGATCTGGACGAGCGCCAGGATCGCCGGCTCGCCCCGGTTGATGATCGTGATCGTGCCGCCCGACATCTCGGTCGGCTGCGTCTTGCCCGACCGCGGTCCCGGTCAGCTCACCCGAGCGCCCTGGCGAGTACGCCTTGCGCGGCTGCATGTTCCGCGGAGTCTGCACTCGCCGGTCCTCCAGGGTGACCACCGCGCCGGGCTGGTGTATCACCAGGGCCCCGGAGCCGGGCCTGTTCGGTACGGCGGGCACGAAGCCCGTAGTGCGGTCAAGGATGATCATCTGCTGGACGCGGTCGTCGGTGACGCGGTGCCTGCCTCCCGCCCGGCTCAGATTGAGATACCACTCGACCAGCTCAGGGTTCTTCAGGCTGCGCGGGATGATGGTGCGCCACTCCACCCCCTCCCGAGCCGTTTGAGGTATTGCGGCACCATCTGCGGACGGGTGTGCCGCCGATGGGGGTGCATCGCGAGCACCTCGCGCGCGTCGAGTGCGAGCGACTAGATCCGTTCGTTGACCCGCCCGCCGCCGTCGATCCTCTCCACGCCGTCGGCGGAGCCGGCTCCGCCGCCATCGGTCAACGTGTGCAGCGCCTCCCAAGCCCTGGAGATACGGCGTAACTCGGCGTTGGCCTCGGAAAAGCGCCGCCTGATCAGCCGGGCGATGCCCACTTCAGGGTCGACAGTCACCACCCGGCCGTCCTCGTCGCGATGGATGAGTTCCAGCTGCATCAGTCGCGCGAGCGCCACTTCCACGACGTCCGGATCTCCGTGGACCTCTCCGTCGGGGTCATTCAGAAGGGGCCGGCAGGTGTATCCCTCGAATTCGGTCAGCCCGATGCTGCTGAGGCTCATGGACGTTCTCCTCTGGATGTTCCGCCGACCAGCTCCCCACGGACTGACATGCGGCTTCGTGCGGTTGCCAGGCGATAAACAATCCCGGAGGCAGCGCCTTTTTCATGAACGCCCCTACGTCAGTATCGACGAGACCCGAGTTTATCTTCGACGAAGACCGCGGGCTCTGTGTCCGCGGCCCCAGGCCCCGCCGGAGCATGGAACGCGGCGGTCGGACGCCACGCCACCAGGGGGCGGCGCCGTCCTCGGGACCTCGATGACGCTGGGCACCTCCTCGTCATGGACGGTGGCCGGGAGACGGCCCAACACCCTGGGACTGAAGGCGCTGTGCACACGGTGGTTCACGGAGCGCTTCCGGCGTCAGGAAGCTGCCAGTCTTGGCAACTTTCTGCCGGATCTTCGAGGACATCGTGCCGCGCCTCTGACCTGGGGCGACGGTCACCCAGAAAACAGGCGGAAACTCTCGGCACCCGTCAAGTCACGCAAGAGGTCATGCGGTGTACAGCAAGGCCAATCCGCAACGATTGACAAAGATCACTGACCGCAATTACGGTACCCCCGTGTCGGCTCTGACCTCGTTCACCGCCGCGCCGGCGCACGCGGCACCAGCTTGAAAGGAACTGCGCCTGAGACGACATCTTCCAAGAACACTGGCCACGCCCGGATTTGCCATGCGGTCCGCTGCGGCAGAGGGTCGGCGTGGCCGCGCCACAGCTACGTGGCCAGGTCAAGGCATCACATCTGGCGTATCGGCCCTAAACGTAAACGATGACTTGACATTGAAGACTCGATATAACACCATCTCGACCCGCAATGCGTGGTGGTCTGCTCATCGAGTGATTGAACTGGAGGAATTCCCTTGTCTTGTGCAGGCTGCCTGGCCGCGCATTTTCGCGAGCAGCGCGCATGAGTCGACCCGCGGTGGCCATTACCGGGGGCGCCGGTTTTCTCGGCTCACATCTCTGCGAACGGTTTCTGGCCGAGGGTTATCACGTCATCTGCGTGGACAATTTCCTTACCGGATCGCTTGCCAACGTCGAACATCTTATGGCCGAGGACCGTTTCCGGCTGATCCGTGCCGACGTTTCGCAGCACCTCGTCGTTCCCGGCGCCTTGGATGCCGTCCTGCATTTCGCCTCTCCGGCGTCGCCGACGGACTACCTCCGGCTGCCGATCGACACCCTGCGTGTAGGTTCCAGTGGCACGTTCAACGCGCTCGAACTGGCCAGGGAAAAGCGGGCCCGGTTCGTCCTCGCCTCGACCTCGGAGACCTACGGCGATCCGCTGGTCCACCCCCAGCCTGAGAGCTACTGGGGCAACGTCAACCCGGTCGGGCCTCGCGGCGTCTACGACGAGGCCAAACGGTTCGCCGAAGCCATGACCATGGCCTACCGCCGCGCCCACGGCGTCGATACGGCGATTCTGCGGATCTTCAATACGTTCGGCCCTCGGATGCGGCCTTTCGATGGGCGCGCGATACCGACGTTCGTCCGCCAGGCGCTGGTCGGGGAGCCGATCACGGTGGCCGGAGACGGCAGCCAGACCAGGTCCATCTGCTACGTGGACGATCTGATCGAGGGCATCGTCCGGCTGTGCAACTCAGACCTGGAGGGCCCGATCAACATCGGCAATCCATATGAGCTCTCCGTTCTCGCGCTGGCCGAGTGGATCAAGCGGCTCACCGGCTCCTCGTCGGAGATGGAGTTCGTGCCGCGGCCCCAGGACGACCCCAGTGTGCGCTGCCCCGACATCACCCTGGCCAGGACCCGGCTGGGCTGGGAGCCGCGGACGTCGATCGAGGACGGGCTGCGGCACACCATCGCCTGGTTCCAGCGGCACCCGCAGGTGTGGAGCGCTCAAGGCCGGGCAAGTGGCCCGCTGCGTGAGACCCCGGTCCTGACCGCGGCGGAGGTGGCTCTCTGAACAGGCTGCGATCCACGATCAACCTCGCGCCGGTGGCCTACCATCTGGCCAGGATCCGGCGGCGGGAGCACCTCGGCCACGCCGAGCAGCTACAGGTCCAGGCCCGGTTGCTACGCGCACTGGTACGGCACGCCTACGAGAACGTGCCCTACTACCGGCGGCTCTTGGACCCGGCCCTGGTGGAGCGGTTACGCAGTGCCCGGGACCTGGCCGGCATGCCCGTGCTGGACCGTATGGATCTGCACGAGGCGGCGGCCGGCGGCGAGTTGCTGGCGACCGCTTTCACCTCGGAGAACACCCGTGCGGGCACGACCAGCGGTTCCTCGGGCATCCCGATCACCATCCGCAACTCGGAACGGGATCTGGGTTACCTTCGCGCGAGCTACCTCCAGGACATGCTCGCCAACGGGCTCCGCCCCACCGACCGGATCGCCTACTTCCGGGTGAATCCGTTCCTACGCCACCCGCTGGAGCGGCTCGGGGTGCTGCGCAACTTCCACGTCCCGACCGGCCAGTCGCTGGATGAGCAGGTGGCGGCGTTCCTTGCGGCCCGGCCCACCTTCCTGATCGGGTTCCCCAATGTCATCCGCAGCGTCGTCGACGAACTGCAGCGGCGCGGCATCGAGTATCCCAGCGTCCGGACGGTGCTGTTCGGCGGGGAAAGGCTGACTCCGACGGCACGGGCCCACATCCTTGACTACTTCAGAGCGACCCACCGGGAGGTGTACGCCTCTGTCGAGGTCTTCACCATCGCCCGCACCTGCCCGGAGGGCAAGATGCACCTGCGGTCGGCCGATGTGGTGGTGGAGGTCGAGCACGATGACGGGACTGTCTCGGTCGAGGACGGCGAAGGCGAGATTCTCGTCACCCGCTTGCACAGCGAGGCGATGCCGCTGATCCGCTATCGGCTCGGCGACCGGGTTCGGATCGGCCCCAACGACTGCTCATGCGGGGTGGCTCGGACGCCGATCGTGCGAGAGGTGATCGGCCGAAGCGAGGACCGGATCGCCGGCGCCGACGGCAGGCGCTTCTACGGCGACTTCATCACCTTCCCCGTGCAGAGCTTTCCCGAGGTGAACCGGATGCAGGTGATCCAGCATCGACCGGGAACGCTCGAGATCCGGGTGGTGCTGGTTCATGGTGCCCGTCCCGACGTGACGGCCGACATCCGGGACGCGGTTCTGCGCAGGGTGCCGGACCAGGAGGTCACCGTCCTGCAGGTGCCGCAGATCGCGCCAGAGCCCAACGGCAAGATCAAGATCGTTAAAGTGCTCGATCCCTCCAGGGATCCCGCACCGACAGAAGAAGGAAAAGCGGCAGATGTCTGATTCCCCTCCACAGGCACGTGCTCTGTCCCCGCTCGCGGCGCTGCCGGCGCTCAACTGATCATGTCGTCCACGAACACGACGGGCGCGCCTTCGCGCGTCGAGGACGTCCACAGGCCGCGGGCCGGCATAACCGCGATGATCCCGTGCTACAACGAGATCGCCTGCATCGAGCGGGCGTACCGGGAGATCCAGTGCGAGCTCGTGGCCTACGACGACGTCGAACTGCTCTTCATCGACGACGGGAGCACGGATGGCACCCTCGATGCGATCAAAGGCTTCGCGGCCGAGGATCCCCTGGTGAAGTACATCTCCTTCGCCCGCAACTTCGGGCTGGAGGCGGCCTTCTCGGCCGGGTTCAAGTACGCGTCGAAGCCGTGGACTGTGCAGTTCGACGCCGATCTGCAGTCTCCTCCGCAGGAGATGCACCGCCTGGTGGACAAGGCGCTCGAAGGGTACGACGTGGTCTTCGCGGTCCGCGAGAACCGGCAGGATCCCTGGTACCGGCGGCTCGGCACCCGCGGCCACCAGACGATCGCCCGTCGCTGGCTGGGCATCGAGCTGCCGCAGGGCGCGTCGGTGTTCCGGATCGTCAGGACCAGCGTGGCGCGCAAGGTGGTGGACAGCCGGCTTTCCACGCCGTACTTCATCGCCACCGCGCCCCTCCTCGGCGCCCGCTACACGACCCTGCTCACCTCGCATCGCCCGCGCGTGGGCGGCCGCGGCAAATGGAACATGCGCAAGCTGGTCTCGCACGCCGTCGAACTCTTCGTCGGATTCTCCTTCCGGCCTCTGGCCTGGATGAGCGCACTCGCCGCCGCCGTGGTGGCGGCCGGGGCGGCCATCCTGTCGCTGGCGTTGGCGGGACGGTTCGGCCCGACCGAGCTGGCCGCGGCCAGCCTGGTCACCGCCCTGGTCACGCTCATCCTGCTCACGGTGGTCGCGCGCTATCTGGTGCGGATGATGCGCGTCCAGGCGATCGGCGTGCCCCACTACCAGATTCGAGAAGCCAACATCCCTGTTCGCGCGGATGAGGCCCTGTACGGCTACGAGACGCCCTATGTCATCGCCGAGGTCTGGGAGGGCGTCAGGTGAGGAACATTATCGTGCTGGGCGGCGGCGAGGACCAGATCCCCGCCTACCGCGAGGGGCGCAGGCTCGGTTACCGGGTGATCGGCGTTGATCAGCGCCCGGATGCTCTCGGCGCCGCCGAGGCCGACCACTTCCTCTGTATGACCACCAGGGATCCAGAAGGCATCGCCCTCGCCCTGGGCCCGATCGATGTCGCGGCCGTCATATCCCCGGCCAGCGACGCAGCGCAGGAGGCGGTCGCCGAGCTGAGCTGTATCTACCGGACGGCGCACCAGCCCGCCCCTGACGCGCTGCGATGCTCGGTGGACAAGGGGTTCTTCCGTGCCGTGGTCGGCCGGCTTGGCCTGCCCACCTACCGCTATGCCCAGCACGACAACGTCGACGAGCTCACCAAGGCGGCGACGAGCATGGGCTATCCACTGATCGTCAAGCCCGCCGACTCCTCGGGCAGTAAGGGGATCACCGTCCTCGACGGTCCCACCGGTCTGCTGGACGCCATCGAGCACGCCTGGAAGTACTCCTTCTCCCGGCAGGTGATCGTCGAAGAGCTGGTGGCCGGGCGGCACTGCGCGGTGGAGTCCTTCTTCGCCGACGGCCGTCTCGCCTTCATGGCGGTCACCGACCGCGTCATCACCGGTCCACCGGCGATGATCAGCCTCTCCCACATCGTCCCGGCCGACCTCGGCGACTCCGTCCAGGCGCGGCTGCGCGAGGCGGTCACCGCGATCTGCGCGGCGGTCGGCCATCAGCATGGGCCGGTCAACTTCGACTTCGTGCTCACCCCCGGCGGCGACATCTGCTTCATCGAGATGGGCGCCAGGCTGGGCGGCAACGGCATGCCTCTGCTGGTCCAGCACGCGTTCGGGTTGAACACCGTCGAGGCAGCCATCCGGCTCGCCCTGGACGAGCCGCTGCACATCAGCACCTCGTGCCGGAGGACAGCCGCGCTGCGGATCCTGGCCGTCGACGTCGACGGTGTGCTCACCGCCATCGAAGGCCTGGAAGCGCTTGAGCGGATGCCCGAGGTCGTCGACGTCCAGGTCTTCAAGACCGTTGGTGAGCGCGTGCGTGCCTACACCCAAGCAGGACACAAGCTCGGCTATCTGATCATGGTCGCCGATACCCACGAACAGCTGGAAACCGCTCTCGACGAAGCGCTGCGAACCCTCCGTTTCGTGGTCGAGCCCGACGTGAAAGGTGCAGAATGATCCCCCGAAGGCACCTCGGCTTCCTGATTTTCGCGGCGCTGGCCACCGGCACCGCGGCGCTCATCTGGTTCGGCCTGCCGCACGACCGCCAGGTGAAGTCGCTGTGGATCTTCCTGGTGAAGCTGCTGCCCTTCATCTTCGCGACCGAGGCCATAGCCCGGCTCGACGTGGTCTGGGCCAAGCGGATCAGGCTTCCCGTCGTGGTGATGCCGGCGGCCTTCCTGCTGTTCTTCCTCTACTTCGTGCCCAAGATCTTCTTCTTTGGAGCGGAGGTCAGCGGTACCAAGGAGGCCTACTACAACCTCTACTACCACATCCTCACGCTGACGCCCTTGATCATCGTCTCGCTGGCCATGGCATACCGGCTCGGCGGCGGCTCGGGGGCGACGGTGCGCCGGCTCGGCTACGGCATGCTGCTGCTGATGCTGTCGGGCCTGGAGGATCTGGCGTTCCTCACCGTCAACGACCACGTCGATCCGGCATACGCCACGATCCCCGAGGTGTGGGACTGGGCCTCGCACATGACGGTCTTCCTCGGCCACCCTCCCACCAAATACGAGGCGTACGCGTTCATCAT
This sequence comes from Nonomuraea basaltis, assembly GCF_005893125.1. Taxonomy (GTDB): domain Bacteria; phylum Actinomycetota; class Actinomycetes; order Streptosporangiales; family Streptosporangiaceae; genus Nonomuraea; species Nonomuraea basaltis. The sequence continues at coordinate 14,123 of NZ_VCJS01000107.1, read as the reverse complement.
CGTTCACGTGCTGCTGGCGCTCGGCGTCTTCGCGAGCCCGCAGCGCTGGTGGGACGCTCTGGGCCGTAAGGTCCGGCCGAAGGCGTCCGCCGCGCCTCAGTCCGGCTCGGTCCAGGCGGAGCGGGTGTAGCGGTGCTCATCCGCGAGGCGGCCTACGTCCCGCTCAGCATCGCGCGGCAATACGGCAGTACGGCGGGGCTGCGCCGTCGCCAGCTCCGCGGGCTCAACCGGGTCCTGGAGCTGGCCCGCACCCGCGTGCCGTACTACCGCGACGACCCGCGCTACGCCCGTGGCCCCCTTCGCGACCTCGCCGAGCTCGCCGACCTGCCGGTCATGGACAAACGGGTGCTGCGCGAGCAGCCGCTCGAGCGGCTGCTCGCCGACGGCGTCGACCAGGAGCGCTGCCTGTCCTTCCAGACGAGCGGAAGCACAGGGCGACGGGTCCGCATCCTGCACGACCGCGACAGCCACGACTACCACATGGCGGCCTGCGTGCGCCGGTTCCTGGCGACCGGCAGGTATCTGCCGACCGATCGGCTCAGCCACATCCGCCCGTTCGCGCCTCCCGCCCGGATGTTTGAGCGCTTCGGCCTCTTCCGTCGGCACGTGATCCTCTCGCACCGTCCGATGCGCGAGATCAAGGCGGACCTGCTGGCCAACCGGCCCAAGGTCCTGATCGGCTATCCCGTGCACCTGCGGGCCCTGCTACGCGAGCTCACAGAGGCCGAGCTGGGACGGCTGAAGCAGACGCTCCAGATCGTGATGACCGAATCGGAGCTGCTGCTTCCCGAACACCGGGCGATGTTCGCCGAGCGGTTCGGAGCCCCCGTCTTCGACGAGTACTCGGCGTTCGAGGTGCTCAACGTCACCTACGACTGCCGGTACGGCCGCGCCCATCTGGGCGAGGACCGCGTCTACTGCGAGATCGTCGACGATCAGGGCAATCCGGTCCGGGACGGGGAGCCCGGGCAGGTGGTCGTCACCGCCTTCCTGGAGCAGGCCATGCCGCTGCTGCGCTACAGCCTGGGCGACATCGGCCTCATCGAACCCGGCCGCTGCCGATGCGGGCGCCGGTTCCGTACCCTGCGGCTCACCACGGGACGCAGCAACGACTACGTGATGCTGCCTTCGGGCGAACGGCTCTACCCCGACGCCTTCCTGCACCTGGCCGCCACGCACCCGGGCATCAGCGAATGCTTCGTGCACCAGGATGCCGACGGCCTGGTGCGTGTGCACGTAGTCCCCAGCGGTCACGGGGAGGCCGAGGTGTTCTCGACCATACGTGCCAAGCTCTTCGCGCTGGCCGGCGGGGAGTTCCCGCTGGAGGTGGTGTCCGCCGAGGCCGTCCAGATCACCCCGGGCGGCAAAGGGAAATTCGTCAGCTCCGACTATGCCGCGCCGTCGGTATGAGAATCGGTCTCACGGCACCGAGACAGCTGGCGGCGCTGGTTGGCGGGCGCGCGGCCTTCCGTGCGACCACGTTGCTGGCCAACCTCGCGCTGCTGGCGGCCTGGGATTCCGGGGACTACACCGGATATGCCCTCGCGATGGGTGGCGCGGCGTTCCTCACCCCGCTCGCCTCGATCGGCATCGAGAAATGCGCGCTGAAGGTGATCCCGCGGGTGCAGCACACCGTCGCGCTGCTGATCGGCATCTTCGTGGCGCTCGCCGGGCTGCTGCTGCTGGTGGCTCTGGCCGCCCTGGGAGGCGTGCTGATCTTCGTGCACCACGCCCCTGCGCTCCTGGCAGGGCTGGCGGGTCTCTACGCGATCTGCCTGGGCGGCAACCAGGTTCTGGTCGGTCTGAACCGGGCGATCGGCCGGCCGGGCTGGGATGTGGCCAACCATCTCGTGCTGGCCACGGGACTGGCCTGCTGGACGGGACTGGCCTGCTGGACGGAAGCGGCCCCGACGGCACACGCCGCACCGGTGGTCTTCCTGGCCCTGTGCCTGGCCACCGTGGCCGTGCTCAACGTGCTATTGCTGGCCGGGTTGCGGCCGGGCTTCGCCGGTCTGCGCCGCCGTACCCTGGTGCGCGTCGCTGTTGGGACGTCCGTGCTGATGGCGATCCCCGACGTGGTCGGCGGCCTGTCGATGAGCCTGCTGTTCTGGACGCTCTCGGTGACCGCCGCGCCGGCGGAGAGCACAGGGCTCTACATGGCCTCCGTAGCCTCGGGAACGCTCCTCAACGCGTTCGCCTATCTGCTGCGCGTCCTGCAACCCGGGGTCTCCCGAGCGCTGCATCAGCGCGACCTGACCGCCGCGTACAACCGGCTGTCCCGTGTCCTGCGCCTGCTGCTGCTCGTGGGAACGCCCTACGTGGCGGTCGCCCTCATCACGGCGCAGCCGTTGCTGCGTCCGCTCGGCGGTATCGGCGTCGTCATCCTCTACATGACCTGCGTGCCGATCATCTTCGCGATGGGCAGCGCGAGCTACGTGATGGAGAACGCCACACCCCAGGCGCTGCGCGCCACCGCGGTGGGTTCGGCGATGGCGCTGGTGACGGTCGGTGCGCTGGCCTTCCTCGTCGTCCCCTGGGCGGGAGCGCTCGGCGCGGTGATCCTTCTGGCCGTCGGCCAACTCGTCCATGCGGCGGCCGTCCTGCGCTGGCTGCGGCCGCAGCGCCTGATGTCCCCTCCGTCAGCATCAACGCACCCAGCCGTCATGGCTGATGGAAAGGAATCTGTGTCATGACCTATACCTCGCTGGTCTCCGGGGGCGCGGGCTTCATCGGCTCACACGTGGCTGCCGACCTGCTCCGGGCCGGCCATCGCGTCGTGGTGCTCGACGACCTGTCCGGAGGCGTCGCGGCCAACGTCCCCGAAGGCGCGCACTTCCACCACGGCAGCATCTGCGACGCCGAGGTGGTGGACGCGCTGTTCGAAGAGTGGAGGTTCGACTATGTGTTCCACCTGGCCGCGTACGCTGCCGAAGGACTGAGCCACTTCATCAAACGCTACAACTACACCAACAACGTGATCGGCAGCATCAACCTCATCAACGCGGCGGTCAACGCGGAGACGGTGCGGTGCTTCGTCTTCACCTCGTCCATCGCCGTGTACGGCCATGCCGAGCCGCCTATGACCGAAGATCTCGTGCCCGCGCCCGTGGACCCGTACGGCATCGCCAAGCACGCGGTCGAGCAGGAGTTGAAGGTCACGCACGAGATGTTCGGCCTGCCGTACATCATCTTCCGCCCGCACAATGTGTACGGCGAGCGGCAGAACATCGGCGACCGCTACCGCAACGTCATCGGCATCTTCATGAACCAGATCCTGCGCGGTGAGCCGTGCACCGTTTTCGGCGACGGCGAGCAGACCAGGGCCTTCAGCCACATCGACGACGTCGCCCTCCCGATCGCCCGATCGATCGGAAACCCGCAGGCCTACGGGCAGACCTTCAACATCGGCGGCGACACGCCGTACACGGTCAACGAGTTGGCGGAAGCGGTGGCCACGGCCATGGGGGCGCCCTTGCGCGTTCAACACCTACCGGCACGCCACGAGGTGGTGCACGCCTACTCCTCCCATCAGAAGGCTCGCGAGATCCTCGGCGTCGAGTCGGGCACGGTGCCGCTCACCGACGGGCTCGCCCAGATGGCCGCCTGGGCGAAGAAGCACGGGCCGCAGGAGCCGTCGGTGTTCTCGGGGATCGAGGTGGCGCGCAACATGCCGCCCTCCTGGCAGGCGCTCATCGTGCCCTGAGCCCATCGGTCGGAAAACGGGGGCGCAGGTCAGATTAGGTCGAGTGACCGTGAGTCCCCGTGATGCCCCGCTGATCGCTGTGCGAACGGGCACGCAGCGGGCACGCACCTATGGCCGGTCATGCCCGCTCCCTTCCTTGTCCTCTAGAGACTACAGAGGAAGGGTGACATCCCTCACGCGCACATGAGAGCTGGGCCTGCCACAGTATGAGAGTGGAGCGGGTGACGGGAATCGAACCCGCGCTGTCAGCTTGGGAACCTGCTACTGATCTTGCTCCTCGGGCCTGGGAAAACGGAGGTGCAGGTTATGCCGGGTCGAGTGACCGTGAGTATCCGTGAACGACCTCGGCTGCCCGTCCGTTCTGGCACGGATCTGGCACGTGGATCATGCTGGCTTCAGCGCAGAGGGAGAGCCTGGACGCGGATACCTCCCGTTGACTTCGACGTTGATCTGAGAGAGTTGCAGAGCCAGGAGCGGATGGACGTTCGCCTCTGGACTTCTTCTGGTTGTTCGGGCGGCGTCTCGGGAAGTCCGTGCTGATGACTCCGGAGGGATCCTCTGATCATCAGGACCTTGGGTTCGATGTAGAGGCTGATCGGGTGGTGTTGATAGTCGATCCGGTTGATCGGGGCGTGTAGCGATTGCTGAAGGGCGAGTCACCACCCTTCCCACCTTGTTCAACATTTGTTGTACCCTGGTGTCATGGGCACTCCAAGCACGGTGGGCTTCCGACCCACCGACGACGACAGCCGGATCATCGACTCACTTCGCCGCGAAGGCGAGTCCAACTCCGACGTGCTGCGCCGGGGGCTGCGCGCCCTGGAGCACGTGGAGTGGGAGCGGCAGGCCCGCGCCGACATGGCACGCCTGGCCGATGAGGGCGAGGACCTGTCGCAGCTCCCCGACGAGTGGGAATACACCGAGGACGGCGACATCCGGATCGTCGACACCGGCATCGTGGTGCCCGCTCGCCGTGAGGCCGGACGGTGATCCGCGGCGGCGTCTATCCAGTTGATCTCGGCGACGCCAAGCGCGGCCACGAGCAGCGCGGCAGACGCCTCGGCATCGTCGTCAGCATCTCGCAGGACCACTGGTCCACCGTGACGATCGTGCCCACGTCGACCAGTGCCCGACCGGCCAGCTTCCGGCCCAGGCTGACCATTCAGGGGCGCGAGACGTGCGCGCTGACCGACCAAATCCGCACCATCGACACCCAGTATGTCCTCGGCGGGCTGTACGACCACCTCGACTCCGTAGCCATGGGACAGGTCGAGTACGCGCTTGTCCGCTATCTCGGCCTGGACGCGAACCTCACCTTGTGGGGCAGTTGAGCACCTTGCCCGTAATGCCCGACTTCCCGGTGTCGGAAGACGGAGGAAGCCGAAGCCGGACCTGTCACGGTGCGAAACGGAGCCGAGGGTGCAAGCCAGAGCGGGCAGGCGACGATGACGAGGACGACCCACCCGGACTGGATCCCACCGAGTGATCCCGATCGCCAGGCGAAGACGGGTGGCGCACCATGAATACGTCCACGTCGTCCTCGGTCTCGATCGTGAACCCGTGCCGCTCGTACAGTCGGCGGGCCGAACTGCCCTGCAGCACGTTCAGCCGGACCGCGGCGTCTTCGCGATCGCACCGTTCCAGCAACCTGCTCAGCACGGCAGAACCGATGCCCCTGCCCTGCAAATCCGGGTCCAGGTAGAAGTGCTCCAGCCAGTAGGCGTCCTTCGCCGGCCGCAGCGCCACGCAGCCGACCAAGGCACCACCCACCTCGATCATCCAGGTGTGCGCAGGCGTGAACCCGTCCCGCAGCCGCTGCCGCACCCGCTGCTTGTCGTACCGCCCGAGCCGCACGAGATCCGGCCTCAGCACCACGGCCCGCAACTCGGCCACCGCCTCGACGTCCGCCACCGAAGCCAGCCGAAGCTCCCAATCCGCCACGATTGTGATGTTATCGCCCTGGGTTCCTGCCCACCCCGGAGCTCCCTGCCAGGCGAAACCGAGCAGTTGATCGTTTTGTCAGACTGACCCTAATGGCACGCAGAGATCAATAGCCCTGGGAAAGATCAATCCCAGGGCCCGAATCCATCGGTCTACCTGGGCTTTCGCATTGAGAGCGGGTGACGGGAATCGAACCCGCACTGTCGGCTTGGGAACTGCAAGGATCAAGGCTTGTGGGGGACCCTGAGCTGGGCGTACGGCTGGACGTGGGTGACCGTAGTTGACCGCGCGTCACCCTGTCTAATTGCACGTTAATTGCACGACGATCAGGCCCCACGAGCTCAGGTTTCTCGCGCTCCGCGCGCATCCTCATCCGCCTGACCCTCGCGTCTGCCGTCAACCCGCCCGAAGCGGAAGCGGGCCAGGGAGCGGGCCACCAGGGCGGTCATCCCTCGCCCGGCTTTCAAGGTGGATCGATCATCGGTATACCCCACACATACCGCCGCTCCCTAGGGTTGACCGGCAATGCCCATGCCGGCCTGGCTGCCGCCAAGGGCCGCAATAGACCCTGATCTTTTCCATCTCTGTCGTTTCTGACCCCGAAACGACCGGAAGGCTGCACATGCCAAACCTTGGGTACATGCCTGAATTCGCAGAGCTGGAGACCATCGACTTCCCGTCCACGCAGGCGCTTGCCGTCAAGTTGCTGCATGCTGGGTTCGAGGCGGAGAAGGAGGGCCGCCCCAAACCCGACTCGCTGCCTCCCGATGAACGGTTCGCCGCGGCGAAAGCCGATCCAAGCGCGTACGCGTGGCGGTTGCGGTTGGAGAGCGGCGGGGACGAGGAATGCTTCCGGGATTACCTTGAGCGCTTTGTCCGCGAGATCGACACCACGGGCATCACCTCACTGATCATCGGCGACTGCTGGAATCCCGGGCTGGCCAACGACAGGCCCGACGAGGTGCGCGACCTGTTGATCGAGCGTTTCGCGGAGTTTCCCGCGCTGAGCGCGCTGTTCTTCGGCGAGGTTATCGTGACGGAGACCAGGAAGATCTCCTGGGTCGCACAGACCGATGTTTCACCGCTGTTGGCGACCTTCCCCAGGTTGACCGAATTCGCCGTCCGGGGGGCCGACCATATGGTGTTCCAAGGGATCCAGACCTTCCGGCTCGCGTGGAACGTACCGCGTCACGAAGGATTGCGCCGCCTGACGTTTCAATCCCACCGGCTGGATCCGGTCGTGGTACGCAGCGTTCTGGCCTCCGAGCTCCCTGCACTGGGGCACCTGGAGCTCTTCCTCGGCTCGGCGGACAACGACGGCGCCAGACCCGCCGATCTGGCACCAGTGCTGTCGGGCTCGGTCTTCCCCGCGCTGAAGCACCTCGGTCTGCGCAATGGCCAGGACACCGACGAGCTGGTCACCGCGCTGGCCGACGCCCCCATCACGCGCCGGCTGGCCGCCCTCGACCTGTCCTTGGGCACCCTCACCGACAAGGGCGCCCGCGTCCTTCTGGACACCCCGATCTTCCGCAACCTGGATCGGCTCGACCTGCACCACCATTACATGTCGGAGGAGATGACCGAACGGGTCCGCACCCAGTTCGCCGATGCCGGGGTCGAAGTCAACACCAACGACCGCCAGGAACTCGACGATTGGGACGACTGGAGTGACCCTGAGGATTCGGGTGTCGAGGACGGCTGGGAGCCCGACTCGTACTTCCCAGCGATCACCGACTGAGCACCGCGCTGTCTGGAGAGATCAAGCGTCTCCGCGTGCCCTGCGCCCGGCACGACTTCGCCTATTACAACGTCAGGAAGCTCGCGAGCTCCGAGCAGTGGAAGAGCCAATACAAGAGGACTGTCGACAAGGCGTTCTCCAGCGACATGCTCAGATCGTGCGACGGTCTCTTCACGGTGAAGAAAGCCGCCTGCAAGGTCGTGGCGTGGGAGTTTTACGCCGCTGTCACACTGGGCGGGAAGTAGCGCTCACAGCTGGTTCTTGATGGGTTCCGGCGTGTCCGGGACGGGCCGTGCGAGGTAGGCCGCCACCTCGACGGGGGTCAGGAGGCGGGCCTCGCGAAGCAGGTCGAGCGACTCGTCGAGCACGGCTTCGCCGCCCTGAAGACCTGGCGCATTCTCACGAGGTGCTCGAACCGGAACGTAACAAGTCAGGTGCCTGCCAGTCCGGCGAATGACGATCGTTAGCCGAGCCGTCAAGGCGCGCGACCTTCGTCTATCTCCCTCGTTGGGCGAGCGCGGCGAGATCAGTCAGTGCGGCCAGACCTATCTTGGGTTGCTGGCCTCTTCTCGCAGGTCAGAGGGGAATGATCTTTTCTGGCATGTGAGGCACGTTGCATCGAGCGCCCCCGGTGGCTCCGGGGCGTTCGACAGCCGATCGCTCGTGGCGGCATCCGTCGGCATGGTGTGCAGTAGGCGAGGATGAATGCCGAGCTGGTACGCGGACTCGGTGTTGGGCGATCAACCGGATGCGAACCCTAAGGTTGCCCTTCTACACTGCCGCATCTCACCGAATTACGGATGGGAGCGGCCAGATGGTCCTGTCAATCAGATGTCTTGGCCCGTTCGAGATCGCTGTCGGCGGCGAAGCCATCCCGGTGATCGGGGCGCGGCGCGTCAGCTTGCTGGCGCGGCTGGCGATGGAGCCGGGCTTAGTGGTCACGGCCGATCAATTGGTGGCCGACGTCTGGGGTGACAGCGTGACGGCCACAGCGGGCAAGCAGCTCCACATCGTAGTGTCCAAGCTGCGCGAGCTGCTCGCGCCGTATCACGGGAGCGAGCTCATCGTCACCGCCTCCCGCGGCTACCGCCTGGAGCTGCCTGGTGAGCAAGTCGATACGCACCTGTTCGCGAGCCTGGTCAAGCGTGCGCGGGCCGCGCAGGCCCAGAATGAGCTCGCCGCCGCCGACGCCTTCTTCCGCCGGGCGCTGTCGCTGTGGCGGGGCCAGGCCCTGGCTGACGTGGCCGGGGCGTGGGTCCGGTCGGAGTCCGCGCGACTGGAGGAGGAGCGGCTGAGCGCCGTGGAGGACCACGTCGGCCTGCGGCTAGCCGGAGGCGACCACCACATGGCGGTACCGGAGCTCATCGCGCACATTGCGGCGGCGCCGCTGCGAGAACGCCCGCGTGCCCAGCTGATGCTGGCGCTGTATCGCTCCGGCCGGGTGCCGGAGGCACTGGCTGTCTACCAGGACACCCGCCGCGTCCTGGTCGAGGAGCTCGGCATCGAGCCCGGGCCTGCCCTGCAGCGCCTGCATCGGGCTGTGTTGGCCCATGACCCGGCCCTTGATCTCGGGGAGCCCGTCGGGCGTGCGGTGCTCGGCCAGGCCGTCGTCCCGGCCGAGTTGCCCGCCGACACCCGCGCCTTCACGGGCAGAACTGCTGAGCTGGCATGGCTGCACCGGCTGCTCACTGGGCAGGGCGGTGCGCCGGTGGTCGCCGCGATCGATGGGCCGGGCGGGATCGGCAAGTCCGCGCTCGCCGTACGGGCTGCGCACGCCGTCGCCGGTCGCTTCGCCGACGGGGTGCTCTACGTCGACCTGCTCGGCTCCACCGCCGGGCGGCAGCCGATGGCGCCGGCAGAGGCGCTCGGGCGGATGCTGCGCTCGCTCGGCCTTGCGGGCACCGCCGTGCCCACCGATCCTCAGGAGGCGGCTGCCCGCTACCGCTCGCTCACCGCGGCCCGCAACCTGCTCATCGTGCTCGACAACGCCCTCGACGCCCGCCAGGTGCGACCCTTGCTACCCGCGGGTCCTGGCTGCGTGGTGATCACGACCAGTCGGCAGGCCATGACCTCGCTGGACGTCGCCAGCCACCTGCACCTAACCGGGCTCCGCCACCAGGAGGGCATGGAGCTGCTAAGCCGCGTCGCGGGCGCCGACCGGGTAGCGGCCGAGCCCGAGGCAGCGGCCCAGATCGTACGGCTGTGCGACGCCTTACCGCTGGCGCTGCGCATCGCAGCGGCCCGCCTGGCCGCGCGGCCCGATTGGACGCTCACGCACTTGGCCGGCCAGCTCGCCGACGCCACCCGCCGCCTCGACGCGCTCGAACACGACGACCTGGCGGTCCGAGCGAGCATCACGGTCGGACAGGCCCACCTGGCTGCCGATCCCGCTGCGCTCTTTCCGCTGCTCGGCCTGCTCGACAGCAGCATTCACACGGCCGCGAGCGCTGGCGCCCTGGCCGGATGGTTCGAGCCGCGCGCCGAGACCGCGCTGGAGGCGCTGCTGGCAGCTCGGCTGCTGGAACCCGCCGGGCTCGGCCGCCACCGCATGCACGATCTGCTCCGCCTCCATGCCCGCGAGCAGGCGGAGCAGATCGACCAGGCGGTGCAAACCGGGGCCATTCGCCGCGCGCTCCTCCACTATGTGGCCGCCGCGGATGCCGCGTGCTTGCTGATCGACTCGAGCCTGCACTCGCTCCGGGAGTCGATGGACCTTCCGGAGGTAGCTATAGCGACGCTGAGGGAGGCCAACGACTGGCTCTCCGCGGAGCGCGACAACTTGCTGCAGCTGGCCCGGCAGGCCGTGAACTCGCAACACCCCGAGGTCGCGCTGGCCCTCAACGGCTGCCTTACCGCGCTGTTCTGGCGCAGAGGCTGGTTCGGCGAGCTCGCCGAGGTCTGCGAGAGCGCGCTGGAGCTCGCCGTGCGCCGTGGAGACCTGCCCGGCCAAGCACGGCTCCTCACCGACCTGGGCTACATCCTCGCGGAGCAGGGCCGCCACACCGAGTCCGTTGAGCACCTGGAGCGTGCGCTCAACTGCTGGGACAAGGCCGGCCTGCCGCTGAAGAAGGCGGGGACGTACAACGACCTCGGCATCACCTACACGATGATGGGCCGCTACGACGAAGCCCTGTCGGCGCTTGCCGCCAGCCAGTCCATCTCCCAGCAGACCGGTCTCCGGGAGAAGGAGGCCGTCGTGCTCAACAACCGGGTGCATGTCTACTACCGGCAGGGCCGCTTCGAGGAGGCGATCGAGGAGGCCCGCACAGCACTGGACATGTGCCCCGATCCCACCGGCCCGGGCGCGGCGACGTCCCACGACACGCTCGCCGACGCCTACCGGGCCGCAGGCCGGCTCGCCGAGGCGGAAAGCGCCTACCGGACGGCCATCGAGCTTCAGGGCGAGGCCGAACTCGACTTCGGTACGGCGCTGTCGCACTGGTGGCTCGGCCGCACCCTGCACGACCTGGGGCGGCGGACCGAGGCTCGGCTGCACTGGCGGCAGTCACTCGACCTGCTGCTGGAGGCCGGGCTCAGCACCCCTGAGGAAGCTGGGCAGTTGCTTGAGGACGAGAATCCCGCTCCGCCCTTCGCGGTCAAGAACCACATCTAAACGAAGACGCCATGATCGTCATAGCCAGGCCGGTAACTGCCACAAAGGCAGTTCCACTCCAGGCAAGACAGAGGAGATTCGTACCGCCATGGGGCTCGTTTCAATCTGAAACCGCAAGTCAAGGGTCTGGCTGATCGTGGTTGGGCGTACTCGGGCTGGTGATGCCCGGGAATCATGGCGGTTGATCATCAAACCCAAGGACGACGAGGGGGACGACGGCGCGGCCGAGGTGCTCGTACCCGTGGGCTAATGGCCCGTAATGGCCTGTAAGATCAACTGGTCTGGCACGAATCTGGCACGCGAGTGAAATCAAGCCCCGACAAGATCAAAGCCCGGGTATCGAGTCCATCGGTCTACCTAAACTTTCACACTGAGAGCGGGTGACGGGAATCGAACCCGCGCTGTCAGCTTGGGAACTCTTTCAAGATCACACGGCTTGAGCTGGGAAAACGCTGACCTGCGCGTATGCCGGTCGAGTGACCGTGAGTGCCCTGAGTTCCCGCTGATCGCTCTGCGAACGGGCACGCAACGGGCACGAGGTCGCCGAGGAAGGCGCCACTGTACGAGGGGCGAGTTGAACCGTTCGCCTATCTTGTTGACCAGGGAAAACACTGGCTGAATCTGGATTGATCTACACGGCGCGCTGCCGGTTCGAGAACTGGCCGACATCCGCCGGAAGTGACTGATGGCTTATCTGAAATGACAGAGTGTGAAATTCCATTGCGAGACCCTGTGAGATCGCGTAGATCGCTCCTGTTAGAGACACGCGGCCGACACGCCGAGGAGCACAGCGATGCATCTTCAACGCCAGTCCCATCGTCGGTCCTGAAATTGCCTCTGGTATAGCTGGAACCTCAGTTGGTCATCGGAACGTTTGACTGAGCAATAAGTGATCGTGAGAGGAGCCCCGGCGTGTCGACACCCCCCGGAGATCAGTCGTCGCAGCCGGAAGAGCCCGTACTGCGCGGAGGTGACAGCGAGCAATTTCCTGGGACCTGGACAGCGCCTACGACATATCCCGTCCGTCGTAGACGGCTTCGCCCTCCAGGGATCATGCTCATCGTAGTTGGGATTGCCGTTCTGGTCGCAGGATCTCTGCTCGCCGTCAGCGCCGTGATTCGCCAAGTCACGCGCACCGTTGTCTCGGCTGAGATGCCGGACCGGTCCGGCATACCCAAGAACGCCAAACTCGGCGACTGCCTAAAGGCTGGCAAGAACACAGAGCACGAGATTGTCGCCTGTACAGACCCAGATGCGATCCAGAGGATCACACATGTCTTCACCGACATGACCATGGCCGCCTTTAACGCCAGAATGGCCAACGGCGGCGACATCTGCCCCGAGGGCGAGAGGACTACCGCCTACTCAGAAGAGGATGACAATGCCAAGGCGACCGTCTACTGCCTAGCATGGGCCGCTACCGCGGCAGCAAGTCAGCACGCCAATGCGGAAGCCGACGACGTTAGTTCCCCAGTAGTCGACTTCTACCAAACCGCTAAGGTCAACGACTGCGTTACCGGCGGCACCTACACGGACTACAAGGTGGTCCCGTGTGCTGACGCAACTGCTGCATGGAAGATCACTAAGAAGGCCGTCGCAACCCGTGCAGAGTTGGATTCCGAGTCGCCGGACAACAGTCGATGCGCCCAGAATGAGGTCATGGTTAGCCACTGGAGCAGCGAACACTCAGAGGCGCAAGCCAACGTGTTTTGTCTAGTCCGCACACGATGACCTCTTCAGCGGACATGAAGCGCGGACGACCTGGCTTTTCAGTCTGAGAGCGGGTGACGGGAATCGAACCCGCGCTGTCAGCTTGGGAACTGCCACGATCACCCGTCGTCGCGGCTCTGAGCTGGGCGGGAGACCGGTCCCGAGTGACCGTGATTGACCCCTCGTCACCGGGGTTAATGGCTCGCTAATGGCCCGACAACCAGAGTCGTGACCTTGGAGGCTCATGATTGGTAGGCTGATCGTCATGGGAGCTGGTGAGGCATCTCTGCGGCTGGTGGACGTAACGTCGGCGTTAGAGGCGACTCTCACTGCCCTGGAGGCTGTGGGGGCCGACCTGATGTACCGCGTGGGTGGCACAGGTGCCGCTCTGCTGCAAGGTGTTCATCTTCCTGTCGGGGATGTTGACGTCTTGGTGGCTCGGCGGGAGGACGTGGACGTGTTCGCTGCCGCTCTCTCGTCCTTCCCGTGCCTGTATGCGGCATCTTGGCTCCCCGAGAGTTCGCAGTATTTCGCTAGGTACGAGGTGAGCGGGGTCCATGTAGAGATCAGCACGGTTGAGCAGGAGACCGACTCCGATGGGATGGAGTGCGTTGGCCGTGGCCCGTGGCAGCACTACGTCTTGATCAAGTGTGGCGCGCATCGTGTTCCTGTGGTGCGTCTGGAACTGCGGTTGGCCACAGAACTCTTGCGTGATCGGCCCGATCGATACGAACCTCTCCTCGACCACATGGCGGCGCAGGGGTTCGATGCTGATCTTCTGGATAGGGCTATGACTGCTCGCGGTCTTTCGGCGGAACGGCAGCGCTTGGTTAACGACCGCCTCGCCCAGGCCTCTCCCCGCTCCCGATAGCTGCAAAGGATCGGCGACTCGTGCCCGTGATTCGGGTCAAGGGTGGCGCTTGCGCCATCGCGTAGCGACGCTGTAGGCGCCTCGGGTCGCCACTTGTTCTGGCAAGGGTCTGGAACGAGGCCCGTAGGAGATAGCTGCTGCCACTACGGTGCTCGGTGGTCCAGGGCTGAAGTTGGCCGTCCCGTCTACCGGGTCGAGCACCCCAGGCCGTCACCGGTGCGGCTGACGCCTTCCTTTTCGCCGAGGAATCCTATCTCGGGTGTTTCTCGAGTTAGGAATTCGCGTACGGCGTGCTCCACGGCGTAGTCCACCTCGGTGGCCATGTCGCGGTCGCCCTTGCCGGTGACGATGCCGGGAGTTTTGGTTCTGATGATCTCGCTGGCGATGGATGCGGCCCGTTCGGCGATGGGCCCTCTGTGTCAGGCTCTACTGAGACAAACAGGATGAACACCCCAAGCTGGTAGAGCAGGGCGAGAACAGGTACTACCTTCGGTGACCATGACCATGCACGACCTCCAGGACGACGACGCCGGCGATGGCCCTCGAG
>NZ_VCJS01000106.1 GCF_005893125.1 Nonomuraea basaltis | reverse complement strand
CCCCCGACCCGACATCGACCGCCGGACCCCGTCCGGCCGCACCCTGCCCTATTAGAAACGGCGCCGCCCAAGAGGGGGAATCTATCGGAACAGGGCGTCGTCGACGCTGAACCGGATGAATTCCCCCTCGGCCCTTCGTTCGGTGCCCGGCCACCAGCCACCCCGCACCCAAGCCGGGATCGTGAATCCATCAACGGTAACCTCGCGTTCGCACTCCACGCCGAACAGGTGGTTGCGGTATGCGCCCTTGTCGGGGTTGCCCCAGCGAGACACGCTCACTCTCGTGAGTCTGCCGTCGGGCGCGACGTTCAGCGTCACGTCGAAGTGCTCTTCACCAACCGGGATGCTGGCGATCACCCGATGTGCTACCTGCACGGCATCGAGCCTGCGCCACTGGCCGAGCCGGATTGCACCGTGGGTCTTGAGCACCACCGACCTCAACAGCGGCGTACCCGGCTTGATGGCGTGCAGCACCCACTGGCGTGCCGCCCCCGGCAGCAGGTCGGCATGCCCAGGGTCGAAGACCTGGCGGTCGCGCGTACGGGCCTGCAGCAGCTGCCAGTCGTGCCTGGCCTCTTCGGTCAAGTGCGGTGGAGCGAGGACGACGGTCATGACAGCCCTTCCAAGGCGCGGCATTGAGGCGAGCGCCGCAGCGCGATCACGATGGTGTGGAAACAGCGCCGGCAGAACGGTCCCGCGACCACGGCCGGCACCATCTTTGCCACCTCCTCTCCATCGACCATGCGCCGGGCGGGCCGGCCCAGCCAGTGCCTTTGGTCCTACCGGCAAGTGACGTTCGCCGCTGTCGCGGAGCAGCTGCGACCGGCCACGATGTGCTTGTACCGTTCTACGGAGGTGAACCGGTCATGATCGGCGGACGTATGATCATGGAGTCAGCGGCGCTCGACTCCGAATTGCTGTCGTTGAAGAAGCGCGTCGACAGTCTGGAAGAGCAGGTCCGCACGTTGACAGCAGCGAACCTGGTCTTCGTCAAGGCCCTCGGGAACCTTCATCCGCCTCGGACCGAGGCGACCCTGACCTCGACGGTCTGAGACAGCCCAAGCCACGCCTGTTGGCAACGTGAACCCAGCGCACGGCAGCCGGCACCAGGACAGCAGCACGCCCCCCACATGGCCGACGGCAACATCAGGAACGGCACCGTTCGGTACGGGCCTGCACAGTCGCCGATGGCTCGCACGGCGGCCGTGACTCCGCATGGGACTACGACTGACAGCCGCGTCTGCAAGCGCCTTTACGCTCGTGCCGAGACCGCCGCCCGCACAGCAAATAGGCAACGGGCCCGATCGGCTGAACGAAAATGCCCAGCCACCACAGTCCTTTACGCCCCCGCACCGCCTCCCGGGGCCGGAACCACAGGTCCACCACCGCTGCCGTCGTCAGTGCGACCTCGGCTGACGCCGCCACGAGCAGCAGGCCCTGCTGCCGCTTCGAAAGCTCATCCCAACGCATCGGCTCTATCCTTCCTTTCGGTCTTTCCTCATGACGACGCCTCCTGGCTCTTGGCCGCTCGCGACAGGTGCCACCTCCGCCCGGCCGGTCGGTCATCGCACGACCGGCGGCTAGGACGCCGGGACCGGGAACGTGGCGGCGAGGCGTTCGCCCCATTGCCTGGCCCGCTCCAGCTCGCCCTCCACCAGCGGCCCCTGCGTTTCGGTGACGTAGAAGCTCTCCGCCGGCGCGACCGCCCTGATGCCGAGGCGGCGCAGCCTCTTGGCGACACCCCGCGTCGCCCGCCCGAAGAAGTAGCGCCAGAAACCGCTGGGCGGATAGAGGCGGGGGCCGGAGACACTCACCGGCCTCCCGCCTCCAACTCAGTGGATGCCACGGGACGGCCCGGTGTGACCCGTGACGAAGAAGCTGTGCGACACCAGCTTGTCGGCCCTTCCCGGTACTTCGCCACAACGCGGCGGGATCCCCTACTCAGGCCTGACAACCTGCACCCGCGCATCGGCCGCCTATACCGCCAGTATTGCGGCGAGGGCGCGGACGACGGTCAGAATCCGGATCGAGCTCGCTGGTAGGGCCACGGCCATCGGTCATGCCGGCCCGACCGCGGTCAGCGCCACGGCGGTCACCATCAGGCCGTCCAGCAGGATCAGTCCCACCGCGCCCTGAGGGTCCGGCGGTAGGCGTGTTTGGCCAGCACCACCGTGGCGAGCGGGCCGACGACGGTCAGGAGCGCGGCTCCGTAAAGACTTTGATCGACATGGGCGCCGGCCATGGCGGCGAAGGTGGTGGTCATAGCCTTCGTGCATGCCGTCGGCCAATTCCTCAACCGCGTGAGCAGGCAGGCATGCGGCCAGGACGCCGAGTTCGGCGTTGATCAGCTCGTGGTCGGCCATGGGCGGGTCCCGAGTGCTGCGGTGACCGTAGTGGCGAACTGCTGCCGGCCGCGTCCCGGCGGGCTCGGGCCACGCAACCACCCGTCCACTCCGAGCAACGGTCAGCCCCGCGCTCCGCTCGCGGACCCGCAGCCGTTTCTCTATCAGCCGGGCACGTGGGTTGCCACACTTGTCGGCGCCGACCGCGTACACGATCTCCTGACCCGTCGCCGCAGCCTGGTCCTGGTTGCTGCCGGCGCGCCGCTCCGTCCGGGCCCTGCTCGACCACCCGGAACACGACCGCCTCACTGCCGGTGAATTCCTCGCCGAATGGACCAGCCTACTGCCGCCGAGATGATCGCCCAGGTCACGTGCGCGTCAGGCGAAGAGCTGGAAGAACGTCGGGAAGGTGCCCAGCACGCCTAGGCCGACCAGGATCAGGCCGATGGTCAGCGCACGGCGGGTCTCGTATTCGCTGTTGCGCATGGTCAGGTGCAGCACCAGCCAGGCGATCAGCCATACGACGACGGCCAGGGTCGTCTTGCCCGACAGCGGTCCGACGGCGTCGCTCCACTGCAGCCAGCCCTTGACCGTGCTGCTGGCCTCAGCCAGCGTGGTGAACAGGCCCAGCGCGGCCGCGCCGATGCCCGCGGCGATGAGCGCCGCGGAGATCGGCCCTTCGGGTTTGTCCGTGTAGTCGATCTTCTGCTCGTGGTCTGTCTGTGTCGTCATCTGTCCGCGTCCCTTCACGTAACCGGCGCGACCTTGGTGATCAGGGCTCCGAACAACCCGGCGACCGCCGCGAAGGCGAAGGCCAGGACGAACAATGTCATCGAAGTGCGACGCACCCGCTCGTGACGGATCAGGTTCGTGCCGTAATAGAAGACGACGAACACCACCACGGTCGCCAGGATCGGGCTGATCCAGGCGATGTGCTCCTTCCACTCCATCCCGAACTCGTGCCAGCCCGCCGTACTCTCATCCGCCAGCAGCGTGGATCTCGGGCTACTCGGGACGGCCGCCCGGTACCACGGATAGACGATCCAGGTCCCGGTGATCACGGTCCCCCAGGCCGCCACTGCCATCGCGGTGGTGCCGATCTTCAAGCGCCGCATCCGGGCCGCGACTCCTTGTGCGGTCACCATTCCCCGCTTGAGGCCGTACAGCTCGGCCAGGCCGCCGGCGAACGCCAGCAGGAAAAGCCCGCCCAGCACCATTCCGTGGATCAGCGTCCACCATTCTTGTCCGGTCAGCCTCATCGGCCACCTCCTGGGGAGTTAGACCGAACCTAGACGGTCGGCGACACCACCGATAGAGCCGAAAGTCCCGGCGGACGACCATGAAATACGAGCGCCGGCCGAAGACCATCATCGGGTCCTCCTGCCCGCGTTCGTCGGACACTATCGTCCAATTGAGCGCCCCTCGCCACACCGGCATCTGGCACCTCTGACCGAGGCCCGCCCAGCTGAGCACGACAGTCCCTGGCGTGATTCGCGATGCCGGGCAGGGATGCTGCGAGCCGGGAGGCAGAGGTCTTTCGGCCCTGAGCATCTGACGGACATCGTGACAGCGTGGCGAGCAGGAGCAGGGCTGCGGGAGGGGCGTCGGCTATGCGAGGTTCGCAGCATAAGGCCGGTTTGCTGGCCTTATATGCCGCCGGAGCGGACACGGCCCTCAGCTCTCCTGATTTCCGCCGCTCTCGATCAGCCAGTTCCACAACTCGGCGATCTCCTCGCGCGCGTCGTGAACCACCTTCGCCTGCGCTCCTGTACGTCGACCTCCGCCTCGATCACGCCGGGACGTTCAAGCAGTTTGGCCGTGGCGTGGCCGCCATCGGTTGGGGACGAGGCGGACGCCCTGGCCGCGGCGGCTTCGGCCTTCTTCGCCCGGTGCGGGACCTTCGGCGGGACCTCCGCCCCTGACGGGGCGGGACCTCACGGGCCAGTCTCGGCTCTGGGAGGTGCGTCATGACTACTGCACACACCATCGACCTCGGGGTCAGGCGGCTGCTCGTGGCGGCTGGGGAAGCGCCTTCGGTGCTCAACACCCAGCCGTGGCATTTCCAGGTGCGCGGCGACGATGTGATCGAGCTGCTGGCCGACTGGGACCGCTGGCTGCGTGTAAGCGACCCGCGTGGGCGATCTCTGCACGTCAGCTGCGGAGCCGCGTTGTTCAACCTGCGCATCGCGGCCCGCGTGGCCGGGCGTATGCCGGTCGCGCGTTTGCTGCCCGAACCCGAGAAGGCGCCGGACCTGCTGGCGACCGTCCGGTTCGACGCGTGGGGGCAGTCGTCGGCCGAGCTGCGGGAGCTGTATGAGCTCATCCCGTGCCGGCGCACCAATAGGCAGCCCTTCGGCGATCGTCTCATCCCAGCGCCGGTGCTGGCCGGTATGCGCGCCGCCGCCTCGCTGGAGCGCGCCCGGCTGCTCTTCCTGGACCGGCGCAGCGCCGCCGACATGCTCGACTACGCCGCCATCGCCCAGGACGAGCTCGCCCGCGACAACGAGTACCTGGCCGAGCTGGCGGCCTGGACCGCCGGCCAGGGCGTGCCCGCTCACGTCCAGGGACCGTTCGCCACCGGCGATGTGGATCCGATCCGGGACTTCGGCCGTCGTGCGGGCAGCGCGCGTTTCGAGCCACGCCCTCAGCTCGCCGTGCTCACCACCGCCGGGGACGAGCCGATGGACTGGCTGCGCGCCGGGCAGGCCCTGCAGCGCGTCCTGCTGGTGGCGGCCAAGCACGCGGTCTCGGCGTCGTTCCTCAACCAACCGCTCGACCTGCGCGACATGCGGCGCCGCAGCGACCCGCACCATCGCCGCGGTCATCCGCAAATGATCATGCGGCTCGGCTACGGCCCCGTCGTGCCCCGCGCCCCGCGCCGCCCCGTGACCGACCTGTTGGTCCAGCAAGCCTGACCAGCGGCTCCCGCGCACAGGGACGCCTTCCTGCACCGACGGGCTCGCGCCGCAATAGAACGGCGGTCTTCTGCCTGGTTGCCGGCCTCGTGGGACTCCGGACACGACCGGTCGATCGGGCCGACGTATACCGAGGCCAACCGGTACCCACGCGACTGTGCCGCCAGCCGAATCGCCTCATCCCGGCAAGGGACCAATGGCTCTGCGACGTCAGCCGTGCGACTCTGCCCGTCCCGTGCCCAGAGGCCGATCGTGGGGACAGAGCCACGGATCCACTGGATTCGGGAGGTATGGAATATGCGCACCAAATGGATGATTCTGGGCATCGTCGGAGGAATCGTGATCATCTGCGCGGCGATCCTGGCAGCCCTCATGATCTGGTTTGGTCTCTGGGCCGGGCTGGCGGCGGGGCTTGCGATCGCAGCGATGATCCTCCTGCTGTACGGGGTCGTCTTCGAGCCGTGGGCGCGCCGATGGGGCGCCACGGAGGCGGAGGTGGCCGCCGTCATGCCGGGTGACGAGTTGGTCCCCGGCAGCACCGCCGTCACCAGGGCGATCACGATCGAGGCCGCACCCCGCCAGGTGTGGCCCTGGCTCGTACAGATCGGCTGGGGCCGCGCGGGCTGGTACAGTTACGACTGGCTCGACAACGACGGCAAGCCGAGCGCGGACCGGATCATCCCCGAACTGCAGAACCTCCAGGTCGGCGACCGGATCCCGATGATCCCCGGCATGGGACCCCCGGTACGGCGCATTGAACCAAACGCGCTGCTCGTCGCCGGAGACACCGCCACGGCGATGACCTGGTGCCTCATGCTGACACCGGTAGGGCCGGGCGCCACCCGCCTGATCACTCGATGGTGCCTGCCGAAGTCACGCAACGTCTTCATGCTCATCTGGTCGCTGTTCTTCGTTCCCGGACACTTCCTGCTGGAGCGGAAGATGCTCAAGAACCTCAAGACCAGGGCCGCCCAGGAAAATCGATGAGACGAACGGCCTGTCCTTCACCGTTGCCTCCGCCCGAGCGCTCTCCCTTCACGGATGTGGGTGCCGCGCGCGCCGGTGATCACGGCCACGAGCTCGTTCAGAGCGCCGATGGTCGCCGGTCGTCCGGTGGCCCGGGCGAATGCGCAGACCGCGTCGATCTTCGGCCGCATGGAGCCCGCCGTGAACGCCATGGCGTCCAGTTCCTCCGGGGAGGTCAGCACGAGGGGTCGCTCGCGCGGGGTGCCGTAGTGGGCGTATACGTAGGGTACGTCGGTCAGGATGACCAGCAGGTCGGCCCGGATCTGCTCGGCGAGTAGCGCGGCGACCAGGTCCTTGTCCACCACCCCTTCCACGCCCGAACGATCACTTGCGACCGGCACGCCGCCTCCACCGCCGGCGATCACCACACACCCCTGATCCAGCAGGCGCTTGATGATGGGCAGCTCGATGACCCGGATCGGGCGCGGTGAGGGGACGACACGCCGCATGCCGTGCTCTTCCTTGGTGAACTCCCAGCCACGCTCATCGGACAGCCGCTCGGCCTCCTCCGTCGGGTAATAAGGCCCGATGGGTTTGTCCGGGCGGTCGAAGGCAGGATCGGCGGCGGACACGACGACCTGGGTGACCAGCGCGCCGACCGGTGTGTCCGGCAGGCGGCGGCCGATGTTCTGCGCCAGCCAGTAACCGATCATGCCCTGAGTCTCGGCCACCAGCGTGTCCAGCGGGTAGCCGCGTTCCAGCGTGGGGTCGCGCTCGCTCTCCTCGGCCAGCATCCCCACTTGGGGGCCGTTGCCGTGCACGATGAGCACCTGGTGACGCTCGGCGACCCAGGCGATCTGCTCGGCGGCGGAGGTGACGTTGCGCAGCTGCGTCGCGGCGTCGGCCCGCTCGCCGCGGTGCAGCAGCGCGTTCCCGCCGATCGCGATGACGATTCTCACAGCGCGCCTGCCAGGTCGCGGTTGAGCAGTGCCTCGAGCACGGCCTGGGCGGTGGGGAGCCGGTTGGCGGCTTGGCGGAACACCTGAGACGCGGGGCCGTCGATCACCTCGGCGGTGATCTCCTCGCCGCGGTGGGCGGGCAAGCAGTGCAGGAAGATAGCGCCTGGCTTGGCGGCGGCCATCAGGTCGGCGGTGACCCGGTACGGGGTCAGTGCGGCCACGCGCGCGGCCTTCTCCTCGGGCCGGTCGCCCATGGACAGCCATACGTCGGTGTAGACGGCGTCTGCCCCCTTGACCGCTTCGCGCGGATCGTCGGTGAGCAGCAGTTCCCCTCCGGTGGATAGCTTCCTGGTCACCGCTTCGACGGCCGGGTCGGGCGCGTACGCGGCCGGTGTGGTGACGGCGATGGACAGCCCGGCCAGGGCGGCGGCCTCCATGAGGCTGTGCGTGACGTTGGTCGCCGCGCCGACATAGGCGATCTTCCGTCCCCGCAGGTCGCCGACGACCTCGCGCAGCGTCATCAGGTCGGCGAGCGCCTGCAGCGGATGATGGCCGTCGGTGAGCGCGTTGATCACCGGTACGTGGGCCGCACGGGCGAAGCTTCTCACCTCCTCGTCGTCGAAGGTGCGGATGACCACCGCCGCCGTGTACGAGCTGACGACGTGGGCGGTGTCGGCGATGGTCTCGCCACGACCGAGCTGCAGCTCGGTGGGGCCGACGGTGAGCGGCGTCCCGCCGAGGCGTACCACCGCGGTCTCGGCGGACAGGCGGGTGCGGGTGGACGGCTTGGCGAAGTACAGCAGCACGGTCCGGCCGCGCAGCAGCTCTCGGGAGTCGGCGGGACGCAGCTTGAAATGGTCGGCGCGGTCGAGCAGGTGGGCGAGGTCGTCCGGGGTCAGGTCGGCGATGCGCAGCAGGTCTTTCACGACGCGCTCCTTTCGACGGGGCAGCTCATGCAGCGGGGACCGCCGCGGCCACGGCCGAGTTCGGCGCCCGCGATGGTGATGACCTCGATGCCGTGCTTGCGGAGCATGGTGTTGGTGGTGACGTTGCGTTCGTAGGCGACGACCACGCCGGGGGCGATGGCCAGCACGTTGGTGCCGTCGTCCCACTGCTCGCGCTCGGCCGCCCACACGTCCTGCTCCGCGCACAGCACGCGGGACGCGCCGAGGGCCGTGAACAGGTCGTCGTTCTCGCGTACGCGCAGGCCGGATGTGAGGGTGAACGACCGCAACGGCGGCAGTTCGGGGTAGGCCACGAAGATGCCCCGGTCGACCATGGTCATGACGGTGTCCAGGTGCATGAAGGCCCGCTTCTTCGGCAGGGCGGCGACGATGACGCGCTCGGCGGCGCCGGCCTCGAACAGGCGACGGGCCAGCAGCTCGATCGCCTGCGGCGTGGTGCGCTCACTCATCCCCACCAGCACCGCGCCGTCGCCGACGACGTGGATGTCGCCACCCTCGATGCTGGCGGGTTGTTCGGCCTCCGCCGGGAACCACACCGGCGCCCGCCCGGCGAACATCGGGTGGAAGGCGTACACGGCCGCCACGTGCGTGGTCTCGCGGCGGCGGGCCGGTTTGGCCATCGGGTGCAGGGACACGCCGCCGTAGATCCAGGCGGAGGCGTCGCGGGTGAATAGGTGGTTGGGCAGCGGCGGCAGGATGAAGTCGTCCTCGCCGAGCCCGGCCAGACGCAGGCTGTCCGTTGCCAGGCCGAGCTCGCGCTTGGTCAACCCGCCGATGAGATGGCGGGTCAGGACGTCTACCGGCATGGACTCCAGCACCTGCCGGAGCGGCGGGGCGAGCGTGGGGCCGAAGGCGGGTTCGGTGACCACCCGGTCCAGCACCCACGCGCGGGCCTCGTCCAGCTTGAGCGTCTCGGCCAGCAGCTCGTCGAAGAGGTGGACGGTGACGCCGCGCTCGCGCAGGGCGTCGGCGAAGGCGTCGTGCTCCTGGCGGGCCCGCTTGACCCAGAGCACGTCGTCGAAGAGCAGGTCATCGCAGTTGGACGGCGTGAGCCGCATCAGCTCCAGCCCGGGGCGGTGCAGGATGACCTGCCGCAGCGTGCCCACCTCGCTGTCAACATGGAACACGCTCATGCCGCCTTCCTGTCGATGCGGACGGTGTCGTCGCTGTCGCGGTACTTCAGCCACACGTAGACCGGGATGCCGGCAAGCATCAGCAGCGTGCCCTTGTAGACGACCTCGTAGCCCGATCCGGCGATGGTCCACAGCGCGTAGGCGAACGCCACGACGGCGATCGTGCCGTCAACCGTCAGCCGCCTGCCGGAGAAGCGCTCCCGGTCGGTGAGGGCCAGCAGGAGCTGCGCCGCCGCCGCGTACGCATACGGGATCAAGGTGGTGAGCGTGGCCAGGAGGATCACGAAGTTGAACTGCTCGACCAGGCCGGCGTTGTAGTTCAGCAGCATCAGCCCGGTGACCAGGACGCTGGAGACGACCAGCCCCACGACCGGCGTGCCCCAGCGGGAGGTCTTGGCGAACACCTGCGGGAACAGCCCGTCGCGGGCGGCGGCCATCGGTACCTGGCCCTGCAGCAGGATCCAGCCGTTGAGCGCGCCGAACGCGCTGACGATCGCGCCGATCGCGACCACGGTGCCCGCCCAGCCGCCGAACATCGAAGCGGCCGCGTCCGCGAACGGCGCCGTCGACTCGATCAGCAACGCGCGGGGCACGGCGGCGAACACCGCGACGGTGCCCAAGATGTAGACGACCGCGGTGACGATCGTGCCGATCACGGTCGCGCGCGGGATGGTCCGCTCCGGATCGTCGACGTCCTCGGCGGGCACAGTGGCCGACTCGATGCCGATGAACGCCCACAGCGTCAGCGCGGCGGCGGCCGTGACGGCCCCGAACGTGCCCTGGCCGCTCGGATTGAATGGGGTGAAGTCGGCGGCGTCGATGAAGAACGGCGCGGCCACGGCCAGTCCGACCAAGGGCAGGAGTTTGGCGATCGTGGTGACAACCTGGATCCAGCCGCCCAGGCGTACGCCTCGAACGTTGACGGCGGTCAGCAGCCAGATCGCCGCCAGCGCCACGGTCGCGGCGAGCAGGGCGGTGTCGGTGAGCGCGGGCCAGAAGTAGCCGAGGTAGCTGACGAACGCCACCGCGATGGCGGCGTTGCCCACCCACACCGCGATCCAGTAACCCCATGCGGTCTGGAAGCCTATGAAGTCACCGAAGGCGCGCCGGGCGTAGGCGTACGGGCCGCCGGTCTTGGGGTAGGCGCGGCCGAGCCGGGCGAAGACCAGTGCCAGCAGCAGCGCCCCGGTGGCGGTGAGCGCCCACGCCAGCAGGCTCGCGCTGCCGAAGGCGGCCAGCGATGCGGGCAGGAGGAACACTCCCGAGCCGATCATGTTGCCGACGACCAGCGCGGTCGCCATCCACGGCCCCAGCTTGCGGCGCCGCGGTAACGGGGTGACGGACATGGTGATCCCCTCTCGTACGATCACCACCAGCACATCAATCCCGGCGGTTGGGGGACCGAGGCTTAAGCCACCGATGCGCCGGGACCTTGGTCCTCGATCCTGTCGGCACGATCGTGCCCTGGACGGTCCTCAAGGGGGGCGAGGTCGAGGCGTCAGCTCATCGCGGCGAATTCTTCTTGTAGCGCGTGGGTGAGGCACGGCAGGTCAGGTACGCGCTCCGCGTCAGCCACGATGGTCGTGGCCAGGCTGCCAGCGTAGGACAGCACGCTGAAGGCGACGGTCACGTTCCCCCGGACGAGCGAGATCGGGATGATCGTGCGCACCCTGGCGCCGTTGAAGAACAACGGCTCCTCGGGCCCTCGCATGTTGGTGACGACGGTATGAATCAGGTGCTGGTGCTTCAGCAGCCAGCCCAGAATGTGCACGTGGGCCAGAATCCCGCCGATCCTGGCGAGCAGTTGGGACGAGGCTCCTGGGGTCGTGGACTTCCTGGCTCGGGTGATCGTCGCGGTGCGTTCGAGCCGTTGCCCAAGACCGCCTCGGGTGGGCAGGCGGAGGGGCATGACGCCGACCTGGTTGCCGAGCCGGGCAGTGGTGGCAGATGCCCGTGCCGACACCGGCACGGAGACCACCAGATCGGGGATGTTTTCTCCGCGGCGGGCCAGGAGCGCACGTACCGCGCCGGTGATCGCGGCGAGCACGGCGTCGTTGACGGTGCCGCCGTGGGCGTGCGCGAACCGGCGGACGTCGGCCAGCCTCGCGCTGACGGTCACCAGCCGCTGATGCACGCCTGCGGACGCGTTCAGCGAACAGCGTGCCAACCGCTGTGGGACTCCCAATTCAGCGGCGGCGCGCCTGGCGGCAGGCCAGGCGTGAGGCAGGCCGGCGAGCGCGCGCAGCCGGGTTCTCCACGCGTCGGCGGCGATCCGGCGACGGGATGGTGCGGGGACGGGGAATGCTCGCGGTGCCGGCGCCGGCATCCCGTCGACGAGGCGGCCGAGCACCGCCAGCCCGCCGATGCCGTCGGCGAGCACGTGGTGGAAGCAGACGATCATGCCGATCCGATCATCGGCCAGGCCTGTCACCAGCGTGATCGACCACAAGGGCTTCGACGCGTCCAGAGGCCGGCCGATCGCCGTGGCAGCGAGGTCGAGCAGCGCGTCTTCGTCACCCGGTGGCGGGCACACCATGGTGTGCAGGTGGTGGTTCAAGTCGAACGCCGCATCGTCGATCCACAACGGCCGACCACAGCCGAGCGGAGCATGGACGAGCTGTTGACGAAGCCGCGGCACCGTGCCGACCCGCTCGGCGATCGACTGCCGCGCCCGCGTCAGGTCGAAGCCCGGCCCGGTGTCCAGGATCAGGCAGGCGCCGACCTGCATGGGTATGGGGCCGATGTCGACCGCGAGATTGAACAAGTCGCCTGCGCTGGCCCGATCCTCATCAATCAGGGCCGGCATCACCTTGTGGTGTCGAGTGCCACTCATCGAAGCCTCCCAGCCGATCGCCTGCCCACTGCGATGTTCACCGGTATGACACCAAGCGCCTGCACCAGGCGAGTTCGATCACGACCAGGTCCAGTTGCTGATCTCGGGCGCGTCCTCGCCGTGCTCGCGGGTGTACGCGCGGGCGCGTAGGCGGGTGCCGCTCATCCGCTGCCGCAGGTGCGCCGCCTTGGAGCCGAGGCCGGGCACGCGGTCGATGACGTCCATGACCAGGTGGTAGCGGTCGATGTCGTTGAGCATGGCCATGTCGAACGGCGTCGTGGTCGTGCCCTCCTCCTTGTAGCCGCGCACGTGCAGGTTGGCGTGGCTGCGCCGGCGGTAGGTGAGGCGATGGATCAGCCAGGGGTAACCGTGGAAGTTGAAGATGATCGGTCTGTCGGTGGTGAAGAGAGTGTCGAACTCGGCGTCCGGCATGCCATGCGGGTGCTCCGACGGCGGCTGCAGCCGCATCAGGTCCACGACGTTGATGACGCGCACCTTCAGCTCGGGCAGATGCTCGCGCAGGATGCCGGCCGCGGCCAGCGTCTCCAGCGTTGGGACGTCCCCGGCGCAGGCCAGCACCACGTCCGGCTCGACGCCCTCGTCGGTGGAGGCCCACGGCAGGATGCCGAGCCCGCGCGTGTTGTGCGCGACGGCCTCCTCCATCGTGAACAGGTCCAGCACCGGCTGCTTGCCGGCCACGATCACGTTGACGTAGTCCCGGGAGCGCAGGCAGTGGTCGGTGACCGACAGCAGCGTGTTGGCGTCCGGCGGCAGATAGACGCGCACCACGGACGCCTTCTTGTTGGCCACGATGTCGAGGAAGCCGGGGTCCTGGTGGCTGAAGCCGTTGTGGTCCTGCCGCCACACGTGCGACGACAGTAGGTAGTTGAGAGAGGCCACCGGCCGCCGCCACGGGATCTTCTGCGACGACTCCAGCCATTTGGCGTGCTGGTTGAACATCGCGTCGATGATGTGGATGAACGCCTCGTAGCAGTTGAACAGCCCGTGCCGGCCGGTCAGCAGATAGCCCTCCAGCCAGCCCTGGCACAGGTGCTCGCTCAGCACCTCCATCACCCGGCCACCGGCGCCCAGATGCTCGTCCGTTGGCAGGAGCTCCGCATTCCAGGCCCGGTCCGTGGCCTCGAACACGGCTTGCAGCCGGTTGGAGGCCGTCTCGTCCGGTCCCATCAGCCGGAAGCCGTCCGGATTGGCGGCGATCACGTCGCGCAGGAAGGCGCCCATCACCCGGGTGGGCTCAGTGAATTGCTCCGCAGGTGCCTTGACTTCCACCGCGTAGTCGCGGAAGTTCGGCAGCGCCAGCGGGCGTAGCAGCTCGCCGCCGTTGGCGTGCGGGCTGGCGCTCATGCGCAGTGACCCCTCCGGCACCGTCTGCGACAAGGCGGGCACCGGGCGGCCGTTGGTGTCGAACAGCTCCTCCGGCCGGTAGGAGCGCATCCACTCCTCCAGCATCGCCAGGTGCTCGGGGTTGTCGCGGACGCCCGACAGAGGCACCTGGTGAGCGCGCCACGTACCCTCGACCGGCTTGCCGTCGACTTCACGGGGGCCGGTCCATCCCTTCGGCGTCCGAAGAATGATCATGGGAAGCCTGGTCGCGCGGCCGTCTTTGAAGGCGGCGATCTGGTCGAACACCTCATCCAGCGTCCGCGCCATCTGCTCGTGGTCGGGGCCGACCACGTGGGGGCGGTAGCCGTACCCCTCCATAAGCTTGACCAGCTCTTCCTCGGGAATGCGAGCCAGCACGGCCGGGTTGGCGATCTTGTACCCGTTCAGGTGCAGGATCGGTAGCACCACGCCGTCGCGACGGCGGTCCAGGAACTTGTTGGAGTGCCAGCTGGCGGCCAGCGGTCCGGTCTCCGCCTCGCCGTCCCCGACGACACAGGCCACGACCAGGCGAGGGTTGTCGAAGGCCGCGCCGAAGGCATGCGCGAGCGAATAACCGAGTTCACCGCCTTCGTGGATGGAACCGGGGGTCTCCGGCGCCACGTGGCTCGGGATGCCGCCGGGGAAGGAGAACTGCCGGAACAGCCTGCGCATGCCCGCAGCGTCCTGCGAGACCTCGGGGTACTTCTCGGAATAGGAGCCCTCCAGCCAGGCGTGCGCCACCGCAGCGGGGCCGCCATGGCCGGGGCCGACAATGTAGATCATTTCCTGGTGGCGTTCGGCGATGATCCGGTTGAGGTGGGCGAAGCAGAAGTTCAGCCCGGGCGTCGTCCCCCAGTGGCCGAGCAGGCGCGGCTTGACATGTTCCGGCCGGAGCGGCTCGGTCAGCAGCGGATTGTCCAGCAGGTAGATCTGCCCCACGGAAAGGTAGTTCGCGGCACGCCAGTAGGCATCGATGTGCTGCATCGTCGTCATAGTGCCGATGATGTCCGGATCCGTCCCCGCGCCCTAGGGACCTTGGTCCCGTTCTCGTGGGCCAGACGGTTCTGCTTCGTCGTCCCATCGCCGAATGCCGGACCTTACAGAGGAACGTGCCAGCGCAGCCGTGTGCCTTCCCCTTCAGGGCTCGCCAGCTCCGCGGTGCCGCCCAAGCGGCCGGCCCGTTCCTCGATGTTGCGCAGGCCGCTGCGACGCCCGCTCTCCCCCAGGCCGATGCCGTTGTCCGAGACCTTGAGGGTGAGATCGTCGCTGGAAACCTCGACGGAGACTTCGGCGCGGGTGGCGTGGGAGTGGCGTACCACGTTGGACAGGGCCTCGCGCAGCACGGCCTGTAGGTGCTCGGCGACGGACTCGGGCACCAGGGTGTCGATCTGCCCTTCCATCCGCAGGCCCGGCATGAAGCCCAGATGGCTGCCGGCACCCTCCACCAGGTCCACGATCTGTCCTCGCAGGCTGGGCTCGCCCTGATCGTGGGAGCCTTGCAAGGCGAAGATGGAGGAGCGGATCTGCCGGATCGTCCCATCCAACTCATCGATCCCATGTTGCAGCCGTTTGGCCGCCTCCGGCCGCTCCACCAGCCGGATCGTGCTCATCAACGTCATCGCGGTGGCGAACAACCGTTGGATGACCACGTCGTGCAGGTCCTTGGCGATCCGGTCCCGGTCCTCCAGCAGGCCGAGCCGTTCGGCGTCCCGGCGCGCGTCGGCCAGCTCCAGCGCGATCGCCGCCTGACCGGCGAACGCATGGAGCATCTGCTGGTCCGCCCCGCTGAACGGCAGCCGCCCGCTCCGCTTGGCCAGCACGAGCACCCCGCGCACATTCGGCACGGCTCCCAACGGCACCATCAACCCCGGCCCGTAGCCCAGCCGCCGCAGCGGCGAGTCCGGGTAGGGAGCACTTTGCATGTCCGCCTCGGACATCGGCTCCCCCTGGACGAACACGTCGCCCGCGAGCGTGGCCGACACCTCGAAGGCGGCGCCCAGCAGGTCCCCGGCGCCCTCGCCCTCGGCGACCTCCACGCGCAGCGACTGCCCTGACGGCTCTGGCAGCAGCATCTGGACCAGGTCCGCGTCACTCATCTGGCGGGCGCGTGCCGCCACCAGGGTCAGCACCTGCCGGGGCTCGGCGCCGGACAGCAGGCTGGTGGTGACCTCGGAGGAGGCCTGCAGCCAGGTCTCGCGCCGGCGCGACTCCTCGTACAGGCGGGCGTTCTCCACGGCGACGCCGGCCGCGGTGGCCAGCGCGATGACGATGGCCTCGTCCTCCTCGTCGAACTCGCCGCCGCCGCGCTTCTCGGTCAGGTAGAGGTTGCCGAATACCTCGTCGCGCACCCGCACCGGCACGCCGAGGAAGGTGCCCATCGGCGGGTGGCCCGGCGGGAAGCCGTACGACTCCGGGTGGTCGGAGATGCGGCCCAGCCGCAGCGGCCGGGCGTCCTTGATCAGCAACCCGAGCAGCCCCAGGCCGTGCGGCCAGTGTTCGATTCGGGCGATCTCCTCCTCGCTCAGCCCGACCGGGATGAATTGCATGAGCGTGTTCTCGTCCCCGACCACACCCAGCGCGCCGTAGCTGGCGTCCACCAGCTTGGTCGCGGTCTCCACAATCCGGCGCAGCACCGTCTCCAGGTCCAGGTCGCTGCCCACCGACACGACGGCTTCGAGCAGCGCGTGTACCCGATCTCGGGTGGCCATCACAGCGTTGAGCCGCACCTGCAGCTCGGCCAGCAACTCATCAAGCCGCATCTGCGGCATCAACGGACGGTGCTCGCTCTCCATATCGATCAGTCTCGCACCGAGACAGAACACCGCATACCCTCCATCGCCAGTGCAGGCTCGCACTTTTCTGGGACTTTCTGCCTTCCAAAAGTCCGGGTGCTCAAGGGCTTCCGTCCCTACGAATCCACCCGAGATGGCGATGTGATGAAAGGGAGAACCGGAAGGAGGGCCATGATGCGGATCACGGTGAGAGAGGTCATGACCGCGCGGGTGACCTCACCGGGCAAGGCGAGGAAGGCGAGGAAGGCGAGAGGAAGACGGCGGGGCATACCGCTGCGGACTTGATGACCACGCCCGCGGTGACGATCTCCGCGTCCGCCTCCACCGTCAGGGCCGCCCGGGTCATGGACGAGAGCGGCGTCAAACGGCTGGTCGTCGTCGACGCCGAGGACAGGCTGCAGGGCATCGTCAGCCGGCGGGACCTGCTCAGGATGTACCTGCGCGACGACGACGAGATCAGGCGCCGCGTCGTCGAGGGGATCCCGCCGCATGCCAGGTGGAACGATCGCGACGGGATCATCGTCGAGGTCCGCGACGGCATCGTCACACTGTCCGGATACACGGACCGGCGCAGCGAGGCGGCCGCCGCCGTCCACACGGCCGAACGCCTCGACGGGGTCATCGACGTCCAGGGGGCTCTCGGCTGGCGGAAGGACGACGTCCTGGAGCTGCCTTTCACGTGGGACCGTCCCTGACCCCGGCGCCGCATCATCCGGGGACGGCGGCGGGAACCAGCTCGAAGCCGGTGATGATCTCGGGGCGGATGCGGATCACCTGTTCCATCTCCCCCGCCACCCATGGCTGGAGAATGGACTTGAAATGAGCCGCCTCCTCAGGGTCCTTCACGAGCTGGGCGACGCCGGTGACGACCACACTCCAGCCGAGGCGTTCCCCGACGTCCAACTCGTCCACTTCGAAGGCCACCACGGCCTCGAACACCGCCAGTTCGGCACTCAGGATGGTCCCCGAACTGGAGCGGATGACGATCTGCCCGTCAGAGACGATGTGGTTCACCGGTCGTACGGCCGGGAGCGCGTGCCGGGTGAACACGACGCGTCCGAGCGGCACGCTGGCCAACCGTCGCAGAGAGTCCGCTGCGGACAGTTCTTTGAGCTTTCGGCCGTTCATGCCACCAGACCGCCTGCCGTGCTGTACATCACCGTATTAGCCTGCTGCAGGAACGGCACCGAAAAATAGGGTCTAACGTCCCTTCTTGAGGGCGAGAACCGCGACGCCGGCCAGCGTCCAGGCCGCGACCACGGCGAGATCCATCAAGGGCCACGGCCGTCCCGCCGGGTCCAGTACGGCCAGGAGCGCGTGGGAGACGTGCTTGAGCGGGAAGACGTCGCCGATCGCGCGCAGCACCCCGGGCAGTTCCCCGCCGATGACGAACACGTCGGAGACGAAGGCCAGCGGCAGGAACGTGCCCAGTGTGATCGCGTTTGCGGTCTGCTGCTTGGTCACGAACGCCACTACGAGAGCACCGAAGACGGCGAAGCACGCGCTCCCGAGCACGATCGCGGCGAGCAGCCCGGGGATCATGGCCGGTTCGATCGTGACGTCGTAGCCGAGCGCGGCCACCAGCGCCAGCACGGTGGCGGTGGCCAAGGTGACCAGGAGCGCAGTGGTGAGATTGCCCGCGTGGTAGGCCCAGCGCGGGATCGGCGTGCCGGTCAGCCGCTTGAGCACGCCACGCTCGCGGTCACCGGCGACGGCTTCGGCGATGTTGACGTAGGACGCGACGCCCACCGTGTATGTGATCATCGCGGCGAGCATGAACACCGGCAGCCGGACACCCGAGACCCGGGCCTCGCCGAAGATCAGCGAGATGAGTGCGAGGAGCAGCACCGGCAGGATCACCGTGAAGAACGCCGTGGACAGGTCACGGCGTAGCCGGATCACCGCGTGCCCCGCCTGACCGGCCAGCAGCCGCCACGGCGCCGGGCGACCCTGCCGTCGCGGAAGTCCTCCGCGGGCCGTCCGGGCTGTTGTCGTCCGGGCCTGGGGTCGTTCCCAGCGGAAGCGCCACACGGCGACGGCGGCACCGCCGATCCCCCAGGCCGCCAGCACCGCCAGATGATCGCCGTAGAAGCCGGTCCCGGTCAGGAACGGGTTGAGGTCGTCGCGGACGGCGTTGCCGAGGTGCCGCAGCGGGAAGACCCAGCCCACTATGTCCAGCCAGGCGGGCAGCCGGGCGCCGATCAGGATGATGTCGGAGATGAACGCCAGTGCCAGCAGCAGCCCGATGCCAAGCAACTGCACCGCCGCCGCGCTGCGCACCAGCGCGACCACGGCGAAGCCGAGCGCGGTGAAGCAGAACGCTCCCAGCAGCAGAGTGACCAGCAGCGCGGGCAGCGTCCGCCACACCATCTGCAGATCGTAGAAGACCACACCCACCGCCAGCAGCACGGCGACCGTCGCCGCCGCGATCATCAGCGACGCGCCCACCAGCCCGGCCAGCACCGCCCAGGCGGGCACCGGCGTACCGCGCAACCGCTTCAGCCAGCCGCGGTCGCGAAGGTCGGCCAGGTGAATGGCCAGCGCACCGAAACACCCCTGCGCCACTCCGAACACGGCCATGACCGGGATGACGAACTGCATCACCCGCACGCCCGTGCGGGGCTCGACGACCTGGTTACCCACTGCCGCACCCACGATCACCGCCATCAGCAGCGGCATCGCGACGGTGAAGCCGGCCGCGATCGGCGTGCGGAAGAAGGATCGGGTCTCGTGCCAGACCAGGCTGCTGATCATGATGTCGCCTCGTTCACCAGATCGAGATAGACGTCCTCCAGCGACGGCCGGGCCAGCGACAGGGAGGTCAGCTCGGCGCCGCGCTCCAGCGCCCAGCCGGTCAAGACATGCATGTCACGGGCGGGCTGGGCGGTTTGGACCGACACCGCCGCGCCGTGCGCTTCGACGTGACCGGTCAGGAGCGGCAGATCGGCGAGAACCGTCCCTTCGGGCAGCCGGAAGGACAGCACGCTGGTGCGGTCGGCCGCGATGAGGGTGTCCGGCGCGCCGACGGCCACCAGGCGGCCCGCGCGCAACACCGCCACCCGGTCTGCCAGGTGCTGGGCCTCGTCCATGTAGTGGGTGGTGAGAAGGATCGTGGTGCCGGACGAGCGCAGTTCGTCGATCAGCTCCCAGGCATGGTGCCGGGCCGAGGGGTCGAAGCCGGTGGTGGGCTCGTCCAGGAACAGCAGCTCCGGCCCGCCGACCAGGCCGAGCGCCAAGTCCAGGCGGCGCCGCTGACCCCCGGATAACGTCCGTACCCGGGCGTCACGCTTGTCCTTCAGCCCAACTTGCTCGATGACCTCGTCCGGGTCCCGAGGCCGGGGATAGAAGCCGGCGTAGAGGTGGACCAGCTCGAAGACGGAGAACTCCTCCTCGAACCCGGCCTCCTGCAGCACCATCCCGATACGCTCGCGGTAGGCCCGGCCGCCGGTGGCCGGATCGAAGCCGAGCACCGACACCTCTCCCCCGTCGCGGCGCCTATGCCCTTCCAGGATCTCCACGGTCGTGGTCTTGCCCGCCCCGTTCGGGCCGAGCAGCGCGAACACCTCGCCCCGCTCAACGGTGAAACTTACTCCGTCGACGGCCTTGACCGTCCCGTACTGCTTGCGCAGTCCCGCTACGACCACTGCGGACATCTCGAGCTCCTCTCCCTCGGGCCTTCAGCGTCTTGCCCGGCGGCTCGGGAGGGACAGGGTCGTAAGGCGTCAGGCGTCGGGACCTTCGCCTCTCTGAGGGCGCCGTGATGCGGAAGACGGGGACGTGGGGCGCGATCCGCTCGAACTCGCGCGACGGCGCGCGCCGGTCCACCGGGATGTGCGGACGGGCACCCCTAGCCAGTGGTGCCAGCGTCCAGATCGTTTCATGAGTCCACTTCCACGAAATCGCGGGTCAGCTCGCCCACGCCCGCAGCCCTTGCCTGCGGCCGCGCCCACGCATGTGAGCCAGCGATTCCTTCTCCAGCTGGCGCACCCAAAGCGGCGTCAGACCCAACTTGTCGGCGATCTGCCGGGGCGTGTGCCCATCGTGCCCGTCCAGCCCGAACCGCAACTCCATGATCAATGCCTGACGCGGCGCCAGCCCGGAGACGAGTGAGGCGAGCAGGTCCTTCAGCGCCTTCCGTTCGACGAGTTGCTCGGCGGACAAGATCTCTACGTCCTCCACCAGCTCGCCCAGCGTCGTCTGGTGCCGTCCCTCTCCCACGATCACGTCGAGGCTCGCGCATCGCTGCGGCAGCCGGCGCAGGGCCCGGGCTGTGGCCGGCGCCAGTCCCGACTCCTCGGCCAGCTCACGTTCCGTCGGGCGGCGTCCGAGCCGGTGCGTGGCCGCTGTCTCCGCCCGGGCGATCTTGGCAAGCCGGTCCTGGACGCCGATCGGAAGCCGGACCGTGTGCGTGTACTCCAGGCCTCGCTGGATGGCCTTGCGGATCCACCAGGTGGCGACCGTGGAGAACCGGTTGCCCCGGGTGTGGTCGAAGCGCTCGACGGCCTCGATCAAGCCCAGGTTGCCGTC
This sequence comes from Nonomuraea basaltis, assembly GCF_005893125.1. GTDB lineage: Bacteria > Actinomycetota > Actinomycetes > Streptosporangiales > Streptosporangiaceae > Nonomuraea > Nonomuraea basaltis. Next base: position 22,664 of record NZ_VCJS01000106.1, on the reverse strand, counting down.
CTGGATCACGTCGGCGAGCGAGAGCCCGCGGTGGGCGTAGCGCTTGGCGATCGACACGACCAGGCGCAGGTTTGCCTCGATCATGTGCTGTCTGGCGGTTCGACCGTCGGCGACCACCGCTTCCAGTCCGGGCTCCGCCGCCCCTTGCCCGATCAGATGGGCGGCGTAGACACCGGCCTCCATCCGCTTGGCGAGCTCCACCTCTTGAGCGGCGGTCAGCAAGGGTGTGCCGCTGATCCGCGCCAGGTAGTCGCTCAGCTGATCATGCGGAGCCGGCTCCGCATGCGCGTCGATGCTCACCGGGCGCTCCTGACCACGGCCAGCGGGCATGGGGACTGGTGGAGCAGCTCCTGACTGACCGAGCCCAAGACCATCCCGGCGAACATGCTGCGCCCGTGCGACCCCACCACCAGCAGGTCGGCACCGCTCGCGGCCTGACGGAGCACGTCAACGGGATGGCCGTGCACTGTCTCCTCCACGACGGCCACATCCGGATACTGCTCGCCGAGCATCTGCTTCAGCGCGGGCGACTCCTCAGGACCCGCAGGCGCGAAGTGGCTCGGATGCGGATATGCCGTGGCCTGGACGGCACGCAACCGCGCTCCCCGCAGCCGCGCCTCCGCCAAGGCGAATTCCAGCACCCGGGCCGATGCCGGCGAGCCGTCGATCCGACGACGATCTCGTCTCGTGGCAGCGAGGGCAGCTCGCGGACCACCACGACGTCGCAAGCAGCGTGCCCGGCCACGCCGTAGGCGACGGATCCGACGAGCATCCCCCGGAAGCCCCCGATCCCGTGGCTGCCGACGACCAGCAGCTCCGCCTCCGCCGCCGCGGTGATCACGCGAATGAGCCGCGCCCATGATCAGTACGTGACAGTCTCGCCGCCGCGATCGCCGCTTGGCCGTAGCTGATGCCGCCGTCGTTGACCGGGACCTGCTCGCCGATGTACGGCTCGAACCCAGCCGCCGACAGCCGGGCGAGCACGTCGGTGGCCAGCAGCCGGTTCTGGAACACCCCTCCCGACAGGCACACCTGGGTGACATCGTGCTCGGCCGCGGCCCGCTCACACAGCAGCACCGTGACGGCCGCGATGGTGGCGTGGAACCCGGCGGCGATCCGGCCGACCGGCTCGCCGTCCCTCTTGGCCTCCAGCAGGTCGCGCAGCGTGGCCAGGCCGTCGTACACCCACAGGCCGTCGCGCCGCTCCAGCCGCCAGGCCAGCGGATCGGCACCAGGGTAGGCCGTGGCGGCTTGCTCCAGGCGCATGGCGGCCTCGCCTTCGAAGCCGTTGACATCGCACAATCCCAGCAGCGCGGCCGCGGCGTCGAACAGGCGGCCCGCGCTGGATGCGATCGGGCAGTTCACGCGTTGCGCGATCATGCGGCCGATGACGTCCGCATCGGGCAGGCCGGCGGCGAGACCGCTGGGGATGGGGCCCGTGCTGGTCTCGCCGCCGAGCAGGTAACCGAGTGCCATGCGGGCGGGCCTGCGTACGGCCGCCGCCCCGCCAGGCATCGGAGCGTGGGAGAAGCGGCCAAGCCGCCGGTAACCGGTATAGCCGGCCAGCAGCAGCTCGCCACCCCAGAATGTGCCGTCGTCGCCCAGCCCGAGCCCGTCGTAGGCGACGCCGAGGAACGGCGGCTCCAGCCGGTGCTCGGCGGCCACGGCGGCGACGTGTGCGTGGTGGTGCTGCACGGCGACGCGACTCGGCCAGCGCTGCGCCAGCCGGGTCGACAGATAGTCGGGATGCAGGTCGTGCACTGCGTGCACGGGCTCGATGCCGTGGATGCGGCGCAGGTGGCCGAGCGCCTCCTCGTACGCCTCCAGAGTCTGGGCATCGGACAGATCGCCGATGTGCGGCCCGAGCACCGCCCCGTGGCCGCCGGCCAGCGTGAACGTGCTCTTCAGCTGCGCACCCACGGCCAGCAACGGCGGGGCGGCGACCGGTAGCGGCAGCATGGCCGGAGCCAGCCCACGGGCGCGGCGGATCGTCGTGGCGCGCGATCCGAACGAGCGGACGACCGAGTCGTCGTAGCGGGCCACGATGGGCCGATCGTGGGTGAGGACACCGTCCACGTCGAGGCCGGAGACATCGTCGATCAGCATGGGGCTGTCGGCCTGATTGGCGCTGGTCACCACCAGAGGGCGGCGGAGCGCGTCCAGGAGCAGGTGGTGCAGCGGCGTGTACGGCAGGAACAACCCGATGTCCGGCATCCCATGGCAGATCCCCGGCGTCAGGACGCCGTGCCGTCGCGGAGCCAGCACGATGGGCGCGGACGGCGCGCCGAGCTGGCGGCGGTCGTTCTCCGACAGGCCGGCCAGCGCGTCGGCGGCGACCATGTCGCGCACCATGACCGCCAGCGGCTTGGCGTCGCGGGCCTTGACCTGGCGCACCCGTGAAACGGGTTCGTCGTTGATCGCGTCGCAGACGAGCTGGAAGCCGCCGAGCCCCTTGACGGCGATCACGCCGCCGCCCGCGATGACGTCCACCGCCGCCCGCAGCGCCGCCTCCCCGGTCAAGCTCAGGAAACGCATCCGAGGGCCGCAGGAGGCGCACGCGATCGGCTCGGCGTGGAAGCGCCGGTCTGCCGGGTCGTGGTATTCGGCGGCGCACGCCGTGCACATCTCGAACCCGCGCATGGAGGTGCGAGCCCGGTCGTAGGGCAGGCTCTCGATAATGGTCGCGCGAGGGCCGCAGGCGGTGCAGTTGATGAAGGGGTAGCGGTAGCGCCGGTCCGCCGGGTCGAACAGCTCGCGCAGACAATCGGCGCACGTGGCCAGGTCCGGCGGGATCTCGCGGGCGGGACCAGGCACGGCCTGGCTTTCCACGATCTTGAACCCGACGGCCTCCTGATCGAGCGTCCCGGGAGTGACGACCACGTCACGGATACGGGCCGCTTCGGGACGCATGGTCGTCAACCCGGAGACGAACTCCTCCAGGCAGGCCGGCGAGCCACTCGCCGAGATGATCACGTGCCCGCCGGCGTTTCGGACGTGTCCGCGGATCCCGACGGCGGTCGCCAGCCGGTGGACGAACGGCCGGAAGCCGACGCCCTGCACGATCCCGTGTACCTCGATCCTCCATGCGGCGTCCATCACCGGCTCCTACAGCAGCGGGGGAATGATGAGGAGGTCGTCCTTGTCGGAGTCCACCTCACAGGTCACGTCGACGACGCCCTCGATGGCCCGTACCGCCTCCACCATCGCGAGGGCCTGGGATCTCCATTGCACCCGACCGCTGAGCTTCACCACACCCTGGTCGATCTCGATGGAGATCGCCTCGGGGTCCGGGAGCACGGCCATGACGTCCGCCTCCAGGTCCGCGACCGGACGGGTGAAGACCCGCAGCACGTCACGCTGATGCAACGTGCCGATGATCCGCCCGGTCACCGGGTCGATCACAGGCAGCTGCTTGATGCGCTTGTCGTGCATCACCCGGGCCGCGTCACGCACGCAGGTGCCCGGCGTGACGGTGATCGCCGGGGAGGTCATGAGCTGAGCCGCCCTCACCCCCGCGGCTTTGTCGTGCTCGCGCCGCTGACGGCGGGACTCGAACATCGACACGCTGTGCCGTACCGGATCGATCTCCTTGAGCAGCAGATCGTCCTCCGACACCACGCCCACCGGCCGCCGGTCGGCGTCGACCACGGTGACCGCGCCCACCGCGTACCGCTTCATAGCGGCCACGATGTCGGCGAAGGACGCATCCTCCAGCACGGCGATGGCCACCCGGCCCATGACGTCCTTGACCTCGATCGACATGACATGCCTCCTCACTTCCGCTCCCACGCTCCCCCTCGGCGGCCTTGCCTCACAGCGGCGAACGTCCCGCGTGCCGGGGTCCAAGGTCCTCGATCTGCCGGCGGTTCCTATGAGCGGACCACCGCCACCGGGCAGCGAGCGTGGTGCAGCACTCCCCGGCTGACCGAACCGAGCACCATTGACCCCATGGCGCCGCGCCCGTGCGAGCCCACCACCAGCAGATCCGCCTGCCCGGACGCCTCGACCAGCGCATCCACGGGGTGCGCCGCATGAACGTCCTCGACGACCGTCACCTGCGGATACTCCTCGCGGGCAGCGTTCAGCCGGTCGCGGACGACCTGGTGCTGCGCCGTGCGGACCTCGTCCATGTCGTAGGTGGCCTCCGGCGCGAAGGCATGCACCGGCAACTGCCAGGCATGCACGGCCCGCAGCGTGGCGCCGCGCAGCTTGGCCTGCTCGAAGGCGTACGCCAGCGCCGGCTCGCACTCCGGCGAATCGTCGACCCCGACCACGACCTCCCCGTGCACCGGCCGGTGCTCGGGGCGCACCACCACGACCGGGCAGCGTGCGTGTCCGGCCACGTGCGTGCTGACCGACCCCAGCAGCGCGCCGGCGAACCCGCCGAGCCCGCGGCTGCCGACGACGATCTCGGTGGCGTCCTTGGCCTGCTCGCGCAGGACCGTGGCGGGCGCGCCCTCCACTTCCTGCGTCGTGACCTCGACCGTGGGCTGGCGCTCGTGCACGAGCGCCTCGGCCTCGCGCAGGATCCTCCGCCCTTCACGCAACAGCACATCGGGCAGGGACGGGTTGGGGTATCTGCCGACCTGGTACGGGGTGCGGTCCACGGCATGCACGATCCGCAGCGGCACCCGCATGCGGAAGGCGTCGTTGGCCGCCCACTCCACCGCGGCCCGTGCGGTCACCGAGCCGTCCACTCCTACGATGATCATGTTGTGTCCTCCTTCGTTCACCCACCCATCGGACCGCGCCCGCGCAGGCTCGCTGCAGGGCCAGAGGTCAGTCCGGCATGGGCCGAAGGACCCTGTCTCCCGCATGGGCCAGTGGGTAGCTTCAGGACCATGACCAGGGAGGACACGCTCATGACAGGCACCGGCGATTTCGGACGCCGCATTCGCCATCACCGCGACCGGCTCGGCCTCACCCGCGAGCAGGTCGCCGCCCGCACGGACCTATCGGCCGAATACCTCCAGTACCTGGAGGATCACCCGGACGTCCCGGAGACAGGTACGGTGATCCGGCTGGCCGCCGCCCTGGAGGCCACACCCCAGGACCTGCTCGACAGTGGCCTCGACCACCCGCCCGGCCCAGGCATCGCCGCTGGCGACCCGGTCCTGCAGGTCCTGGACCCCCAGGAATGCCTGCGCCTGATCGCGCCGGGCGGCATCGGCCGGGTGGCCTTCAACGGCTCCCACGGGCCCACCGTGCTGCCCGTGAACTACAAGGTCCACGACGGTGCCATCGTCTTCCGTACCGCCTACGGCGGGCCCATGGACCAGGACCTGCGCACCGGACGAGAAGGAGTCGAAATCTTGATCGGCTTCGAGGTGGACCGGATCGACGAGGCCATGCGGCAGGGCTGGAGCGTCCTCGTCCAGGGCCCCGCTCACCACGTGCCGGAAGACGAGGTGGACAAGGTCGCCGAGGCTCACGTGACCCCGTGGGCGGGCGGCGACCGACCGCTGTACATCCGCATTGTCCCGCACCAGATCACCGGCCGGCGCATCCACGCCCTCTGAAGGACGACCGGCTACGCCGGCGGCACTGGTAGGGGATGTACCTGCCGCGGAACGCGCTGTTGCCGATGCGCGTCCGGTTGTTCCCAAGCGCCCTTTAGGCGGTGTAGTTGCCGACGGTGACATCCCACAAGAGGTGTTCACCTACCGTGATGATGGCTGCATGGACGTGAACGAGGTGCTGCTGCCGGGTGTAGGACTGCGGTATGAGTTCACCACCCACGCGGGGGATCGGATCGGCGTGGTGGCTCGGCGGACGGGCGAGTTCGAGGTGGTCGGCTATGTCGGCGGTGACCTGGATGAGGGCAGGCCGCTGTTCCGGCTCAACGAGGAGGAAGCCGACGCGCTGGCCCAGATCTTGGGTGCGCCGCGGATTGCCGAGCGGTTCGCGGACCTGACCCGAGAGGTGCCCGGGTTGAGCACTGAACCGGTGAGGGTGACGCCCGGTTCGCCGTATGTGGATCGTCCGCTGGGGCACACGCGAGCGCGGACCCGCACCGGCGCGTCGGTGGTGGCGATCGTGCGGGGTGAGGATGTGATCGCTTCGCCCGGTCCCGACCAGGTGTTGCGGTCTGGTGACGTTCTGGTGGTGGTCGGTACCCAGGACGGCATCGCGGGCGTGACGCGGATCATCCGGGGTTGAACGCGTGCACATCTCTATCGCTCTGCTGCTGGAGCTGGGCCTCATCCTGGTCGTTCTCAGCGCCCTGGGCTCCCTGGCCCGCCGCGCGGCCCTGTCGCCGGTCCCGCTCTACCTCCTGGCCGGGCTGGCGCTGGGCGAGGGAGGGGTGCTGCCTGTCCCGACCGCGGCAGGGTTCGTCCGGGCCGCCGCCTCCATCGGGATCGTGTTGCTGCTGCTGGCGCTGGGTCTGGAGTTCTCCATCGGCGAGTTCACCGCGAGCTTGCGCCGGCACCTGCCCTCCGCGGGTGTGGATCTGCTGGCCAATGCCGTCCCGGGTGCCGTGGCGGGCTGGTTGCTGGGCCTGGACGGCGTCGGAGTTGTGGCGCTGGCCGGTGCTACGTACATCTCCTCCTCGGGGATCATCGCCAGGCTGCTGGGCGACCTGCGGCGGTTGGGCAACCGTGAGACCCCGTCGGTGCTGTCGGTACTGGTGCTGGAGGACTTCGCGATGGCCGCCTACCTGCCGGTGCTGGCCGTGCTGGCCTCCGGCGGCGTCTGGTGGCAGGCCGTGGCGGGCGCGCTGGTCGCGGTGGGTACGGTGCTGGCCGCTCTTGCCGCCTCCTACCGGTGGGGCCACCACATCGGCCGGCTCGTGGCCCACCCGGACGATGAGCAGCTCATGTTGCGCGTGCTCGGCCTCACCATGGTCGTGGCGGCTCTGGCCGAGTACGTCCACGCCTCGGCGGCGGTGGGCGCCTTCCTGGTCGGCCTGACCCTCACCGGGCAGACCGCCGAGCGTGCCCGTACCGTCACCGCACCGCTGCGTGACCTGTTCGCCGCGGTGTTCTTCCTGGCCATCGGCCTGTCGGTGGCTCCCGCCGAGCTGCTGCCGGTGCTGCCGGCCGCGCTGGCGCTAGCCGTTGTCACGGGGCTCACCAAGGTTCTCACCGGCCGGTATGCGGCCTCCCGCGACGGGGTGGGCCGGCGCGGCCGACTGCGGGCCGGCACCGCGCTGATCGCCCGCGGAGAGTTCTCCATCGTCATCGTGGGTCTGGCTGGGGCGCAGCTTCCCGTCCTGGCGCCCCTGGTGGCCGCCTACGTGTTCGTCCTGGCCGTAGTGGGGCCGCTCACCACCCGCTTCATCGGTGCTCGGCATGCAAGCAGATCTTCCGAGCAGTTGCAAAGGGCCTGAGTCCCTGTGCCGGCGCCGACTGGCCAGATGCCCATTCCCGCCGCGGTGGGGCTACTGCTTTGGTCACCCCATCCGCTGGGCCATCTCGACGAGCCGGTTGGCGTAGCCCCACTCGTTGTCGTACCAGCCGAACACTTTGACCAGGTCCCCGTTGGCCTGGGTGAGGGCCGAGTCGAACACGCACGAGGAGGCGTCGGCGATGATGTCGCGGGAGACGAGCGGATCGGTGCTGTAGCGCAGGATGCCGTGCAGGTCATTCTCAGCGGCTGCGGCGAAGGCCTCATTGACCTCCTGTGCGGTGACCGGGCGGCTGAGCTGCGCGGACAGGTCGGTGATCGAGCCGTCCTCGACCGGCACCCGGATGGCGATGCCGTCGAGCCGGCCGTTCAGCTCGGGTAGCACCTGGCCGACCATGCGGGCGGCGCCGGTGGTCGTCGGCACGATGTTCACCGCCGCCGAGCGGGCGCGGCGCGGGTCCTTGTGGGGGGCGTCCAGCAGCATCTGGTCACCGGTGTAGGCGTGGATGGTCGTCATGAAGCCGCGGACGAAGCCGAAACGCTCGTGCAGCACTTTGACCATCGGCGCGACGCAGTTGGTGGTGCACGAGGCGAGGGAGACGATCTCGTGCCGGATGGGGTCGTAGGCGGCGTCGTTGACACCTGGGACGATTGTGGCGTCCAGGTCTTTGCCAGGAGCTGAGAGCAGGACCTTGCGGGCGCCGGCCTTGAGATGGCTCGCCAGGGCGTCCCTAGTCCGGAAGCGGCCGGTGGCGTCGATGACCAGCTCGACGTCGTGGGCACGCCAGTCGATCTCCGCCGGGTCGGCGTGCTTGCTGACCGTGATCGTGCGGCCGTTCACTTCCAAGGCGGAGTCGGAGGAGGCGACGGGCAGGTCGAGCGGTCCGTAGGTGGAGTCGTGCTTGAGCAGGTGGGCCAGCGAGGCCGTGTCGGTGATGTCGTTGACGGCGACGATGTCCAGGTCGGTACGCAATGCGCGACGCAGGACGGCCCGGCCGATCCTGCCGAACCCGTTGATTCCGATTCTCATGTCCGTATCGTCCGGCGTTGTGGGACCGACGCTTAGAGGCGACGGTCCTGCTTGTGATGGGACCTTCGGCCCATCATGGAAACAACGTTGAGTGGCGTCGAACCGGCCGAGCCGACGCCATGCCACACGTCCTCGTTTCATCGGGCCGTCCGGCTGGCCCTCGCTCTCCGCGCCAGATCGCACAGCGGCGGAGTCAAAACGAAGGCGCCGAGCGCGATGGCCCAGCCCAGCGGCGGAATCGGCGTGAGGGTGAGCAGCGCGCCCAACCCAGCACGGCCTCGCAGGCTCCGTGGTCTCGCCTCCTCGGCGGCGCCTATGACGACGCCGCACTCCAGGTAGCGCCGCGACCAGCATCATCGCGGCGCACCTGCGGCCGGTGCTGCATGTGCAGGCTGAACAGCGAGCCTAAGCCAGTCTGTTCCGGAGTGACCGCGCCGGTCGGGGTCAAGAGGGAGAACGCGAGCTCCTTCGTTGGGTTTCCGGCTCGCCGATCGTTAAACGCGGAGGGCGAAGCAAGGGGACAGACCTCCGGGCATCTGTTCGAACGTCAGGCGCTCTCGTCAGGAGCCGTAACAGGGAGCAACGCGGCGAGGCTCTCGCCCCACTGCCTGGCCCGTTCCAGTTCACTGTCTACCAACGGCCCTTGCGTCCCCACGACGTAGAAGCTCTGTGCCGGCGCGAGTGCTCTGATGCCGAGGCGGCTCAGCCGCTTGGCGATGCCGCGAGCGGCTGAGCCGGGCATGCGCGGCTTGGCGATGCGGGTGTCGAACGCAGCCGAGCCGAGCCCTGCCGCGGTGGTGCGCAGCGTGGCCAGCCATTCGCGTACGCCGTCGCCGCGCGAGACCAGCGGACCTGTGGCCTGCTGGGCGGCGGACTGACGGGTGGAGACCCTACTCATGGAGAAGGCGTGCGTCGGCCCGCCCACCACGAGCAGCCCGACCGCCGGCCCCACCTGTGCGGGTGCGGAGCCGACCTCCACCACCTCGGCTCGCACCCGGGAGGACAGTCCTTCGGCTACTGCTTCGGCGATCTGCTTGGTGTTGCCGTACATGGATTCGTAGACGACCAACGCCTCCATCACACGCCTCCTATCGATTCTCTTGGGGTAGTACCGGTTCCAGGTGGAACATGCCGGTGACAACTTCGCCGGGCCCTTCGGCCGGCCTGGTACGTCCGGCGACGGCCGACAGCACGTCGCGGACCGTGACCATCCCGATCAGCCCGTCGTCCGACAGCACCGGCACGGCATCGCATCCGGCGTCGAGCATGACGGCCGCGACCCTGGCCAGCGGAGTGTCCGGCCGGATCAGCGGTTTGCGCTCACGCCCGAGCAACGTCCGGACCTGGCGGCTGGACTGCTCCTCAGGCCCGCCCGACCAGGACGCCGCCAGCTGCTCGCGGGTCAGGATGCCCAGCACGTGCCGCCCGTCGACGACCGGCAGATGGTGGACGTGGGCGCGCCGCATCAACTCCCAGGCCATCAGCGGCGACTCATCCGGCTTGACGGCCACCAGGATGCGGCTCATCACCTGCGCGGCGGCCAGCGACTCCGCGGTCATGGCGTCTCCTCAGCATGCGGTCGTACGATCGCGACCGGGCAGGTCGTGTGGTGCAGCACCCCGTGGCTGACCGAGCCCAGCAGGGCCGAAGCGAGACCGCCCATGCCGCGCGAGCCGACCACGACCAGATCCGCCGACCGTGCCGCCTCGATCAGCGCGGTGACAGGATGCGCGCATCGCTGCTCGTCGCTGATGTCGACGTCGGGGTTGCCGACCCGCCACGGCTCGACCCGCTCGCGCGCGGCGCGCATCGCATCCTGCATGGCGGCTTCGATCAGGCTGTTGTACGCAACGGCGTACGGCGAGAACATCGGCACCCGCCAGGCGAACACGACGTGCAGCCGCGCCTTCCGCGCCCGAGCCTGCTCGACGGCGCAGGCCATCGCGGCCTCCGAATACCCCGAGCCGTCATAGCCGACCACCACCGTGCCGTAGCGCACCACGGCGGGAGCACGAACGATGACGACCGGTCCGGCCGCGTGCCCGGCCACGGCCAAGCCGACCGAGCCGACCACCATCCCGGCGAATCCACCGAGCCCTCTGCTGCCCAGCACCAGGCTGTCCGCCGACTCCGACTCCGCGATCAAATCCTTGATCACGTTGCCACTGAGCAGCTCCGTCGTCACCTTGACATCGCCGGTGAGCCCCCGTGCCCGGTCGGCCGCGGCCTCCAGCGCCCCGGTGCAGTACTCGAGGCCGTCGCTGTGCGGCCGCTGCTCGCATACGTGCACGATGCGCAGGGCCAGCTCACGCCGCTGCGCGTCTAAGGCGGCCCACTCGACTGCTGCGGTCGCCGGTGCGGACCCGTCCACACCAACCGTGATGTGACTGGCCATCACGCCCACCTTTCACATGTCGGATCTCTCCCTTCCACCTTCGCGAAAGGGAACTCTGTGCACCCGAGGCCTAAGTCCCGGACAAGGGCGCCGTTGGTCCTCTCCCGGCACGAAGCGCCATCGAAGAGTGCGTCGCGGGTTTCGGGGCACCTCAGTCGACCAGATCGGACAGTGGGCGACGGACCGCGCCCTTGGCCTCGAAGGTGATGCCAAGCCGCATGATCATCTGCGGGTACTCGCCCGAGCAGAGCTCCTGGCGCAGGAACTCCCGCAAATGCTGCATTTCCAATGCCTGCGTGTGGAAGGCGGCGCTCACCCCGTGCGCGGACGCGTACAGCAGAATCCGCTGCAGAGCCTGTCCGGCGGCCATCCATTCCTCGCGAGTGTCGCCGGCTGTGGTCAGCAGGGCCACGACGCCAGTGGAGGTCGACGTGCTCTGGTCGGCCGTCGTACCCCAGTCGTGGCGCCAGGAGTAGTCCCGTTGTGCGAACGGCGGAACGGTCTCAGCAGGTTCGGCGGGATAGGCGTCGGCAGGCACGCCGTCCTGGCGGGCGCCGCCCGGCGGGCGGGCCCAGCGGATGACCTCGAGGCTGAGCACCCGGTCCTGGGCCTGCACGTTCTGGGCCGCCTCGGTCAGCGCGGCGATGACCCGCACGGCCTCCGATGCGCGCACGGGCGTCAGCTTCGCCCCTTCGGCGGCCGCTTGCTGGACCAGCGTCTCGATCAGCCGATCCGGGACGGGCAGATCGGTGAAGGCGGCACGATGGGTCCGGCGCCGCGCTATTTCAGCGTTCAACGCCTTGGTGTGCTCATCAGCACCCACGCTCCCCCCCAGCCGCACAGTGGCCAGCAATGCGGGCCGATCCGGATCCGGCAGCACCCGCACGACGGGCTCGTACCCCTGGCAGCGCAGCGCCGTGCGAATGTTGAACAGCGCGGCGCCGCAACTGATCAGCAGCTGCCTGCCGGCGGGGTCGCTGAAGCGCAGCTTCCTGTCCGCGTCGGCGCGCACGCTGATCTCCTCGCCGGAGACAGCGAACGACCAGGGCTGGCTGTTGTGCACGGACGGGGCCCAGGTCGCGGCCTCCAGGGCGGCGTGAATGACGAACGCGTGCTCCTCGGCTGTACGGGTGTTCATGGCATCCACCTCCCAGGTGATAGAGCCAGCTCATCACCGTCCATCAGCGCAGGTCAGGGCCGAAGGTCCCACGTTCACGGGACAAACGGATCCCATCAGGTGGCTCCGGTGAGGCGGCGGCGGGAGACCCAGTAGGTCCAGGCCTGGTAGGCCAGCACCACAGGGGTGAAGATGGCCGCGACCCAGGTCTGGGCTTGCCGCCGTCGGCAGCGATCAGGAATGCCATCACCACGAACATGGTGAGCGGCGCCAGCGTGCGAGCGATCCGGACTGCGCCCCAGCGGCTTCATCACCCACCGCTTCGCCCTGCACGACATGGCCGCCGCCTACGAGACCTTCGCCGACCCGAAGTCGACCGGCGCACTCAAGGTGGTCCTGTCCCGCACCTGACGGACATGCGCCTGGAGCTGGTCGTCACGGGATCGTGTCGGGGCGCGGGCCTTCGCCACCGGCATCATGGCCACGGCTGGTGTAGAGCCGCTATGGCAGAGCCGGCTGGTACGGCTACGACTGGATCGACCGATGAAAGCACTCGTCTGGTCAGCCGGTGGCGGCAACGCTGACCGCTCACCCTGGCGACCATCGTGTGGATTCCGCAGGGACGTTGGTCCCGCCCGCCGATGACCTTCGACCGATGTGGTCCCGGGCTCCGCCAACAAGAGTGAGATCGGACATTCACCACAAGGAGGAACGATGACGGTCACCGAAGTCGAGGTCGGTGCATGGCGCGGCTTCCAGGGGACGGACTGGCGCTCGGCGGTGGACGTGCGCGCGTTCATCCAGGCCAACTACACACCCTACGAAGGCGACGCGAGCTTCCTGGCGGGACCGACGAAGCGCACGCGAGCCGTGTGGACGGAGGTGTCGGCGCTGTTCCCCGAGGAGCGCGCGCGCGGGATCTACGACGTCGACGCCACAACTCCGTCGTCGATCACCTCACACGGGCCGGGCTACATCGACCTCGGCCGTGAGCTGATCGTCGGCCTGCAGACCGACGCGCCGCTGAAGCGGGCCATCATGCCCGCCGGCGGGCTGCGCATAGTCGAGAACGGCCTGGCCGCCTACGGCCACCCCCTCGACCCTCATGTGAAGGAGATCTTCACCAAATACCGCAAGACTCACAACGACGGCGTATTCGACGCCTACACCCCCGAGATCCTGGCCCCCCGCCGCTCCGGCATCATCACCGGCTTGCCCGACGCCTACGGCCGCGGCCGCATCATCGGCGACTACCGCCGCGTCGCCCTGTACGGCGTGGACCACCTGATCGCGCACAAGCACGCCGACTTGCGCTCCCTGGACGCCTGCCCGGCCACCGACGCGGTGATCCGCGACCGCGAGGAGCTGTCCGAGCAGCTTAGAGCCCTGGACGAGCTGAAGCGCATGGCCGCCTCCTATGGCCACGACATCTCCCGCTCGGCCGCCACCGCCCACGAGGCCGTTCAATGGCTTTACTTCGGCTACCTGGCCGCCATCAAGGAGCAGAACGGCGCCGCCATGTCCCTCGGCCGCACCTCTACCTTCGTGGACATCTACCTGGAGCGCGACCTCGCCGAAGGCCGCATCACCGAGGAACGGGCGCAGGAGCTCGTCGACGACTTCGTCATCAAGCTGCGCATCGTCCGCTTCCTGCGCACGCCTGAGTACGACCAGCTCTTCTCCGGCGACCCCACCTGGGTGACGGAGTCGATCGGCGGCATGGGCGACGACGGTCGCACACTCGTCACCCGTACGAGCTTCCGCTACCTGCAGACGCTGCGCAACCTCGGCCCCGCCCCCGAACCCAACCTCACTGTCCTGTGGTCGCCCGGCCTGCCGGAGCCGTTCAAGAGATTCTGCGCCACCCTGTCGATCGAGACCAGCGCCATCCAGTACGAAAGCGATGAGCTCATGCGGCCCCGCTTCGGCGACGACACCGCCATCGCCTGCTGCGTCTCGGCGGCCCCGGTGGGCAAGCAGATGCAGTTCTTCGGCGCCCGCGTCAACCTCGCCAAGACCCTGCTGTACGCGATCAACGGCGGCCGCGACGAGATCACCGGTATCCAGATCGGCCCGGCTCACCCCGCGCTGACCGGCGACGTTCTCGACTACGAGGAGGTCATGGCCGCCTTCGATCGGATGATGGACTGGCTCGCGCGGACCTACGTCAATGCGCTCAACATCATCCACTACATGCACGACAAGTACGCCTACGAACGCATCGAGATGGCCCTTCACGACTACCCGGTCAAGCGCACCCTGGCCTGCGGCATCGCCGGCCTGTCCGTCGCTGCCGACAGCCTGTCGGCCATCAGGCACTCCCGCGTCAAGGTGATCCGCGACGCCACCGGCCTGGCCGTGGACTACGAGGTCGAGGGGGACTATCCGGCGTACGGCAACAACGACGACCGCGCCGACGCCATAGCGGTCGAGCTGGTGCGCTCTTTCATGGACAAGATCCGCCGCCACCCCGCCTACCGCGACGCCGAGCACACCCAGTCGGTGCTCACCATCACCTCCAATGTCGTGTACGGCAAGCACACCGGCAACACCCCGGACGGCCGCCGCGCCGGCGAGCCATTCGCCCCAGGTGCCAACCCGATGAACGGCCGCGATCGCCGCGGCGTGATCGCCTCCGCCCTGTCGGTCGCCAAACTTCCCTACGACCAGGCGCTCGACGGCATCTCCCAGACCAACACCGTCACCCCCGACGGCCTCGGCCGCACGCCCGAAGAGCGGGCATGCAACCTGGTCGGGGTGCTCGACGGCTACTTTGACGCCAGCGGCTTCCACATGAACGTCAACGTGCTCACCCGCGCCGTCCTCCTGGACGCCATGGAACACCCCGACCGCTACCCGCTGCTGACCGTTCGCGTCTCCGGGTACGCGGTCAACTTCGTCCGCCTCACCCCGGAGCAGCAGCGCGACGTGATCAACCGCACCTTCCACGGTTCCCTGTGAACGGCTGACCATGAACGGCGTCATCAGCTCCTGGGATCTGTCGATCGGGGTGGACGGCCCCGGCACCAGATTCGTCGTGTTCACCTGCGGCTGCCCGCTGCGCTGCCTCTACTGCCAGAACCCGGAGACCTGGCGGATGCGCGACGGTCGCCAGGTCAGCGCCGACGAGGTGATGGCCGAGATCGGCAAGTTCCGGCGCTTCATCTCCGTCGCGGGCGGCGGGGTGACGATCAGCGGCGGCGAGCCGCTGCTCCAGCCCCGCTTCACCGCCGAGTTGCTGAGCCGTTGCCACGACAGCGGCCTGCACACCGCGCTGGACACTTCGGGGCTTCTCGGCGTCCGCGCCAACGACGCCATGCTGGCCGACACCGACCTGGTGCTGCTCGACATCAAGTCCTTCGACCCGAACACCTACCGGCGGGTCACGGGCGGCCCTGTGGAGCCGACGCTGCGTTTCGCGCGACGGCTCGCGGAGCTGGGGCGGCCCACGTGGGTGCGGTTCGTGCTGGTCCCAGGACTGACGGACGCCGTCGAGAACGTGGCAGGGCTGGCCCGCTTCGTCGCCGGTCTCGGCAACGTCGAGCGGGTCGACGTGCTGCCCTTCCACCGCATGGCCACCGGCAAGTACGAGCGGCTCGGCCTGCGCTTCCCGCTCGCCGACGTGGCGCCACCGGACGACACGCTGCTGAACCGCGTCCGCGCCCAGTTCCGCGACCAAGGGCTCAGCACCATCTAGAGCGGGGAGGCAGGCGGCCCGACGAGCCTGGCCGACGTCGTGGTGCCGGCCCGGGCACTCGGCCAGCGGAGCGCCACCAGCCAGGATTCCGCGGTCGCGGCCACCCACCGAGACGCCGCGCGCACGTGCCCGCGCAGCACCTGCCATTGGAACAGGCCCATGCCCGCCAGCAGGACCACCCGGAGCAGAACGAGCACGGCCGTGGCCACCGCAGCACTTTCCCCGGGAACGGTCGGCAATGCACCGACGATCCAGGCAATGGCCGCGCCCGCCATCGTGGCCCGGACTCAGCCGCCCGGCGCGAGGGCCAGGTAGCGGCGCAGGATGGGCGCACGCAGCGCGGGCGCGACCTCCTCGAGACGAACGTGCCGGCGGCGGCCATGGCGAAGCACGGCCCGGCCGCCGGCCGCGCGTACGTTGAGCACCCAGTTGGCGTTCTGTCCCACCATCGCCACCAGGTAGCGCTCTCCCTCATAATCGGCGGCCACCAGCGGGAAGGAGATGACGCGGCCGGTGCGCCGACCGGCGACCTCCAGCGTCACCAGCCGGCCGACCAGTCCCGACGAATGCACCACAGCCCAGGCCCGGTTCATGGCGCGGGCCACGCGGTTGGGCCGCCCGCCGCGGTACAGCCACCGGTGCCAGCGTCCAGGTCGCCTCATCAGACCACCTCCCGCCCTGGCCTCATCTTGACCCGACGGTGTCCGGTCCCGGATGACGGGTCCTTGGGTCATTCCTTGGCACGGACCACCGCCACCGGGCAGTGGGCGTGGCGCAGCACGCCTCTGCTGACTGAGCCGAGCAGCATCGAACCCAGCGCGCCGCGTCCATGAGAGCCCACCACCAGCAGGTCCGCGCGTTCGGACGCCTCGGTGAGCGCATCCACCGGATGCGCGGATGGGACGTCCTCGACGACCGTCACCTCCGGGTAGCGCTGGGTGAAGGCTTCCAGCCGGTCTCGGACGACCTGGTGCTGTGTCGCCCGTACTTCGTCCATGGCGTACGCGGTTTCCGGGGCGAAGGCATGCACCGGCAGTTGCCAGGTGTGCACCACCCGCAATGCGCTGCCGCGCAGCCTGGCCTGCTCGAAGGCGTAGGCCAGCGCGGGCTCGCACTCCGGCGAGTCGTCCACCCCGGCCACGACCTCCCCGTGCACCGGGCGGTGCTTGCCGAGCACCACCACGACGGGACAGTGCGCCTGGCCGGCCACGTGGCTGCTGACCGAGCCGAGCAGCGCCCCGGCGAAGCCGCCGAGCCCGCGGCTGCCGACCACGATCTCGGTGGCGTCCTTGGCCTGCTCGCACAGCGCCACGGCGGGCGCACCCTCGGCAGCGAGCGTGGTGACCTCGACGGCGGGCTGGCGCTCGCGGACCAGCGCCTCCGCTTCGCGCAGGGCCTTACGCCCGTCGCGCAGCAGCGCATCGGGTGAGACGGTGCTGGAATAGCGGTCGACCTGGTGTGGGGTACGGTCCACGGCATACACGATCCGCAGCGGCACCCGCATGCGGAAGGCGTCGTTGGCCGCCCACTCCACAGCGGCTCGCGAGGGCAGCGAGCCATCCACTCCTACGATGATCACGAGGTGACCTCCTTCGTCACACCTCCAGGGGACCCTCCTCGGGCCTGCCACTGGCAGGGCCGGAGGTCGGTCGGCCAAGGGCCGAAGGACCCTGCCGGGCACGCGAGCCGGTACGTAGCGTGATCAAGGGGCGGCCGTTCAGCCGCGTGATTACGACGCGAAGGACATGATCATGACAAATAACCGCGACTTCGGACCTGGTATCAGCCACCACCGCGACCAGCCATCTAGCTCAGGCCCCGCCACGGCCCTGAGGACGCTCGAACCCGACGAATGCCTGCGCCTGATCGCCCCAGGCGGCATCGGCCGGGTGGCCTTCAACGGCTCTCACGGGCCCACCGTGCTGCCCGTCAACTACACGATGCACGACGGCGCCATCGTTTTCCGCACCGCTCACGGCGGTCCCATGGACGAGGACCTGAGTACCGGGGTGGAAGGCGTAGACATCAAGATCGCGTTCGAAGTGGACCTGATCGACGAGGCTCGGCATGAGGGCTGGAGCGTTCTCATCCAGGGCCCCGCCCACCACCTGCGGGAGGACAAGGTGCCCGATGCCGCTGTCACCCCGTGGGCAGGCGGCGACCGGCATCTCTACGTCCGCATCGTGCCGCACGAGGTCACCGGACGGCGCATTCACAGCCTGTGAAGCCCAGCCGAGCGCCTTGCGTACGCCGGCCGAAGGCTTCGCTAGAAGACCTTCGGCCTGGCCTTTCATTTAAGCGCCTCCGCGTTGAACGGGGCGAACGCGTGCCGCACGGTGGCCATGAGCCACAACGCGATGGCGGCGTAGAACAGCACCGCCAAGGCGAGCTCACCGGCTGTGATCAGCCCCGCCACACCCGCGACGAGCGCGACGCCGCCCACCGCGCTCGCGACCTCCCCCCTGCGAGAGAACCTGCCATGACGCCGGCTGGGAGCACCATCGGCCGGTCAATACCATTCTCGCCCGAGGCAACTCGGGCATGCCCCACCTGTGTTCGCTTGGTAGTGCAGGCGTCATAGAACGACCAGCGAGCGTCCGCTTTTCAGACGGACCGACTGCCCTGGTTCCGACACTCTAGGCCGAGGTCAGCGGTGGCGTGAAGCTGCCGTCGTGCGCTCGTGGTGGCCGACGTTGTCGTCACCGTTGTCGTCGACTCTCGCACCACCTGACCCATGGTCATCCGGCAGAAAAGTGCGATGGTGTGCGCGGCAGGTACGGCGGAGGAGAATGCGTCCCCGGGGCAGCAAGTCGATCCCTGGTGATCACAGGGGTTCATAGCGAGTTTCTCCATGGCGGTATACGGCGCGAACACCCCGTTCGCTGGAGACGTCCATGGCCGCCTCGGACATTGCGCGCCTCTCATCCCCAGATGCCCAGCAGACAGGTATTTGGTCGATGCCTCCGTCCAATAGATAAGCCACACCGACCGTTTCGGCAGGTTTGCCCTGTTTTTCGCAGATCGAGTAGCTCGCTGTATCCCAATTGGCACCACCCGTACAAGGCGTAGGACCGTCTACATCAAGTCCTTGCATGCCGCTGCAGTCTCTAATGGCATTATGCCAGATAGAGTCACATGTCGCGACCTGCTGAAAGATGCCGTCCCCGAGATCCCGCAAGCAATTTATTCTCATGTTGAGCCCGAACGCGCACTCATTGGGGGAAAGACCTTCGCTTGCGCACACAAGATACTTGTCGAGGAGGTCGGAGCAGTCGACCCTCATCGTACGACACAAACCGAGAACCACGATGTATGTTGAGCAAAATGCGTGGTCGCCTCGAGTGTCGTCGCGGCACTTATAGTAGGCGTCCCGCGCCTTCACACAGTTGAAGTTGCTGGCCGGATCGAAATAACCCGGACACCGCGAGAACTCCTTTTCGCCCGCAGCGCATACTTCGTCAGACCTACTGGGATTTACCGTCCGGCACGATAAATAAGATTCGACCGACGCGGCACAGTCCTCTTCGCTATGAAAGATGGCTCGCTCTCCAAATCGACATTCAATTCGGACGATCAAGGCTTGTTGGCACAACGTGGCTGAGTTTTTCACCTGATGATGCTTCGCACAGGTGTCATATCCTGGAGCTACCGACCGGCAATCTAGCCCCCTCGGCCCCTTGCCCTTTGGGCAAAGCTTGTCGGCTGCGGCAGATGAGTTGTCATCGGCCAGGACATGCCATGATGGCTGCGACCGTGGGATTTGCGGAGGTGTTGTGCCTGTGGTGCACCCGGCCAGGGCGACAATGGCCAAGAGCGCCACCAGTAAACCCCCGATCCGCCACCCTGCTGCGACCATGTGCTCTCCCAATCGGTTCGCGGTTGACAATCAGTCCGCAGACACTAGCCGACTCTGCCGGATCAGCCCTCCTGGAATCAAGGGGAGAAGCGCGATCAGCTCTTGATGATCTCCGCTTCGGCGGCACACCCGATCAGCCTCAAGGCCGAGGCTTTTCTCTGTCTCGGGCTTATCGAATTCGATCAAGGCCGTTGCCATCGTCCCCCATTTAAATTCGCGCGGGAGGTTCTTCGGGTGAACCTTCCGTATGTCCGATCCGAACTCGGCGATAGCGGGGACAGGGTAGTCGAGCGAAGTTTGGAGACATTCTGCACATCACCGGACATGGTAATTAGCGCTGTGAATGGTGATTCAAAAGAGACAGGCTATCACCGTTCTGCCATCGAGTACGACGGGACGTCGTCACGCCTGACGTACCTGTCACATTCGGCGGCGGCGCGGGCATCGGCCTCTTCCTGCGCACGGCACGCGGCCTCCCACGCGTCGTAGTCGGCGGTATCCAGGGCACGCAGGCCCGCCCACCGCCACCCCTCCAAGTCGCGTTCCTGCCCGAAGCCGACCGTGTCGAAGAGGTCCAACGCGCCCGCTCTGACCGCTCCCAGGCGCGCGAGCACGGCGTTGATCGGCAAGTTCTCGCGCGGCTCCCCACGGCCCCCGCGGATCCAGGCGTACTCGGGACCCCCGATCGCCACCGGCGTCGTGGAGGGAACCGCCCGCTACCTGATCGGCGGCCGCCTGGACATCACCGGAGCCCGATGGGGACTGGCCGGCGCCGAGGCCATCCTGAAACTCCGCGCGCTCATCTCCAACGGAGACGTCGATCAGTATTGGGCCTTCCACATCCGCCGCGAAAGCCAACGCGTTCAGCAAAGCCGTCACCAGGACGAACAGATTCGACCTGCGCAAAGGTCGGCATTGCGGCCAGGGTGCATAGATCCGCTCGGTCTGCTCCTCCCGGACCTGGGCCACCATCCGGGTCAGCGTCGTGATGCCCGGTAGCAGCACGTCGTTCTCCCGCAGCCAGCGCACCGCGTACTGGAAGATCGCGATCGGCCCGTCCCCAGAGTTCCACGCGTGCGCGGCCAAGGTCGTCTCCAGCCCGGCCTCGGCCTGGCTGAAGTCCTTCAGCCCCAGTTTCGCCTGGATCTGCCCGGCATGCTCACGGTGCGTCGGCTCCCGTTGCGCATACAGCTTCAGACACGACACATCCGCGATCCCATCTGCTCGGCCAGATAATCGAGCACCTCGGTCGGCACCCCATCGAGCGGGTCCACCAGGAACCGGCCGATTCTGATCCCGAACCACCGCCAACCATTGACAAAAAATATTTGTACGTACAGGATGATTTTTGTGATGAGAGACCTCCTGTATCTGGAGCGTGTCGAGCAGGCCGAGACGCTGCTTAAACCACAGCGCATTGAGGTGCTGCGGCAATTGGCTGAGCCGCGCTCGTGTACCGAGGTCGCTGCCCGGCTGGACCAGACCCAGCAGCGCGTCTATTACCACGTCAAGCGGCTCGTCGAGCATGGCCTCGTCAACCAGGTCGCCGAGCGCCGGGTGCGCGGCATCAACGAGGGCCTCTACCAGGCCACCGCGCGTGCCTACTGGCTCTCCCCTCGGCTCGTCGGCCGGATCGGCCAACGGCAGCAACGCGACGAGGCGAGCCTCGGCTACCTCCTCGACCTCATGGAGGAGGTCCAGTCCGACGTCGCCGCCCTCCACACCCAAGCGGCCCGCCGAGCGGCCCAGCACCGCGAAGCGGACCACCAACAAGCGCCTCGCCGAGCTGTCGGCGAGCCGGACGACGAGCCGGACCTGCCGTCGCTTGGCGTCTCCGGCGAGATCCGGGTGCGACCGGACCGGCGGCCCGAGTTCATGGCCGACCTGAAGGCCGCCCTGCAGGACCTTTTCACCAAATACGGCGGGGCAGAAGGTGACGCGTTCAAACTCGCCGTCGCCTGCTACCCCGACCGACCCCACGACGAAGACGACAGAAGTCGACGAGGAGAAGACCGATGGCCACGTTGAAGAAGAGCCTCCGGATCGCCGCCCCGCCGAGCGCGGTGCACCGTGCTCTCACCGACCCGGCAGCGTTGCAGGTCTGGCTCGCCGAACACGCCGAGGTGGACCTGCCCGACCGGTACCTGTTCTGGGGGCGCTTCACCCCGGACGGCGAAGCGCCGCACCAGCGCCTGCTGCACGTCGACGACAGCTCGCTGCGCTTCGAATGGGAGCTCGACGGCATTCCTACCACCGTCGACATTGGACTGACCGCCGAGTCAGGACCGGACGGGGACAGCGGGTCGACCCTGCTGACGCTCGCCCAGACCGAGGTACCCGGCTGGCCTGAGCTACTGACGGAACCCGGCGACCGCAGTCTGATGCACACCTATTGGGCGCTGGTCCTGGCCAACCTGGCTGACTACGCCGAAGGGCGGGAACCCATCGCGCGGTGCGACTTCACCAGTGCGGTGCTGCGCGGCGAGATACTGATCGACGCCGACCGGCTCGCGGTCTACGAGTCGCTGACCGAGCCGGAGCAGTTCTCCCGGTGGTCCGGTGTGAAGGTCGAGGCCGAGCTCCACCCGGGCGGCCGTTGGGCGATGGGCGGTTTCGAGGCGAACCCCGAACCCGCGCACATCATCGACATCCAGCCGGGGCGTTCGATGTCGGTCGAATGGGGCGACATGGTCCAGTCCTGGGAGCTGGCCGACTCGGACGGGCGCACCCGGCTGACGTTCGTCCACAGTGGATTCGACGAGACCCAGCCGCCGTACGACGGCTGGCTGGGTGCGCTCGCCGGCCTGGTGGAACTGCGCCGCTACCACGAAATCAAGAACTGGCGCCCCATGTGGGTCGAGGTACAGCTCGACGGCATCCCGGACGGACTCCTGACGAACAACTAGCCGACGCTTCTCCAGCGGCGACCGCGCTCGACGACGGCAATTCGGTGGTACCGGACGTCTCCCGGGACATCGTCGAGCGCGGGGTGGCGTCGTGTTGATCGACCATGCGGTCCGGGCGACCGTCCAGGACGACCGTGAACTGCCGGCCCTCGTCCATCGACAACGGCCGCACGAACACCTCGGGTTTCCGGTCGGGTAGCCCCGGGGAATCGCACCCCGGGGCTCCCACAGAACCGTGCGTAACGATCTCTCGTTACACGGCTCTTGTCGTCCTGGTCACCAGACGGCGGGGACCCAGTTGACCCAGCGCCAATGG
>NZ_VCJS01000648.1 GCF_005893125.1 Nonomuraea basaltis | reverse complement strand
CCACAGGGTGCGGCCGAGGATGTCGTCGCGGATCTCGGCGGCGATCTCCGCGTCGCCGCGCAGGAACAGTTTGACCAGGTCGCGGCGGCTGACGATGCCCACGAGCCGGCCGTTGAGGTCGAGGACCGCGAGCCGCTTGACGTCGTGGGCGTCCATGAGGCGGGCCGCGGTCGCCGCGGGGGATGCGGTGATCGCGGGGCTGGTCATCAGCTGGGCGGCGGTGTCGCCGTCGGCCTTCTGCCGGCCCTTGGGGTGGCGCAGCCGGGCGCGCAGCGGCGGGCGGTAGCCCTCGCGGTAGAACTCCTCGCGGAATTCCTCCTTGCGCAGCAGGTCGGCCTCGGAGACCATGCCGATCACGTGGTTGTCGTCGTCGGTGACCGGCACGGCGCTGATGCCGCCGTTGATGAGTGCTTCTGCGATGTCTTTGAATGGGGTGGCGGCGGTGACGGAGACGACCTTGTCCGTCATCACGTCCGCGACGGTCATACGCATGCCTACCTCCTTGGTGGTCGCTTTCATCACATCTCCCGAACGATCCGGGAA
>NZ_VCJS01000105.1 GCF_005893125.1 Nonomuraea basaltis | reverse complement strand
CCGCTCATTCGCGTCAAAGACAGCGACGAGGAAGTCGATGAAAGGCGCGGCTCCGTCAACGACAACGAATCCGTTAACGGTGTTCTCACCCCGGGGTTCGGGATCTTGCTTAGTCATCTCCATGCCGGGAGGCTAGAGATAATTGCGGTCAGTTTCCTACCGCAATAGCGGCCCAGGACGCCCTGCCGGGTCCAGCTCGTTGGCTTGGACCGTCTCTCTAGCGGCCAGCTTGGCCCGGTCCGGACCGCTGCCGGTGTCCAGGCCGGCCCAGCGCCCCCTCATCCTGCGGAGCACACTCATCGTCCCACCGCAAGCCCAAGAGCGCTGCTTCTTCTCACCGACATCGTTTCCCGCGCTGAACGATCGCTGTCGCAGCTGACCGACAGACGCTGTCGTTACTCGCCTACGTAACCATACTTGCCGACGAGCTCGATCAGACAACCCATCCGTGATCCCTCCTGGGCATGATGCCTCGACTCCGGCGAACTCCCCGTGTTTTCAGGTCTCACCAACCGAACTTGCGTGTGTTCCGATGAATGTCCTTCAGTCCGGCTGAACTCACTGCGGACAGGTCGTTAAGCCACGTCAGGCAAGTAGGCTGGCCGCGACTGATTCTTCCGGCATCCGACGAACGAGTGATCTCGTCGTTCCGGCTGGTTCATGAGGAGCCAGGAGACCAAGCCGGTGGTGGCGGCCACGGCGAATGACGCGTCTGATCACAAGAACGTCGAAACATGATCGACGCCCGGAAGTCGTGACCAGGTCCGCGACGGCGGAGTGAGCGTGGAGAGCGCCCCTGCTCGGCTCTCCACGCTCTGGTGCCGGTCAGGTCCAGTTCCGCAGCTCTGCTCTGCCGATCGTGCAGCCGGCGGGAACCTTCAGGATCAGCTGGTACGTGTGGGGGCGGACTGCCAGGTTCCCGATGAAGAAGTTCTTGTACCCGTAGCTGGTGAAGCTGCCGGAACGCACCCGCTTGCCGCTGTAGGAGTCGTACAACCACCACCAGCCGGCGCACACCGGCGTGGTCCAGATCCGTGCCCAGACCCACCCCGCCGAGTTGTGCGGATTGATGCCCGGTTTGGTGGAGCACTCGACGAAGGGGATCGAGCCGATACAGCCAACGGCCGTGTCATAGTCCGCGTACGCCGGCGAGGCGAGCGGCACGGTCATCGCGCCGGCCACCGCGGTGGCCATGAGGATCCTGGTCAACCAACGTTTCATTGCCACTGGGACGACTCCTTCTGGAGGGACATGCCGATCAAGGGCCGACGGTATGAAGCAGCGGTACATTTGCGGTACAACACCCACCGTCATCCGCTCTTGACAGCGCGCCACGCGACACAGGATTCTGCGTGTCGTCCGGACCAGATCGGCGCGGGGGACATCAAGTGGAATTCCAGGTCTTAGGGCCTTTGCTGGTCACCGACAACGGTGAGCCGGTGTACGTCCGCACGGGGCACAAGCCGCGACTGCTGCTGGCCCTGCTGCTGGCACGGGCGGGGCAGAGCGTCTCGACGGACTCGCTCGTCGCCTCCATCTGGGGCGATCAGCCGCCGCCCTCCGCGCGCCGCAACCTTCAGCAATACGTCCATCACATCCGCCGCGTGCTGGGCGCCGAACGCCTGCCCGGCCGCGCAGTGGGATACGCCGTCATCACCGGGAACGAGCTCGACGCCACCCGATTCCGCGAGCTGGCCGCAGCCGGCAGCGAGGCGCTGGCCGCGGGCGACGTCGTCGTGGCCGGCCGCCGCCTGCGCGAGGCGCTACTGCTGTAGCGCGGCCCCGCCTTCGTGGAGTTCCTCGACTGCGCGGAGATCGCCGAGGAGGCGGCGCGGCTGGAGCAGGCGCGGCTGGGCGCTCAGGAGCGGTGGGCGGAGGCGGAGCTGGCCCTGGGCCGGCACGCGGAGCTCGTCGCCGAGCTGCATGATCTGGTCCGCGCGCACCCGTACCGCGAGGAGCTGCGCGGGCACCTCATGCTCGCCCTGTATCGCGGCGGCCGCCAGGCCGAGGCGCTGGCGACCTACCGGGAGACCCGCGCCATGCTGGACGCGGAGTTCGGCGTCGAGCCGGGCGCGCCGCTGCAGCGGCTGCACGAGGCGATGCTGCGCGGCGAGGAGGCGCTGGCCGCGGCCCAGCCGTCGCGGCTGGTCCCGCGCCAGCTCTCGGCCGGCATCGGCGACTTCACTGGGCGGGCCCACGAGGTGGGCGTGCTGGGCGAGCTGCTGCGGACAGCCGGCGCGGCCCGCGCGGTCGTGGTCTGCGCCATCGCCGGGATGGGCGGCGTCGGCAAGACCACCCTTGCCGTGCACGCGGCGCACGAGCTGGCCGAAGCGTTCCTCGACGGCCAGCTCCAGGTCAACCTGCGCGGCATCGACGCTCCCCTGGATCCTGCTGAGGTGTTGGAGCGTTTCCTGCGGGTGCTCGGCGTCGACGGCTCCAGCGTGCCCGAGGGGGTGGAGGAACGCGCCGCGATGTACCGTACCCGCCTGGCCGGCAAGCGGATGCTCATCCTGCTCGACAACGCAGCAGGCGAGCAGCAGGTGCGCCCGCTGCTGCCGGGCACCCCCGGCTGCGCGGTGCTGATCACCAGCCGGGTGCGACTGGCGGGTTTGGAGGGCGCTCACCATCTCGACCTGGCCGTCCTGGAGCCGGACCAGGCTCTGGGCCTGCTCGCCCACGTGGTGGGGGCCGAGCGCCTGGCTCTGGATCCCGCGGCGGCGGCCGAGATCGCGCGCCTGTGCGGCCACCTGCCGCTCGGGATCAGGATCGCCGGGGCGCGGCTCGCCGCGCACCCGCTCTGGCCACTGGGCAGGATGGCGCGCCTCCTGGACGACGAGCGCCGCCGCCTGGACGAGCTGAACGTCGGCGACCTCGGAGTACGGGCTTCACTGGGCCTCAGCTACGAAGGGCTCGCCACCGGCGCCAGACGGCTCTACCGGCTGCTCGGAACACTCACGACCCCGGATTTCGCCGGCTGGGCAGCGGCCGCTCTGCTCGACGCCGGCCACGAGCAGACGGACGCGCATTTGGCGGCGCTGGTCGAGGCCAGGCTCCTCGACGACGCCGGCATCGACGCCACCGGCCAGCCCCGCTACCGCTTCCACGACCTGGTCCGCCTGCACGCCAAGGAACGCGCGGACGAGGAGGAGCCCCCCGGCGCGGCACGGGCGGCCGTGATCCGCGCGCTCGCCACCTGGCTCGGACTGGCCGAACAGGCCGACAGGCGACTGCCCGGCAGGATCTTCGAGCCCCGTCGCGGTGACGCGCCACGGCGATTGCCGCCGCCCGAGCTGACCGGCGGCCTGCTCGCCGAACCTCTCGCCTGGTTCTCAGCCGAACGGGCGGCCCTGCGCGCTGCCGTACAGCAGGCGGCCGGGCTCGATCTCGCCGGCCTGTGCTGGGAACTGGCCAACGCCGCCGTCAACTTCCACGACCTCAGCGACCACTACGACGACTGGGAGTCCGCCACCCGAACCGGGCTGACCACCTGCGAGCGGAGCGGTGACCGGCGCGGTCAGGCCGTCATGCTGCGTAACCTCGCCCAGTGGAGCCGGTTCAGCCCGGTCAACGCCGACGCCATGGCGCTGGAAGAGGCCCATGCGGCGCTGCGGCCCTTCCGCGAGCTGGGTGACCTGACCGGCGAGGTCGACGCGCTCGTCCTCATCAGCGGGGCGCACCTGGCCCTCGGCGACCCCGCGCAGGCGATGGAGGCAGGGGCGGAGGCCGGCGCCAAGGCCCGTGCCCACGGCTACGCGCTGGGCCAGGCCGAAGCGGGCTACCTAATGGGGTTCTGCCATCGGGTGCTGACCCAGTTCGAGCAGGCCGGCGAGGAACTGGAGCGCGGGATGCGGCTCGCGGCCGGGGCGGGCCTCACACACCAGCTCGCCAGGCTGCTGGCCCTGCTCGGCGTCGTCCGGCGCGAGCAGGGACGGTACGCCGAGGCGCAGGAGCACCTGGCCGGCGGCATCGCGCTCGCCAGGCAACTGGGCAACCGGGCAGGCGAGATCAACCTCCAGGTCAACCTCGGCATCACCCACCTGGCCTCCTCCGATCCCCGGGCCCGCCAGGTGCTGGAGACCAGCCTGAGCCTGGCGCGCCGGGGAAACTCCACCTTCGACGAGGCGCTGTCCCTGCGCGGCCTGGGCGAGCTGGAACTGCGCGAGGGGCGGTACGACGCGGCCCGAGAGAACACCTCTGCCGCCCTGGCCATGTGGCGCGACCTCGGCAGTCCGTACCAGGAGGCGCAGAGCCTGAAGATCCTCGGGCAGGTCCATGCCGCGGCGGGCCGCCCCCAGGCGGCTGGCGCCGCGTGGACGAATGCCGTGGCCCTGTTCCAGAAGATCGGCAACGAGGCCGAAACGGCGGCGGTCACCGCGCTCCTCGCGAAGCGACCCCCATAGCCCGCCGCGAAGAGGGTCACGCCCCCGAGTGCAGGAACGCCGCCCAGGCCGACGGCTGCCCCGGCAGGGCCGCGCGCATGCGGCGGGTGGCCGTGTGCAGCGCGAGCGCGCCGGGGATCCGAACCGGCGACTCGATGGTCATGCGGACCTCGCGATGGAAGTCGGCGGCCATCGCCGCCGCGACGTGGTCGCCGATCTCCCACAGCGTGGCCACGGCCTGGGCGTAGCCGGCCAGCTGGAAGGCGGAGGCCAGGTGGATCGCCTCGTCGGCCAGCCTGGCGCCGCCGCGTGCGGTCGCGCAGGCCGAGAGGTAGGCCAGTTCGGCGTCGTCGAGGTCGAGCCGGCTGATCTCGGTGACGCTCAGAGGCCCGTCGTGCAGCAGCAGGCGGCTCGCCGACGGGTCGTACGGGTCACTGCCGGCATGACAGGCGAAATGCGCGACGGTCGCCTCGGGCAGCGCGGCCAGCACGGCGGCGCGCGACGCCTGCGCGCCGATCAGCATGAGGCCCCGGAGCCCGGTGGTGACCTCGACGGCCTCGCCCGCCGTCTCCGGCAGCGCGGCATGGCCGGGGGTCTGCGGCATGGCCACGGTCAAGCCGGCGCGGCGGGCCGGCACGGGACGGGAACGGCTGTGCAGCAGGGCCCGCAGGGTCGGCGTGTACGAGGACACCACCCGATCGAGGACCGACGCGCCCGCGATCGCGTGATGCCCGGCAGCGTGCAGCGGAAGGGAGTTGAGCGGCCCCGTCGGCGACCACCACAGCCGGGGCCACACCCCGTCCTCGGGCGGCCCGGTGAGACCCAGCTCCGTCAGCACCGGCTCGGCCAGCACGTCCCACAACCAGCCGAGGGTGTCGAGCAGCACCTGCTGTGCCTGCCCGCCCAGCGGACCGGGACCGGCCTGCACGGTGGCGATCGCGGCGTGGAACGCCCCGGCCTGCTCGATGAGCTCGGCGGCCCGCAGGCCCGGCAGCGGCACCAGGCGCACGCCGTCGGCGCACAGGGCCAGCGCGTCGCAGCGGCGCGGATTGACGTTGACGGTCACCACCGGCCCTTCAGCGGCGACTGGCCCCAGGTCGGGCATGCCTAGCGGCAGCGGCATCAGGAACCGCCCGAACTCGGGCAGAGCCTGGATCCGGCCGGCCAGCCCGCTCCATTCCCCGGCCAGGTCACGCAGGCGCGCGAATTCCTCCGGCGTCGGCTCATGGCCTGGATCGGAGGCCACTGCGCGCATCCGCTCGCGCAGGGCGACGAAACGCTCGGCCAGATCGGAGTCGGCCGCCCGCAGATTCGCCAGCTCCCTGCGGGCGTTGATCGCGCTGGAGAGCAGCAGCGCGCGGCCATCCTCGAGCGCTTCGAGTGCCGCCGGCACGTCGCTTTGGGCGATCGCGGACACGGCCTCGTCCGAGGACATGCGGGCCAGGCCGCTCGGCCGCAGGTCGTCCTCGTCCGGGGAGACCATCCCCGCCGCCATGGCCCGGATCCGCGCCGCCGCCCCCCACGCCACCATGAGCCGCGCGGCCTGTCCGGGATCCGCAGAGACGACGCGGCGGGCCAGGCCGGCGGCCTCCTGATAGGCCGTTTCGTCGTAAGCGAGTTGGTACTGCTGGAACAGCGTGTGGGCGAGGGTCTTCAGCGTCGCCGTGTGCTCCGGGTGCCCCTCCGGCAGCCCGGCGAGCCGCTCGCGGTTGCGTTTCAGGGTGTCCTCGATCAGTGCGAGGGACTCGAACGGGGACAGCAGCGCGTTGCTCATCGCGGACATGTCGGCCACTGTGCTGGCGGACAGGTGGAGCGTGCTCATCAACGACGGCAACGTCTCCATCGTCTGGGAGAGCAGGGCGATCATCTCCTCGGCCTGCCCGGGCCCGCTCGGCTCGCCGGGGCGGGACCGTAGCAGGGCCAGCCGCGTCATGGTCTGGTGCACCATCAGCGCGGAGCGTTCGGGACTGTCGTCCGGCAGCTCCCGCAGCACGCGTTCGTGCAGTCCGAGAAGTTCGTCGAGACTCGCCGTGTCCACGGGCGCCTGCGGCGACTCGTCCTGGGCGAAGATTCGCGTCAGCATCGCGTCGAGCCGATCGTCGGGGGCCAGGTGACGGGATCGCCGTTGTACCAGCTCGAGCGCCATTTCATCCAGGTCGGTGCCGGAGGGATCGCGCAGGAAACTCGCCATGAGGTCCATGAGCTGCGCGAAGTGGCCTTGCCCGTCGGACGGGGCGATGCCGATCAGCCGGGTGGCGACGGCGAACCAGTTGTCGGGTTCGTCCGAGGCGTCGCCGCTGGTGGCCGGGATCGTCCGCCGGAACAGGTCGGTCAGTTCGGTCATGCGGCGCCGCGCCTCCGGGCTGAGAGCGACGGTGGGGGCGGGGGCCGGCTTCGGCGTCCGCATCAGCTCGGCCCTGGCCAGCAGCCGCAGCCGGGCGCGCCGCTCGGCGGTGTGCTCGGGCGTATCCCGTACGGCTCTGCCCAGGGCGGCGACGGCCTCGTCGAGTACGGCGGGATCGGCCTCGCCCGTGATGTCCATCCGGAGCAGCAGAGAGGAGCCCAGGTCGGTGAGGACCTGCGGAAGGTCCTCGGCCGCCCCCGTCGCCGTCGCCACGGCGAGCCGGAACAGGTCGATGGCCTCGGCCAGCATGGCCGTGTCCCGGGACGCGATGGCCTTGGCCCGCACCGCCAGGGCCAGGCCGTTGGCGCAGCGGGCGTGGTTCCAGTGCTCCCGTGGAGTGTTCTGGAACGACTGCCTGAGCACCGCGACGGCCTCGTCGATGTTCGGCGGCTCGGGGCTCTCCTCTTCCGGGACCAGCGAGTCGTTCAGCAGGAGCGCGTACCCGAGATTGCACAGGACCGGCGCGTGGGAGGGGTGTTCGGGCGGAAGGTCGTGGGCGGCCCGGCGCAGCAGCACGACCGCCGTCTCGCCGTCGAGGCGGCGCTGGAACCGCGTGAAACGTTCGAGGAGGAACATAGCGAGGTTCGACAGCGCCTCGGCGAACGCGTGCGCCCGCTCTTCCCCCACCGGCTCGTCCGTGCCGAACGCTTCGGCGAACGAGGCCCGCACCTGGCCGGGCAGGGCGTCCGGCTCGGCCAGATAGATGGGCGTCAGCAGGACCACCGCCCGGCCCCACGCCTCCTGGCCCGGTGCGCCAGGCAGGACCGCCGCGCGCAGCCAGTGCAGCAGGCCGACCGCGTGCAGCACCTCCTGGTCCGCGCCCTCCGGCGTGGCGAGGAATTCGAGCAGCCGCTCGGCCTCGGCCAGGGCCTCGGGGTCGAGGACGCCGGCGGCGTCGCGGGTCCCGGACACTGAGGCGAGCCGGGCGCGGAGGGCGCTGAGCAGTTGGTCACGCATCGTCGCCTCGCAATCAGGTGGCTTTTCTGAACCTCTCGCTGACCGTCTTTCCGCGTCCCGGCCGGATCGGCCGGGTCTCGTCGTCGAACCGCTCCAGCAGGTCGTCCAGGTAGACGTCCACGGTGGCCTCGATCAGCTCGGCGTACACCTCGGCGGCCACCCTCGCCCGCCGCCACGCGACAAGCCCGGCGCACAGCCCGATGACCGCGCTCGGCCACCACACCACGCCGAGCGCCGCATGCAGCGCGGCCCACCCGCCCAGGGCGGTCGCCTCGTCGAAACGCTGCCTGCTCTCTGTGAGCGGCTCGCGCGCCGAGTCGGGCAGCAGCAGCCACAGCCGCGGCCAAGCGGCGGTCAGGTCCACGCCGTACTGCTTACGCACCCTCGTCGCGGGAGCGTGCAACCGGTCGCCGATCCAGGTCGGCCGGCGTGGCTCGGTGAGCGCGACCGCGTTCCTGGCCTCGGCGAGCTCGCCGAGACGGCCGTGCTCGCCCTCGTCCTCGGCGTCCCGGTACTTCTGCCTGAGCTTGTTCCAGGCCCGCTTCCGCCGCTCGGTGAGCGCCCTCGCCAGCGGGCGCGCGAAGACCGGCCACCGCCCGGCCAGCAGGTGCTCGACGGGCGTGCCGAGTGCTCGCGCGACGAATCCGGCCGCCGCCGACACGGCGAGCAGGGCGGCCAGCAGCACCGCGGTCCGCGCCAGGTCGGCCTGCTGCGGGCCGCCGAGCAACCTGGTGAACTCGATCGACTTGCGCCACAGCAGCCCGGTGTCCGCCCAGCTCCGGTGCCCGAGCACCACCGCCGTCGTGGCGACGGCCGTGAACACCAGTCCGGGCAGTACGAGCAGCGCGACCCACCGCTCCGCGACCTTTTTGCCGAGTTCGGCGAGGAAGCCCGTCATGCCGCGATCTCAGCCCCCGGCCATGAAACGCAGGGCCTGCTCGTGGATCTCGCAGTTGGGCAGTTCGGCGTCGGCTTCGCGGCGTTCGACGCGGTTGCAGGTGCCCATGGGGCACACGTAGCCGCCGACGACCGGGCTTCGCTCGGAGTCCAGCGGCGTGGGCAGCCTGGAGCGGGTGGATTCGCGCTCCTCCGGCTCGGGTGTGGCCCCGATGCCCAGCTGGGTCAGGAGCCGGTCGATCGGCTCGCCGCGACGGGCGGCCCGCAACGTCTTCGCCACGACTGCGCGGCGCTCGCTCGACGCGGGGCCGCGCAGCAGTGTGCGTAATTGCGGCAGGGCGGCGCAGAACACGGCCAGCGCCTCCTGGTCAGGCTCCGCCGTCACGGTTCCCCTCCCGATGAGACCCCTCGACTGTGAGAAAGATCATAACCGGGCGGGGCAGCGGATCTGGACCGCTTTCTCTTAAGGCCCGCACCTAGCCTGTTTCCCCAGGTTGCCGCCAGTGATGACCCTCTCGAAGACGTTCGGTGAGTGCCCAACACTAGTGGTGGGGCAGATCGTCGTAGGCCGTCGCCTACCGCGATGTCGCACCCGTCTAGTCTGAGACGGGTTGCGGAAGGGGGCGTGCATGCGGGTTGCGGTGCTTGGTCCGGTCCAGGTGTACGCCGACGACGGCACCCCGATCGACCTGGGCGGCCCCAGACTCCGGCGCCTGCTCGCGCGCCTGGCCCTCTCGGCGGGGCAGGTCGTGCAGGCGGAGTCGCTGGTCGACGCCCTGTGGGGAGAGCACCCGCCCGCGGGGGCCCCCAACGCGCTGCGCGCCCTGGTGTACCGGCTGCGCAAGGCCCTGGGCAGCCTGGCGATCGAGTCCGTGGCCACCGGCTACCGGTTGCAGGCCAAGGACGTGGATGTCAACCGGTTCGAGGAGCTCGCCGTCCGCGCTCGCCGGGAGCTCGCCGCTGACCGTCCGGACGTGGCCGCCGCGCTCCTCGATGACGCGCTCGCGCTGTGGCAGGGCCCGGCGCTGGCGGACGTGCTCGACGCCCCCTTCGCCGCCACAGCCGCCACCCGGCTGGAGGAACTGCGCATCGCAGCGGCGCAGGACCGGTTCGAGGCCGGGCTGCGGCTGGGCCGGCACGCCGACATCCTCCCCGACCTGGAGGCGGTCTGCGCCGCGAACCCTCTGCGTGAACGACTGGCCGCCCTGCACATGCGCGCTCTCCACGCCGCAGGTCGGCAGTCGGACGCCCTGCGCGTGTTCGAGCGGATCCGGGGCACCCTCGCCGACCAGCTCGGCATCGACCCCTCCGAAGAGCTGCGGAGCGCCCATCTGGCGGTGCTGCGCGGTGAGCGCGAGGCGCCGAGGGCACGCGCGGAGCCGGAGCCCGGCTGGCTGCCCGCGCCGCTGACCAGCTTCGTCGGCCGCGACGACGAGCTCAAGACGCTCGGCGGGCTGCTGGAGAGCTCCCGCCTGGTGACCGTCGTCGGCCCAGGCGGCACCGGCAAGACCAGGCTCGCTGTGGAAACCGCCTCCCGTCACCGCACCCACCGCCGTGGCCGCGTCTGGCTCGTTTCCCTATCCGGGACCGACGTATCCGGGACCGACGTCTTGGCCGAGGCCGTTCTGGGCGCGCTGAGCTCCCCGGGCGCGTGGCCGCTCGGCGGGGGGTCGGCGGATCCGGTGACTCGGGTGGCCGAGCTGCTCGGCGGCACCGAGGCCGTCCTGGTGCTGGACAACTGCGAGCATCTCGTGGCGGAGGCCGCCGAGTTCGCCGGCCGGTTGCTGGAGCGGCAGCCGTACCTGACGATTCTGTCGACCAGCAGGGAGCCCCTCGGCATCATCGGCGAGGCGCTCTACCGGCTCGGCCCGCTGCCTCAGCCGGCCGCCGTCCGGCTCTTCACCGACCGCGCGACGGCGGTACGGCCCGGCGTAGCGCTGGACGAGAAGACGGTCACCGACATCGTGCGGCGCCTCGACGGGCTGCCCCTCGCCCTGGAATTGGCCGCCGCCCGGCTGCGCACCATGGAGGCCGATCAGATCGCCCGGCGGCTTGACGACCGGTTCCGCCTCCTGGCTTCAGGTAATCGAAGCGCCCAGCCCCGTCAGCGAACCCTGCACGCCGTCATCGAATGGAGCTGGGATCTCCTGACCGACCAGGAAAGGACCCTCGCCCGCCGTATCGCGATATTTCCCGCACGAACGGGCGCCGCCGCCATCGAAGCGATCTGCTCAGACCAGACGTTGCCGCCGGGGGACATCGCCTATGTGCTCGACTCCCTGGTCGACAAGTCCATCGTGGAGCGGACCGGGAGCGGCTACCGGATGCTGGAGACCATCCGCGCCTACGCCGGGGGAAAGCTCGACCTCGCCGACGAACGGGACACGACGCGGGCTCGGTTCACGCGACACTTCGCCGACCTCGCCGAGGATCACGAACCGCTGCTGCGCTCCCACGAGCAGGAGGCGTCGCTGCGGGTGTTCGACACCGAATACGACAACATCGTCCACGCGCTGCGTACGGCCATCGACGAGGACGACGCCATGACCGCGGCGCGGATCCTCGCCGCGCTGTACTGGTACTGGACGATGGTGCGCTACGAACCGCGCAGCGAGGCGTTCGTCGCCCGGGTGCTGGAATTCGGCGACGTGCTTTCCCCTGACGCCCGCGCCGCCTTCGACATCATGCACGCGCTGGGGGACGACGCGCCGGACGTCACCCCCGACCGGGCGAAGGCACTCATCGAGGAGGGCGCGCGCACTGGCGCGCTGGAGCGCTATCCCACGGTGTTGCTGGCGACGCTCGTCATCGGACACCTCACCCGCCAGGACGACCTGGTCGAACGCGAGACGGCCAGGGCGCGCAGCCGCTCCGACTCTTGGGTCATCGCCTGCACCTTCTTCATGGAGGCGATGATCGGTCATGAGCGCGGCGACTGGGAAGCCGCCGCGACGGCGCTGGACATGGCGCACCACCTGCTGGAAAGGACCGGCGACCGGCTGTTGACGGCCATCGTCCTGACCCAGGTGGCACGAGCGCGCTCCGTTCGTGGTGACCACGACGGCGCGATCGCCCTC
The DNA here is from genome assembly GCF_005893125.1 of Nonomuraea basaltis. Classification (GTDB taxonomy): domain Bacteria; phylum Actinomycetota; class Actinomycetes; order Streptosporangiales; family Streptosporangiaceae; genus Nonomuraea; species Nonomuraea basaltis. Next base: position 32,519 of record NZ_VCJS01000105.1, on the reverse strand, counting down.
TACGAGCACAGCATCGCGCTGACCTCCCATCATGAGATCACTCATCGCATCGCCCTCGCGCAGGAACGGATGCGGGCGGGAGATCTGGCCGGTGCCAGGCGAGACCTCGAGATCGCCGAGCGGGCGGCCTGGGAGAAGGGGCGTCAGCCGCAGCAGATTGAGGTCATGGCCGCTCTGGTCGAGCTCTACCGGCGCTCCGGCGATGTGGAGCGGGCCGACCGAGAACTCGACCGCATCGAGCGGATCGCACAGGAGAGCCCTTTTCTCCCGACCGCCAACGCGCTCGACGGCTTCGTGCTCCCCGCCCGGATGGCGAACCGGCTGACGGCCCGAGACGCGAAGCGGGCCCGCGACCTCCTTCCCGACGTCGTCCGGACAGCGGCCGGGCAGCACGACCTGGCCGCCGCCGCTCAGCGGCTGGCCACGTTGCTCTCCCTCGAGGGAGACCCGGGCGGCGCCGCCACCACGCTCGGCATGAGCCAGGCGATCCGTGGCGCCTTCGACCACGGAGACCCCGAGGTCCGCGAGCTCGCCGCCGCCTTGAGCGTACGGCTCGGCCCGGCCGTGTACGACGCGGCGTACCAAAGGGGCACGCGGCTACCCCGGCAGGAAGCCATCGACCGGCTGGCAGGCGCGGTGACTTCGGCAGTTTGAAGGGGCGCCGGTTGCCGCTTACAGAACCAGCGCGGTCTGTCACGCGTCTATCACCCGTACGTCACGGGCGCACCCCATCGTGTGAAGCGAAATCCCGTCCACAAGGAGTGCACCATGACCGATTCCACGAACGCCAGGCGCGAAGACGTACAGAAGGCGCTGGAGCGTGCGGTGGCCGAGTACGGCACGCCCGGCGTCGTCGCCGAGATTCAGGACGAGAACGGAGCCTGGTTCGGCTCGGCCGGAGTGGCCGACCTGGGCACCGGCCGCCGCCGCGAACCCGGGGAGCAGTTCAACGTCGGCAGCGCCGCCAAGGCGTTCACCGCCGCCGCGATGCTGACGCTGGAGGCCGAGGGCAGGCTGAGCCTCGCCGACACCGTGGAGGAGTGGCTGCCCGGCGTGGTGCGAGGCAACGGCAACGACGGCCGTCAGATCACCATCGGGCAGCTGCTCACCCACACCAGCGGCCTGGGGATCACCGGGCTGAGTGCCGAGATCGCGCGCAAGTATCACACCCGGCCCGGGTTCGCCGCGCATCGCTACGACGTCTGGACCGTCGAGCAGCTGCTGAAGCTCCAGATGGCCATTCCGCCGTTGTACGCACCGGGTGCGGACTTCGCCTACAGCAACGGCGGCTACCACCTCGTCGGGGCGATCATCGAGAAGGCGACAGGGCGTAGCTACGAGGACGAGGTCGACAGAACGGTCGTCCAGCCGCTCGGACTGACCGGCACCTACGCGCGACCCTTCGCCGAGCAGCGGGTCCGGGGACCGCACGCCAGGATCTATACGAGACAGTTCTTCAAGGACGGCATCGACCCGGACAGCCTCACGCCCGACAACTACGAGTCACTCTTGGAAGGCCCCGATTCCGATCCGGTCGACGTCACCGACAGGACCACCTGGGGATGGGCCGCCGGCGGCGCCGTCTCGACCACCAGCGACATGCTCCGGTTCACCAACGCGATGATCACCGGCTCGCTATTGCCGCCCGCGCAGCATCGCACGATGTGGAGCACGGTCCCCACCAGGGACTGGATGCCCAACACCCGCTACGGCACCGGCGTGAGCCAATGGACGCTGGCCAACGGCCGCACCCTCCACATCGTGGCTGGCTTGGAGCTGGGCACCGCCAGTTTCACCATGGGCACCCCCGACGCCCGACGCCTGGTCTCCATGAACATCAACTGCGACTGGAACTGGTACCCGGTCTGCAACCAGGTCGCCGAGGCGGCGTTCGGCTCGCCCTTCCTCCCGCCTCAGTAGCGCCTGCTGACATCACCCGGACATGGCGGCGGCGCGCCGCCTGTCCGGGCGATCCGCCGGCGCACGCAGTATGGCCAGGCCGACGTCTGGGCACCGCCCAGCTCCCTCGCACCCGCGGGCTCCGCACTGACCATGCCCTGCACCGCGTCGGCGAACAACGCGTCGAACTCGGCCACGCGAAGCGGCTGCTCGGCAGTGGGCAAGGTGCAGGCGGAGGGGGCCGTCCCAGGTCAGGGGCGATGTCTTGTGTTATACCTCGACGGCAAACCTGTACCCAGGTACCGAATGCAAGCTCACCCTGAAGCATCAAATTCCGGACCGAGGCTTCCCGGATGCCAACCGTCACACAGAGTTACTTACCCTGGTGACGTCGACCGAGAAGGGGGTCCTCGACACCGTCAGATGTCGAGTTGCGAGGGCAGGCTTTAGCGTACGTTTTCGCTCCGCCGCACTCTGACCCCCGCGCCCCCGACGCCAGCGGCTCTCGCGATCTCCGGCATGCTACCTGTCGTCTTCTGCGGCGGCCGGGTTGTGAAGCTCGCGAAGTTCTCCGCCGACCTCGGGGCGGTTGAACGGGTAGAAGCCGTGGAAGTTGATGTGCTCGAACAGCAGAGGCAGCACATGGGCGCGGATCTCTGGGGTGACTTGCCCACCCTTGATGCCCAGCGCGCCGCTGTCCAGCTTCTTGACCGCCGCATCGATATAGAGCGAATTCCACCAGATTATGGCGTTCAGCCCGAGGCCGAGCGCGCCCACCTGGTCCTCCATGCCGCGTTCATAGCCCCTGGTCAGGCGGCCGAGGTTGCCAAAGAAGACGCGGCGGGCCAGGGTGTGGCGGGACTCGCCGATGTTGAGCTGGGCTCCGATCACCCTGCGGTACTCCTCGACGTGGATGACCTGAAGCAGGTGGAGCGATTTGAAGATCCGGCCGTAGTGGGCAAAGGCGTTCCCGAGACCGGTCAGGCGGCCGTCGGCCATCATCATCCGGATCAAGTCGTAGGCGCGGACCTGATTGGTGGCCAGCGAGCCGGCCACCCGCACCATGTCGTCCCAGTGCTGCACGATGGCCGGCAGCGACACCCGGCGCAGGCCCAGAGTGTTGAAGGCGCCCCACGCGTTGCCGGACCTGTGATCGCGGGTCAGGGTGCCCTCCAGCATCGCAGTGTCGACCCACCACAGCTGGGTGTCGGTGATGTCGGCGTGCCGCGGCGCGAACTGATAACCGCAGATCGCGAACAGGCCATACACGACGTCGCTATAGCTGCCCTGATCGGTCGTGATCACCTCGGGGTGCTCGGCGGCGTCCAGGCGGTGAATGGCGTTCAGGATGAACAGCGAGTCGCGCAGCGTGCCGGGCACCAGCAACCCGCCGAGCCTCATCACCTTGTCCGAGACGGTGTTTAGCCAGGTCGAGCCGCGTGCGCGCTTGCCGATCCCCCAGTAGAGCGGCGAGGGCCGGGCGTGCAGGGAGCGGACCGGCACGACGAAGCGCATGCCGTCCACCGAGGCCACCAGCCCGCCGGCCCAGTCGGCGGTGATGTCGATGCCCGCCTGCTTGTCGACCAGGCAGGCCGAGGCCGCGGCGATGCCTTCGCCGTGAAAGTAGCCCTTCTCCACGCCCAGCAGCCGGTGCTCGGCCAGCGCCGGCATCCCCTCTTTGATCACCGGCACCAGGCCCACGTTGCAGGACCTGGCCACGGTGAGCGCGGCCAGGGTGATATCGAGGTCATCGCGGCGCAGGTGCGAGCCGGAGATGTGGCGCATGCAGTCGAACATGCCGGTCTTGGCGTGCGTCTCCAGCAGCAGCTCGGGGTAGTCGATGCGCGGCAGCATCGCGGCCACCGCGTCGTGCACGGCCTTGAACCCCTCCGGCAGCGGGGCGGCCTCCAGCCGCGACAGCTGCAGCTTGCCGCCCTTGATATTCACCGCCGCATTCGCCGACAGCCCGGCCGCGACCTGAGTGTAGGCGTCGTCGACCAGGTCAGCCAGCTCCCGCAGATGAGCACGCGGATCGGCCTGCAAGTCCAGCGCCGTCAGCACCGAGTCGCGCTCGCGAACCCACAGCCGCTCCTCGATCAGCCTGGCCCGCGGGTTGCCCCACTTGTCCGCGCCCACCGCGTACACATCGCGGCGGCGCAGGGCCAGATGCAGGGCCTCCAGGATGGCGAAGACATAGGCGGGCCTGTCGATCAGCGGCGCCTGCAGCGCGGGGTTACCGAACACCAGCCGCCGCCACGACCCGGTCACCAGCTCCTCGAACCCCTTGATGTGCTCGCGGCCCGGCTTGCGCGCCGCCGTCAGCTTCGGCAGCGCCTTCACCGCGGCGACGATCGGCGAGCCAGCCGCCGTCGCCCCCCACGGGATGACCGAGGCCAGCTGCTCGATGAACGGCTTGACGGTGCCGTAGTGCTCCACCAGCTCCGCCCGCCACTCCAGATCGCCGTCGTCCTCATCCGTCGGCAGCGGCAGCAGCTCCGCAATCGTGGCCAGCGCCGCCTCCAACTGCTCCCGGCTGACCACCTGCACCACCGCGCTCACCACCTCGCTCGCCGTGGTGACCTTGGACCCGCCATCATCGCCGACACGGGTCGGCGGGGTATCGCGCACGATCGCCCACGCGGTCGCCAGCCGGGATGCCGCCACCCGCAGCCGCGGCAGATTCCGCAGCTTCTCCTTGTCCCCGGCCCGGCTGGCCTGCGACAGCAGCTTCGTCGACATCAGCAGGTCGAACAGCAGCAACGCGTCATCGACCGCGACACCCTCCAGCTGCCGCACCGTCGCCAGCAGCGTGGCCTCGCGACTCCACTCCAGCACCGACACCTTCTTGCCCTCGGGCACAGTGAGCGTGGCCACCAGCTCCCCGCGCATGTGCCGCGGCGCCGCCTCCACCAGCGCCCGGTTGATCGCGGTCAGCCCCTCCCGCCGTACCTCGGTCACCAGCCGTGACACCGTCGTGATGCCCGGCAGCAGCACCCGGTTCTCAATCAGCCACAGCACCGCCCGGTCGAACAGCTCCCGCTTGGAATCGCGTGTCTTGGCCACCCGCGAGGCGATGAACGCCGTCACCTCGGCCTCGCCGAACTCCCGGTACTTCAGCAGCTTCCGGATCTGCGCCGCGTGATCGTAGGGGGTCTGCCACCGGTCGCCGTAGCGCTTGACGACCGTCCAGTCCTCGATGCCCAGTTGCTCGGCCACGTAGCGGATCACCACCTCCGGCACCTCGGCGGGCCCGGTGTCGGTCAGGAACGTGCCGAGCATCCGCACCGTCCCCCACTGCAGCGACCAGCCGAGCCGATTTTCCACACCGCCGCCTCCGCGCCTGCGCCAGCGCGGCCTCATCCAGGAAGAAGAACCTCTCCAGTTCCTCGGGCGTCGGATCCGCCACAAACCGGCCGTACCGGCTTACCTGCTCGCCAGATAGATACTCATGCTGCACAGATGGTGACCTTACGAGAACATTCCGTTACTACTTGCCAGTATGTCGAATCGAGACCGACTCGACCTGCTGCACCCCCGACACTCAGCCGACCTGCGGCTCAGCGCTTATCGAGAAGTCTCGTTGGAATATGACCACGACCCCAAGGTGGTCTCCGGGGAGGATCGGACCGGAGTTTTGGCGCTAGAGAGTCGATCTTGACGACGATTCGGTGACGACGGCTGTTTGCCCTGGCCGAGCGCCCTAGCGTTCCTGCTCATGCCTGTGGATTTCCTCTCTGATGAGCAAGTAGCCCGCCGCCCCGACCGGCCGGTACCGGCCGGTCGGGGCGGTTGTGTATCTGCGGGCCACCGCTATCGAGGAGGGCCGAGGCTTGTCCTCGATGAGCGGCGTGCTGGCCGGCGCCGCCTACCCCCTGCTGCTGGCCTGGCGGCGGGCCCTGGCCTGCGGCTAGCGCAGATGCCGGGCGAAGAACCCGGCCGCATCCTCCCCTGCGAACTGCGGGACACCGGTGTGCCCGCCCATGTTGGCGTGCAGCGTTTTCTCCTTGGAGCCGAAGGCGTCGAACAGGTCCAGGGCCGCCTGCCTGTCGTTCCCTTTGTCATCCCACTGCAGCAGGACATGCAGCGGAATGGTGACCTGTCGGGCTTCCTCGAACATGGTGCGAGGCACGAAACTCCCGGCGAAGAAGCCGGCGGCCACGATGCGCGGCTCAACCACCGCAAGCCGGATGCCGATGGAGATCACTCCCCCCGAGTACCCGACCGGGCCGCCGATCTCGGGCAGCGACAGGAGGGCGTCCAAGGTGGCCTGCCATTCCGGGACCGCCTTGTCGACCAGCGGGAGGATGAGGGCGTCGATGATCTCGTCACCGACCGGCTCGCCGGCCTCCATAGCCCGGCGCAGGTCGGCGCCGGCCTGCTCGGCACCGGCCAAACGGGGCCGGTCACCGCTCCCGGGGAGCTCGATGGTGGCGGCGGCGAAGCCATCCGCCGCGGCCTGCCGGGCCCGCACCACCAGCCGGGGGTACATCTTGCGCAGCCCGAGCGGGGGGTGGCCGAGCAGGATCAGCGGGACCGGTGCGGACGCGGATGAGGGCGTCCACAGGATGCCGGGGATCTCACCGAGGGTGAATTCGCGTTCGACGACGCCGTCGTCGAGGCGCTGTTCAGAAGTGAATCGCAAGGTCGTGCCTTTCGGGAGTGCGCTTGAACGGCGCTCCCGGACGACCTATCGCCCGACCGTGACCCCAGAGGGGAGCACCCATGTCGATACTGCGTTCACGGGTACCACCTCCTCGTTCTCTCGCACGGCCTCCAGAAAGGTAGCAGCGGTCGCTGTGGTCCGCCAACGGGTTTTCGCGAAGGCTCCGTGGCCGGATACCACGGAGCCACTCGCCTAAGGCAAGGCCGTGTAGTAAAGGGCTTCGCTGTGACGTGATCGCAGCGTGACGAAATCGGAACACTGCGCAGAGCTACTTAGGAGGAGCCGACGAGGCCCCGAGCCGGAATGAGAGCCAGCGGCCTTCAGGGCACTGATCAGTTCGCCGGGAGGAGGGTGATCCAGGCGGCGCCGTCCAGGTACAGACTAAAGGCTGCCACCAGCCCCTCGCCCACGGTCTCGGTCAGCCACTGGTCGTCACCGACTTCGCCGCACCGCTGTAGGTTCCGGATAGACCTGTCGGTGTCCGAGTGTGTTGTCGTGCATAAGGCGATCAGAACACCATCGTGAGCAGGTCGGCAAACAGCTCCTGTTCGTCGATCTCGAGCCCACGGTTCGTGAACCAGGTGGCCATGTTGTGGCAGTCGCGCATCAGGAAGTCCATGCCCTTCGGGTTGCCGACGATGTCGACGACCTGGGGCAGGTCGATCATCACGATCCGCTCGTCCTGCGCGAGGACGTTGTACGGCGAAAGGTCGCCGTGCGCGAGTCCCGCGCGAGCCAGTTCACGCATGCCGTTGCGGAGCTGCTCGAAATACACACCGAGCAGCTCCTTCGACGGCCGGACTTGGGCGAGCCGGGGCGCGAGCTCCTGCAGGAACCCGTCCTCGCCGGTGGCCAGCTCCCACAGCGACCGCGCCGAGTCCGCCGACAACCCGTTCAGCACGTGCAGGCAGAACTCCCGCTCGAACCGCGCCCTGCCCGCACCCACGATCCGGTCCGGCCTGCCCGGCGGTTCGATCTTCAACGTCCGGCAGCGGGACAGCAGAGCCGCCCGCAGCCCCTCGTCGGTGAACACCATCGGACAGATCTTGTCCGCCAGCCACCCGGCCAGCACGTCCTCATCCGCCCGGGTCGATTCCCGGAAGCCCAGGGCCTCCCGCACCTGCGCCCGGTGGTACTCAATCGTCGACCCCGACCACCGATACTCCGCGAACAGCGCCGGATCGACCTTCACCTGCCCCGCCACGTAGTCGACGGCAGCCTTGGGTACCTCGCCCGCGTGCCGAGGGAACCGGCCCTCCTGCTCGAAGAATTTCAGCAACACACCGAAGCCCAGACGTGTCGCGCCCGTCTTGTTCCCGACCAGGTCCCAGTCGTCATCCAGCAGCGTCCAGGCCTCGATCAGCTCCTCCGGCTCCCATTCTCGACGCATCCCCGCCGCTCCCTTCGCCCGACCGACCCCCGAGAACAGGGCAACACGATCGAACGGGGAACACCCCCTACGCCCCGGTACACGCGATTCGTGACGACCGCGAACCGCAACCGTGATCTAACTCATCGCTACTTTGGGGCTGGGGCCACCTTCGGGAGCGGAGGGCCGATCCGGGCGCACACCCGCTCATGCTCCACCGCCAGCACCCGGTGCCCGCGCTCCAACGCGGCGCGGCGGACATCACCGGCATCGGGTGTATCGACGGCAGTGGGGGCAGTGGCAGCAGCATCACATGCATCGTCGGCAGTGGCCGCATCCAGCCCGGACAGCAGCGCCGCGCAGTGGTCGCGTTTGGTGGCCAGGTGTTCGCGCTGGCCGCGCAGTCGGTGCAGCTTGGCCGAGATCGCGGTGGCGTCGTAGCGCAGCATCCGCCCGTCGGTGCACACCCGGCCCTCGCCTAGCCGGGCGTCGCGGAGCCGGGCGATGGTGCCGGTCAGGAGGGTGTTCACGCCCCAGTCCAGGCCCAGGGCCACGGTGTGGCCGGTGGCCGGGGCGGATGGGATCGGGGTCTGGAACGGCAGATCGATGCGCACCTTGCCGTGGACGATGCGCACCGTGGGGGTGCAGAGTTTGGCCTCCGGCGCCACGGTGGGCGGCAGCGTGAACACGATGGCGTGCCACGCCCAATCCTTGGGTGAGGTGGGCGAGGAGTTCAGCGGCAACTGCACCCGCAACATGGCGCTGGTGTCGCTGGTGCGGGTCAGGGTGACCAGTTGCCGGTCGGCCGCCGCCAGCACCGCCTGGGCGGCAACCCGGGGCGGCTCCTCCACCTCGGTGAGGTCACCCGGCAACACGCCCTCGCGCTCCAGCACGGCACGGACCTGCCGGGTGCGGTTACGGATCTCCGCCGGGGTGACCCCCTGCGGCAGCGCCGCAGGCAACGCCTTCCACTCCGTCTCGCTACGCCGCTGCGGGTTCTGCGGCCAGGTGGCCAGGATCGCCGCCACGACGCCCCGCCGGTGCAGCGCCGCCCGCAACATGCGGGCCGCCTGCTCCTCGGCACACCGCCGCACCCGATCCGAGACATACACCCCGCCGCCGCTCACCCCGCCACCGGGTATCCCGGCAGCGCACCCCCAGGCCAGCCTGCGGATGGCCATCCACCCCTTGACCGGCAACACCCGCCCGTCCACCCCGACCCCGGCGGCCAGCACGTCCAGATCCCGCGCATTCCACCGCCCGGCAACGATCCCGGCGGTCATGGCCCGGGTCAGCGCGGTCAGCCAGGCCACCCGCTCGGCCAGCAGCGGCCCGGTCAGCACCTGCCCGGTTGCCTCCACAACGGCCCGGTGCCCGGTACAGGTCGCGGTCGCCACCATCACCGCCATGCGCACCCGCCCCTCTCCCCGGCACCGGAACCCGTGACATCATCGTGCGCACGCGACGCTACACACCGCCACCGACAATTCCCGGGCGCCACCCACCCGACGACTCAGCAATCCCGGCACGAAAACAGCCCGACCAGATGATCCGAAACACATCCCCGCTCAGGTCCGCTTAGCCAATCAAGGCAACGGTTCGTACCCTGTCCGCGTACGCCGTCAGCGCCGCCTCGCTCGCCCACGGATTGGGGGGCGGCGCGGATGAGACGGGCATGACGGGACTCGGCCGCTACAGCGCACTGCTCACCCACCTGATCGACGCGGCGTACTACCCGGGCCTGTCCGCAGCCCTCGACGCGGGTGCCTTCGGCAGCGCTCAGCGAACTACTCGACGACGACAGTAACCGCCGCCGCATCGCCGACCTCATGGCCGGCACGGACATCCGCTACGACATGGGCGACGACGCCTCGCCGCCACATCCGCTGGTCGGTCGCTGGCTGCCCGACTTCCAGTTGGGCACCGGTGACGGACCCATGCGGATCGCGCAGCTGCTGCGCCCCGCCCGCCCCCGCGGCCGCCTTGCTGATCCGCCCCGATGGCTACGTGGCCTGGGCCGAGCCCCTCCACCGATCGGAGCAGCCGGTGCACCACGGTCTGCACAAAGCGCTGACCACCTGGTTCGGCGCTGCGAACCAAGGAACGTGAACCCGCCGTGACAATGTTGCGACAACCCGCGGCTCACCTCGCTCTCACCCTGACTGCCGCGGTCCCCCTCCTGGTCACCGCACTCCATCTTCTGGAGCCGGACCTCGATCCGTCATGGCGCTTGATCACATCATCTCCAGATCAGGAGCACTTTCCGCGTCTACCCCACTGCCGCCCGTGGAATCTCCGGGCTAAAGTCGCGCCATGGTGACCAAGGTCTTGATCGCGTGGCTCCGCGACTCTGATCCGGCATTGCGCTGGCAGGTCGAGCGCGATCTTGTGCGCGATCCGCCCGAGGTTTGGGGAGCAACGCGGGCAAGGATCGCGGCTGAGGGCTTCGGGGCGCGCCTCCTCGCGCTCCAGGGCCCTGATGGCCAGTGGGCGGGCGGCGCGTTCTTCCCCGCCGATTTCGACTTTCACGGTCCTGAAGCGGCAGAGGATGCCGGGCAGCCCTGGACGGCGACAACGTGGACGCTCAACTCGTTGCGGGAGTGGGGCCTCGAGTCCGCGGTCCTGCGCGAACGCCGCACGGCCGAGCTTCTCGCCGAGAACAGCCGCTGGGAGTACGAGAACCTGCCGTACTGGGGTGGCGAGGTCGACTGCTGCATCAACGCCTGGACGGTCGCGAACGGTCTGTGGCTCGGCGCCGACATCACCGGCATCGTCGACTGGCTCCTCGAGCATCGACTGCCCGACGGCGGTTGGAACTGCGAGTGGATCGAGGGCTCAACGCGATCGTCGTTCCACTCGACGCTCAACTCCCTCAAGGGGCTGCTCGCCTACGACGTCGCGACCGGAGGCACGGACGCGACGCGCGCTGCCCGGCGCTCAGGCGAGGAGTACCTCCTGCAGCGCGGGCTTTTCCGCCGTCTCTCGACGGGCGAACCGGTGGCACCGTGGGTGGACCGTTTCGCCTACCCGCTCCGCGGGTTCTACAACGTGCTCAACGCAGCCGAGTACTTTCGCCAGGTTTCACTGCTGGACGGCGCTACGCCGGACCCGCGCATGGCTGACGCGATCGAGCTCATCCGTGCCGCCAGGCAGCCGGACGGCACCTGGCTCCAGGCCCGCCGGCACCCCGGGCGGGTGTGGTTCGAGGTCGACGCGCCGGCGGGGGAGCCATCGAAGTGGCTGACGCTGTTCGGGACACGAGTGCTCGCCTGGTGGGACTCCCAGATTCCCTAAGTTGTGAGGAGCCGCCAGGTCATTGACCCCACCTAGGAGACACTGCCCTTGGTTGTCCGACGTGCCGAGGTGATCGGCCAGCTTGCCCGAGGCCGGCATGGATGCGATCCAGAGCGTTGCGGATACGCACGTGCCAAGGGCGCTGGACGTCTGGTAGCGGCCACGGCGTTCGGCGGTCGGGATGTCGCCTGGGGCGACGGTCCGGGCGTGTTCAATCGCCGTGCCGTTGTCGCCGAGGACCTGGGAGATGCTCACCTGGTAGAGGGCAACGCCGGTGGCGTTGAACGCGGTGGTCGGCGTTCCCGCTGACTCGTTCCGTGACCTCGACCGCGTGGGTGATCAGCTCGCGGGCGCTGGCAAGGTCACCGTCGCATCCACAGCGGACGGCAAAAGACAAAGGCAAGGAGATTACCCACTCCTTGCCACTCTCAACATATAGCGCACCGGGGGGCTTGCGGCAAGACCCGGGTCGTGCTGCAGAATCGTCCGCCGAGGCCAGACCCTGCGGCAATCAGGGGTTCGCGAAGTACGTGTGCGTTTGTCGCTTGTTGAATGGGGGTTTCATGATTGACGTGATCGTTGCCGGCGGCGGACCGACCGGCTTGATGCTGGCCAGCGAGTTACGGCTGCACGGCGTGCACGCGCTCGTGCTGGAGAAGGAGGCGGAGCCGACCAGGTATGTCCGCGCGCTCGGCCTGCACGTGCGCAGCATCGAGGTGATGGACCAGCGCGGTCTGCTGGAGCGGTTCCTCGCGCACGGCAAGCAGTACAAGATTGGCGGCTACTTCGCCGGCATCCTCAAGCCGTGGCCGGACCGGCTGGACACCGCACACTCGTACATCCTCGGTATCCCGCAGACCATCACCGAGCGCCTGCTGGCCGAGCACGCCGCCGAGGTCGGCGTCGAGATCCGGCGTGGCTGCGAGCTGGTCGGGCTGAGCCAGGATGAGGACGGGGTGACCGTCGAGCTGGCCGGCGGCACGCAGTTGCGCTCGCGCTACCTCGTCGGTTGCGACGGCGGCCGCAGCACGGTGCGCAAGCTGCTCGGCGTCGGCTTCCCCGGTGAGCCCGCCAAGGTGGAGACGCTGCTGGGCGAGATGGAGGTGACCGAGGATCCGGCGACGGTCGCCGCCATCGTCGCGGAAGTCCGCAAGACCCAGCTGCAGTTCGGCGCCGGGCCTCTCGGGGACGGAGTGTACCGCGTCGTCGTGCCCGCCGAGGGGGTGGCCGAGGACCGCACGGTTCCGCCGACCCTCGAGGAGTTCAAGCAGCAGCTGCGGGCCTTCGCGGGCACCGACTTCGGCGTGCACTCACCGCGCTGGCTGTCCCGGTTCGGCGACGCCACCCGGCTGGCCGAGCGCTACCGGGTCGGCCGGGTGCTGCTGGCCGGCGACGCGGCGCATGTTCACCCCCCGCTGGGCGGGCAGGGGCTCAACCTCGGCATCCAGGACGCGTTCAACCTGGGCTGGAAACTGGCCGCCGAGGTCAACGGCTGGGCACCGGAAGGGCTGCTGGACAGCTACCACACCGAACGGCACCCGGTGGCCGCCGACGTGCTGGACAACACCCGCGCGCAAACCGTGCTGATGTCCACCGAGCCGGGTCCCCAGGCACTGCGCCAAGTGGTGTCGGAACTGATGGACTTCGAGGAGGTGAACCGGTACCTGATCGAGAAGATCACTGCGATCGGGGTGCGCTACGACTTCGGCGAGGGGCATGAACTGCTCGGCCGGCGGATGCGGGACGTGGAGCTGAAGCGGGGTCGCCTCTACGAGCTGATGCACGGGGGTCGCGGGCTGCTGCTCGACCAGACCGGCCGGCTCTCGGTGGCGGGCTGGGCAGACCGGGTCGACCACGTCGTCGACGACAGCGAGGAACTGGACGTGCCCGCGGCGCTGGTGCGGCCGGACGGCCACGTGGCGTGGGTCGGCGAAGACCAGCAGAAGCTGCTCAGCCAGCTGCCCAAGTGGTTCGGCGCTGCCGTCAGCTGAGCGCGCAGTTGTGGCTCGAAAGGGCGGGACCCATCTGTGGCCGCGTTCGGCCCAGTCCGCGCCCCCATGAAGCTCACCAGCTCAGCACCCTCGGACGCCCGGCCGGAACCGGCAGCCGGTCCCGCAGCATCCGCACGCCCAGCGGGACCAGGGCCACGCAGAGCAGGGCGGTGACCAGCGCATCGGGGATCGAGGCGGCCTTGAGTACGCCCATCCAGGTGCCTCCCGCCAGGAGCAGCATCAAGGCCCGGGCGGTGCCGAAGACGCCCGAGCGCCAGGCGGCGACGGCCAGCAGGAGCGAGCCCGCGTACTGGCCGACCGAGGCCCAGACCTTCCCCCGCCACGGGCCGTAGGAAATGTCCACGTACTCGTTCATGATCGCATTCGTCGCCTGGTCCAGGCCGATGACCTCGGTGAGCTGGAAGGCGGTCTGGTCGGCGCCGGCGGAGTACAGGCGGGAGAAGAGCCCGGCGACCAGCAGGGTGGCGCCCCAGAAGGCGAGGCCGCCACCGACCCGCTGGGCCAGAGCGACGAAGGCGGGGAAGAGCAGCACCGCCCCCAGGGCGAAGACCGCGTAGGAGAGGGTGAGCAGGGCGGGCTCCGAGGTGTAGGCGAGGAGCTGGCCGTAGGCGGCGAACGGCTGCGCCTCGGCCCACGCCTGCTGCTGTGGGGTGAGGGCGGTGATCGTGCTCAGGTAGCGCAGCAGGTATCCGGCGCACATGACGACCGGCCCCAGCACGAGCGTCGCGCCGCCGATCCACCGTCCTGGAAAGTACGTGTTCATGGCGGCGAGCATGTCGGGGGCGGACCGGGTGGGTCATCCGCCGATCGTCAACCGGAACCCCTGTCGAAAGTCAGTACTTCTTGAGCTCCCCGGGGGCGAAGTTGTTCGGGCTCGGAACACCTGGACACATGTTTAACCCGTCAATCCCGACATCGTTGAACCTGTGCAGCCTGCGCTGCGCTTTCCGCTCGCGGTTGGTGCGCACATTGATCTGCCCGTGCACGAGGTACGGCTTGCAGCAGTGAACGCAGCAGTTGTGCGGCAGTGTCGGCGGATACTTCGCCGGGTGTGTTCGTGATCTGGGCGGCGAGTCCGTCGACGAACGTGTGCAGGAGCGCCGCCCAGAGCTCGACCTGGGCATCAGGGTGCGCGAGCGTGGCCTGGCTCGGTTCGCGGGTCGCCTCGAATCCGCGCAGGGAGGCGATGCATTGGCGGTACAGCGCCCGTTGGTCGTTCCACGTCACAGAGCCTCCTTCTGGAGGGTGTTGACGTTCCCATTCCACGACCGCTGACCACAGCGCGTATTCCTCGAGCCGCCCGGCATCGAGCGGCAGCATCTCCTCCACGATCGTGGCGATCCCTTCGACCACCGAACTTGCAGTGCGGGGCCGCTGAACGCGTGGGAGGACCCGTCGGCGGAGGGTGTCGGTGGTGGCTTGTACGACGTAGGCCTGCAATTCGTGCTGATTGCGGAAGTAATGCCGCAGGGACCCGGTGGACCAGCCGGCTTCGGCGGCGACTCCGCGGACGGTCACGCCGGCAAGGCCTTCGCGGAGGATCACCCGGATGGCGGCCTCGCCGAGCTCGGCCCGGCGCTGGTCATGATCAACGAGTCGTGGCACGTTCATATGTTAACACGCATGTGCTATTTTAACTAACACGGGCGTGTTGTTACGGCTTGTCGGCTCCCGGAAGGAGACAGCTTTGTCGATCGAGACGATCGGCGCGGTGCTCGGACTGGCCCTGCTCGATACGCTGAGTCCCACCGTGATCGGGATAGCTCTCTATCTGCTGCTGGCCAGGCCGCACCGCGTGGGCGCGCTGCTTGGCGTGTACCTCGGATCGGTCGCGATCGCGTACTTCGCCTTGGGCGTACTGCTCATGCTCGGCCTGGGCGCTGTCGTGCCAATTGTCGATGACACCGTGTGGGCCTGGGGACAGGCCGTCCTCGGCGCAGCGCTCATCGCGGGGAGCTACTTCATCCCCGACAAGAACCCCGAACGTGCATCCATCCGGGCTCGGTCCTTCACCATGCGCTCGATGCTGCTGTTGGGGCTGGGGACCTGGCTGTTCGAGTTCGCCACCGCCGTGCCGTACTTCGGCGCGATCGGCATCATGACCTCGGCCAACCCGCCCGCCGTCCAATGGTCGCCGCTCCTCGCCGTGTACGTGACCATCATGGTGATCCCAGGTATCCTGCTCTTTGTCGCATGGGCGGCCCTGGGCGAACGAATGCGTGAACGGTTTGAACGGTGGCAGAACAAGCTCTCCTCTGGATCCCGCACAACACTGCGCTGGATCGTCGGGATAGCAGGATTCCTGATCCTCCTGGACGCAGCACCGGACCAGATCACCATCACGATGAGTCCGTAACCGCCCGCATCGGCACCTCGACGAAGCCCGTCCGCCTCGGCCGCCCGCCGCCGATCGCTCATCGGCTGCTGCCGCCCTCCCTGCGTCGGTTGCCGGCACGCACCCGCCGCACCCCACGAACCACCAGCCAGATCCCGAGCACCGCGACGATCGGGCCGATCACGGCCCACTGCGTCGCGCCGCTCATCACGCTTCCACCGACGACACCGAGTCCCTGCAGGGTCCACAGTGCCCCCATGCCGACGAGCAGCACACCGCCCGCCAAAGACAGCCAACCGATCATGATCCGCCTCCGATATTCATCCATCATCGAACTGCTCGTCGCTGTCCAGTCCGGCGTAGCGTGGCCGCCGACCACGACGCCGGCTCCACGGTGCCGTCCGCCGTCTCCTCCAGCCCCAGCACTCGCCATCGCGGAACATCGACACTGACGTTGAACTTCCGTTCACGATGCAGCACGCACCGGCAGGAGCACCGCGGAAGGATGTGCGTGGTCGTGGTAGACGTCTTGGTCGGCCGCCTTCAGGGTGGTGGCGGTGGCGTGGGGTTCGCCGGTGCCGGGTTTACGAGCGTAGCGGGGGAAGGCCCCGCTGGAGACCTGGACGCGGATGCGGTGACCGCGCTTGAACCGGTAAGCGGTCGGCCACAGCGCCACCGTGGCGCGGCTGATCTCGTTTGGCAAAACCGAATCTCTCACCGACCGGGGCAAGCTCCCGGTGGTCCACACGCCGGTGTCGACGTCCCAGAGCCGGCCTGCCGCTGTGGAAGCCATCGCCGAGATCACTACCATCCTCGGCCCACCCCGCCGCACTCACCGCCTCCCGGTGCCTTGGTGATGCAGCGGTCCACGGCGATCTCCTGCAGGACCAGGCCGATGATGCGGTCGTAGGCTTTGCCCGCGCCGACCGTGGCGATTGACATAGATCAATAACCTAATTACGGTCAGGTCCGTATGTGCGCAGATCCCTATGGCGACGTCAGAGTCTCACGGGCAGGCAGCCGCTGAACCCCTTGGCACCCGAGTCCGCCATCTCTGCCACAAACCCAATCCAAGAGTCCGCTCATGGAGCCGGGCCAGCTCCCCGGAGAACAGGATGTGTCACCATGCGGTTCCACAATGACCTAGTGATCAACCGTCCGGCGGGCGAGGTGTTCAAGTATCTGGCGGACCTGGAGAACCTGCCCCGCTGGAACTACGCCATCGCCGAGACCCAGAAGGTCTCGCCCGGCTCGCCCGCCCAGGGAACCGTCTACCTCCAGACGCGCACGCTGCCCAGACCCATGCAGGAGACCCTTGAGATCTCCCGCTACGAACCCGACCGGCTGCTGGCCGTCACCGGCGGCTTCGGCGACCTGGAGGGCACCTCCACCTACACGCTCGAGCCCAACGAAGGAGCCACCAGACTGACCAACGAGATACGGCTGGAAGGCCGCGGACTGCTGCGCGTCGTCTCCGCCCTCGCGACCGCCAACGTCAGACAAGCCGTCGCCCAGAACCTCGCCGTACTTAAGAACCTCCTAGAAAGCGCCGCCGGGACGCCGTGACATCCGCGTGCCGGGGCCGAAGAGCCGAACACGCAGGTACGGACACCCTGGCAGGCGTAGGAGCACCTTGCCACCCTGAGTGTCCTCGCCCGTTGGATCGTGTTCGCTGGTACACGCTTCCGCCGACCGTGTCCGACTTCACCCAACGTCTACCTCGTCTGCACCGTTGCCAGCCTCGCCGCCGCAGCAGTCGGCAGCCGCCTCATCCTCCTGGCACCGATACGCGACCCGTCCGCGGAGACCAGCTCCGGGAAAGGAGCCTGATCAGTTGCCGCGGCGCACACATCGTTCAGCCATCACGAGCTTGGAGAGGGGAATCCGCGCGCTGCCGAACAGGATGCGAAATTATCCGATCAAACGCTACCGCGCCGTCGCGACCAGGTACGACAAGCTCGCCGTCCGCTATGAGGCCACCGTTCAGATCGCCATCATCAACGACTGGCTGACCTGCTTCTGAAGCCCTAGTCGCGGAGTGTGGCAGCTTCGGAGCCGGCCGCCGCCGCCTCGTCGATGTGGTCGAGCTGCTGCAGGCAGGCGCTCAAGGTGAGCAGGGCGTCGTGCAGGTCCTGCTGGGCTCGACGGACCTCCTTCCGCGAGGACTTCAGCTCCTCGCGTCGCCGCTTGAGCAGGTACGCCTCGGAGTAGCGTTGATCGTCGTCCCAGTCGTCCTCCGCCTCCAGCTCCCGGTGCCACTCCTGATGAGCGCGCGCGCTGTCGCGGTAGAGCTGTACCGCTTCCTCGCAGGCGGTCAGCGCTGCTTCCGGCGCCCCCAGCGCGATCAGGCGGACCCCGAGGTTGTGCCAGGCCCTTGCCTGGTAAGTGTCACGCTTACGGCGCCGCATCTTTCCCATCGCCTCGACGATGCACGCGTGCGCCTGTTCGGTCTGCCCGCTCCGGACGAGCCGTTCGCTGCACAGGTCCAGCGTCTGGAGGAATTGAACCGTCGAGTCGGCCTGTTGCCACCAAGCCGCCATGACCTCGGCGCTCACCTCGGCGGCTTCGGCGACGCGGCCGACCTTGTCCAGGCGATCCGCATAGGCCGTCAGTGCGTGGATGAGCTCGAGGCTCGCCGATGTGGCTCCAGCGTGCTGTAGCCGTCCGCGGGTCTCGGTCACCGCCTCGGCCGCGGACTCCACCGCCTCCTGGTCGCGGCCGAGCTTGGCGAGGAGCAGCGTCCGCCAGTAGCGCGCATCCGGGGCCTCTGCCTGTGCAGATCGGCTGGTATCCGACAGCCGCAGGAGCTCCTCGACAACCTCGAGTGCTTCCTCATACCGCCTGCACTCCATGAGGCTGTGGCGTAACGCGGCCAAGGCGTGGACGATCTGGTCAGCGAACAAGCCCGGTTGGACGGCCGACAATGTCCGATAGACCGCCAGTTCTTCCCGGCGAGCCAGGCAGGTGAGATCGTCCCATCCCAGCTCGGTCAGCCACTTGGCGAGTTGGTCCAGCGACTCGGGTAAGGCGGTCGGCGTGGGCCACGTATCCGGGGATCGCCCACGCATCTGCCTGACCTGCTTGAGCTCGTCCGCCGCCCACCGCACGGTCTTGTCCGGCCGGACCACACCCCCGTAACGGGCTGGATCCACTCGACGTTCGAGCATCGCAGGCTGAACCACTTCAGCGTCCGGCTCGTTCATCACCCGTATATACCACCAGCGCCTGGTCGGCGGGGTGGCAGGAACGGCCGGCTCCAAGCGTCGTGCCGCCTCCACCGTGTTCCAGCACCTTGTGGCGGCTCCGCCCGCCGCGATCACCAGATCGGTCAGCCGCCCGTCGGTCAAGCCGGCGCCGGTGCCACAGGCCGGCACGCCCGCCCGCACGCAGCGTGACGAGATCGTCCGTGATCGGCCATTCCAACCGGAAACCCGAGAGCACGTTCGATCGCACCTTCCGCCGGCGAGGCCCTCTTCCGTCCGTGCGACGTCTTCCGGGATGATGCCGGAGTCGGCACGTAGATCCGTTGCAGGTTGTTCGGCGGGCAGGCGCCAGAACCGGCCCATCGGCCTGGGCCCCGGATCAGGTAGGTCAGCGTCGCCGGGCGGGCGCTCTCATTCAGCAGCAGCCACAGGGTGCGCGCGCAAGGCCGGCATCGGGCGGGTCAGCAGCGTCTCGACCTCCGCCTGTTGGACGATGGCGAGGCGGACAAAGACCTTGCCAAGACTTTGACGCACTCCCCTGCGCTGGCCCGGGCCGGGGTACGTCCATCGGCGTGAGCAGGAACACGCCGATGGAAACGTCGCCGCACGCAGCGAGTCGGCTGCGGTGAACAATCCCGACACGGAACCGACTGCGTGATGACCACCTATGAGATCAGCCGGACCGGTGTCCTGCTGGTCGATCCCTATAACGACTTCTTGTCCGAGGGCGGGAAGATCTGGCCTCGGTTGAAGGAGGTCGCCCAGCGCGTGGGGCTCCTCGACCACCTACGCGCGATGGTCACCGCGGCACGGGAGACGGGGATCCGGGTGTTCGTCGTTCCGCATCGACAGTGGCAACCCGGGGACTACGACGACTGGAGCCATCCCAATCCCACCCAGCACGGGATCCAGGAGCGCCACTCCTTCGCAAAAGGCAGCTGGGGCGGTGAATGGCACCCCGATCTCGTCCCCGATGACGGCGACGTCGTCGTCAAGGAGCATTGGGCTCAGAGCGGGTTCGCCAATACTGATCTTGACCTGCTGCTCCGGCAGCACGGCATCACGCATGTCATCGTCGTCGGCGTGCTCGCCAATACCTGCATCGAGTCGACCGGCAGGTACGCCATGGAGCTCGGATACCACGTGACCCTCGTCCGGGACGCGACCGCGGCTTTCACCGCGGAGATGCTGCATGCGGCTCACGAGCTGAATGGGCCGACCTACGCACACGCCATCGTGACGACGACCGACCTCCTCGCGGCGATCCGGTCCGCGCAATGAAGCGATGAGCGGCCGACGGTCACATGCAAATAGACGACTGGTTCTCTAGTTATCGGGCCGGTCGAGATCCACCACCCTCCTGGGGAAGGTCATCATGAGCACTCAGCACCAGAAGGTCGCCCTCATCACCGGCGCCTCGAAGGGCATCGGCGCCGGCCTCGTCAAGGCGTATCGCAACCTGGGCTACGCCGTCGTCGCCACCTCACGTGCCATCCCACCCTCCGACGACCCGAGCGTTCTCACCGTCCAGGGCGAGATCGCCGACCCCGCCACCGCCGAACGTGTGATGGCCGCCGGCATCGAGCGGTTCGGCCGGGTGGACACCATCGTCAACAACGCGGGCATCTTCGTCGCCAAGCCGTTCACCGACTACACCCTCGACGACTACGCCGCCGTGACCGGAGTGAACCTCACCGGCTTCTTCCGCATCACCCAGCTCGCCATCGAGCGCATGCTCGCGCAGGGCGGCGGCCACGTCGTCAACGTCACCACCAGCCTGGTTGACAACGCCGACTCGCGGGTCCCGTCCGTACTGGCCTCGTTGACCAAGGGCGGCCTGCAGTCCGCCACCAAGTCCCTCGCCATCGAGTACGCCACGCGCGGCATCCGCGTCAACGCCGTCGCACCGGGCACCATCAGGACCCCCATGCATCCCGAGGAGACCCATGAGGCCCTCGCGGCGCTGCAACCGGTGCGCCGGCTGGGCGAGCCGAGCGACATCGTGGAGGCGGTCGTCTACCTGGAGAACGCCCCCTTTGTCACCGGAGAGATCCTGCACGTCGACGGCGGCATGAGCGCCGGCCACTGACTCCAACCTCGATCTCGTCAACAGGAGAACCGTGTTGGACGGCAACACCGACAGGGAAGCCATCCTCAGCGATGTCCTCGACCGGTGGAAGGCCGCCGTCGACGCCCACGAACCGCAGCAGGTCGCAGCCCAGTTCACCGAGGACGCGATCTTCCAGGGGCTACACCCCTACAGCGTCGGAAGACCGGACATCGCCGCCTACTACGACTCCCAGCCACTCGGCCTGACGGCCGCGTACCGCATCCTGGAGACCAGAGCCCCCGCCGACGACCTCGTACTCGGTTACCTGGCCGTCGACTTCTCGTTCACCGACCGCCCCACCCTGAGCGTCTACCTCGGCGTGCTGGTGAAGCGTACCGGCGCGGGCTGGTACATCACCCACTACCAGGTCTCCCGCCTCGACTAGTACGCCCTCCCCAGAGATGATTCCCCGTGCCGACGAGGGCTGAGAGGCCGTGCCAGTCCCCCGCCCCTCCCACTTCGTGATCTGTGCCGTGAAGGCAGGGAGCCAGTACGGCCACCGCCTGATCTCGGTGAGGTGAGGAGTCTTCAACTCCGTGCGTCCGGTCCGCGTCGCACATG
The DNA here is from genome assembly GCF_005893125.1 of Nonomuraea basaltis. GTDB lineage: Bacteria > Actinomycetota > Actinomycetes > Streptosporangiales > Streptosporangiaceae > Nonomuraea > Nonomuraea basaltis. Next base: position 11,073 of record NZ_VCJS01000105.1, on the reverse strand, counting down.
GTCATGTTCGGCGTGGGCGGCTGTAGGCGGCGCGGGAACACCAGGCACGTCAATGCCCTGCGCTGGGCGACTTGATCGGGCGCCGCCGGCGGGGATGGTGGGAACTGCCCAGCAGCCGCAAGGCCATCAAGGGGAACACGACCACCGACAGGAGGCCCGCTGCCACCAGCGCGGCGGCGTTTTCCGGACTGATGGCGTCCAGCTTCAGGCCGATCGTTACCGCGGCCACGATGACCGGCAGCGATGTGGCCTGCAGGAGTCCGCTGGCCATGACCTCCGCGCGCGAGAGACCGGCAGCGCGGTAGGCCAGTGCGGGAAGTCCGCGAACCAGGAGAAGCGCGGCCAGGAACATCGGCACCCGCAACATCGTCCCAGCGTCGGCGAACAGGGCGCCGAGATTGAACTGGATGCCGCTCGTCACGAAGAACACCGGGACGAGGAATCCGTAGCCCAGGCCCTCGAGTTTGATGTGAAACTGCGGGTGGGTCTGTCCCGCGTCGGGGTCGATCAACCGGAGCACGGCTCCCGCGACGAAGGCACCGAGGATGGCCTCGAACCCGAGATGCAGGGCCACCGCAGACATTCCGACGACCAGGAGCATCGACAAGCGGACCCGGACTTGCGCACTTGTGTCCGCCAGCTTCTCCACGGCCCGGGACAGCGACATGGAGCGCCCCGCCTGCATTGACGCCACCACAATGAGTACCGCCAGCCCGGCAAGGCTGAGGAGCAGCAGCACCTTGGAGCCCAGGCCCGGCGAATGCTCGGAGAAGAACAGCGAGAGCAGCACGACAGCGCTGATCTCACCGGCCGAGGCTCCGCCGATGGTCAGCCGGCCAACCGGCCGATCGATCGCGCCGACGTCCTTCAAGATGGGAACCAGCAACCCAAGTGACGTGGCCACCAGAGCAGTGCCGATCAGCACCGGGCTCTCGGCCAGCCCCGCTAGGTGCAGCAACAAGCCGACGATTGCGGCCAGCGCGACCGTGCCGACGAGACCGACGCCGACCAGTCGCGCCCGCGGCCCGCGCAGTTGTTGGATGTCGATCTCAAGTCCGGCCAGGAACAGAAGGAAGCCCAGGCCGATGATCGACAATGATTGGACGGCGGTGTCCGCCGCTACCACGTTCAACACTGCCGGGCCAAGGACGACACCTGCCACGATCTCAAGGACCGCGCCGGGTACGGGTAGGCGGGGCATCGTGGCGAGGAGGAACGGGACGCCGGCGGCTACCGCCAGCACGATCAGCAGGTTGTCGTACGACATCAAAGACTCCGGTGGTCGCTCAGCGGGCCGCAGACGCTGACCCGGTGCCGCACCCTGATGGCATCGTGGCCTGCTCAGTGCGTGGCGCACCTCATCCGGCGGTTACTCCTCCAGGGCTTGGGGTGTCACGCAGGTGCTGCGACTGCCCCAGCCTGCCGCCCCGGCGGGCCTGATCGGCGCTGCCCGGTGCTGAGCTCGAGGTCCGGGGCACCTGATGCGGGATTCTTCATCGGTTGCGATCGCGCTACTGCAGGCAGCAGCGGTTGGCCGCGATCACGGCTGTACAAGGCCATTGTTCGTTCCTATGCTCCTGCCCCCGCTCCGATGCCAGGGATAGCTGGACTATCGGCGCTGGGCGGCTTGCAATGACTCGGCGAGGGTTACCAAGGAGGCCCCCAGAAGCACGCTGTCTTTAACCAGGAACTGTCCCACCATGGAGAGCTTCGGAGCCCCATGGTTTTCCTGCCAGACCCCTGGCGTCATGGCCAGGAAACTGAGTGTGGTGGCGAATATTCCGACAGCTCCGAGGCTGCCGAGTGCCGAGGCCCGGGGGCTGAGCGGCTTCGCTGCGATCAGTGAACCCACCGCGATCTCGGTCACGCCGATGAGCCTTGCCAGTCTCTTTTCGCCCAGCTTGTTGACGAGCGGCGAGAACAGCGGATTTGAGGTGACCAGGGAGCGGATATTGTCGACCTCGTAGTCTTCGAACTTGAGCCGCCCGATCCACATCAGGTTGAGCGCCAGAGCTGAGCGGAGCGTTGAGGATCCTGCAGCCTGAAGGCTCTTGGCGGGCGTGAATCGCATCCTCATACTGGTATCCCTTCAGTGGGCGACCCGGCGGTGGGAGCCCCGTGGGCTACTTGGGTGTTTCCCCAACGCCGACACATCCTTGACTTTCTCGGCGACCTGATGGGCCGTGCTCCCCGCGATCACCGGCTCGTCCGGGTCGCTTCCCGCCCTTCCTTCCACGTTCTGAGCCCCCAGGGCGCGCTGCTCCGACTCGCCGCACGACCGGACACAGCCGAAGCGGCGCGCCTCGGGGTGGGGCCTCGGTCAGGCGGAGTGGAGTTGCTTGAGTACGCTGTCCGGGCATTTCGAAGGCTAACCAAGGGCGAATTCAAGCCTTGGTGATGGTCTGCACGGGACCGGCATCGCCACGTCCAGGTGTCCTGACCAGCCGGGATCCGGGTCTTGGTGTCCAGGTCCAGCTTGGCCACCAGCTCATGCGGAGGGCTCCAGGTTGTCACGGAGGAACTGCAAGGTGGACTGGTGCAGCCGGGTGCGGTGGGGGACGGTGGCCCAGCCGTGGTCGGCGCCTTCGACGACTTCCAGTTCCGCGTTGCCGTCGTAGTGATCGAGGTAGCGGCGGGCGTAGGCGAGCGGGGCGATGTCGTCCTTGTCGCCGTGGATGATGCGCACGGGCCCGCCATACGTGCAGGACCGGCTGTAGACGTCGAGGTTGGCGATGTCGTCGACCAGGGCCTTGCTCATCCGATGGCTGTCGGCGTCGAAGTAGCCCTTCTCGCTGATCTCGGCGGCGATGTCGCGGCCCTTGAGATAGCCGGCGCCCACTTCGAAGGGGGCTACGGCGGCCGGCGACCATAGGCACACGGCTCGGATTCCCGGCTCTTCGGCGGCCACGATGCCCGCGACGACACCGCCCATGCTCATCCCGGCCAGGCCGATACGGTCGGGGTCGGCGAAGTCGAAGGAGCGCACGGCCCGCACGACGGACCGGGTTTCGGCGATCTCGCCGGTGATGGTGACGTCGAAGAAGTCGCCGTCGCTCTCCCCGTGCCCGGACAGGTCGAACCGGACGGATGCGACGCCGGCGGCCTCCAGCAGCCGCGACATCAGGACGAACGAGCGGTTCTCCATCCGGTTGTTGGAGAACCCGTGGACGAACACCACCGTGGGGCGGCGGGCTGCGCCTCCGGCGTCGGGAATGTGCAGCGTGGAGCGCAGCGTCCGCCCGTTGTGCTGAAAGTCGTGATTCTTGATCACCGGGCCGCCTTTCCTGGCACGCACTGGAAGACATGACGTCCCGCCCCCACCTCGACGGCGGTGTCCGGTTCGGTGGGCAGATGGACGGCGGCGGTGGTGTTCGCGGGCAGCACCACGACGAGCGTCAGCTGGTCGCCGGTTCGTTTCCAGCTGACCTCGGCCCGTCCGTACGGGGTGTCGAGCGCGGCGCGGGCGTGGGTGAGGCCGCCACCAGGGCAGGGGCGGATGACGAGCCGGCGATAACCCGGGGCGGCCGGGGCCAGGCCGGCGATGGTGCGGTGCATCCAGTCGGCGACGGCGCCGAGCGCGTAGTGGTTGAAGGAGGTCATCTCGCCGGGGTTGACCGTGCCGTCAGGCAGCATGCTGTCCCAGCGTTCCCAGATCGTGGTGGCGCCCATGGTGACCGCGTACAGCCAGGACGGGCACTCGGTCTGCAGCAGCAGCCGGTAGGCGTCCTCGATGGCGCCGGCGTCGGTGAGCGCGTCGCAGATGAGCGGGGTGCCGACGAAGCCGGTGCCGATGCGGTGACCGTTCGCCCGCACCAGCTCGGCCAGGCGTTCGCCGGCATGGGCGCGACGTTCCGCGCCGTCGAGGAGCCCGAATCGCAGAGCGAGGGCGTAGGCGGTCTGCGAGTCGCTGCTCACCTTGCCGTCGCAGGTCGCGTACGCGGTGTCGAAGGCGGCCCGGACGCGTTCGGTCAGCTCCCGGTAGCGGGCGACGTCGGCGGTGCGGCCGAGCAGTTCGGCGGTGTCGGCGACCAGCCCGGCGGAGTACGCCAGGTAGGCGGTGGCGACCAGAGCCGGGTCGGTCTGCGCCTCGAAGGGCCGTTCGGGCGGGGCGGCCGGGTCGAGCCAGTCGCCGAGCTGGGGGCCGGTGTCCCACAGGAAGCTCTCGCCGGCCAGGCCGGCGATCTGGTCCACCCAGGTGCTCATGCTCGGGTACTGGGCGCGCAGCAGACCGAGGTCGCCGGTGCGCTGGTAGATCGTCCAGGGCACCACGACCGCCGCGTCGCCCCAGGCGGCCGTCGGCAGTATGTCGGGGATCGGCTCGAGCGCGATCCAGGGCACGAAGACGGGGACGGTGCCGTGGCGGCGGTGCTCGGCGCTGAGGTCGGCGAGCCAGGACGTCAACGGTCCTGCGCAGTCGTACAGGAAGGCCGCGGTGGGGGCGAAGACCTGGAGGTCGCCGGTCCAGCCGAGGCGCTCGTCGCGCTGCGGGCAGTCGGTGGGCAGGTCGACGTAGTTGCCGCGCATGCTCCAGCGGACGTTGTCGTGCAGGCGGTTGAGCAGCGGGTCGGAGCAGTTGAAGTCGCCGATGGGCCGCATGTCGGTGTTGCAGACGACGGCCTGCACGTCGGCCGGGTCCAGTTCGCCGGGCCATCCGTCGATCTGCGCGTAGCGGAAGCCGTGGACCGTGAAGCGCGGCTCCCAGGTTTCGGGCTCGGCGTCGCCGCGAAGGATGTAGCGGTCGTGCGCCGCGGCGTGGCGCAGGGGTCGTAGCGCCAGGGCGCCATTGTCCAGGACTTCGGCGTGACGCAGCGAGATGGTGTGCCCGGCCGGACCCTGGACGCGGATGCGCAGCCGTCCGGCGATGTTCTGCCCGAAGTCGAGGATGGTCTCGCCGTTCGGGCCGGTGAGGACGCTCACCGGGTGAAGGAGTTCGGTGCGGCGTACGGGCGGCCCGGTCGGGGAGACCAGAAGGGCGGCATCGTGATGGAGGACCTCGGCGGGCAGCCAGGTGGGAGCGCTGAAGCCGGGCCGTGACCAGCCGTCGGGGAGCAGGCGGGCGTCATGGGTTTCGCCGTCGTAGAGACTCGCGGCCGTGACCGGACCGGGCGCGCAGCGCCAGGCGCCGTCGGTGACGACCATGTCCGTCGTGCCGTCGGAGTAGGTGATCTCCAGCTGGGCGATCAGGGAGATACGGTCGCCGTAGACGGCGGACCTGCCGCCGGCGAAGCCGATGCGGCCGCGGTACCAGCCGTCGGCGAGGGTGGCGCCGATCGTGTTGGGGCCCTCACGCAGCAGGCCGGTGACGTCGTGGGTGCGGTAGCGCAGGCGGTGGTGGTAGCTGGTCCAGCCGGGGGCGAGCACGTCGTCGCCGACGACCTGGCCGTTGATCTCGGCCTCGTACGTGCCGTGGGCGGTGATGTACAGGCGAGCGCGCTCGACGGGGCCGCGAAGGGTGAAGTCGCGGCGCAGCAGCGGCGCCGGGCCGTCGGAATCGGCGAGCAGGTCCCACGGTGGCGCCGCCGCCCTCGCCTGCCAATCGGCCGGGTCGAGCAGTCCCGTTTCGGCCCAGGACCACGCGCTCCAGTCGCCGGCCGAGCCGTCGGCGCCGTACACGCGCACTCGCGCGCCGCGCCGCTCGCGCGATCCCAGTGGTCCGCCCGGCCAGGCGACGAGCACCGACTCCCCCGACTCGACGAGGCCGGTGGAGGTTCCGTCGCTGAGCTCGATCTCGTACGCCCGCTGCAGCCAGCCCGGAATGTCGGTCAGAGTGATCCATGACAGGCGCGGGGCATGCTCGCCGATGCCGAGAGGGTCCCGATGATGTTCGAAGGTGACCGGTTCGACGTTCAGGAAGGTCATGTCATCCCTTGATGGCGCCGGCGGTCATGCCGGCGACGATCTTGCGGTTGAAGAAGACGAAGGCCAGCAGCGGCGGGATCGTGATCAGGACGATGTCCATGAACAGCAGGTTCCACTGGGTGTTGTACTGGCTCTGGAAGCTGTAGAGGGTGACCTGCACGGTGGCGTTGTCGTCGCCGGGCAGGAAGTAGAGCGGGTTGACGAAGTCGTTGAAGACGGCCACCGACGTGGTCAGGACGACGGTGATGGTGACCGGCCGCAGCAGCGGGAAGATGACGCGGAAGAAGAGGGTGAGCCCGGTGCAGCCGTCGATCTGGGCTGCCTCGTCCAGTTCGCGGGGGATGGCTGCGATGAACGCGCGGAACAGCAGCACCGCGTACGACAGCCCGAACGCGACCTCGACCAGGATCAGCCCGGGCAGCGTCTTGAACAGGCCGAGCCCCTGCAGCAGCCAGATGGTCGGCACGATCGCGGGCGGGATGATCAGCCCGGACAGCACGAGGAAGTCGGCGAGCTTGCCGATCCTCCCGGCCCGGCGCTGCAGCACGAACGCGGCCATCGCGGCGAACACGACGATCAGCGCGACCGACACGACGGTGAGGACGGTGGAGTTGACGAAGGCGCGCAGCAGCACGTAGTCGCGCGCCTCGACGACCTCGACGATGTTCTCCACCAGCCGCCAGTCGCCCGGCCAGGCGAAGTCCAGGTCCGCGGACTGCGCCTGATCCTTGACCGCGGTCAGCAGCATGAACGAGAACGGCACCAGGAAGATCGCGGTGGCCACCACCAGCGCGACGCCCTCCGCGCCGAACCTCTTGAGCGCTCTCATACGGCGACCTGCCTCTTGCCGAGGAAGTAGTTGAGCGGGACGACGATGGCGGTGACGACCAGGAACAGCAGCACGTTGCCGGCGGTGGACAGGCCGAAGAAGCCGGCCTGGTACTGCTTGTAGATGATCGAGGCGATGGTGTCGCTGGTGAAGCCGGGCCCGCCGCGGGTCATCGTCCAGATCAGGTCGAACGAGCGCAGCCCGCCGATGAAGGACAAGATGATCACCGAGTAGGTCGCCGGCCAGCTCAGCGGCAGCGTGACGTGCCGGAAGCGGTGCCAGGCGGTGCCCCCGTCGACCGCGACCGCCTGGTAGTAGTCACGGGGAATCGACATGATGCCGGCGATGTAGATGACGGTGGCCAGTCCCACGCCCTTCCACACGTCCACCAGCGCCACCGACAGCAGCGCCGTGTTCGCGTCGCCGAGCCAGTCGGGGCCGTCGATCCCGACCAGGGCGAGCGCCTTGTTGACCAGGCCGGTGTCCGGCCGCAGCAGCGCGCTGAAGGTGAAGCCGACCGCGACCGTGGACACCAGCACCGGGAAGAACACCACGGACCGCAGGAAGCCGCGCAGCCGCAGCCTGGAGGTGAGCAGCACGCCCAGCAGCAACCCGAGGACGACCTTCAGCCCGCTGGTGACCACGGCGTAGATGATCGTGTTCTGAAAGCCGATGCGCAGGTTCTGCTCGGCGAGGAAGTCGCGGAAGTTCTGCAGGCCCACGAAGGTGCTGTCGAACAGGGTCCAGCGGGTCAGCGCGAAGTAGAAGGCCATCACCGTCGGCACCAGGAAGATCACCAGGTACACGACGGCGGCCGGCAGGTACAGCGCGTACGGGTAGGCCGACGTGCGCTTGGCCGTCGGGCGGGCGTGCCGCTGCTCCGGCGGCGCGCCGGGCCCCGTGTGGGGCCCGGCATGCTGCTTGGTCACCACCCCGCGAGCCCCAGCTGCTTGGCCTGCTTCTCCACGTCCTTGTCGTACTGGGCGGCGCCCTCGGCGGGCGGGGTCAGCCCGGAGCCGACGGCGACGGTGATCTGCTCCAGGGACGGGCCCTTGATGGGCGACAGGAACTCCAGCGCGGGTGCGGTGGCGCCCTTGTCGATGTAGCCCTGCAGGTCCTTGGCGACCTGGATGGCGTCTTCGGGCAGCTTGGACCCCTTGACGCGATACGGTCCCGACGGCCGCACCGCTGCGGTCACGGCCTCTGTGCCCGCGGGCGAGGCGACGAAGGCGAGGAACTTCTTGGCCGCGTCCAGGTGTTCGGTGGTCTTGGCGATGTAGATGGCGGGGGGCTCCCAGACGGTGGCGCCGCTCTTGGCGGGGTCGGTGCCGGGGATGCCGAAGAAGCCGACGTCGGTGGCCGTCTGCGGGTAGGTCGCCAGCAGCGGCGGCAACAGTGCGCTGATCATCGCGTAGTGGGCGCCCTTGCCCTCCACCAGCATCTTCAGGCCCTGGTCGAGCGTGGCCGAGCCGAAGCCCTTGTTGAGGTAGTCCTTGGCGTGCACATCGGCCAGGTGCTGGAACCCGCCCTGCGCGGCGGGCGTGGTGGCGAACTTCGCCTTGCCGGCGGTGTAGTCCTGGGCGAAGGTCGGTGCCACCGCCTGAACGTTGTAGTAATCGGCGAGCACGAAGATCTGCGACGTCCACGTGTCCTTGAACGTGCTGATCACCGGCGTGGTCCCGGCCGCTTTGATCTTGTCGTTGTTGGCCATGAACTCGGCCCAGGTCTTGGGGATCTCCAGGCCCAGCTTGTCGTAGACCTTGCGGTTGTACAGGATGCCGCCGCCACCGAGCGTGGTGGCGGGCACGCCGAACACCTTGCCGCCTTGCGTGACCACGGGCAGGTAGTCGGGCTGCACGTTGGCCAGGACGGGGTCGCCGGTGAGATCGACCATGGTCTGGCTCGGGTTGAGCGCCTGCAGCAACGAGCCGGAGTTGTACCAGAACACGTCCGTCATCTCGCCGGTGGACAGCCGCGTCTTGACGACGTTGTCGCCCTCGCTGCCTCCCGGCTGGTGCTCCATCTCGATCTTGATGGTGGGGTTGGCCTTCATGAACGCGTTGGCCAGCGCCTTGGACGTGTCCACGGTCGACTGATCGCTGCCTGTCATGAAGGACAAGGTGACAGTGCCGTCAGCAGCGGGCTCCGAGCCGGAGCCGCAGGAGGTAAGGGCCGCCATCGCGAGCACGGCCACGGCCGTCGCAAGCGTGCGGTGGGAGGTCTTCACACACCACTCCAGGGCTGTTGAATCGTTTTAAGCGACTCCCCGATGCGGTTAACGTAGGCGTTACGTGAAGGGGTGTCAAGGCTAGATTTGGGTAACGGTACCCAGTCTTTCCCCAGATGAGATCGCTAAATTCGTTGGTAATTAGGTAACGGTTCCCCGACTGGCCGGCTTCCGCCGAAGCTGAAGGGCGCTATCGAGGACGACCGCCCGCGCTGGACGGCGACCAGCGCGGGCAGCGAGGACGGCCTTTTCGGTTGCTCAGGCGAAATCAGTTGGCGGGCTTGCCGAACCAGCGGGAGAGGTGGTCGTCCAGGTCCTGCTGATCGTCGCCGATCCAGGCGACGTGGCCGTCGGGGCGTAGCAGGACGCACGGAACATCCAGTACCGCAGTGGGATCGGCGAGGTAATCGACCCGGTCTGACCAGCCGCCGACGGTCAGGCGTTCGGTGCGGTCCAGCAGCAGGCCGCGGCCGCGATGCAGCAGACCGTAGAGGTGGCCCTGTTTCACGTCGATGTCGCGCAGGCGGCGGCCGAGCAGGTCGGGGCCTTCGCCGAAGTCGTAGCGGATGCCGATCGCGGTGATCTTCTCGATCAGATAGCGGTTCACCTCGTCGAAGTCCATCAGTTCGGTGAGCAGCCTGCGCACGGCCTGCGGGCCCGGTTCGGTGGACAGCAGTTCCATCTGGGCGCGGGTGTTGTCCAGCACGTCCTCGGCGACCGGATGACGTTCGGCCTGGTAGGTGTCCAGCAGTGTTTCCGGGGCCCAGCCGCGGATCTGTGCGGCCAGTTTCCAGCCGAGGTTGAATGCGTCCTGAACGCCCAGGTTGAGGCCCTGTCCGCCGATGGGTGGATGGATGTGTGCCGCATCGCCGGCCAGCAGCACCCGCCCGACCCGATAACGTTCGGCCAGCCGGGTGGCATCCCCGAAGCGGGACAACCAGCGCGGGGAGTGCACGCCGAAATCGGTTCCGGCGATGGTGCGCAGCTGTTGTTTGAAATCCTCGAGGGTGGGCGGTTCCGCGCGGTCGCTGACTCCCGCGGCGGGGACTACGACGCTGTAGACCTCTTCGCCGAAGGGCCGGAGCCAGAACGGCTGATGGGTCTCGCGGATTTCGGTCACCTTGGCGGTGATCTCCACCAGCGGCACGCCCACTTCCATCTCGCCCATCAGCGTCTCGGTCCGTGAGGGCTCGCCGGGGAAGCCGACGCCGAGCAGTTTGCGCACCGTACTGCGCCCGCCGTCACAGCCGACGAGGTAGCGCGAACGCAGCTGTTCCCCGTCGGCCAGCTCGACGGTCACACCCTCGTCGTCCTGCTCGAGACCGGCGACCGCGCAACCGCGCCGGACCTGCGCACCCAGTTCGATCGCATGTTCTTCGAGCAGATGTTCGATGACCGGCTGCGGGATGCCCAGCAGATAGGCGTGCGCGGAATCCAGGCCCTTGGGCGCGGGTTTGGGGATGGCGGCGAAGAAACCGCCGGCCGGACGCTGTCTTCCATGCTGGAGAATGCGGTCCAGCAGTCCGCGCATCGCCATCAGCTCGAGACTGCGAATATGCAGACCGACTATGCGGACGAACGACTTGGGCTCGGTTTCCTTCTCCAGAACGAGTACCCGCACATCGTGCAGCCGCAGTTCGGCGGCCAGCATCGCACCGGTCGGCCCGCACCCGGCAATGATCACATCGAAGATGAGGGGCGCGCGATCGGCGCCGGAGGCCGGCGACCAGTGAACTCCGGGGACGTCGCCCACCGTGGAGTCACGCTCGACCCTGTCGTTCAATGGCGGCTCGGCGGTGACCTGCTGAGAGTGCATAGGTGTTGCCTTTCGGGAGTGCCTTGTTGGCGAGGCGCTCCCGGCGACACCTACCTCAATCGCCCGACCGTGACGGGAAGGGGGAGCACCCACATCGACATAGCGTTCATGGGTCTCACCTCCTCGGGCGGTGTCACGATCAACTGCAAGCTACAAGCCCGAGCACCATCCCGTCCAACCGTTTCTAGGGACTGAGCATGAGTTGCTCATGCCCGGCCGAACGCTCCGAACGGTGTTGAGCGTTCTGGTCGCCCGTGTGCTCGCCGCATCCGGGCGGCACGCATCGGGTGCGTGGTCCGGGAATGCGGGGACGGGGTCCCTCACCCCCAGGAGCATCCGGTC
>NZ_VCJS01000647.1 GCF_005893125.1 Nonomuraea basaltis | reverse complement strand
GGAACCCGCCCTCGCGCCTGGGGCCACGATCGGCGTATCCGCCCTCACGACGCGGACCACGGTCACCGTAGCCACCCTGGGGGCGATCACCCTGGCCACCCTGGGGCCGGTCACCGGTGCCGCTGTCGCGACGCGCGCCGTAACCGCCCTCACGACGCGGCCCACGATCATCCCGATCACGGAACGGACGACGCTCATCACCCTCACGACGCGGACCGCGATCGTCACGGAACCCGCCCTCGCGCCTGGGGCCACGATCGGCGTATCCGCCCTCACGCCTGGGGGCGTAACCACCCTCACGGCGAGGACCCCGATCATCGCGGAATCCATCCTCACGGCGGGGGCCACGGTCATCCCCGGGCCCGCCTTCACGGCGCGGGCCACGGTCGTCGCGGGACACACCCTCACGACGAGGTCCGCGGTCGTCACGGAACCCGCCCTCGCGCCTGGGGCCACGATCGGCGTATCCGCCCTCACGACGCGGACCACGGTCACCGTAGCCACCCTGGGGGCGGTCACCCTGGCCACCCTGGGGCCGGTCACCGGTGC
>NZ_VCJS01000104.1 GCF_005893125.1 Nonomuraea basaltis | reverse complement strand
GGCTGGAGGCGGGCGGGCCGGGCTTGAGCGGGCTGGACGGCGAGCTGACCGAGCTCCTCCTGGAGCTGGCCGAGCAACTCGGCGCACGGGCCGCGTACGAGTTCCTCTGCGAACGCTACCTCGAGGCCCACTCCCGGCAGCTCTCCGTCACCCGCGAGGACGTGGCCGGGCTGATGATCCAGCTGGTCCGCGCCGACGGCACGACGATTCTCGACCCGGCCTGCGGCGTCGGCACGCTGCTCCTGGCACCGGCCGGAACGTCACAGGACAGCGGCAAGACCCCACTCAGCGCCAGGACCACGCAGGGGACGCCGGCGGGCGACGGCGAGACCACGCGGGCCACGCGAGGCGGCGAGGGGCCGCGCGACGGGGTCCGGGTCCTGGGTCAGGAGCTCAGCGAGACCTCGGCCGCCATCACCGCCTCCCGGCTCCGGCTGCGCGGCGTCGAGGCCGAGATCGTGGCCGGCGACTCGATGCGCCACGACGGCTTCGCCGGGCAGCGGGTCGACGCTGTGCTCTGCGACCCGCCGTTCAACGAGCGGGCCTGGGGCTACGAGGAGCTGACCGGCGACCCGCGCTGGGAGTACGGCCTGCCGCCGCGCGGCGAGCCCGAGCTGGCCTGGGTCCAGCACTGCCTCACCCACGTCAAGCCCGGCGGCCTGGTCGCCATCCTCATGCCCCCGGCCGCCGCGAGCCGCAGGGCGGGCCGGCGCATCCGCGCCAACCTGCTGCGCGCGGGCGCGCTGCGGGCCGTGGTCGCCCTGCCCGGCTCGGATCTGTGGCTGCTGCGCCGCCCGGCCGGGGGCGAGCGGCCGCCGTCCGACGTGCTCATCATCGACGCCACCGCCGACCTGGCGAGCGTGGAGCCGGCCTGGCAGGCGTACCTGGAGGACCGTTCCGACCAGACCGTGCGGATCATCGACCTGCTGGCCGACGAGGTCGACATGACCCCGGCCCGGCACCAGCGCCGCGACGACGTCGGCCGGGCGTTCGCCGAGGTACGCGACCGCTTCCTGGCGGCCGCCGCCGTACCGCCCGACCTGAAGGTCCTGGAGCAGCCGCTCGACCAGCCCGCCACCACGCTGGGCGACCTGATCAAGGAGGGCCTGGTGACCACGTCGCAGGCCCCGCCCAAGATGTCCGCCGACGGCGGCGAGGTCCCGGTCCTCACCTCCGACGACGTGCTCAACGGCACCCCGCCCTCCGGCTCCACGACCACGCAGCAGGGCCTGATCGCGGTCCGTCCCGGCGACGTGGTGGCCTCCTACTCCAGCGTGCGCGTGATGGCCGACGGCGGCGCGGTGCTGGGCCCGCACCTGACGCTCTACCGGGTGGACACGCGCCGGCTCGACCCGGACTTCCTGGCCGGCTACCTGCGGGCCGCCGGTGGCCGGGCGACGACCGGCTCCAGCAGGTTCGACGTGCGCCGCACCCGCCTGCCGCGCCTGTCGCTCAAGGAGCAGAAGGCGTACGGCGAGGCGTTCCGCCAGCTCGCCGTGCTCGAAGACGCCATCCGCGAGACCTCGACGCTGGGGCAGACGCTGATCAGGCTGGGCCTCGACGGCCTCGCTGACGGCCACCTGCACCCGCAGTCCTGACGGTGTAGTTTTTTCCCGAAGACTGCGGGGAGGGGCGAATGGTCATCGGTGACCGCTATGAGCTCGACGACCTCCCTCTAGGCCAGGGCGGCATGGGTGCGGTCTACGCCGGCCACGACCGCCACCTGGACCGCCGGGTCGCGGTGAAGCTGCTCAGGCTGCCCGGCGGCCCCGATCATGAGCTGGAGCGCCGGTTCATCCGCGAGGCCCGCATCCTGGCCAGGCTGGAGCATCCGGGCGCGCCGGTCCTCTACGACTTCGGGACCCATGAGCAGCGGCTCTACCAGGTCATGCAGTTCATCGAGGGCGTCACGGTGGCCGACGTGGTCAGCGAGCACGGCCCGCTGCCGGTGTCGTGGGCGGCCGCCATCGCGGCTCAGGCGTGCGCGGTGCTGTCGGCGGCGCACGCCCTGTCGATCTGCCATCGCGACCTCAAGCCGACGAACCTCATGCTCTGCCCGGACGGCAGCGTGAAGGTGCTCGACTTCGGCCTGGCCATGCTGCGCGACGCGGACGTCACGACGTTCACCAGGATCGGGCAGATCATGGGGACGCCGGCGTACATGGCTCCCGAGCAGATCCAGCACGGCGTGGCCGAGCCGCGCAGCGACCTCTACGCCCTCGGCTGCGTCCTGCACGAGATGCTGACCGGCCGCCAGCTTTTCACCGGGCCGACCGACTACATGGTCTTCGAGAAGCAGGTCAAGAAGCGCCCGCCGGCCGTGCCCGGCATCCCGGGTGAGCTGAGCGCGCTGCTGGCGCAGCTGCTGGAGAAGAAGCCGGACGACCGGCCCGCGGACGCGAACGAGCTGTACGAGCGGCTCGACCCGTTCGCCGTCGAGCTGCCGATGCTGCCCGGCTTCCTGGCGAAGTCCCCGAGCCCCGGCCGCATGTACGCCCGCATGGCGGGCCGCGCCCTCAGCTGACCGTGCCCGCTCCGGGCCTTCCCGCGCCCGCGCCGGTCCGAGAACACGCTCTCTCGGGTAACACGAATCGTTATTTAGATCGTCGAGAACGTCACGCAGTTCAACGACCACCACAGCAACCTGATCAAGCGGCTGGCCACCAACGCGGGCGCGGGGGACATCGAGGCGGTCGAGGTCGGCTACATCGGCGGGCTGCCGTCCGACCGGACCGAGGTGGCGGCGCTCTGGCCGACGTGGGAGCAGTACATCGAGACCGGCAAGAGGTTCGCGGCGGCGGACGGACGCGCGGCGGGACAGCGCTCTCTGGTACCGCGGCGTGATCGGCAGAAACGGCCTGTAGATTTTTTCACGTGCTCTCCCTCTTGGTGCTGTCATGAGACGCCCGACCCTTGAGGCGGTCGCCGCTCGAGCGGGTGTCTCTCGTGCCACCGCCTCCCGCGTCGTCAACGGTCAGACGACCGTGGCGCCGCACATCCGCGACGCCGTGCAGCGCGCGATCGACGAGCTGGGCTACGTGCCCAACTCGGCCGCGCGCAGCCTGGTCACCCAGCGCACCGACTCGATCGCGCTGGTGATCAGCGAGCCCGGCACCAGGGTGTTCTCGGACGACCCGTGGTTCGCCATGGCGATCAGGTCGGCGTCGATGGAGCTGGAGGAGGCCAACAAGCAGGTCGTGCTGATGCTGGCGTCCAGCGCCAAGAGCCACGCCAGGGTGGAGCGTTACATCTCCGGCGGGCACGTGGACGGGGTCATGCTGATCTCCATGCACGGCGCCGACCCGCTGCCGTCCGCGCTGTCCCGCCTGCGCGTCCCCGTGGTCTCGTACGGGCGGCCGGCCGTTCCCGTGGACATCCCGTTCGTCGACAACGACAACGTGGGCGGCGCGGAGGCCGGAGTCCGGCACCTGGTGGAGACGGGGCGGCGCCGGATCGCCACGATCGCGGGGCCGCAGGACATGATCGCCGGCCAGGACCGGCTGACCGGCTACCGCAACGTGCTGCGCGACTCCGACCTCCGCTCGATCGTCGCGGTCGGCGACTTCACCCGCGAGTCGGGCGCGATCGCGATGCGGCAGCTGCTCGGCGACGATCCGTCGCTGGACGCCGTCTTCGTGGCCAACGACCTGATGGCGGTCGGGGCCCTGCAGTCGCTGCGGCAGGCCGGCCGCCGGGTTCCCGACGACGTGGCGGTGGTGGGCTTCGACGACATCGAGGCGGCGAAATACACCGAGCCGCCGCTGACGACGCTGAGGCATCCGGTGGCCGAGCAGGCGGCGGCCATGGTCCGGCTGCTGCTCGGCCTGTTCGAGGGCGGCCCGGCGGAGCCGGTGATCCTGCCCACGGAGCTCGTGATCCGCGAATCCGCCTGACCGCCTCGGCCAAGTCGCCAGGTGGAGACGGCTTGTGGAGGATAGGGGTGTGATCTCCGCCAGCGCCGCCGTGGCCGCCGCCGTCTCCGTCGCCGAGGAGCACGGGGTCCGGGTGCGGGAGCCGGTGGTTCTCAAGGACTCGTTCAATCTGCGGATCCACCTGCGGCCGGCGCCCATCGTGGCGCGGGTGCCGACGGTCACCGCGCTCGGGCGGCCGCGGCCCGCGGACGTGCTGCGGCGGGAGCTTGACGTCGTGTCCTATCTGCATGGGGTCGGCGTGCCGGTGGTGCCGCCGAGCGAGCTGTTGCCGCCCGGACCGCATCTGCGGGACGGGGTCGTGGTGACGTTCTGGGCGTACGTCGAGCACGATCCGGCCTATGAGGTCTCGCCGGAGGAGGCCGGGCGGGCGCTCGCCGAGTTGCACGAGGCCATGCGGGGGTTTCCCGGCGAGCTGCCGTACCTCGGTCCGGTGCTGGACGAGCCCGCGACCATGCTCGACGGGCGGGCAGCCGTGCGCGCCTACGGGGCCGATCCTGACGATCCCGGGTTGCGGGACTTCCTGGCGGCGCGCGGGCTGCAGGGCACGCTGTGGATGCTCGTCAGGGCGCTGCGGTTCCCCGCGGAGGCCGGTACGGCCCGCACGGCGCTCGACGCGTGGCTGCGCGACCCGAGCGGCGCCACCCGCTGACCGTGAATTCGTCCGCGCCGTGTGTTGCTGAATGTTTTATTGAGTGCCCATGACGGCACTGTTCAGCGAACGGCTGGAATTGCGCCCGGCCAGCGTCGAGGACGGGGCGACCGTGGCCTGGGCGGCGCAGTGGGGTACGCCGATGATCTCCGATCCGTGGGGGCGGGTGCTGGCCGAGACCGACACGGAGACCGCTCGGGGCGTGAGCCGTCACCGCTCGGTGAGCCACACCGTGGTGTCGGAGGGCAGGGCGCCGCCCTCCAGCGGCCCGCTGGCCAGGACCACCTCGCCCGCGGGCAGCCGCGCCGGGCCGGGCCCCAGGTTCGCGACGCAGGTCAGGCCGGAGTCGCGGCGGAAGGCCAGGACCTTCTCCCCCAGCGGCAGCCAGGCCAGGGTTCCGTCCCCCAGCGACTCCCGCCGGATGCGCAGGGCCGTGCGGTACAGGCTGAGCATCGAGCCCAGATCCGTGCGCTGGGCCTCGGCCGTCAGCTTGCGCCAGCTCTCCGGCTGGGGCAGCCACGGCGTGCCGGTGCCGAAGCCGTACGGTGGCTCTTCGCCCGACCAGGGCAGCGGGACACGGCAGCCGTCGCGGCCGGGGTTCGTCCCGCCGGATCTGGCATACATCGGGTCCTGGCGGAGCTCGTCCGGGAGGTGCTCGACCTCAGGCAGGCCCAGTTCCTCCCCCTGATAGACGTACACCGAGCCGGGCAGCGCCATCGACAGCAACGCGGCCGCGCGGGCCCGGCGGTAGCCGAGCTCCAGATCGGACGGGGTGCCGTGGAGGCGGCCGCCGTGTGCGAACGACGTGTCCGCGCGTCCGTAGCGGGTGACCGGCCTGGTCACGTCGTGGTTGGACAGCACCCAGGTCGGCGGGGCGCCGATGGGGGTGTGGGTGGCCAGGGTCAGGTCGATCACGCGGCGCAGCTCGGCCGGCTCCCACGGGCAGGACAGGAAGTCGAAGTTGAACGCCGTGTGCAGCTCGTCGGGGCGCAGGTAGCGGGCGAAACGCTCCTGATCGGGGAGCCAGACCTCCCCGATCAGAACGCGCTCGCCGTACTCGCCGGCCACCTCACGCCACCGGCGGTAGACGTCGTGGACCTCGTCGAGGTCTTCGTAGCGGGTGTCCGATTTGTAGAGCAGGGCCGCCGAGTCGATGCGGAAGCCGTCCACACCGCGCTCGAACCAGAAGCGCAGCACGTCCTCGAACTCCTGGTGCACCTCGGGATTGGCCCAGTTGAGGTCCGGCTGCTCGGGGGCGAACAGGTGCAGGTACCACTGGCCGTCCGGGAGCTGGGTCCACGCCGGCCCGCCGAAGATCGACTGCCAGTCGTTCAGCGGCTCGTCGCTGAACCAGAATCGGTCCCGCGCCGCCGGGTTCGCCAGGGCCTCCTGGAACCAGGCGCTCCGCGTGGAGCTGTGGTTCGGGACCACGTCGATGATGACCTTGATGTCGAGCTCGTGCGCCTCCTCGATGAACCGCTCGGCCTCGGCGAGCGTGCCGAAGACCGGCTCGATGTCCCGGTAGTCGGCCACGTCGTAGCCGCCGTCAGCCATCGGCGACGGATACCACGGGTTGAGCCAGATCGCGTCGATCCCGAGGTCCTTCAGGTACGGCAGGCGGGATCGCAGGCCGGCGAGGTCGCCCACGCCGTCGCCGTTCCCGTCGGCGAAGCTACGCAGGTAGACCTGGTAAATCGCGGCCCCCCGCCACCACGTTTGCGACATGCGCTCATCCCTTGATGCTTCCGGCGGTGAGTCCCGCCATGATGTGCCGTTGGAAGACGAAGAAAACGATGATCATGGGGATGCCGGCGATGACGAGGCCGCCCATGACCTGGTTCTGCGTCACCGCCCCTGCGGTCTGCGACAGGCCCACGCTGATCGTCATCTTCTCGCTGTCGGTCATGACCAGCAGCGGCAGGACGAAGTCCTTGAACGCGGTGACGATTGTGAAGATGGACACCACGCCCAGGATCGGCCTGGAGACCGGCAGCACGACCGACCACAGCACCCGCAGCGGGCCCGCGCCGTCGATCTGCGCGGCCTCGATCAGCTCGCGCGGGATGGAGTCGAAGAACCGCTTGAGCAGGAAGATGTTGAAGCCGTTGGCCGCCGCGGGGAACCACAGGCCCCACGGATTGTTGAGCAATCCCAGGTCCACGATCGTGACGTAGAGCGGGATGAGGATCACCATCGGCGGGATCATCAGCGTGGCCAGCATGGCGCCGAGGACCACGTTGCCGAACACGGGCCGCAGCTTCGACAGCGCGTACGCGGCCGTGACGTCGACCGCCATGGAGAACAGCCAGGCGCCCAGCGCGTAGTACGCGGTGTTGGCCAGCAGCGTGCCGATGTCGAACAGGTCCCACGCCTCGAAGAACGCGTCCAGCGCCGGGTCGGCGGGGAAGAGTGACGGCGGCATCTCGGCGATCTCCTCCGGCGTCTTCATGGCGCCGGAGACCATCCAGTAGAGCGGGAAGACGAAGGCGAGGGTGAAGGTCACGATGACCGCGACGAGCACGAGCCAGTAGATCCGCCGCCCCCACCTGCTGTTGAGCTGGTGCGGCGAGACGATCGTGCGGAACTGCACCTCGATCGGCTTCGGCGACCTCTGCCTGCCCCGCTCGCGGGGGATCATGCCTTGTCCTCCCTGGTGGTGCGAAGCTGTAAGGCGGCGAAGAGGAGCAGCGCGAGCATGAGCATCATGCCGAGCGCACCGGCCTGTCCGTAGTTCATCTGCGAGAAGGCGAACTGGTACATCAGGTACGCGACGCTCACGGTCGCGTTCTCCGGGCCGCCCCCGGTCAGCATGTACGGCTCGATGAACACCTGCATGGTCGCCACGATCTGCAGCATCAGCATGAGCAGCAGGATCAGCCGGGTCTGCGGGATCGTGACGTGCCTGATGCGTTTGAAGATCCCGGCTCCGTCGAGCTCGGCGGCCTCGTACAGCTCGGGCGGGATGTTCTGCAGCGCGGCCAGGTAGATCAGGGTCGCGCTGCCCATGTTCATCCAGGTCGAGACGATGACCAGGGAGAGCAGCGCGGTCGAGGAGCTGTCCAGCCAGGCCAGCGGCGGCAGGTGGAAGAAGTGGAGTATCTGGTTGAACAGCCCGGGCCCCGGGTCGTAGAACCACCTGAACAGCAGCACCGCGACGATCGGCGGCAACATGACCGGCAGGTAGACCACGAACCGGAGGTAGGCCCGGGCGTGGCGCAGCTCGTTGAGCACGAGCGCCACGACGAACGGCACGGCATAGCCGCACAGCAGTGCGAGAGCCGTGAACTCCACGGTGTTCAGCCAGGCCTCGCCGAAGGCCGGGTCCTGCACCGCCGCCTTGAAGTTGTCCAGTCCCACCCAGGTGGGCGGGTTGATCAGGTCGGTCTTCTGGAAGCTCAGAACGAACTCCCTGACCATCGGATACCAGGCGAACACCGTGAAGCAGAGCAGCGCCGCGCAGAGAAACCCGTAGGCCGTCAGGTTGCGCCTCAAGACTCCCATCAAGGTCAGCCCTTGGCCGCCAGCATCGCGTTGGCCTTGGTCTCGGCGTCGGCCAGCAGCTGGTCGACGCTCGCCTCCTCGCGGCTCAGCACGCCGGACATGACCACGTCGAGGATGGCGTACAGCTCCTGCGCGTGCACCGGCTCCGCCTTCGGCGGGACGGTGGCCGCGGCCTGCACGTACGGCTCGTAGTTCGTGACCGGCAGCGAGGCGTTCTTCACCCGCTCGGCCTGGATGGCCTTGCCCGTCGCCGAGTCGCCGTAGACGTCGTTGTCGGGCACGCCGACCGGATTGCCGTTGGCCTTGCCACGGGCGAAATCGAAGCGGCCCTTGCCGACGGTGTTGAAGCGGAAGTCGATCCACTCCATGCCGGCCTTGGCCTGCTCGGGCGTGGCCTTCGGGTTGATCATGTACGCCTCGCCGCCGCTCAGCGACGCCTTGGCCTCGGGGAGGCCGGTGATGCCGTAGTCGGCGACGTTGCCCTTGAACTTGTTGACCACGTCGGTGACCACGTCAGGGGCGCCCAGCATCATGCCGACCTTGCCGCTGCCCATCGCCATCATGAGCGACTCCCAGCCGACCAGGAGTTTGTTGCCCATGCTGTTGTCGACCCAGCGCATGTCGTGCAGGTTCTGCAGCACGGCCTTGCCCTCGAGCGAGTTGAACACGGCCTTCTTGCCGTCCTCGGTCAGGATGCTGCCGCCGCGGCCGTAGATGGCCTGGGTGAAGTGCCAGCCGCCGGTGTTGCCGCCGGAGTACTCGCCGTAGCCGACGTAGCCCTGGCCGAGCGCGGAGATCTTCTTGGCCACCTCGCGGACCTCTGCCCACGTCTTGGGCGGGTTGTCCGGGTCGAGGCCGGCCTTGGTGAACAGGGCGCGGTTGTAGACCAGGCCGACGCCGTAGTGGACGTTGGGGACGCCGTACACCTTGCCGTTCTTGGTGACCAGTTCGCGTACGTCGGGGCGCAGGTCGTTCCAGTTCTTGATCGTGCTGGCGTACGGGGTGATGTCGAGCGCCTGGCCCTGGCCGATGACGTCGTTGTAGTTGGTCACGGGCACCACGAAGACGGTCTCCATCTGGCCACCCGCCAGCTTGGGGCCGAACGTCTTGGGGTCGAAGCACGGCTGCTGGTCCGTGCTCTTGACCGTCACGCCGGGGTGCGCCTTCATGAACGCGGCCACGTCGTCGTCCCAGGCCTGCCGCTCCTTGGGCGCGGACTTGGCGGGCTGACAGGCCACCGTGATGATCACGGACGCCGACGACGATGAGGGCGGTTCGCCGGAACCGCAGGCTGTGGCCGAGACGCCGATCACGGATACGACTAAGAGTCCGATGGATCTCCGCATGGTCTGACCCTTCTGATGCGAGATGCCCACACCATAGGATCGCCGACCGAAGTGTGCAATATTTCGACGGAGTATTGCAAGCTAACGACTACGTCACGCCCGAGCGCGCGCGGTTGAGGCCCGTACCACCAGCTCCGGCTCGAACAGCAGCTCGTCCGCCGGCACCACCGCCTTGTCGATCTGCGCGACCAGCAGGTCCACCGCGGCCCTGCCCATGGCGTCGATCGGCTGGCGGACCGTGGTCAGCGGCGGCTCGGTGCAGTTCATCAGCGCGGAGTCGTCGAAGCCGATGACCGAGATGTCGCCGGGCACGGCCAGCCCGGCGCGGCGCGCCGCCCGCACCGTGCCGAGGGCGAGCAGGTCGCTGGCGCAGATCACACCGGTCACCCCGCGCCTGACCAGCCTGGCGGCGGCGGCGTGCCCGCCCTCCAGCGAGAACATGGTGTGCTCGACCAGCTCCGGGTCGCCGCCCTTGGCCAGGAAGGTCTCCAGCTTGCGCCGCGAGGGCATGTGGTCCTTCGGCCCGAGCAGCATGCCGATCCGCTCGTGGCCGAGCGTACGCAGGTGGGCGACGGCGATCTCGGCGGCCACCACGTCGTCGCACGACACCTGCGGGAAGTCGAGGTGCTGGACGGCCGCGTTCACCAGGACCGTGGGCAGCTTCCGCTCGTGCAGCAACTCGTAGTGGCCGTGCGAGGCGTCGGCCTGCGCGTACAGGCCGCCGGCGAAGACCACGCCGCTGACCTGCTGCTGGAGGAGCAGGTCCACGTAGTCCGCCTCGGAGACGCCGCCGACCGTGCGGGTGCACAGCACCGAGGTGAACCCCTGCTGAGCCAGCGCGCCGCCGACCACCTCCGCGAAGGCGGGGAAGATCGGGTTCTGCAGCTCGGGGAGCACCAGGCCGACCAGCCGGGCCCGGTTGCCGCGCAGCTGGGTGGGACGTTCGTAGCCGAGCACGTCGAGGGCGGTCAGCACGGCCTCGCGGGTCGCGTCGGAGACTCCGGGCTTGCCGTTGAGCACACGGCTCACGGTCGCCTCGCTCACCCCGACCTTCTTGGCCACCTCTGCGAGTCGTCGCGTCATGCGCAAACTATACGACCTGGAGCGCAAGTGCTTGCAATGGCTTACGTAGATCCGACGTCGCGGCTTGCACGGCGTCCACGGCGGGCTTCTCGCCGATCTAGCCTCCCTGACCAGCAGGAGGAGGCCTCCTTGGACGGCTTCGGTTAGTCAACTCTTTGCGAAATCTCGTCGAAATATTGCGGCCATCTGCTCGGCATCCTATGGTTCGGCCATCCGCCATACCTGAAGGGCCACCCCCCATGAGAGCACTGTTAGCCGCCCTTTCGTTAGCCATCGGACTTCTGGCCGCGCCCGCACAGGCCGCGGCCGACACGAACCTCGCGGCGGGCAAGACCGCCACCGCGAGCAGCCACAACGACGTCTACTCCGCCTCCAACGTGACCGACGGCAACCAGGCCACCTATTGGGAGTCGGCCAACAATGCCTTCCCGCAGTGGGTCCAGGTCGATCTCGGCACGAGCGCGAGCGTCGGCAAGCTGGTGCTCAAGCTGCCGTCCGGGTGGCCCAGCCGCACCCAGACGCTGACCGTCCAGGGCAGCGCGAACGGCTCCAGCTTCAGCACGATCGCGACCTCGGCCACCTACACCTTCAACCCGACCGCCACCATCACCTTCGCCGCCACCACCGCCCGCTACGTGCGGCTGCAGATCACCGCCAACTCGGGCTGGCCGGCCGGGCAGATCTCAGAGCTCGAGGCATGGGGCAGCGCGCCCGAGAATGGCACCAACCTGGCCATCGGCAAGCCGGTCACCGAGTCCTCCCACACCCACACGTACGTGGCCGCGAACGCCAACGACAACAACGTCCAGACCTACTGGGAAGGCGCCGCCTACCCCAGCACGCTGACCGTGCAGCTCGGCGCGAACGCGGACCTGACCTCGATCACGCTCAAGCTCAACCCCGACCCGGCGTGGGCCAGGCGGACGCAGACGATCCAGGTCCTCGGCCGCGAGCAGAGCGCCACCGCCTTCACCACCCTCGTCGCCCAGGCCGCCTACACCTTCGACCCGGCGACGGGCAACTCGGTGACCATCCCCGCGACCGCCAAGGTCGCCGACGTCCGGCTGCAGATCACTGCCAACACGGGCGCGCCGGGCGGCCAGGTCGCCGAGTTCCAGATCTTCGGGACCCCGGCGGCCAACCCCGACCTGACCGTGTCGAACCTGACCTCGAACCCGGCCGCCCCCGTGGAGACCGACGCGGTCACGCTGTCGGCCACGGTCAGGAACGCCGGCACCGCGGGCTCCGCCGCAACCTCTGTCGCCTTCTATGCGAGCACCACCAAGGTCGGCAGCGCCAGCGTGGGGGCCCTGGCCGCAGGGGCGTCGACCACCGTGTCCGCAGATATCGGGACGAGGGAGGCCGGGACCCACCAGCTCTCCGCCAAGGTCGACGAGGACAACGAGGTCATCGAGCAGAACGAGACCAACAACACCGCCACCGGCACGCTGACCGTGAAGCCGGTCGACACGGCCGACCTGATCGCCTCCCCGGTCGCCTGGACGCCGGGCAACCCCGCCGCGGGCAACACGGTGACGTTCACTGTGGCGATCAAGAACCAGGGCACGGTCGCCTCCAGCGGCGGCGCCCACGGCATCACGCTCACCGTCACGAACGAGTCCGGCGGCGTCGTCCGGACTCTGACCGGCTCGGCCGGCGGCGCGATCGCCCCCGGCGCCACTACGAACCCGGTGACCCTGGGCACCTGGACCGCGGCGAACGGCGACTACACGGTCAAGACCGTGCTCGCCGACGACGCCAGCGAGCTGCCGGTCAGGCGCGCCAACAACACCAGCGAGCTGCCGTTGTTCGTGGGTCGCGGCGCGAACATGCCGTACGACACGTACGAGGCCGAGGACGCCGTGATCGGCGGCGGCGCGGCCCGCGTCGGCCCGAGCAGGGAGATCGGCACGATCGCCGGCGAGGCGTCGGGCAGGCGGGCGGTCACGCTGAACCAAACCGGCGCGTACGTCGAGTTCACCACCAGAGCGCCTGCGAACACCTTGGTCACCCGCTTCTCCATGCCCGACGCCCCGGGCGGCGGCGGCCTCGACTCCACACTGAACGTCTACGTCAACGGCACCTTCCTCAAGGCGATCGACCTGACCTCGCGCTACGCCTGGCTCTACGGCCCCGAGGCCGGCCCGGACAACAACCCCGGCTCGGGCCCGCCCAGGCACATCTACGACGAGGCGAACCTTCTGCTCGGCACCACCGTGCCGGCCGGCAGCAAGATCAGGCTGCAGAAGGACGCGGCCAACACCAGGACGTACGCGATCGACTTCGCCGACTTCGAGCAGGCCGCACCGGTCGCCAACCCCGACCCGGCGAAGTACGCCGTACCGGCCGGCTTCACCCACCAGGACGTCCAGAACGCTCTCGACAAGGCCCGCATGGACGCCGACCTGACCGGCGTCTACCTGCCCGCCGGCGACTACCAGACGTCCAGCAAGTTCCAGGTGTACGGCAAGTCCGTCAAGATCGTCGGCGCCGGTCCCTGGTTCACCCGGTTCCACGCCCCGTCCGGGCAGGAGAACACCGACATCGGGTTCCGTGCGGACGCGACGGCCAACGGCTCGACTTTCGCGAACTTCGCCTACTTCGGCAACTACACCTCGCGCATCGACGGCCCTGGCAAGGTGTTCGACCTGTCGAACGTGGCGAACATGACGATCGACAACATCTGGGCCGAGCACCAGGTATGCATGTACTGGGGCTCGAACACGGACAACATGACGATCAAGAACTCGCGGATCCGCGACGTGTTCGCCGACGGCCTGAACATGACCAACGGCAGCACCGGCAACCACGTCACCAACATCGAGACCAGGTCCACGGGCGACGACAGCTTCGCACTGTTCTCGGCCACCGACAACAACCCCGGCGAGCAGCACAGCAACGTCTATGAGAACCTGACCTCCCTGCTCACCTGGCGAGCCGCGGGCCTGGCCGTGTACGGCGGCTACGACAACACCTTCAGGAACATCTACGTGGCCGACACGCTCGTCTACTCGGGCGTCACGATCAGCTCGCTGGACTTCGGGATCCCGATGCACGGGTTCGGCGCGAGCCCGCCCACGACGTTCGACAACATCTCGCTGGTCAGGGCGGGCGGCCACTTCTGGGGGCAGCAGACGTTCCCGGCGATGTGGCTGTTCTCCTCCTCGAAGGTGTTCCAGAGCATCCGGCTCACCAACCTGGACATCGTGGACCCGACGTACAGCGGGATCATGTTCCAGACCGGCTACTCCGGCGGCACGCCCCTGAACCCGATCAAGGACACGGTCTTCACGAACGTGTCGATCAGCGGCGCGCAGAAGAGCGGTGACGCCTTCGACGCCAAGTCGGGGTTCGGCATCTGGATCAACGAGATGCCCGAGCCCGGCCAGGGCCCGGCGGTCGGGTCGGCTACGTTCAACAACCTCAGGTTCAGCAACAACGCGCAGAACATCAAGAACACGACCTCGACGTTCACCGTCACCGTCAACTAGAGCTCGGCCCTGGTGGGCAGCCCCTGCCAGTCGCTGACGCTGGTCACCGCGGCGGCGCTCAACAGCGCCCCGCGGTACAGGCGTTCCTGGGGGGTGAGGCCGTCCAGGGCGGCGCTGATGTAGCCCGCCGCGAACGCCTCTCCCGCGCCCGACGTGTCCACGACCGGCACCTGCCAGCCCTGCACGTCGTAGCGCATCCGATCGGCCCGCACGCTGGCGCCCTTCGCGCCGCGGTCCACCACGACCTCCCGCTCCGGCGTGAGGGCGGGCTTGACCAGGTCGAGCTCGTCCTGGCGGAGGAAGAGCAGGTGCGACTCGCAGGCCAGCTCACCGAGCACCTCCTCGGCCTCGCGTACCGACGGCCACAGCTCCGGCACGTACTCGACGGAGAAGGAGATCATCACGTCGGCGCTCTTCGCGGCGCTGACGGCGGCGCGCACGGCGTCCTGCGCGTCGATGCCGAGACCGGCCGTGATGCCGGTGACGTGCAGCATCTTCGCCGCGCTGATCCGGTCGATCGGCACGTTGCCGGGCGCGAGCCGCGACCCCGCCGAGCCGGTGCGGTAGTGCGCGACCTTGAGCTCGCGGGCGACGCGGGTCTCCCTGAGCACCAGTCCCGTACGCAGGCCCTCGGACACCCGCATGTCCGCCACGTCCACGCCCTCGCCCCTGAGCACGGTGAGTGCCCGGGCGCCCAGCTCGTCGTCGCCCACCTTGCCTAGGTACGCGCACCGGTGACCGAGCCTGGCCAGCGCCACGGCCAGCGTGAACTCGGGCCCGCAGACGTCCAGCCTGGCCTCGCTCTCGTGGCGTACCCGGCCGCTGGAGACGACGCCGAGCGGCTCACCCAGCGTGTAGACGTCGGTCATGAACCAGACTGTAGTAGGTCAAGTCAACCTAAAACGGATTTTTCCGTATAAGGCCTGGTTAAGACCGTGATCAAATTTTTTCTGTAACTTTAGCCAACCTTTCCCCCATTCGGTGCCTCAAAGTAGTAGAGGGAGTCGGCCACCCCGGGCCGATTCCAACGCGATACGGGGAGAGGAATCAGCACCCTCATGAGAAAGATCGCTCTAGGTATCGTCTCCGCCCTGGTGGGCGGGGCCATGCTGGTGACGGGGGCGGGGGCCGCCTCCGCCACCAAGGTTGACACGCAGCTCAAGATCCGCGACATCACGCCGAACCCGGTCGTGGTGAAGGCCGGCGCGGAGACCACTGCGTACTTCGACATCGGGGCCAGCTCCGATGTCCAGAAGGTCGAGCTCAGCGTCGCGCCCGAGGACAACGGCTTCCGCACCATGCGGGCCAAGGACGTCAAGGACCTCGAGGGCTGGCGCTTCGCGATCGGCTTCAACGAGAACGACCCCGACGGCAAGTGGAAGGCCACTGCCGTGGCGTTCGACGCCGCCGGCAAGAAGCTCGCCGAGGACTCGGCGTTCTTCGCGGTCGAGATCGAGAAGGGCAAGGCGGAGACGCGCATCTCGCGCTTCAGCGCCGACCCCTACAAGGTCCGCAAGGGCAAGTCGATCTACTTCTCCGGCCGTCTCCAGGTCGACGATGACGGCTGGGAGGGCGTCCGCGGCGAGAAGGTGAACATCTACTACCGCGCCAACGGCTCCAGCGGCTGGAAGTGGGTCGCCTCCGACTGGACCGGTAGGAGCGGCAAGTTCTACGCCAAGACGAAGGCGTACCGTAGCGGCACCTTCCGTGCCGTGTACGCCGGCGACGAGGAGCTCGAGGGCGCCACGAGCCGCACGGACTACGTGCGGGTCTACGGCTCCTGGTGGCGTCGTTAATCCATGACCCTGAGGCCCGGTCCCTGGTGGGGCCGGGCCTCCGGCTTTTCCGAACCTATTGCCTTCTCCCAGGTTTATCGATCAGCCGATCGCCGCATGGTCAGTCCCATTGCCGTGATCGCCCTGGAAGGAGCCCCGCATGCCGCATCCCCTCATCGCCCTCGTCCTGAGCATGACGAGCACGCTGGGGGCGGCCCCTTCACCCGAGCTGACCGTGCGGTACGAGCCCGCCGGCTCGCCGCGCGCCGAGCAGGCCAGGAAACTGCTCAAGGAAAGCGACGCGCTGAAGACCGGGATCAAGCTGCCCCGGCCGGTCAAGGTCGTCGCCCGCGACTGCGACGAGGCATCGGCCACCTGGGACGGTGACGAGCGCCGGATCACGATCTGCTACTCCCTGGTCGACAAGGTACGCCGCACGCTGACCGGCATCTCCCAGACCGAGGAGGCCGACAAGCGCACCACGGCCGCCCGCGTCGACGCCGCGCTGACCGTGCTCTTCCACCACCAGCTCGGCCACGCCCTCGGCGCCATGAACGGCCGGCCCGACAGCGAGGGGCAGGCCGACCAGCTCGCCGCGCTGACGCTCGCCGCCGACGCGCCCAAGCGCGTGGTCCGCGCCGCCGAGGCCCGCCACCTGCTCGCCGGGCACGCGGGCATCGGCCACCTCTCCGGGCTCGAGGCGTCCGCCACGTTCGCCTGCCTCCTGTACGGCGCCGACCCCGCCAAGCACGCCGGGATCGCCAAGGGTGGCTGGGTTCCCGCCGAGCGCGCGCCCTTCTGCGCCGGCGAGTACAACCGGGCCAAGTCGGCCCTCGGGACCATGGTCGTGAAAGCCGGCGCATAGGGGGTAGCGTCCGGATATGGCTGAGGATCTGCTCAGAGACTTCGACCCGTTCGACATCTTCGACGCCGAGGCCGCCCGGCTCGACCGGTTCTTCGCCGGGCTCGGCGAGAGCGGCTGGCGGCTGCCCTCCCGTTGCACGGGCTGGTCGGTCCGCGACGTGCTGGCGCACCTCGCGGGCGAGGAGCTGTACAACCACGCCTGCCTGGACGGGACCGTGCAGGAGCTGTTGGGCCGGCTCGCCGACGAGGGCGTGACCGGGTTCAACGACTTCAACGAGTGGTGCGTACGCGAGCGCCGCGGCCTGCCGGTCGAAGAGGTGCTGGAGGAGTGGCGGGCCAAGAACGGCGAGACGCGGCGGCGCATGCGCGAGCTCGGCCGCGACGCGCAGATCGACACGATGGCCGGGCCGTACCCGAACGGGTGGCAGGCCTTCCACTACGACTCCGAGTACGCGACCCACGCCGACGACGTCGGCGCCCCTGTGTCCGACCGGGAGGCCGACGACAGGACGCTGTGGCGGATCGCGGTGAGCCGGTTCGTGCTGGCGGAGCAGGACGCCAAGGTGCAGGTCGAGCAGACGGCCGAGTACATGTGGGTGGCGCTGGACGGCATCACCGCGACGCTGGCGTACCCGGAATTCGTTGAGGCCACCGTGGGGCGCCTGCCCGACTCGCACGGGCTCGACCCGCGCATCGCCGCGGCCCTGAGGTGCCTGGCCTGAGAGGAGGGCGACCATGTGGCTGCGCAACCGCGAGGGCACGGAGCCAGTGAGCGCGCGCAGCCCGTTGCGCGCCCGGCGGATCCTGTCCCTGGTGGCGCTGGTGCTCGGTGTCGCCGCTGCGGTGTTCTTCGTGACGCGCGCGATGAGCACCCGGGAGCCGGTCTGGGCCTGGGAGGCCGCGATCGCGGCCGCGGTGGCCATCATCGCCGCCGTCGACCTGGTCGTGCTGCGGCACCGCCGTTCACGTGGTCAGCACCGCGACCAGCAGTAGCAGGATCACCAGGGCACCGACCGCGAAGATCATCCATACGTGCGCCAGCGCCCACATGCGCAGGCGGGCGCCGTAGGCGTGCTGGAAAGGATCCCCGCCCGCCTCGATCCTGTTGATCGCCGCCACGCGCTTGGCCAGCTCGGGGTCCTCTCGCTCGAGGGCCAGTTCGATCTGAGCGAGGATGCGGCGTTCCCTTGCAGAGAGACCCATCACACCACCACTGCTGCTCTCACGCCGGTGGATGCCTCTTACCCACGGGTAGCCCCCGCATACCCGCCGCTATGGCGCGGCTGCTGTTTCCTGGTTGACACCTTCGCAGTGACAGATGCATACTTTGGTTATAGCTTCTAACTGAAGAGAGAAGCTATCGCGATTTCTGAATCATCCACCACAAGTGAGGACCTGTCATGGACATCGATCTGACCGCCCCCGTCATCGTCGAGCTCGAGACCACCGTGCGCGCCTCTCTGGAGCGGGTGTGGGCGCTGCACACCGGCGTCGACGCCTGGCCCGGCTGGAACGCCGCCATCTCCACCGCACGGCTGCGTGAGCCGCTGGCCGTCGGCGCGGTCTTCGACTGGGAGACCCACGGCCTGGTCATCGCCTCCACGATCGCCGAGATCGCGCCGCTGCGCCGGATCGTCTGGGGCGGCCCCGCCCACGGCATCGACGGCGTACACGTGTGGACCTTCGAGCAGGTGGACGGAGCCGTGGTGGTGCGCACCCGGGAGTCGTGGGCGGGCGCGCCCGTCGAGGGCGACCCGGAGGGGATGCGGGCGGCCCTCGACGCCTCGCTCCGCTCCTGGCTGGACGCGCTCAAGGCGGCCGCCGAGTCGCCCGAGACGGCCGCCGCCCATACGGCGACGAGCCGATGACGCGACGTGCCGGACTCGGGACTCACGATAATGAGAGGATGTCGACTCCACGCCAACGCTACCGGGAGCAGGTCAGAAACGAGATCAAGCAGGCCGCGCTCGCCCAGATCGGCGACGGCGGGGCCGCGGCCCTGAGCCTGAACGCGGTGGCCAAGCAGCTGGGGATGACCGGGCCCGCCATCTACAAATACTTCGGCAGCCGCGACGATCTGCTGACCGAGCTGATCCTCGACGGATTCGACGAGGTGGCGGCGGCCGTACGCGCCGGGATGCGCGAGGGCGAGCCGCGTGCCCGCCTGCACGCGCTGGCCGGGGCCTTCTTCGCGTGGGCCGTGGCCAACCCGCACCTCTTCCAGCTGCTGGCCGGGACGCCGTCGCCCGGCTACCAGGCGCCGGCGGAGAGCGTACGGCGGGCCAGGGAGGTGCTCGGCCCGTTCCTGCCCGTCTTCGGGCAGGGCAGGTGCGGGCCCGCGGCCGAGCCGCTGCGTGAGGAGATGCGGCGGTGGGTGGAGGAGACGCCGGCGGTGGCCGAGTGGGTGCGCGCCTTCGCGCCCGAGGGCGACCCCGCCACGGCGCTGGCCGGGACCATCATGGTCTGGTCGCTGTTGCAGGGGATCGTGAGCCTCGAGGTGCAGGGGCAGTTCGCCGGGATGGGGCATCGCGCGGCCACGCTGCTGACCGTCCAGCTGGACTCACTGGCCGGGACCATGGGCTTCTAGTGCGGAAACGCCCTGGGGAGGCGGGGCGTGACCTCTTCCCGGTACACCTCGATGACCGCGGCGATCTGCCGGGCCAGCACGGTGTCCTCGATGCGGTCGAGATAGAGCGACCGCTGGGCCAGCCCGTCGAGGTCCACGGCGAAATAGATGGCCATGAGGGGATTGATGAACAGCTCGCTGCCGCGCGTCCGCTCAGTGAAGCGCACGTCGCCGAACTCGCCGCGCACCGCCGCCGCGATCGAGCCGTTCACGATGCTGGGATAGCCCGGCATCTCGGCCTGGGCGTGGGCGACCGCGTCAAGGTACAGCGAGCCCGGCTTCGTGGCCCGCGACAGCGAGAACGCGCCCAGGTAGGCGCCGTCGCGCTCCAGCGCCGCGAGGTTCTCCAGGACCTGCGCGTGGTTGACGCCGTGGTAGGCGTCGATGCCGAAGCCGAGGCAGGCGACGATCTTCTCCGGCAGGTCGAGCCCGTGGACGGCGGCGAGGCTGGCCATGTCCTCGACCGGCGTGCCGAGACCGGACTCGTCGCCGCGCATGAGGATGTCGGTGCCGCCGTCGACCAGCACGATCGCGTCCAGGCGGCTGAACGACAGGTTCGCCAGGTGGACCTCCTTGCCCTGCTCGCGGAGGGCCAGGGCGAGCGGTAACCCGGCGTACACGTCGAAGCCCCCGCCCGCTCCCGCGACGAGGATCCGGCTGGATGCCTCGAGGCGGGCGGACAGGGGCGAATCAAGCATGCGTCACATCTTGCCGTAGGTAGGGCTCCGTTAGCTGCGGTGAGCCGCTGAACGCGGATCACCGTAGCGCTGCTTGAAGCGCTCGACGCGACCGGCGGTGTCGAGGATGCGGCCGCGGCCGGTGTAGAAGGGGTGACTGGCCGACGACACGTCCACGTCGACGACCGGATACGTCTTGCCGTCCTCCCACTCGATCGTCCTGTCGCTGGCCAGGGTCGAACGGGTGAGGAAGGCGTAGCCGACGCTCGGGTCACGGAAGACGACCGGACGGTACGCGGGGTGCAGGTTCTTCTTCATGCCCCCCTCAACCCTGCGACAACGGTTTTCATTCCCTGGATTCGGGATCGAGCCCGAGCACCGTACGGCCGCCGTCGACGGGGATCGTGGCGCCGTTGACGAACCCGGCGTCGTCCGACAGGAGGTACGCCACGACGGAGGCCACCTCGGCGGGCGCGGCGACGCGGCCCAGCGGATGGAGCGTGGCGAGCTGCTGCTCGACGGCCGCCGCCTCCTCCGGGGTGCGCGAGGCGAGGAAGGACTCGTAGCGCTCGGTGGCCACCGTCCCGGGGGCGACGGCGTTGACCCGGATGCCGCGCCTGCCGTACTCGACGGCCAGCGCCCTGGTCAGGCCCTCGGTGGCGGCCTTCGCCGTCGCGTACGGGAGGCTGCCGGGCACCGCCCTGGCGGCCTGGTGGGAGGTGATGTTCACGATGGCGCCCGGGGTGCCGGCGGCGAGGAAGTGGCGCACGGCGGTGGCGCAGCCCACGACGGCCAGGTCCAGGTTGGCCGCGATCAGCGCTCTGACCTCGGCGATCGGCGACGAGTGGACGGAGGCGTCCCGGAACACGGCGGCGTTGTTGACCCAGCCGCTCAGCGTGCCCGACTCCTGGGCCAGGTCGGCGGCCCAGGCGGCGATCTCCTCGTCTGCCGCGTCGCCGATCACGGGCACCACGCGGGGGCCGGCCCAGGCGAGGGCGTCGGGGTCGCGCTCGATGGCGACCACGGTGTCCTTCTCGCCGAGGAGCCGCTCGACCACGGCCTTGCCGATGCCGCGCCCGCCGCCGGTCACCACGTACGAAAGACTCATGACCCGACGCTAGTCGGCTTTCCTGCCGGAGAGGTGCGCCGACGGTCCGGTGCCGCGGGACCTCTGGGTGCCTGCGGATGACGTGACGCTAATCACCGTATTTCCGGCTGATGAACGGGAACGACAGGTGATGTGATCGCCACACCCGGCCTGAAATCGCCCGCGCGCATGGTCGGTGCACTCGCGATCACCCAGACCGCCGGATATGGCGTGCTCTATTACGCGTTCTCGGTGTTCATCCCGCCGATGTCGCGTGACCTGGATGCCGGGGTCGCACAGCTCACCGGGGCGATCACGCTGGCCGTCCTGGTGTCGGGGGTGCTGGCGCCGGTCATCGGGCGCTGGCTGGACCGGCACGGCGGGCGCGGGCTGATGACGGTGGGCTCCGCGCTGGGCGCGGCCGCGGTGCTGGCGTGGTCGCAGGTGGAGTCCGTGGCGCAGCTCTACCTCGTGTGCGCAGTGCTGGGCGTGGCGTCGGCGATGGTGCTGTACGAGGCCGCGTTCGCGGTGATCGTGGCCTGGTTCGACGCGGCGCGGCGGGCACGGGCGCTGCTGGCGGTGACCGTGGTCGCCGGGTTCGCCTCCAGCATCTTCCTGCCGCTGACCGGGTTCCTCGTCGACCGGTACGGGTGGCGGCAGGCGCTGGTCATGCTGGCCGCCGGGTACGCCCTGACCGCCGTACCCCTGCACGGGCTGGCGGTGCGGAGCCGGCGGGCGCCTCCCCACGCGAACCGGGGCGAGATCGTCGGCGCCGCGCTGCGCGAGCGGGCCTTCTGGCTGCTGGCGGCCGGGTTCCTGACCCACACCGGGGCGGTGGCGGTCATGGGGGTGCTGCTGGTCACGTACCTGATCACACTCGGGCATCCGCCGGTGTTCGCGGCGAGCGTGGCGGGGCTGCTCGGGGTGCTGTCGGTGACGGGCCGGCTGGTCAGCACGGGGCTGCAGGCGCGCTGGCGGGTGGCGCTGATCACGGCGGTGATGTTCGGGCTGCAGGGGCTGGCGGCGGTGCTGCTGCCGCTCGCCGGGCGGAGCGTGCCGGGGGCCGTCGCGGCGGTGGTGCTGTTCGGGCTGGGGTTCGGGGTGGCGACGATCGCCCGGCCCGCGCTGCTCGCCGACCGGTACGGCACCGCCGCGTACGCGTCCTTGAGCGGTACGCTCCACCTGCCGATCACCGTTGCCAAGGCGATCGCGCCGCTGGCGGCGGCCGGGGTCGCGCAGTTCGCCGGATACCCCGCGGTGATGGGGCTGGTGGCGGCCGCCTGCGCGCTCGGAGCGCTGTCGCTGGTGGCTTACGATAGGTCGCGTTCAGCGCCCGATCGCGGGTAGCGGTGTCCGCGCCTACGATCGGCTTGGGAGGGTCGGCGGGACGCCCGCCTGAGCGCGATCGCCCTCCGCGAACTCACGCAACGTCCGCCCGCGAACACGTAAGGTAGCCGCATGGATACTCCCTCCGAGGCTCTGCACCGCGTGTTCGGCTATGACTCGTTCAGGGCGGGTCAGCAGGAGATCATCGATCATGTCGTGACCGGCGGCGACGCGCTCGTCCTCATGCCCACCGGCGGCGGCAAATCGCTCTGCTATCAGATCCCTGCCTTGGTGCGCCCCGGCGTGGGGGTGGTCATCTCGCCCCTGATCGCGCTGATGCAGGACCAGGTCGACGCGCTGCGGGCGCTCGGCGTGCGCGCCGGGTTCCTCAACTCGACGCAGGACTTCGACGAGCGCCAGATGGTGGAGGCCGCGTTCCTGGCAGGCGAGCTCGATCTGCTCTACCTCGCCCCCGAGCGGCTGCGCGTGGAGGCCACGACGCGGCTGCTGGCCAAGGGCGACATCGCGGTGTTCGCCATCGACGAGGCGCACTGCGTGGCGCAGTGGGGGCACGATTTCCGCCCCGACTACCTCGCCCTCTCCGAGCTGCGCGAGCGCTGGCCCGAGGTGCCGCGCATCGCGCTGACCGCGACCGCCACCCCGGCCACCCACGCGGAGATCTCCTCCAGGCTCGGCCTCGACCAGGCCCGCCACTTCGTCGCCAGCTTCGACCGGCCCAACATCCACTACCGCATCACGCCCAAGAGCGAGCCCAAGCGGCAGCTGCTGGAGTTCCTGCGCACCGAGCATCCTGACGAGTCCGGCATCGTCTACTGCCTGTCGCGCTCCTCGGTCGAGAAGATCGCCGAGTTCCTGGTGGACAACGGCATCGCGGCGGTGCCGTACCACGCGGGGCTCGACGCTCGCACCCGAGCCACGCACCAGGCCCGCTTCCTGCGGGAGGAGGGGCTGATCGTGGTGGCCACGATCGCGTTCGGCATGGGCATCGACAAGCCGGACGTGCGCTTCGTCGCCCACCTCGACCTGCCCAAGTCGGTGGAGGGCTACTACCAGGAGACCGGGCGGGCCGGGCGCGACGGGCTGCCGGCGACGGCGTGGATGGCGTACGGCCTGCAGGACGTGGTCCAGCACCGGCGGATGGCCATGGAGGGCGACGAGGCGCACCGCCGCCGCCAGGTCCACCACCTGGACGCCATGCTGGCGCTCTGCGAGACCGTGGGGTGCCGCCGGGTGATGCTGCTCGACTACTTCGGGCAGAAGGGCTCCGAGCCCTGCGGCAACTGCGACACCTGCCAGACCCCTCCCGAGTCGTGGGACGGCACGATCCCCGCCCAGAAGGTGCTGTCGACGGTGCTGCGGCTGGCGCGGGAGAGGCGGCAGAAGTTCGGGGTGGGACAGGTGGTGGACATCCTGCTCGGCAAGAAGACCGCCAAGGTGCTGCAGCACGGGCACGAGACGCTGACCGTGTTCGGGGTGGGGACCGAGCTGGGCAACGCGGAGTGGCACGGAGTGGTGCGGCAACTGCTGGCGCAGGACCTGCTGGCGGTGGAGCCGGCCCATGGGGCGCTGGTGCTCACGGACGCCAGCGCGACGGTGCTGCGCGGGCAGCGCGAGGTCCTGCTGCGCCGCGAAACCCCGCGCCCGGCCCGCGCCAAGGTCGCCGCCTCGGCCAAGGCTCAGCCCGTGGCGGCCGAGCTGCCCGCGGAGGCCGCCCCGGTGTTCGAGAGCCTGCGGGCGTGGCGGGGGGCCACCGCGAAGGAGCAGGGGGTTCCCGCGTACGTCATCTTCCACGACGCCACGCTGCGGGAGATCGCCACCCGGTCGCCGTCGTCGCTGGCGGAGCTGGGCACGGTGAACGGGGTCGGTGAGAACAAGCTGGCGAAATACGGGGAGCAGGTCCTCCAGGTCCTCGCCGACGACGAAGGCTGAGCATGACCAGTGATCGAGTCTTGGACACCTTCGGCGGGTGTGGTGGTGGCGACGGCCGCACGAAGAACGGTCGTCGCCACCACGTTGGTCGGCCCGGTCTCGGCGATCAGATGCCGCCGCGCCGCCGATCGACCGGCCGGACGTGTTGTCGGCCCCCTGGCCCGGTGGGAGCGGGTGCCCGCTTACGATCTTCTCACCGTCTCGGCCGGGCCGTGGCGGGTTCGCGGGATCACGGAGAGCCATGCCCCGAATGGGTGGTCTTTGCGTACAGGGTGATCGTACGGTGTCCGCGCGGAAAGTGCGGGGCCGGGTAGGGGGTGCTGACCACTGAGGTTAGGTCCCCAGGTCAGGACAGGACGGCCAGGTCGGGTCGCGGCCGAGGTAGGCGAGCAGGTGGTCCTGCGCGGGCGCGTGCGACGGGACGGTCACCTGCGCGGCGAAACGGTCCGGCCGGTCGGCCTGCGTGACGAAGAGCTGGGCCAGGTCGAGCAGTTCCTCGGCCATGAGGGGCGGGATGGGGCGGTGCTCGCCACAGGTCCTGGCCACGTCCCAGCCATGGACGGCGAGCTCGATCGCGCCCACCGCGGCCACGATCGGGCTCGTCAGGTGACGGTCGTGAATGGAGATCACGTCGTCGGTGAGCGTGCCTGCCCAGATGCCGAGGACCTCGGTCGCGTCGTCTCTGAGGAGGAGCGCCGGATTTCCGCCGCAGGCGGCTCTTTTGCGGGCGAGTCTGCCCAGGCTGATGTCGCCCGACGCGGCCTCGTTGAGCATTCTGAGTGCGTCGTTCACGTGGTCGAGCAGCGTCTCCAGGCTCCAGCCCGCGCATGGGGTGGGGCGGCAGAGGGCGCCCGGGGTTACGACGCGCAGGCTGCCTAGCGTGTAGTTGATCGCCCGCTCCAGCAACGCCACACCCGCCGTCAGCGCCATTCCCGGCCCGCCGCCCATATCGCCTCCTTTGTAGGTGCAGACCCGGCTGTGGCGGAAAAATCATCGGCGAGGCGGTGAATTCTCCGTCGGCGCTCGGCCTGCCCGCCCTCGGCCGCCCGTGGCGGGATGGCCGGAACCTTCTGCCGGTGTCCGGAGTAGGCAGGGACGAGGAGGTTCGATGAGGTGGATAGTGGTGGCGCCGCTCCTGCTGGGTGTGGTGGCGGTTGCCGGGTGTGGTGCCGCGGCCGGTGAGCGCCCTGCGGCGGGGACGGTCCCGTCGAAGGCTCCGGCCACGAACGCGACTTCGGCGCCAAGCCCCAGCCTGAGTCCTGTCGCAACCGGTGCCGGGTGCAACGGGACCTCGGTGCTCCTGGGTGACGGGTTTCCGGAGGTGCAGGGGACGGCCGAGGACGCCGAGCTGTGGGGGCTGCTCTTCGCCAAGGCCCCGCCGCCGCTCCCCCGCGGCGAGGAGATCAAGATCGTGTGGCGGATGACGGGCGAAGGGCCGCTCCAGGTCAGGGGCGTGCTTCCGGACGGCACCCGGGCCACGCTCATCTGGGGACCGGAGGCGCATGGCGGGTCGAGCTGGAAACGGCCCGGTGAGGAATGGGGCACCGGGTTCGTCTTCCCGAAGCGTGGCTGCTGGAAGATCGAGCTGACGCGGACGCGCGGTTCGGGGCACGTCTGGCTCCCCGTCCGCTGAACGCAAGGTCGGGGTGGTCCCGCGAAAGCCGGCGGCCGTCCGGGGACGCTAGGGCCGGTCGGCCAGGGCGCGGTCCACGAAGGCCGTGACGTCGTCCAGCACCTCGTCCCTGTTGGTCTCGTTGAACACCTCGTGCCTGGCCCCCGGGTAGATCCGCTCGGTCAGGTCCGTGCCGCGCACCGCCTCGATCCCGGTACGGCTCGGCCCCAGCGGCACGAGCTGGTCGTCTTCCCCATGCACCCACAGCGTGGGCAGCGCCCCGAACGTCCCACCCTTGGCGATCGCGCTCAGCGACGCGGCGAACGCCTCCACTGTGGCCCGCTTGAACGGCCCGTGCCAGACCAGCGGGTCGGCGGCGTACGCGACGCCCACGGACGGGTCGCGGGAGAGCGTGGCCGGGTCGATGGGGATGTCGGGCAGCTCGTCGAGCGCCAGCAGCGCGGGGACGACCTCCCACTCACCGATCACAGGACCGGACAGCACGAGCGCGGCCAGGCCGGCGCCGTAGCGCTGGGCGTACCGGGCGGCGATCATGCCGCCCATCGAGTGGCCGATCGCCACGACGGGCACGCCGGGGTGGTCGGCCCGGGCGCGTTCCTCGACCGTGTGCACGTCGGTGACCACGTCCTCGAAGTCCTCGATCAGCACCCGGTCGCCCTCCGACTTGCCGTGGCCGACGTGGTCGAGGCCGTAGACGGTGGCGCCGTGCCGGACGAGCCGGTCGGCCACGTACTCGTAGCGGCCGAGGTGCTCGCCGTACCCGTGGATCAGGATGGCGACGTATCGTGGCCGGTCGTTGGGCCATTCTCGGACCGCGTTGAGTCCTCGTACGCCGGCGAAGGTGTGCTCTCGCGACTCGGCCATGCTCACTCCTCGATCGAGATTGCGGTGAGCGTACGCCGGGGGCGCGGCGGTCGACAACCACGTCCGATTCCCGCGCGATTCGGGCGGCCCGGCGGTGTTGTCAGGAGTATGGACATCTACACCACGGCCTCGCCCGTGCGGCACGGGGTGAGCACCGTGCGGTCGGGGCTCCGGCATACGCTGGGGCTGGTCCTCCACGACGCCGTATAAGGGAAGTTTCATGATCCCACTGCCGATGCGGGAGATCGCGCCCGGCGCGGTGCACGTGCCGGGCTGGCTCACGCTGGACGAGCAGCGGCACCTCGTCCAGGCCTGCCGCGCCTGGGCCACGGGCCCGGTGCCGATCCGGCACACCGAGCTGCCCGGGGGCGGCGTCATGTCCGTGCAGACCGTATGCGTCGGGTGGCACTGGCAGCCCTACCGGTATACGCGCCTCGCCCACGACGTGAACGGCCGCAAGGTGGCCGACTTCCCCGGCTGGCTGGGCGAGCTGGGCCGCCGCGCCCTGGCCGCCGCGTACGGCCGCCCCGACGACACCTACGAGCCCGACACCGCGCTGATCAACTTCTACGACGGCCAGGCCAGGATGGGCATGCACCAGGACAAGGACGAGAAGTCCGACGCCCCGGTGGTGTCGCTGAGCATCGGCGACACGTGCCTGTTCCGGTTCGGCAACACCGAGACGCGCGGCAAGCCGTACATGGACGTCGAGCTGGCCTCCGGTGACCTGTTCGTGTTCGGCGGCCCGTCGCGGCTCGCCTACCACGGCGTGCCGAAGGTCTATCCGGGGACGGGCGACCCCGCCACCGGGCTGGCCTCCGGCCGCCTGAACATCACGATGCGGGTCACCGGCCTCCGATGACGTAGTCGAAGTCGTCGTCGGAGAGCGTGCGCCGCAGGGTCCGCAGCACCTTGCCGGGATCGTCGTGCGGCCCCTCCATGTAGAAGGGCTTGCCGTTGCGCCCGAAGGTGATCGCCGAGTCGCCCTCCCACTTGCCGAGCGCCTCGGCGGCGGGCGCGTAGTCCTCGTGCGGCTCGAACCCGAGCGTGCGAGCGTAGTCGACCGCCCCGAACACCAGGTGCTGGGCCAGCTCGATCGGGGCCTCCTGCCAGCCGGCGTACTCGCCGAAGAAGTATTCGCGGAAGCGCCGCAGCTCGCGATCGTCGAGCACGTCGGGGCCGATGGCGTTCTTCACGCCCAGGCAGAAGACGTCGACCAGGTAGCCGCAGACCGTCATCCGGTCCCAGTTGTGACGCCGGGCGACCAGCACGCACACCATGCCGTCGGCGCCCGCATCCGGGGCCTCGTCGACCCACCCGCGGGCGGGGTCCACGCCGAGCCCGGCGCTCCAGCCGACATTGATCCAGCACCCGACCACCTCGGGCTCGCCGGTCTCCACCGTCTCCGCGGCGATCTGCCGCACCAGCGGCGCCACGACGGACGGCGGCACCTTGAGCGCGCGCGCGATCTCCTTGGGGGAGCGGCCCTGGGCGCGCAGCTCGCGTACCCGTTCCTTCAATTCCGCAGTGTCCACCGAGGCAGCCTAGCGGGGGCACGCGTCGAGCCACCATCGCCTGCCCCCACCGAGGCCCTGTCAGCCCCCTGACGGGTCCAGGCGGCGGGCGAGCCAGGCGAGAGCGAGCGGGTAGCGGTATTCGATGGCGCCGTGCCCGGCATCGAACAGCTCGA
Source organism: Nonomuraea basaltis (assembly GCF_005893125.1). Lineage (GTDB taxonomy): Bacteria > Actinomycetota > Actinomycetes > Streptosporangiales > Streptosporangiaceae > Nonomuraea > Nonomuraea basaltis. Next base: position 16,138 of record NZ_VCJS01000104.1, on the reverse strand, counting down.
AATAGACTCGCTCGTCCGGTACGCCCGCCGCCTCCAGCGCCCGGCGGAACGCGACGGCGCCGAAGTCCAGGTAGTACTCGTCCTTGTTGCCGGCGTCCACCCAGATGGCCCGCATCGACCGCAACGCCTCGGCGTGTTTCGGCTCCCGGGCCATCATGACGGGGTCCCAGGCCAGCCAGCGCCGCCACACCTCCGGCACGAGCGCGCCGGTGTCGTCGAACGGCAGGTGCACGGTGCCGTCCTCGTCGGCGGAGTACGCGGCCGCGTAGGCGTACATCTCCAGCAGGTCCAGGTCGCCCTCCTTGGTGCCGGCGAGCCGGCCGCGGAAGTCGGCGAGGAACTTGTCGTACGAGCCGTCGTACATGTCGCGCAGCCTGCGCGCCAGCCCCGGGAACGACACCTGCGCGCTGACCTCGAACAACGCGTCACCGGCGTGCGTGGCCAGCGCTCCGAACACGTCCGGCGCCAGCATGGCGGTCACCATGGCGCCGTAGCCGCCGCTCGACTTGCCGGTGACCGCGCGGTGGTCGCGGTCGGCGATCGTCCGGTAGTGCGCGTCCACCCACGGCACGACCTCGTCACGCAGGTAGGAGTGGTAGCGGCCGGTGCCGGGCGAGTCGACGTACTGGCTGCCGCCGAGCGCGGTCCACGCGTCCACGTACACGACGATCGCGGGCGGGGCCTCGCCGGTGGCGAACACGGCGTCGGCCAGCTCCGGGTACGGCCGGCGGAACGGCGACCGGTTCAGCCACATGGTGACGTGGCCGGTGTAGCCGAGCAGCACGTAGACGGAGGGGTAGCGGCGGTCGGGCGCGTCGTCGTAACCCGGCGGGACGTACACCAGCAGCGGCCGCTCGTGCGGATCCCCCAGGGGGTTGCCGCGCAGCAGGGCACTGTCGATCACGTTGTGGTCCAGACGGCCGGCCAGATCGGCGGACCAGGGCAGCATGGGATGTTCCTCCAGAGTTCAGCCGACGGACGTGGTCACGGTGTCCACGCCCGTCTGGGTGACGGCGCGTCCGGAAACGAGGACGAGTGTGAGGTTGCGCAGGTCGGCGATGCGGACGAGCGGGTCGCCCCGGACCGCGATCAGGTCGGCCCGCTTGCCCGCCTCCAAAGTGCCGGTCACCTCGCCCACCCCGCAGGCGTCGGCCGCCCGCGCGGTGGCCATCTCGACGATCTCCGCGTTGCCGAACCCGGCGTGGGCGAACACCTCCAGGCCGGCGACGTATCCGTTGGTGGGGTTGTCCACGCCCGCCGCGCCGAACCCGGAGTCGGTGCCCGCGATGAGGCGCACCCCGGCCTCCCGCATGGCCACGACCCCGGCCAGCCAGGCGTCGATCATCTCGGGCCCGAACGTGTCGCGCAGCCGCCAGAAGACGCCGTGCACGGTTGGGCAGACGTACGTGCCGCTCGTCGCGACCACGTCGGCCAGCTCGGCGTCGTAGCGGTGCCCGGAGGAGGTGAAGAACGAGCAGTGCTCGATGGTGGCGACGCCCGCCTCGACGGCGCTGCGGATCGCGTTGTGCGCGTGGGCGTGGGCCGCGACGCCCTTGCCACGCGTGGCCGCCTCCTCCACGATGGCGCGGATCTGCTCGGTGGTGTACTGCGGCACCCAGCTCGGCGGGGCGCCCGGCGTCATCTGGCCGCCCGAGGCCATCACCTTCAGGCAGTCGGCGCCGGCCCGCAGGTTCTCCCTGGCCACGCGGCGGATGGCGGGCTCGTCGTCGGCCTCGCCGCCCATGTACCAGCAGTGGCCGCCGGTGATCGTGATGGGCCTGGTCGCGGCCAGGAGGTGCGGGCCGACGGCCAAGCCCTCCTCGATCGCGTTCCGTAACGCCAGGTCGAGGAAGCCGCGACCGCCGAGGTCCCGGGCGGTGGTGACACCGGCGGACACGAGCTTGCGCGCGTTCTCCGCCATGCGCAGCAGCAGGTGGTGGTCGCTCTCGGCGCTGCGCCGCGTCACCGGGTCCACCTTGTCGTCGAACCCCAGGTGCACGTGCGCGTCGATCAGCCCCGGCAGCACGGTGTGGCCGGGCAGATCGAGCACCTCTTCGGCGTCGCCGGCGCTGCCGCGCGGCCCTGCGGAGACGATCGTGGCGCCGTCGATGGCGACCTCGCCGTCCCGGATCACCTCTCCGGGGCGCCCGGTGAGCACCCTGGCGGCGCGAATGATCCGCATGGCCCCAGCCTGCCACACCGGCATGGACCGCGCCCGCCTCCCGCCCGCCCGGCGTGCGACGCTCCGGCGGTGCTTCCGCGACTCGGGACAAGGCGTCGTGGGGCCCTTAAGGGCACGGGAAGTGGACCTTAAGCACGGCACGGCACCTTGGGAGCATCGAAACCGCCGTGCCAGGAGGACAAAGCGATGGCCCAGACCGCCGAATACGAGATCATCCGTGTCTTCGACGCCCCCCGCGAGCTGGTGTGGGCCGCCTGGACCGAGCCCGAGCGCTTCTCCCGCTGGTTCGGGCCCCGGATGATGGCCACGCCGATCGGCCGGCTCACCCTGGACGCGTGGCCCGGCGGGATCTGGCGGGCCACGCTGGTGGGCGACGAAGGGTTCGAGGTGACGCTCGACGGCACGTACCGCGAGGTGACGGAGCCCGAGCGGCTGGTGTTCACGACCGGCGACCCCGACGATCCGGGCGACGGGCCCGCGTCCGTGGTGACGGTCGGCTTCGCGGACGTGGACGGCAAGACCGAGATGCGCTTCCACCAGTACGGCGTCAACACCGACCAGGCGCACGCCGAGCAGGCCAGAGAGGGCTGGGTCGAGTTCTTCGACCGCCTGACCGAGCACGTCACAGCAGATGCGGAGCATCATCCAGTTTGAGGTTGGTCCCTTCCTCGTACGCGGCCGCGAACGCCTCCGCTCCGAGCGCGTCACGCACCCGGGCCGCCACCCGCTCGATCTCGGCCAGCTCCCACGGCCCGGCGGGCGTCTGGTGGTGCTCCCTGGCCGCGGCCGCCAGCCCCAGCAGCCTGGCGGCCTTCTCGCTCGCCCCTGACGCCGAGGCCGCGGCCTCCACCACGGACGCGGCCGACCTGGGATCGCCGATCCTCTGCGAGGCCGCCAGCGCCTCCGCGTGCAGCGCCAGGGCCGCGGCCGGATCGCCGCGCAGCTCCACCAGGTAGCCCAGCTCGCTGAGCACGTCCGGCAGGAACATGACCGGCTCGACCTCCGGGCCTCGTGGCACCCCTTCCAGCAGGCGGAGCAGGTGCGTCTCGGCCAGCTCTATCCGCCCCGCCCGGCGCGCGGCGAAGGCCAGGCCCATCTCCGCCTGGATCTCGCCGTCCTTGTAGCCCTGGTCGGCGGCCAGCTTCATGGCCCGCTCGGAGATTTCGATGGCGCGGTCGTAGTCGCCGCTCTGCATCGCGATCCAGCCGAGCCAGGCGGTGCGCGTGGCGACCTCGGGCCACAGGCCGAGGTCCTCCGCCATCCGCAGTCCCTCGCCGAACAGCCGGTTGGCCCGCTCGGTGTCGTTGGCCATCTCGGCCACCGACGCCAGCCATTCCGTGGCCCGCAGCAGCCCCCAGCGGTCGCCGAGCTCGGTGAACAGCCGGACGCTCTCCCCTGCCAGGCGCTCCAGCGCCTCGACGTCGCGCTGGGTGAAGGCGTCCATGGCCTGTCTGGCGAGCGCGGCGGCCACGCCCCACCGATCGCCGACGGCCCGGAACGTGGTCAGCGCCCGGCGCATCAGCTCCTGCCCCGTCGCCATGTCCCCGACGTGCATGCTGAGGAACATCTCGGCCCTGGCCCGCTGGCCGGGATCCGCGACGGCCTCCAGCGCGGGCCCCCATTCGACCTGCTCGCCGAGCGTGAGCGCGAAGCCGGCGTGCCAGGCCGCCGCCCTTGCTCTGGACGCGGAGGGCTCCCCCGCCACGGACAGGGCCGCCGCCAGCGACCGCCGGCCCTCGGCCAGCCTTCCGCGCAGGTACCAGTACCAGGTCAGGGCGTTCACCAGTCGCGCCGCGCTGCCGGCGTCCGCTCGGGCGATCGCGGTGTCGAGCGCCGTACGCATGTTGGCGGCCTCGTTGTCCAGGCGCAGCAGCCACTCGCGCTGTTCGTGCCCGTACAGCTTCGGCTCGGCCTGTTCGGCCAGCGCCAGGTAGTGGCGCAGGTGCGCGAGGCGTACCGGCTCCAGCTCGCCTTCGTCGGCCAGCCGGGCCACGCAGTACGCCGACACCGACTCCAGCAGCCGGTACCTGACGCCCGCCGGGGCGTCGACGACGACCACGAGCGAGCGGTCGACCAGCCGGGCCAGCAGGTCGAGCACGTCGACGCCGGGGTTGTCGATGCCGGGACCGGGCTCCGCGCAGACGGACTCGGCGGCCTCCAGCGTGCACCCGTCGGCGTGCACGGCCAGGCGGCGCAGGACGCGGCGCTCCTCGTCGGACAGCAGATCCCAGCTCCAGTCGATCACCGCGGTCAGCGTCTGCTGGCGGGCGGGGGCGCCGCGCTGCCCGGAGGCCAGCAGCCGGAACCGGTCGTCCAGCCTGGCCACCACGCCGTGCACGCCGAGCGCCCGCACCCGGGTCGCGGCCAGCTCCAGCGCCAGCGGCATGCCGTCCAGCCGCCGGCACAGCTGCGCGACCGCCTGTGCGTTTCCGGCGTCGAGCGCGAAGCCGCGGGCGGAGGCGGCGGCGCGGGTCACGAACAGCCGGACGGCGTGGGAGCGGGCCATGGCCGCCAGGTCGGTGGTCGCGGGCACGTCGAGCGGCGGCACGCTCCACAGCACCTCGCCGTCCACGGACAGCGGCTCCCTGCTGGTGGCCAGGATGCGCAGGCCGGGGCAGGCCCGCAGGAGCAGCTCGGCCAGCTCGGCGACCGGCTCGACCACGTGCTCGCAGTTGTCCAGCACCAGCAGCATCCGGCGCTGTCTGAGCGCGCCCGCCAGCTGCCCGAGGAGGCCGGCTGAGTCGGCGCCCTCTCTGATGTCCAGCGCCGCCATGACGGCCTCCGCCGGGGACCGCGACGCCTGGTCCAGCTCGGCTCGGGAGGCCGGGTCCAGCTCGACCAGCCACGCGCCGTCCTCGAATCCCTCCAGCAGCCGATTCGCCGCCTCCAGCGCGAGCCGGGTCTTCCCGACCCCGCCGCTGCCGGTGAGCGTCACCAGCCGCTCCTCCCCGACCAGCGCGCACACCTCGGCCAGGGCCTCGTCCCGGCCGATCAGCTTGCTGACGGCGGCGGGCAGGTTCGTCCGGGGCCGGTCGGCGGGCATGCTCAGCGACGGGTCCTGGCCCAGTATCGCCTGGTGGAGCGCGACGATCTCCGGCCCTGGGTCCAGGCCCAGCTCGTCGGCCAGCCGCTCGCGCAGCTCGCCGTAGCTGGCCAGCGCCTCGCTCTGGCGTCCCGCCCGGTAGAGGGCCCGCATGTGCACGGCACGCAGCCGCTCCCTGAGCGGGTGTCTGGCCACCAGGTCGCCCAGCTCTCCTACGAGCAGCCCGTGCTCGCCCAGCTCCAGCCGTACCTCGGCGTGCTGCTCCAGCGCCGACAGCCGCTGCTCCTCCAACCGGAGGATGGCCGACCTGGTGAACTCCTCGTCGGCGAAGTCGGCGTACGCGGGCCCCCGCCACAGCGCCAGCGCGTCGCCCAGCAGCACCGCCCTGGTCCTCGGGCTGTCGGCGGCCTCGGCCCGCGCCAGCAGATCGGCGAAGCGCGCGGCGTCCACGGCTCCGGGGTCCGGGCGCAGCAGGTAGCCGGGGGCGCGGGAGACCACGAGGTTCTTGCCCCCGGCCTCGGCGTCCTCGAACGCCTTGCGCAGCTGCGAGACGCGTACCTGGAGCGCGCCCCCCGGATTGCCCGGCGGCTCCTCCCCCCACAGGTCGTCGACGAGCCGGTCCACGGACACCGGGTGCCCCTCGTGGACGAGCAGGTCGACGAGCAACGCCCGGACCTTGAGGCCCGGGATCGTGACGACTTCGCCGGCGTCGGTCCACACGGCCAGCGGTCCCAGCACCCCAAAACGCATGCTCGTCACCTTATGCGCGGCCTCAAGCCCACGAAAAGCACACCGCGCTCCCGCACCTCAGCGCCACCGCCCGTTCCAGAGGTGTCGTGCGCCCGGCTCAACCGTCGCGTGGTGAGGGCGGCGCCTTCCTGGCCGAGCCCCGATAGAGCTCGGCGTCGTAGCGGCGCTCGTTGTCATCGAGCTTCGCCCGCGCCGCCTCCACCAGGTCCACCCCGAGGACGTCGGCCAGCCGCACCAGGTAGAGCGTCACATCCCCCAGCTCGGTCCGCATCCTGGCGAGCGCGTCGGGATCGGGACTCTCGGACTCGTCGGCGGTGAGCCACTGGAACTCCGCCACCAGCTCCCCCACCTCGCCCGCCAGCGCCATCACGAGGTTCTTCGGCGTGTGGAACTGCTCCCAGTCCCTGGCCCGGGCAAACTCGCGCAGGCGTACGGCAAGGTGTTCCAGCTCCGTCGTCACGTCGCACGACCCTATCGATCCCCGCCGGTATGGTGCCGAACGAGGCCCTGGAGGAACTGGCGGACCGCCTGGTCCCGGGCCTGAGACGGTAGTCCATCGACTTCAAACACAAGATCGAGTGATTCCGCACCGTGTACGCTTCCGCGCGTGTCCGAATTATCCGTGCCCGGCTACGAGATCAAGGGCGTGCTCGGGCAGGGCGGCTTCGGGGTGGTGTATCTCGCCCTGCAGTCGACCGTCGGCCGCGAGGTCGCGCTCAAGGTCGACAACCGGGTCCTGCTGTCCGACCGCGACAGACGCCGCTTCCTCCGCGAGGTCACGGCGGCCGGCGCCCTGTCCGGCCATCCCCACGTGGTGCCGGTCTACGACGCGGGGCTGCTGCCCGACGGGCGGCCGTACATGGTGCTCGAACTGTGTCCCGGCGGCTCACTGTCCGGCCGGATGCTCTCCCCCGACGAGGCCCGCGACGTGGGCGTCCGCATCGCCGACGCGCTGGCGGCCGCGCACGCACAGGGTGTCCTGCACCGCGACGTCAAGCCGGGCAACATCCTCCTCAACCGGTACGGCCAGGTGGCGCTGTCGGACTTCGGCCTGGCCACCATGCCCGCCTCCGGCCCCGAGGCCTCGGTCACCCGCGAGTCTCTGACGCCCTCGTACGCGCCGCCCGAGGCCTTCGAACTGGCCGAACCGAGCCCGGCCGGCGACGTGTACGCCCTGGCGGCCACCGTTTACGCCCTGCTGTCCGGCCGCCCGCCGCGTTTCCCCGAGAGCGGCGTACCGAACCTGGCCATGATCCTGGCCCTGCACCGCCTGCCGATCCCGGAGATCCCGGGCGTCCCGCCGGAGCTTACCGCCGTACTCCGGCAAGCACTGGCCACCGACCCCCGCGAGCGCATCCCCAGCGCCGCCGCGCTCCGCGACGCCCTCGCCGCCGTCCCCCTTGGCCCGTCTTCAGGCCGCCCCGCTGGGCCTCAGCGCCCGGAAGCGGGCCACCATGGCGGACCGCTCAGCTCGCCCTCCGTGCCGTTCACCCCGTCCGTGCCCACGCCCATGAGTCGGCCGGGGTCCCCGCAGGCTCCAGGCCCCCAGCAGGCCCCGGTCATGCGACAACCCACCGACGCGCCGCCGGGCGGCCAGCCGGACACCAGACCGTCCGCACCCCACGGTCTCAACAAGGCGCTGGTCGCGGTAATCGCCGCCCTGTCCCTGGTGATCGCGGTCGGCGCCGGAGTGATCGTCTATACCCAGGTCATCCAGCAGCCGGAAACCCGGCGGCAGGCCGAGCCCGGCAGCACGGCCACCACGGAGAAGGCCACGTCAGAGGCGGCCAAGGTGTTCACCGGCCTCGACACGTACACGCAGAACTGCCCGGCCGCCAAGGTGCGCGGCGCCGGAGCGGCCTGCGTACGGGAGTCGGAGTGCTGGGGCGGTCTGGTGATCATCACGGGCGACACCAAGGCCAGGCGGCTCGGCTGCGAGGAGACCCACTCGTGGGAGACGTTCGCGGTCGCCCCGATCCCCAAGGACTCCGACACCTACGTGCAGCAGGACCTCGCCAAGCACCCGAAAGTGAAAAGGGTCTGCAGCCGCACGGTCCTCCTGGCCAGCCGGGTCGGCACGGCCAGGAACATCGCGGCGCTCAGATGGCAGGCCGACGTCATGCCGCCGTCCCAGGCGCAGTTCGAGGACGGGGTGCGCTTCTACCGCTGCATCGGCAGCGTGATCGGCCAGGAGCCGCGCAGATCGTTCTTCCGCTGACTGCTCATCGCCGCTCCGGAGCGCCGCGAAGAACTGCCGGATATCGCCGGCTGACCGAGGTTCGTCTCACTGCGCGCCGGGCAAGCTACGCGTACCGGGCGGTGCTTTCGCGGACGATCAAATCCGTGGCCAGTTCCACGCGCTTGCTCTCCGGCACCTCGCCCCGCCCCATCGCCAGCACCGTACGAGTGGCCAGCGCGGCCATCTCCTGCAGCGGTTGGCGCACCGTGGTCAGCGGTGGCCAGGCCGACTTGGCCAGGGGCAGATCGTCGAAGCCGACCACGCTCAGATCCTCCGGCACGCGAAGCCCCCGCTGTCTGGCCGCCTCGAACACGCCGAACGCCATCAGATCACTACCGGCGAAGATCGCCGTCGGAGGTTTCGGCAAGGACAGCAGCGCATGCCCCTCGTCGTGCCCCGAGTCCACCAGGAACGTGCCACGCCTGACCAACTCCGGCGAAAGCGGCACCCCCGCCGTCTCCAGCGCCGCCCGGTAACCGTCTATCCGAGCCTGGCTGCACAGCATGTCCGCCGGGCCGCTGATCATCCCGATGCGCCGGTGACCGAGCTCCAGCAGGTGACGCGTCGCGGCCAGGCCGCCGTTCCAGTTCGTCGCCCCGACCGAGACGACGCCGGGCGCCGGCTCGCCCTCCGGGTCCACCACCGCGAACGGCAGCGAACGTGCGCTGAGCTGGGACTGGATGCCGCTCGACAGCTTCGAGGCGACGATCACCACGCCGTCCGTCCTGCGGGCGGCCAGCCGTTCCAGCCAGTCGCGGCCAGGCCCGGCGTGGGTGTGCAGGACCGAGACGACGACGCTGGCCCCGGCCTCGTGGGCGGCGCTCTCCGCGCCGCGCACGATCTCCATGGCCCATGGCGACTCGATCTCGGCGAAGACCAGGTCGACCAGCCCCGCGGGCGTGTCGTCCTGGCTGACGCGCCGCTGGTAGCCGTGCTCCTGGAGGAGCCGTTCGACCCGGTGGCGGGTCGCCGGGGCGACCTCCGGGCGCCCGTTGATGACCTTCGAGACCGTGGGGATGGAGACCCCGGCCTCTTCCGCGATCAGTGCGATCGTGACCCGCCTCTTCGCTGACACGATCGGGAGTGTATCCGAAAGTTTCGGTTTGGCGTCGCTCTCTCCCGAGGTGTTGACGCTTTACACGGCGTTTACCTAAGCTCCGGTCAAAGAAATTATCGGGGGGTTCACGAAACTTTCGCCACGCCGAGAAGGGGCCCCTATGAAACGCAGTCTGGTGTTGATCGCCACCGCGGTGCTCGTGACTGGATGTGGGGGTGGCGGTGGAGGAACCGCGACCTCCTCGCCCGGCCAGGGCGGCGGCGCGCCCGCGAAGGTCACGCTCGAGTGGTGGCACCTGTCGACCTCCGAGCCGCTCAAGTCCCTGTGGGCCCAGCGGGCCAAGGAGTTCATGGCCAAGAACCCCAACGTCACCATCAAGGCCACCGTCCTGGAGAACGACGCCTACAAGGCGAAGCTCACCACGATCACGCAGTCGGGCAAGGCGCCCGACCTGTTCGCGACGTGGGGCGGCGGCGTGCTGAAGCAGCAGGTCGACGCGGGGCTGGTCAAGGACATCTCCGACGACGTCGCCGACGTCCTGCCGACCTTCACGCCGGCGGCGCTGAGCGCGTACCAGATCGACGGCAAGACGTACGGGCTGCCCACCGACATCGGGATGGTCGGTTTCTGGTACAACAAGAAACTTTTCGAGAAGGCGGGCATAACCCAGCCTCCGGCCACCTGGTCGGCGCTCCTTGAGGACGTCAAGAAGCTCAAGGCGGCCGGCGTCACCCCGATCGCCCTGGCCGGCAAGGAGAAGTGGCCCGGCCACTACTACTGGGCCTACCTAGCCATGCGCATCGCCGGCCTGGACGCGCTCAAGCAGGCGGCCGTGGACAAGGACTTCACCAAGCCCGACTTCATCGCCGCGGGACAACAGGTCAAGGCGCTCGCCGACCTGCAGCCGTTCCAGAAGGGCTACCTCGGAGCGGGCTACGGCACCCCTGACGGGCAGGCCGCCACGATGGGCAACGGCAAGGCCGCCATGGAGCTGATGGGCCAGTGGGCGCCCGTCGTGCAGGCCGACGCGGGCAAGGGCCTGGGCGACGACCTCGGCTTCTTCCCCTTCCCGGCCGTCGAGGGCGGCAAGGGATCGGCCACGGACGCGTTCGGCGGGGGCGGCGGCCTGGCCGTGGGCGCGGACGCGCCGAAGGAGGCCGTGGAGTTCGTGAAGTTCATGACGGAGATGGGCAACCACTCCAAGGCCGTGGAGTCCGGCGGCGTGCTGCCGGTGCTCAAGGGCGAGGAAAGCGCGGTCAAGGACGCGAACCTCAAGCAGGTGGCGACCATGCTGGCGAGCGCCGGCGGCTACCAGCTCTACCTGGACCAGGCGTACCCGCCCGCCGTCGGCCAGCAGGTCAACGACAGCGTGGCCGAGCTGATCGGCGGCACCAAGACGCCGGACGAAGTCGGCAAGGACATCACCGAAGTGGCGAAGACAGAAGAATGACGACACTCATCCGAGGGCCGGAGGCGGTCATGCTTCCGGTCCCCGCCCCTGCCGCCAAGCGGCGCGGCCGGTGGCTGACGATCACTCTGTTCCTGCTGCCCGCCCTCGTGCTGTTCCTCCTGCTGGTGGTGGCCCCGATCCTCGTGGCGATCTACTCCAGCGCGTTCCGGTGGAACGGGTTCGGGGGCCTGCCCACCAACTTCATCGGTTTCGACAACTTCACCCGGCTGTTCGGCACGGAGATCTTCCGGCAGGACCTGTGGCACCTGCTGGTGCTGGTCCTGCTGTCGGTGTGCATCCAGCTGCCGTTCTCGCTGGCCCTCGCCATGCTGCTGAACCAGCGCATCCGCGGGCGGGCGCTGTACCGGGTGGTGTTCTTCGCGCCGTACGTGCTCTCCGAAGTGATCACGGGCGTGCTGTTCTCGCTGATCCTCTCGCCCGGCTCGGGCATTGCCAACGAGCTGCTGTCGGTGTTCGGGATCGAATCGGAGTTCCTGGCCGATCCCGACACCGTGATGCCCTCGTTGTTCCTGGTCATGACGTGGAAGTACTTCGGCTTCCACATGATGATCTATCTGGCCGGCCGGCAGAACATCCCGAACGAGCTCATCGAGGCCGCACAGATCGACGGCGCCTCGACCTGGAAGACGTTCCGGCACATCACGCTGCCGCTGCTCGGGCCGACGATCAGGATCAGCATCTTCCTGACCGTCATCTACACGATCCAGCTGTTCGACCTGGTCTGGATCCTCACCCAGGGCGGGCCGTCGCACTCCTCCGAGACGATGGCCGTGACCATGATGGAGTACGGCTTCAAGCGCTCCCAGGTCGGCTACGCCAGCGCGATCAGCGTCGTGATGTTCGTGCTCAGCCTCGTTTTCGCCCTCGTCTACCAGCGTTTCGTGATGCGCCGCGATCTGGCGGGCGCGACCACCACCATGGGAGGCCGCCGGTGATCCATCGGAAGAAGTCCCAGGCCGGGAAGAACACGCTGCCCCTGCACGCGATCGCGTGGATCGTCGGCGCGTTCATCCTCATCCCCGTGGTCTACGCGTTCCTCGGCGGGTTCAAGGAGAACAGCGAGCTGTCCGCCAACCCCTTCGGCCTGCCGGAAGCGTGGGTGACCGCGAACTACACCGAAGTGCTCGGCTCTGGCTCGTTCTGGCTGCAGATGTGGAACAGCACGTTCATCGCCGTCATCACGACCGTGCTGACCGTCGGGTTCGCGGCGCTGGCGGGGTTCATCTTCGCCAGGTACGCCTTCCGCGGCAGGGAGGTGCTGTTCACGCTGTTCACAGCGGGGCTGATGTTCCCGTTCGCGGTGGCGATCCTGCCGATCTTCGTGCTGCTGCGCACGTTCGGCCTGCTCGGCAACCCGCTCGGCGTCATCCTGACGCAGGCGGCGTTCGGCCTGCCGCTGACGATCATCATCCTGCGCGGCTTCTTCAGGAGCATCCCGGGCGAGATCGAGGAGGCCGCCATCATCGACGGCTGCAGCCCGTTCGGGTTCTTCTGGCGGATCCTGCTGCCCATGGCCCGGCCCGCCATCGCCACCGTCTCGGTCCTGGCCATCGTGGGCAGCTGGAACAACTTCATGCTCCCGCTCGTGGTCTTCAGCGAGGAGGCGAACTGGACGCTGCCGCTCGGCATCCAGCAGTTCCAGGGCCAGTACGCCTCCGACACCGCCCGCATCCTCGCCTACCTCGTCCTGGCCATGGTGCCGGCGCTCGGGTTCTACGCCATCGCGGAACGTCACCTGGTCGGTGGTATCACCGCAGGTGCTACGAAGGGGTAACCACATGCTGCATGTGTCCGGAGCCCAGCTCGTGACGGACGACAACACGCCGGTACGGCTCCGCGGGGTGGGACTCGGGGGCTGGATGAACATGGAGAACTTCATCACCGGCTACCCGGCCAACGAGAGCTCGATGCGGTACGCCGTCCGCACCGTGCTCGGCGAGGAGCGGGCGGAGCTGTTCTTCGACCGGCTGCTGACCTCGTTCTTCACCGAGGCGGACGCGGCGCTGCTGGCCGGGCTGGGCATGAACTGCGTGCGCATCCCGGTCAACTACCACCACTGGGAGTCCGACGACCGGCCCTTCGAGATCGACCAGCGCGGCTTCCGCCACCTCGACCGGGTGATCGGTCTGCTCGGCGAGCACGGCATCTACAGCGTGATCGACCTGCACGCCCTGCCCGGCTCCCAGAACCAGCACTGGCACTCCGACAACCCCACGCACGTGGCCGCGTTCTGGCAGCACCGGCACTTCCAGGATCGCGCGGTGCACCTGTGGGAGATCATCGCCGACCACTACCGCGACAATCCCTGGGTGGCCGGTTACAACCCGGTCAACGAGCCGGGCGACGTGACCGGCAAGGTGATCGGGCCGTTCTACGACCGCCTGGTGAAGGCCGTGCGGGCGGCCGACCCGGACCACATCCTGTTCCTGGACGGCAACACGTACTCCACCGATTTCTCGATATTTCGGGAGATGTACGAGAACACGGTCTTCGTCCTCCACGACTACGCCCTTGCCGGTTTCGCCCACGGCGGGCCCTATCCCGGGTACACCCGCGGCGAGTGGTGCGACCGGGCCGAGCTGGAGCGGAGCTTCGCCAAGCGCTCCCGCTTCCAGCGCGAGACCGGCACGCCGTTGTGGGTGGGCGAGTTCGGGCCCGTCTACACCGGGGACCCGGAGGTGGACGCGCAGCGGTACCAGGTCCTGCGCGACCAGTTGGAGATCTACGACGGCCAGAACGTGGGCTGGTCGCTGTGGACGTACAAGGACGTGGGGTTGCAGGGGCTGGTGCACACTGCGGGGCCGTACCTGGACAGGTTCGGGGGCTTCATCGCCAAGAAGCAGCGGCTCGGTGCGGACCGCTGGGGCTCCACCATGGAGGAGTCCGCGGACGTGCTCGCTCCCGTGCACGCGCTGATCGAGACGGAGTTCCCCACCTGGGAGCCGTATCCGTGGGGCGCCCGCTACCAGAGCGACGACCTGATCAGGCACATCCTGATCGCGCAGGCGCTGCTGCCCGAGTACGCGGAGCTGTTCCGCGGGCTGGGCGACGACGACCTGATCGCCCTGGCGGACTCGTTCCTGCTGGAGCAGTGCGTGCGCCGCCTGCCCCTGCTCGATCTGCTGGCGGACAACCTCGCAGGGTGACAAGTCACACACCGTCATCCCATAACCAGACTGTCGCTTTCGGCTTGCGCTGAGTATGCTTCGGCTGCCCTAATTTAGGTAAGCCTTTCCTCAGCGTGCGGGAGTGACGGTGTTCGCCAGCTACCTCATAGGACTGCGCGAAGGACTCGAGGCGGCGCTCGTCGTCTCGGTCCTCGTCGCGTTCCTCGTCAAGAGCGACCGAAAAGACAAACTCCCCCACGTCTGGGGCGGCGTCGGCGTGGCCGTCGCGCTGTCCGTCGGGTTCGGGGCGCTGCTGACGTTCACCGCGGCGCACCTGGACTACACCGGGCAGGAGCTGTTCGACGCGATCACCTCGCTGCTGGCCGTCGCGTTCGTCACCTGGATGATCTTCTGGATGCGGCGGGCGGCCCGCGCGCTCTCCGGCGAGCTGCGGGGCAAGCTCTCCGAGGCGCTCGAGCTGGGCTCGTTCGCCGTGGTCGTGATGGCGTTCCTCGCCGTCGCCCGCGAGGGGCTGGAGACCGCGCTGCTGTTCTTCGCCTCCGTGCAGGGTGTCACCATCACGCCGGAGCCGCTGATCGGCATCACGCTGGGGGTGCTCAGCTCCGTTCTCATCGGCTGGGGGATCTACCGCAGCGCCATCACGATCAACCTGACCAGGTTCTTCACCTGGACGGGGCTGCTCCTGATCCTGGTGGCCGCCGGGATCTTCAAGTACGGCGTGCACGACCTGCAGGAGGCCGGCGTCGTGCCGGGCCTCAGCACGTACGCCTTCGACATCAGCACCGTGCTCCCCGCCGACTCCTGGTACGGCGCCCTGCTGTCGGGCATGTTGAACATCACCCCGCAGCCGAGCGTCGCCGAGGTCGTGGCCTGGGCCGCCTACCTCGTCCCCACCCTCTTCCTCTTCCTCCGCCCGCAGCGGACCAAGCCCACGCCGGCGCCCGCGCCCGCGGCCTGAACAGGAGCATCATGCCTACCGCCATCCGTCTTTCCTTCGGCGCGCTCGCCCTTGCAGGCCTGACCGCCTGCGGCTCGGGCACCACCGCCTCCGCCCCCGCCTCGCCGGAGGCCGCCAAGCCCGGAAAGATCGCCGTCGCCGCGTCCGACACCGAGTGCAAGGTCGCCACGTCCGAGATCGCCGCGGGGACCACGACGTTCGCGATCACCAACGGCGGCAACAAGGTGACCGAGTTCTACGTGTACGCCCCCGGCGACCGCGTCATGGCCGAGGTCGAGAACATCGTGCCCGGCCTGACCAGGGAGCTCATCGCCGAGCTGCCCGCGGGCGCGTACGAGACCGCGTGCAAGCCCGGCATGGTCGGCAAGGGCATCCGCAACCCGCTCAAGGTGACCGGCGAGCACAAGAAGCTCACTGCGGACGCCAAGCTCGCCGAGGCCGTCGCCAGCTACAAGCGCTACGTCAAGTCGCAGAGCGACACGCTGCTGGTCAAGACGCAGGAGTTCGTGGACGCGGTCAAGGCCGGCAAGATCGACGAGGCCAAGGCGCTGTTCCCGGTGTCGCGGACGTACTGGGAGCGCATCGAGCCGGTCGCGGAGATCTTCGGCGACCTCGACCCGGCCATCGACGGCCGCGAGGCGGACCTGGCCGAGGGCGACGAGTGGACCGGCTTCCACAAGATCGAGAAGGACCTGTGGATCCACAAGGACGTCAGCAAGAGCGGCCCGATGGCCGACAAGCTGATGACCGACGTCAAGACCATCGTCGAGAAGGCGAACGCCGCCGAGCTGACCCCGCTGAACCTGGCCAACGGCGCCAAGGAGCTGCTCGACGAGGTGGCCACCGGGAAGATCACCGGCGAGGAGGACATCTGGTCGCACACCGACCTGTGGGACTTCGCGGCCAACCTTGAAGGGTCCGAGGCCGCGGTGCAGTCGCTCCGGCCGGTGTTGGAGGAGCGGGCTCCTGACCTGGTCAAGACGCTGGACGAGAAGTTCGCCGCGGCCGAGGCGGCGCTGGCCGTGCACCAGAAGGGCGACGGCTGGAAGCTGCACAACGAGCTGTCCAAGGCCGATCTGAAGACGCTGTCGGACGCGATCAACGCGCTGGCCGAGCCGATCAGCAAGATCGCCCCGGTCGTCGCGAAGTAGCGGGAGGTAGGGCGCGATGTCGAAGGACACGGAGAGCGGCGCTGTGGACGAGGCCGCGGAAGGCCGGGCTTCGAAGAGGGCCACGGACAGCGGGGCTTCGGGCGGGCGGATGAGCCGCAGGGGCCTGTTCGGCTTGGGCGTTGTCACTTATACACATCT
>NZ_VCJS01000103.1 GCF_005893125.1 Nonomuraea basaltis | reverse complement strand
CATCGCATACAGCACTTTAGTTTGCCTGTCCCCATTACTATAGTGTAATGATTGTTTTTTTTTTTAGCTGTGTATAAGAGACAGGGCTGGGGGTGGGCGACGGGCTGGCCGTGCCCATGGCGAGGGTACGCAGGCCCGCCAGCAGCGGATCGACGGCGGGCGTAGCGCTCGGTGAGGTCTGGGCACTCGACGAACGTTCCGGTCCGCTGCCCCCGCTGGAGCACGCCCACGCCACAACGGCCACCACGACGAGCACCGCCACCAGCACGCTCATCCGCCGCCGCCAGTAGACGTCACCGCCGTCGCCACGAATCGTATCCGGATCCATACGCTCAGCATCGTAATTAGATGGCTGCTTAGAGTGCCGACACGCCGAAACCATTCACGTACGCATACCCTTAGCGACGTGGTTGAGCCGAACCTCTTACACGCCCCTGTGCTGGATTGGTACGAAGACAACGCCAGGGACCTGCCGTGGCGGGCGGACGACGCGACGCCGTGGGGCGTGCTGGTCAGCGAGATCATGCTCCAGCAGACCCCGGTCGTACGCGTCCTGCCCGTCTGGCACGACTGGATGGCCCGCTGGCCCACCCCCAAGGCGCTGGCCGCCGAGCAGCCGGGCGAGGCCGTACGCCACTGGGGCCGGCTCGGCTACCCGCGCCGGGCGCTGCGCCTGCACGCGTGTGCCCGGGCCATCGCCGACGAGCACGGCGGCGAGGTGCCGTCCGACCACGCGACCCTGCTGGCTCTGCCCGGCATCGGCGAGTACACCGCCGCCGCGGTCGCCAGCTTCGCCTACGGCGGCCGGCACGCCGTGCTGGACACGAACGTCCGCCGGGTCTTCGCCAGGGCGGTACGCGCGGAGGAATACCCTCCCACGGCCACCTCGGCGGCCGAGCGGCGGCTGGCGGAGAGCCTGCTGCCCGAGCTGGGCGCCGCCCGCTGGGGTGTGGCGGTGATGGAACTGGGCGCCCTCGTCTGTACGGCCCGCGCCCCGCGCTGCGCCGACTGCCCGATCGCGCACCTGTGCGCCTGGCGCCTGGCAGGCAAGCCGCCGCACGCCGGCCCCGCGCGCAAGGGCCAGACGTACGCGGGCACGGACCGCCAGTGCCGCGGCCGCCTGCTGGAAGTGCTGCGCTCGGCCCATGACCCGGTCCCCAAGGCGGCGCTCGACGTCGTGTGGGACGACGCGACGCAGCGCGAGCGAGCCCTGGACGGCCTGGTCGCCGACGGCCTGGCCGAGGCCCTCGACGACGGCACCTACCGCCTCCCCCACGCCTGAGCCGATCTCGCACCCAAGCCGGCCCCGCGACCTGAGCCGATCCCACGCCCGAACCGGCTCCACGCCTGAGCTGATCCCGCGCCCAGGCCGGCCCCGCGACCTGAGCCGGCCCCGCGCGTACCGGCGGCCCCTGACGTCCGGGCTACCTGACCCAGGGCGGTACGGTGCGTTCCGTGCCCTTGGGGGCGAGGTCGCAGGCGTCCGGGTCCGACACCCCGTCCGGGTTGTAGACCTGGATTCCGGGCGGGCCGACGACGATCGACACGAACCCGAGTACCGGATCGGCGAACATCTGGCGGCTCACGTCCGCGGGCAGCACCATGGTGTCCCCCGCGGCGACCTCGTACCGCCCCCCTCCCAGCTCCACGACCCCGGCACCGTCGAGCCACGTCCACACCACCTCGGCGTCGAACGCGTGCACCGGCCCCTCCATGCCGGGCTTGGCCTCCACGCGCCACATGGCCTGCCCGGCCCGGCCCTGCGTCGGTGAGGCGAGCTTGGTCATGACGCCGTTGGGCGTCACGGTCCTGCAGGCGTCACCGGCCACGACAACAGACATCCGCGTCTCCTCATTCACTCGATATTCACTCGATCCACGGCGGAACGCCGAGGTCGGCCCCGTCGGCGGTCAGGGCCCTGGCGCCGGCCGGAGCCGCGACGACTGCGGTGTATCCGGCGTCCGGGTCGGCCAGCACCCGCCGCACGGTCCGCGCGGGCATGACGACGGTGTCGCCGGCGGCCACGGCGAACGTGTCGCCACCCAGCTCGACGGTCGCCGCCCCGGCGATCCAGCTCCACACCTGCTCGACATCGAAGTCGTGCACCGGCCCGGCGGCGCCGGGACGGGCCTCGACCCGCCAGAGGGACCGGATGGCCCCGCCCTGTGTCGGCGAGGCGAACGTCGTCATGACGCCCGTGGGCGTCTCGGACCGCCGCGCGTCGGCGGCGCGAATGACAGCCATGCCTGGAACCCCCTAATATAGGCAACTACGTTGTCTATATAGTGAACCAGGTTGTCTATCGTGTCAAGCGACCCTCCCGGCTTCGAACTGCCGCTACGCCTGCTGCTCGCGTTCAGGGTGCTCATCGACGAGCTCCACACCGAGCTGGCCCGGCAGGGCCACCCCGACATACGGCCCATGCACGGATTCGTCATGCAGGCGATCGGCCCGCAGGGCACGACGGCCGTCGAGCTGGGCCGTACGCTCGGCGTCTCGAAACAGGCGGCCGGCAAGACCATCGACACGCTGCAGCGCGTCGGCTACGTCGAACGCGCCGCCGACCCCCATGACACGCGCCGCAAGATCGTCCGCCTCACCCCGTACGGACTGGACGCCCTGAACCGCTCGGCCCGCATCTTCGACGCCCTGCGCGCCCGCTGGGCCGCCGAACTGGGCGAGGAGCGCCTGCGGGCCCTCGAATCGGACCTGCGGAGGATGACCCCGGCCAACCTTTGGCGCCTCGACACTCCGGGCTGGTTCGGCACCCTGTGAGAACGCCTCCGGTAGAGCCGGCGGTCAGGACGGAAGTCGGCCGCCGTTGCCGGGAAGCCACGTCGCGAGGGCGTCGAGGATCACGTTGAACCCGAAGTCGAACTCATCGCCGAAGTCGTAGCCGGGCTTGAGGATGTGCTCGGTCGCCATCTCCATGAGGTGGGGATATTCCGTCGGGGGAGAACTGCTGCATGATCGGCTCGGTGACTTCGGCGGCGGCCTCGGGGCCGTGGAAAGGCAGCGCGGCCTCCTGGAGCGCGAATCCGTACACGTAGCTGTCGAGCAGGGCATAGGCGTGGGTGGTCATCTCCACCGAGAAGCCGGCCCTGCGCAGGGTGCCGACGGTCGCGTCGTGGTGTCGCAGTGTGGCGGGGCCGGGAGTGGCTCGCGTCTCCAGGAGGCCGATCGCCCAAGGGTGCCGCCTCAGCACACGACGGGCCGAGGTCGCCCGCCGCCGCATCTCCGAACGCCACTCGCCATCGGGCGACGGTAGTTCGATCTCACTGAAGACGAGATCGACGATGCCGTCGAAGATCTCTTCCTTGTTCGCGACGTGGTAGTAGACCGACATGGGCTTGACGCCGAGTTCGTGAGCGAGCGACCGGATCGTCAGCGACCCCAGTCCGCCTGCGTCGGCGACCGCGACAGCGGCGCGCAACACCCGTGTCCGGCTGAGCGGAGCACGGTCCCGAGTGCTGTCGCCGGCTTGCTTCGACATCTGAGCTCCAGGGCGATGGCGTGTTCGTACTTAGTACTGTAGCGTCTTCGTACTAAGTACGAAGACCGCGTTGCCCCATCCATGACGGAGGAAGCCATGTCGACGAGAACCATCGGAAGGATCGTGGGGGCGCTGTTCCTGCTGGCGTTCGTCGTGTACATGGGGGGCGGAGCCATGGTCGGCGCCGGATCGAGCGCCACGGACGTGCTGAACGACCAGACGCTGGTATCGGCCGGAGCGCTGCTGATGCTGGTCAACTCCGCCGTCGTCGTCGGCATCGGCGTGCTGGCGCTCCCCGTGCTGAAGCCGCACAGCGAGATCTCGGCCTACGCGTACTTGGCCGGCAGGACGGTCGAGGCAGTGATGCTCGCCGTCGGGGTCGTCTTCCTGCTTCTCCTGGGGCCGCTCGCGCAGGAGCATGCCGCCGCCGGCAACGCCTCGGTCCTGGCGGCGTTGGGGCGAGTCGCGCAGGAGGGGAACCACTACTCCTACCAGCTCGCGATGATCTCGGTGGGAGTCGTCGGACTGCTGTTCTGCCGGGTACTGTGGCGCGCACGGCTGGTGCCCCGCTTCATGGCGGCATGGGGGCTGGCCGGCTATGCCGTCTTTCTGGCGGGGGCGATTCTCGAAGTCCTCGGCTACGGCGTCGGCGTGGCCCTGTCAGTCCCGGGTGGCCTCTTCGAGGTCGGCTTGGGAGTGCTGCTCATTCTGAGAGGGTTCCCCACCGGCCAGAGCCGTGACCGCGACGAACCGGCCACCGGCTCGTCGCCCACCGCCACGGCACCGCTTGGAGCGCCCAGCGCCTGAGAACCCCGCGCCGCTCAGGCGGCCAGCTGGAGGCCCATCCCCGTGAGGCTGGTACGGGCCCAGGCCAGCTCCTCAGCCAGCAGCGACACCAGCGCCCCAGGCCCCTTCGCCCGCCCGGGAACGATCAGGTTGTGCGTCTCCACCTCGATGTGCGCGCTGCCGTTCACCGCGCCCGACAGCAGCGCCCGCATGGTGTCGTGGAGCACCGCGCCGGTGTTCGGCGTCTCCCCCGTGTGGTTGTGCACGTGCCCCAGCTTGACCACCGGCGCCCCGGCCTCCGCCAGGCCCTTCAGCGCCGCGCCTGCCTCCTCGGCCCCGCAGGCCAGGTGGCAGGCGTCCAGGCACACGCCCAGGTGCTCGGAGTCGATCCCGCACACCCGCTCGAGCGCCTGCTCCGTCGTCTCCAGCACGCACCCCGGCCACGGCTCAAACCCGACCCTGATCGTCTTGCCGGTGACGCTGTAGATGCCGCGCAGCTCGCGGGCGAGCCGTTCGAGGCGACGGGTGGCGATCGCATGCAGGTCGGCGGGCCAGTCGCGGCGCCAGCCGATCGGGATCGTCGAGATGCTGCCGAACCTTACGTCGTCGGGCAGCAGGAAGGCCAGGATCTTGGCCAGCCCCATGGTGTAGCGGTATCGCTCGGGCTTGGCCCAGTCGGGGCCAGGAACCTCCTGGTTGCGGCCGCCGGTGCCGTTGAGGCTCACGACCTCCAGGCCGCGCTCCTCCAGGGAGCGGCGCAGCCGTACGAGCTCGATTCGATCGGCCGTGAGGTGGTCGGCCACGCTGGGCGAGAGCCACAGCCCGATGCCCATCCGCTCCACGCCCAGCCGCTTGCGCACCGGAACCGCATAGCGGGTCAGGTGGGCGATCAAGTTCTCCAGGTCCTCAGCAGGATGAACGCCTGCGTTGTAGGCGAGGTGAACGAGCGTTCCGTCATCGTGACGCAGGCGCATCGGTTTCCTCCACGGCTTGCTTGTGTGTTCCCGTCGCCCGCCTCGGACGCGCGAACCTCATGAGCATGCCTGCTCGCGGGTGGCTCACGCGTCCGCCCTGAGTTGATTCCTCACTACTCCCGAGGGAGCAGTCCCCAGCCTAGGAACACGATCTTGTGGCTCACTTGGATGAGACTTGGCGAAGCTCTACGCAGTGTAGTACTACTCGCGGTGGTGGTATACCCGCCCAACCAACAATTCGGCAACGACCGCATTTCCCACCACACGGCGCAGAGCATCAGGACGGCGGCGCCGGCCGGAGAGCCGCCGCACGGGATCGCCGCACGGGATGGCGGCGCGGAGCTCGGACAGCGAGGCCACGGGGCCGGAGACGTGGGGCACGCACGCGAAAGCCCCCGTGTGTGAGAACCACACGGGGGCTTCGCTGAGAACGGACCGTCGTCAGTGCTGGATCGGGGCCGCGATGGCAGCCGCCGAGTCCGGGACCTTCGAGATCGATTCGCCGCGGAAGAGGAACTTGGCGTTGTCGCCCTCGCCCTCGATCGTCACCTTCACGACCTGCCCCGGCCGGAGCTCACCGTAAAGGATCTTCTCCGACAGGGAGTCCTCCAGCTCGCGCTGGATCGTCCGCCGCAGCGGACGGGCGCCCATGACCGGGTCGTAGCCCCGCTCGGCCAGCAGCTGCTTGGCCTCCGGCGAGACATCCAGCGCCATGTCGCGGTCCTTCAGCCTGAGGTCCACCTGGTGGAGCATCAGATCGACGATCTTGATGATCTCGGCCGGCGTCAGCTGATGGAAGACCACGATGTCGTCGACACGGTTGAGGAACTCGGGCCGGAAGTGCTGCTTGAGCTCCTCCTGGACCTTGGACTTCATCCGGTCGTAGTTGGAGTCGGCGTCGTTGGACTTGGCGAACCCGACCCCGATGCCCTTGGAGATGTCACGGGTGCCGAGGTTGGTCGTCATGATGATGACCGTGTTCTTGAAGTCCACCACCCGGCCCTGGGCGTCGGTCAGGCGACCGTCCTCCAGGATCTGCAGCAGCGAGTTGAAGATGTCCGGGTGGGCCTTTTCGATCTCGTCGAACAGCACCACCGAGAACGGCTTGCGCCGCACCTTCTCGGTCAGCTGACCGCCCTCCTCGTAGCCGACGTAGCCGGGAGGCGAGCCGAACAGCCGCGAGACGGTGTGCTTCTCCATGAACTCCGACATGTCCAGGCTGATCAGCGCGTCCTCGTCACCGAAGAGGAACTCCGCCAGCGCCTTGGACAGCTCGGTCTTACCGACACCGGAGGGACCGGCGAAGATGAACGAGCCACCGGGACGGCGCGGGTCCTTCAGCCCGGCGCGGGTGCGCCGGATGGACCGCGACAGCCCCTTGATCGCGTCGTCCTGGCCGATGATCCGCTTGTGCAGCTCATCTTCCATGCGCAGCAGCCGCTGCGACTCCTCCTCGGTCAGCTTGAAGACCGGGATGCCGGTGGCGGTGGCCAGGACCTCGGCGATGAGCTCCTGGGTGACCTCGGCCACGACGTCCATGTCGCCGGCCTTCCACTCCTTCTCCCGGCGCTCGCGCTTGAGCTGGAGCTGCTTTTCCTGATCGCGCAGCGCGGCGGCCTTCTCGAAGTCCTGCGCGTCGATCGCGGACTCCTTGTCCCGGCGCACGTTGGCGATCTTCTCGTCGTATTCGCGCAGGTCCGGCGGCGCGGTCATCCGGCGGATCCGCATCCGGGAACCGGCCTCGTCGATCAGGTCGATCGCCTTGTCCGGCAGGTAGCGGTCGCTGATGTAGCGATCGGCCAGCTGCGCCGCGGCCACCAGCGCGTCATCGGTGATGGACACGCGGTGGTGCGCCTCGTAGCGGTCGCGCAGCCCCTTGAGGATCTCGATCGTGTGGCTGAGCGACGGCTCGGCCACCTGGATCGGCTGGAAGCGCCGCTCCAGCGCGGCGTCCTTCTCGAGGTACTTGCGGTATTCGTCGAGCGTGGTCGCACCGATCGTCTGCAGCTCGCCGCGGGCCAGCATCGGCTTGAGGATGCTGGCGGCGTCGATCGCGCCCTCGGCGGCGCCCGCACCCACGAGCGTGTGCAGCTCGTCGATGAACAGGATGATGTCGCCGCGGGTGCGGATCTCCTTGAGCACCTTCTTCAGGCGCTCTTCGAAGTCACCGCGGTAGCGCGAGCCGGCCACCAAGGCGCCGAGGTCAAGCGTGTAGAGCTGCTTGTCCTTCAGCGTCTCGGGCACCTCGCCCCTGACGATCTTCTGCGACAGGCCCTCCACGACGGCGGTCTTGCCGACGCCGGGCTCGCCGATGAGAACCGGGTTGTTCTTGGTCCTCCGGGAGAGGACCTGCATGACCCGCTCGATCTCCTTCTCACGGCCGATCACCGGATCCAGCTTGCCCTCCCGGGCCGCCTGGGTCAGGTTACGGCCGAACTGGTCGAGCACCAGGGAGGTCGACGGCGCCGCTTCCTGCGGACCGCCGGCCGCGGCCGGCTCCTTGCCCTGGTAACCGTGGAGCAACTGGATGACCTGCTGCCGGACACGGTTGAGATCAGCTCCAAGCTTGACCAGCACCTGAGCTGCCACACCCTCACCCTCACGGATGAGCCCGAGCAGGATGTGCTCGGTGCCGATGTAGTTGTGACCCAGTTGCAAAGCCTCACGGAGCGACAGCTCGAGGACCTTCTTGGCCCGCGGGGTGAACGGAATGTGCCCCGACGGAGCCGACTGGCCCTGGCCGATGATCTCCTCGACCTGCTGGCGCACACCCTCAAGGCTGATGCCGAGGCTCTCCAGAGCCTTGGCGGCTACGCCCTCACCTTCGTGGATCAAACCAAGAAGAATGTGCTCAGTGCCGATGTAGTTGTGGTTGAGCATCCTGGCCTCTTCTTGGGCCAAGACGACAACACGCCTTGCTCGGTCGGTGAACCTCTCGAACATCTCGTCGCTCCTCACAGAGCGGTCAGTCAGGCCGGTAAATCCGGTCCCGTCATCCCGCATGCTAGCCCTGGCTCGGCGAACCGTGCCCACTGCCGCTGACACGCTCTATAGCAGAGACGTTCCCCGAGAGCAGGGCGTTCACCCTCCATCCAACTACTGTTCGGGGGTGACGTGTTCCCGATACGCCGCAAGCGAACGATGTTTAGGTGGCATCGCGTAGGCGACAGTTAATTCCCGCCCGCGGCGCACAGATCAACACGATCGGCCCCCGGACGCTTCAGGGGAGCCGCCGTTGGACTGGCCGTTCGCCCGCGCATCTCCGATGCCGCGTCCGTATCTGTTACGGAATCATCCTATGTCCCCCTGCAATGCTTGGCCAAGTGAGCGCCCTACGCCCTGAGCACGTCATGGCGCCCACCGCGCTTCCCGCCAAATCCGCATCCGGTCAGCCAGGTTACCGACCTCATCAGGCACGACTGCCCAAGTGGTCACGGTAATCGCGGCGGCATGCACAAGCGGAGGTCCGGCATTGTGCGGCTCATGCCCTGGGGAGCGGGTTTTGCCCGCCGTCACACGTACACGACTCGAGATCGCGGATTAGAGCCACTCTCGGCGGGGATCACTGGTTTTACGCGGCGCCACGTAAGGACCGCATACCTCATTCAACGTACGTTCCGGCCTCAGATCCGGGCATTGCCGCGTACGCCGCCGGCATCGCGGCTACCGCCGCCCACAAGCACCGCTCCCTTGGAACGGGCCATCGCCGGGAATCGCCTTTCGGGGACGCGGAGCGCGACACCATCACATATGCGGGCACCCGCCGGGGAAACGATGCCAGGCGTGGACCACGACACGTGGCCAAAACGCCCGACATATGGGCGAGCTGGAGATCATCCTCTAGGTGTTCCACCATTCGGGACGACCCTAGAGACGATCATGCGCTTATGGCGGTCGCCGGGGTCCAAGGCGAACGGCATAAGCGCATGGTCTATTGATGGCTCTCTCAGTGAGCCGCCTCGTACTTCTCGACGACGGTGGAGGCGATGCGGCCGCGCTCGCTGACCGGGAGCCCGTGGGCCTTGGCCCACTGGCGGATCTCCGAGCTCTTCTCGCGGCTCATCGCGCGGTTACCGCCGCGACCACGACGACGCGTGGACACGGCACCCGCCCGGCGCGCGTTCTGCACGAAAGGCGTGAGCGCGTCCCTCAGCTTCTTGGCGTTAAGGTCGCTGAGGTCAATCTCATAGGACGAGCCGTCAATAGCGAAGCTGACCGTCTCATTGGCCTCGCCCCCATCGAGGTCATCGATGAGAATCTCCTGGATCTGCTTGGCCATGTACGCAATCCTTTCGCGGGCATTGTTTCATTCGCCTGCCCAAACATATACCCGGTAAGGCGCTGAGACAATTCAGCCAGCAAGGATTCGCTGACTGGCCGATCAGTTCTGGCTACTCGGCGGGCTCCTGGCGCTTAGGACGGCGTCCTGGGCCCTCGGCTCGGACCAACTTCACTACGCCAAAGATGAAGGCTCCACCGACCACCACCGGGGGGATGAGCGCTGACAATACGTCTGTTAGGGCTTCCATTCGTCCTCGCCTCCACGGCGTAGCGGGGTTTCGGGGGCGCTATATGCGCGCGAACGCGACCTTGAGGAGCGCGGCGGCCCTCATGACGCGCAGGGCGGCAACCGCCCGCACCCGACCATAGCGGCACACAGATGCCCTGCGTGTCGCAGGGGCACCAACATCCGGCAACCCGGACGCCCCATAGCCTAATGCCAGTCTCTCCAGGCTCCTTACCGGATCAAGCGGAAATTTTGCGAAAAGGCATCGACGCAGGCGCGGATGGCTCAGCGAAGATCTTTAACGACGCGCGTTCCGGCCAGCCTGTCGTGCGGGCCGCGCTCCAGCGGCTTGTCGATCAGGATGAGCATGCCGACGCCGAACAGCAGCATTCCGGCCACCAGATTGACGACCGGAATGCCCATGAGCATGAGCGGTCCCGGAAAGATGAGGGCCCGTTTCAGTGCGGCCCGCGGCGGAACCGGCTTCGGTGCCAGGCGAATCCGCATGATCGCCTTGCCGAAGGTACGGCCGCGCCTGGAATGAGCCCACCAGTCGTAGCAGGCATAACCGAGTCCGGCCGCGAACCAGGCGCACACGCCGGGCAGCCGCCCGCCGAACACCTCTGACATCCCGACAGTTCGGAAGATGCCCCACAGCGCGATGAACAGAATGTAATAGAAGACCCCGAAGACCAGCGCCTCAATCAGCCGGGCGGCGAGGCGTTCCCACCATTCCGCCGGCAGTGCGTCCGCCCACGGCGACGTCCCGGCCATAACCTCCACCTCGCTCATCGGCGGGCCCGATCGGGAGTGCGGGTCTCTCCTATTTTCGTACGGCCCCGCAGACAAAAACACAGGGGCCGGCGGGAAGCCGACCCCTGTTTACGCTACGCGAAGACTACTTGATCTTCACGACCACGGTCTTCGCGAACTTGTCCGCGAAGGTCTGCTGCAGCGGCTTGTCCCACAGCTGGGAGGCGCCGTTCACCGCGACCGCAGCGTAGGCGAGCAGCCAGCCCAAGAGCGGGATCACGTTGAACACCCAGCCGCCCCACGTCACGCCCGCGCGCTTGAGTGCCATGTCAGTGGGGAGACCGTCCGGGGACATGGCCTGCCCCACGGGGACGACCTTGATCCCCATCACCATCTTGCCGACCGTCTGGCCCTTCGCCTTGGTGAGGAAGAACTCATAGGCCACCCAGAGCGCCACCACGATGATGGTCGTCAGGATGCCCACGATCGTGGACGAGAAGGCTCCGCTGGTCGCACCGCTGGTCGAGGAGTAGCTGGCGACCAGGAAGATGCCAAGGATCAGGCCGATCACCACGTTCACGATGAAGAGGATGACCCCATCGATGAGCCTCGCCACCAGCCGCTGCCACCACTCCGCCAGCGGCGCCGGTGCGCCCGGCGGCTGCATGCCGACCGGCTGCCCGTAGCCGGGCTGGCCGTAGGCGGGCTGCTGTGGCTGCCCGTACGCCTGGCCCTGGCCGTACTGCTGGTCGCCGTACTGCTGCTGGCCGTACTGGGGCTGGGCGTAGCCGGGCTGGGACTGGGCCTGCTGGCCGTAGCCCTGCTGCTGCGCGCCGAACTGCTGGCCGTAGTCCGGCTGGGACTGCGGCTGCTGGCCGTAACCCGGCTGCTGACCGTAGTCCGGCTGGGACTGCGGCTGCTGGCCGTACTGCGGTTGCTGACCGTAGTCCGCCTGGGACTGCGGCTGCTGGCCGTACTGCGGTTGCTGGCTGTAGCCCGGCTGAGATTGCGGCTGCTGGCCATAGCCCTGCTGGCCATAGTCGCCCTGGGACTGCGGCTGCTGACCGTAGCTGGGCTGCTGACCGTAGCCCGGCTGGGACTGCGGCTGCTGCCCATAGTCCTGCTGCTGACCGTACTGCCCGGAGGAGGGCTGCTGGCCGTAGCCGGGCTGGGGCTGGGCCTGCTGGCCGTAGCCCTGCTGCTGCGCGCCGTACTGCTGGCCGTAGTCCGGCTGGGACTGCGGCTGCTGACCGTAGCCGGGCTGCTGACCGTAGTCCGGCTGGGACTGCGGCTGCTGACCATACTGCGGCTGCTGGCCGTAGCCCTGCTGCGGCTGCTGCTGCCCGTATTGGGGTTGCTGGCCGTATTGGGGTTGCTGGGGTTGCTGGCCATGCTGGGGCTGCTGCCCGTACTGCGGCTGCTGGCCATAGCCCTGCTGCCCGTACTGGGGCTGCTGCCCATAGGCGTCGTCCGCCCGGTAGCCGACCACAGTCACGTCGGGGTCGGGCTCGCCGGGGTGGCGGCCCGCGTTCTGCTGCCCGTACTGGGGGTTTCCGGGCGCGGAATTCTCGCCGGAATCGTCCTGTGGGTACGGCGGCTGTCCGGTGCTCACCGTGTCACCTCGCTTCGAGTGCGCATGTGGCACGTGTCAGGACACATGCCCTGTGCTGCCCAACGTATCGACATAGGTATCAACAATCACCTTTCCAGCTAGTCAAGGTCCGCGTCACCCGATGTCAGATGGAGCAGCATGCGGGTGTTGCCCAGGGTGTTCGGCTTCACGTGCTCCAGATCGAGAAACTCCGCGACACCCTCGTCGTACGAGGCCAGCAGTTCGGCGTAGA
Organism: Nonomuraea basaltis; assembly: GCF_005893125.1. Lineage (GTDB taxonomy): Bacteria > Actinomycetota > Actinomycetes > Streptosporangiales > Streptosporangiaceae > Nonomuraea > Nonomuraea basaltis. The sequence goes on along the minus strand of NZ_VCJS01000103.1, from coordinate 32,317 downwards.
CCTCAGGCGAGACCGGCGTGCCCTGGATCGGGCGGAAGCCGTGCCTCGCGAAGAAGTCGACCTCAAAAGTCAGACAGAATACACGCCGCAGACCCAGATCCTTCGCCTGCTGTATGAGAGCCGAGACGATCCGATGGCCGATGCCCATGCCCCGGCACTCCGGATCGACCGCCACCGTGCGGACCTCGGCGAGGTCCTCCCACAAGACGTGGAGGGCGCCGCAGCCGACGATCCGCCCGCCCAGCTCGGCCACCCAGAACTCCTGTACGTCCTCGTACAGCGTCACCGTGGTCTTCTCCAGGAGCCGGGGACCCGCGCCCGCGTAGGTGTCCACCAGGCGCCTGACCGTCCGCACGTCGGGCGTGCGGGCACGCCGGACCACCACCGCGGTCTCGGGCACTGTCAGTTCGGCCACCTGCTCCATGGCTCTCCAGAGTACAGATGTCATTACGGCTCAGCCTTAACTCCCACGTCTGGCCCCATCCTGTGACATCTCGCGGTCATGTGAGCACAGGACGGTCGCCTTCCTTCGCTCGGCAGAACCAAGGACAAAAAGGACATAAGGCCCGTTCTGTGCATGTGATCACGAGATCACCTTGTGACCCTTCGGTTGTGAAACCTCTACAGATCGAGCAGTTCTGGTTGAGCACGAACCCGTAGTGCATTAGTGTCCAGCGACAACGTTCCCCGCGTGTCACGCGCCGGGGAACACGCCAAATTCCCGCAAGGGGAGCCGGGGACCCGCCGGTGGCGACCTCCGCACGCCATCACTGGGGTGAATCCGAGTCTTTCGGTAGGGCTGCTCCGGCCCGAACCCGTCAGCTAACCCGGTAGGCGTCGATGAGAGGAGCTGGTTGGTGAAGCGCACGCTCAACCGTGGGGGAAAGTCGGCGGGCACGCATGCCCGCCCTCCGGAACGGGCCCGGCGCCCACGCCGTCTCGGTGTGGCAGTAATCACAGTCGCCGCGCTCCTGTTCGCCATCCCCGTCGGCCCGGCGTCCGCGGACCCGAATCCCTCGCTCAAGGAGCTCTCGGAACAGGTCGAGAAGCTGCACATCGAGATCGAGACGCTGACGGAGCAGTACAACGGCCAGCGGGAGAAGTACAAGACCGCTCAGAAGGCCGCCGACGCCGCCCAGAAGACGCTGGCGAACAGCGAGGCCGATCTCGCCGCCAAACGGGCCAAGGCCGCCCTGCTCGCCCAGAACGCCTACATCACGGGCGGCCTGAGCAGGATGCTGGCGTTCACCTCCTCCGAGGACCCGGAGAAGTTCCTCGACCGCGCCGCGACCACATACGTGATCGAGCAGCAGCAGGGCGAGCTGGTCAACCAGGTCGCCACGGCCATGGACGCCGCCGCCCGCGCCAGGGCCGGCGCCAAGACACGCATGGAGGAGCTCCAGAAGGTCGTCTCGGAGCTCGACTCGAAGCGCGACAAGATCACCAAGCTGGTGAGCAAGACCGAGAGCAACCTGTTCAGGCGGGCCATGGGCGAGGCCGGCCGATCCGGCGCCCGCGTGCGCATAAACCTGCCGATTCCCGGCAACGGCAAGGCGGCCCAGGCCACGAGGTGGGCGCTCACGCAGCAGCTCAAGCCGTACGTCTGGGGCGCCGAGGGCCCGGGTTCCTACGACTGCTCGGGCCTGGTGATGGCGGCTTACCAGCGGGTGGGCATCTCGCTGCCGCACTACACCGGCTCCCAGTGGACCGCGGGCCGGCACGTCTCCAAATCGGAGCTACGCCCCGGCGACCTGGTGTTCTTCTACAGCGACCTGCACCACGTCGGCATCTATCTGGGCGGTGGCATGATGGTGCACGCCCCGCAGACGGGTGATGTCGTACACGTCGCATCGATCGAGAGACGGCCTTTCGCCGGCGCGGTGCGCATCGCCGACTAGATCAGCTGGCGGCGGGCCGCCCAGGCCACGGCCTCGATGGCCGTGGCCACGCCGATGCGGTCGCAGATGCCGCGCAACCTCCGGCGTACCGTGCGTCCGCTGATATCCAGACGTCTCCCCACCCGATCAACCGTGACTCCCTTGGCCAGCTCCGCCAGCAACGCCAAATCCGCATGGCTCAGCTCAACACCTTCAGTGAGCACATCCATCGGGAGCCCTCCCCCCAACAGCAGAACTCGGACCTTGCAACGGGCCAAAGCCGCTCGTCTCGCAGACGGTAAACGCATCCTGGAAAGGTCGTCAAGCGCGACAATCGTGGCTCTTGACCGGCACTATTGACATGATCCTTTTAAGGTGACGTACTCGCCATATGTCCGGACTCCGTGGCGCGTGATGAGCGATCGCATTTGATCCGTCCGGCGCACCCGTCGCGCGATCATGGGCCTGGCCGACGTTCTCGGGTCTGATCCAGACCATCCGGATTTTCTGCGGGAACCATACGCCCGCCACCGCGAGATGAGCGCGCAGGGCGCGATCTTCCACACCCGCGCCGGGCTGCTCGTCGCCACCGCCCACGAGGCGTCGGGGCGATCATCGCCGAGCTGATCGGCGGGCCGCCGGAGGAGGCGGATCTGGTTCCCTGCGGCGCCTGCCCGCCGCCGGTGATGGTCATCACCGAGCCGCTCGGGGTGTCGCCTGAGGACCACGAAGGCTTGCGGGGTTGGCGTGAGACGCTCGCGCGCGGCCTTGACCCGATGCTTACAGACGCGCTGACATCGGAAACCCGGGCGGGCCGCCTCCGGCACGGCTCAGGGGCTGACGGCGTCGTAGCGCTCCCTGGCCGCCTCGACATCCTCGATGTGCGCCTCGGCCCAGCTCTTGATCGCGGCCACCAGGGGCATCAGGCTCTCGCCCAGCGGGGTGAGCTCGTAGTCCACCCGTACCGGCACCGAGGGTGTGAGCGTGCGCGAGACGAGGCCGTCGCGTTCCATGCCACGCAGGGTCTGGGTGAGCATCTTCTGGCTCACGCCGGCGATGCGCCTGGCCAGGTCACTGTAGCGGCGCGGCCCTGCCTGCAGCGCGGTGAGCACCAGCGTGACCCACTTGTCGCTGAGGCGGTCGAGCAGCTTCCTGGAGGGGCACTGTGAGAAGTACGCGTCGAAGGCCTGCCTGGCCTCGTCGCGCCGCTCCGCAGCCGTCTTCGTGGCCATCCGTTCTCTCCTCCGGGTGAGTTACGCACTTCTGGGTGCCTACTTACCAGAAGAGAGTAACTCTTCCTAGGGTCTCAGGCATGACGAACATGCGTGCACTCATCGGCGGTTCCGGTGCCCCACGGCTGGTGGAGGTGCCGGTACCGCAAGCAGGACCGGGGCAGGTGCGGATCAAGGTGGCCGCGGCCGGGGTGAATCCGTTCGACCTCGCCGTGGCGGCCGGGGCGCTCGCCGACTACGGCGTGGCGCGGCGGCTGGACTCGTACGGTCTCGGCTTCGACGTCGCGGGGACCGTGGACCAGGTGGGCGCCGGGGCAGGCTTCCGGGTGGGCGAGGAGGTGATCGGGCTCGCCGCGCGCCTGGAGCTGCCGGTGAAGGCGCAGGCCGAGTACGTGGTGCTCGACGCGGGGGCGGTTGCGCGGGCGCCGCGCGAGGTCACCGCAGTGGCCGCGGCGACGATCCCGCTCAATGCGCTGACCGCCTGGCAGGCGCTGGACCGGGCGGGAGCAGGGCCCGGCCGGACACTGCTGGTGACGGGGGCGGCCGGGGCCGTCGGGGGCTACCTGGTGGAGCTGGCCGTACTGCGCGGCGCCCGGGTGGTGGCCGCCGCGGGATCCGGGGACGAGGAGTTCGTACGAGGGTTGGGGGCCGAGTGGTTCGTGGCGCGTGGCGAGGACCTCGCCAACGCGGTACGGGCCCGCGTGCCCGGGGGTGTGGACGCCGCCGTGGACGCGGCCGTGCTGGGCCTGGCCGCGCTCGACGCGGTGCGGGACGCCGGGGCGTTCGTGGTGCTCACGGCCGGAGTGGCGCCGGCCGGCTTGAGGGGCATCGACGTCGCGACCGTGTTCTTCCGCGCCGACGCCGCTCAGCTCGATGAGGTGGTGCGGCTGGTGGAGGCGGGGCGGCTGACGTTGCGGGTGGCGGACACGTATCCGCTGGAGAAGGCGGCCGATGCCCACGCCAGGCTGGCGGCGGGCGGCGTCCGCGGCCGTCTCGTGCTCGTGCCCTGAGAGGGTCGCGGGCCCCGGTGCCGCACACGGGGCGCCGGGGCCCGCCAGAATCTCAGTGGGTGGGCTTGACCAGCGGGAACAGGATGGTCTCGCGGATGTTCTTGCCGGTGAACGCCATGATCATCCGGTCGATGCCGGCCCCCATGCCGCCGGTTGGCGGCATCGCGTATTCCAGGGCCTGCAGGAAGTCCTCGTCGAGCTGCATGGCCTCCAGGTCGCCGCCGGCCGCCATAAGGGACTGCTCGACCAGGCGCCGCCGCTGCTCGATCGGGTCGATCAGCTCGGAGTAGGCGGTGCCCAGCTCGGTGCCGAACCCGATCAGGTCCCACTTCTCCGTCAGCAGCGGGTTGTCGCGGTGCTGGCGGGTCAGCGGCGAGGTCTCCAGCGGGTAGTCCATGACGAACGTGGGCTGGACCAGCGTGTGCTCGACGAGGGCCTCGAAGAGCTCCTGCACGATCTTGCCCGAGCCCCACTTCGGGTCCCAGTGGATCTCGCGCCGGTCGGCGAGCTTGCGCAGCTCCTCAAGGGTGGTCGAGGTGGTGATCTCCTCGCCGACGGCCTCCGACACCGCTCCGTAGAGCGTGATCCTGGGCCATTCGGCGATGCCGAGGTCGATCTCGACGCCGTCGTGCACGACCACGGAAGTGCCCAGGGCGGCCACGACGGCCTTCTGGTACATCCGCTGCGTCAGGTCCGCCATGTCGTTGTAGTCGAGGTAGGTGCCGTACGCCTCGACCATGGTGAACTCGGGGTTGTGCGTGGAGTCCGCGCCCTCGTTGCGGAAGTTGCGGTTGACCTCGAAGACCTTGTCGATGCCGCCGACCACGAGCCGCTTCAGGTAGAGCTCGATCGCGATGCGGAGGTAGAGCTCCATGTCGTAGGCGTTGATGTGGGTCTTGAAGGGCCGGGCCGTCGCGCCGCCGTGGACGGGCTGCAGCATCGGCGTCTCGACCTCGAGGTAGCCCTCCTCGTGCCAGAAGTCGCGCACCGCACGCACCGTGGCGCTGCGGACGCGGGCCATCTTCCTGGCCTCGTCGTTGACGATCAGGTCGACGTAGCGCTGGCGTACGCGGGCCTCGGGGTCGGTGAGCCCGACGTGCTTCTCCGGCAGCGGGCGCAGGCACTTGGCGGTGATCTGCCAGCTCTCGGCCAGGATGGACAGCTCGCCCCGGCGCGAGGTGATGACCTCGCCGGTCACGCCGACGTGGTCACCCAGGTCGACGTCGCGCTTCCAGCGCGCAAGCGACTCCTCACCCACCTTGTCGAGCGAGATCATGACCTGCAGGTCGGCGTCGCCGTCCCTGAGCGTGGCGAAGCAGAGCTTGCCGCCGACGCGGCTGAGCATGACGCGGCCCGCGACGCCCACCGTGTCACCGGTGGCGGTGTCGGGCTCCAGGCCCTGGTATTTCTCCCTGACCTCGGCGTTGGTCGCCGTGCGTGGGAAATTCACCGGGTAAGGATCGACGCCCTCGCTGCGAAGGCGGTCGAGCTTCTCCCTCCGGATGCGCATCTGCTCGGGAAGTTCGTCGCTCACAACAACAAAGGGTAGGGGATACGGCGAACTGCAAGGGCTCGTCGGCGCCCTGCAGGAACGCTGCAGGGACGCTGCAAGAGCCCTCCTTTATCAATATCTCACGAGCTCAGGGGGGAACCGGCACGGAGCCGGTCCAGGGGAGCTCAAGGAGAGAAGATGTTGAAGAAGATCGCGACGGGCGTCCTCGCCGCTGCCGCTACCACCGCTCTGGCTCTGTCGCTTCCCACCGCCGCGTCCGCCACCTCGCCCGACTACGACGACTACTCCGAGTACTGGGGCCCCGTCTACGCCAAGCACCACCAGGCCAAGGCTCAGGGCTGGGTCGGCGTCAACTGGGACCACGACGGCGAGTCGAACGAGGTCCACGTCAAGGGCAAGCTCTACGACCTGGACAACCGCACCTACAACCAGGGTGGGAAGTGCGCCTACGTCAAGTTCCAGGCCAGCGACTTCGACGACGACTGGTCCCCGGTCTACTCCAAGAAGTACTGCGGCTACCCGGGCTACAAGCCCTTCCAGTTCGCCGAGCACGACGTCTCCAGCCTGCGGGTGAAGGTCTGCCAGATCGGCGTGCACAGCAACTACCCCACGAAGTGCGGTCCCTGGCAGTACCTCTACACCGCCGAGAGCGAGTAGGACGAACAGCGCCGGCGCGCTCATATACGCAAGCGGTCCCCTTACCCGAGCGGGGGGCCGCTTGTCCTGCGTCCGGGGTCAGGTCGTGTTCCTGTGGTAGATCAGGCGCAGGCCGATGAGGGTCAGCCACGGCTCATGTACGTCGATCGAGCGCGACTCGCCCACCACCAGCGCCGCGTGCCCGCCGGTGGCCACCACGGTCACCTCCTCGGGGTCGTCGGCCAGCTCCGCCGTCATGCGCTCGACGATGCCGTCCACCTGGCCGGCGAAGCCGTAGATGATGCCGGCCTGCAGAGCCTCCACCGTGTTCTTGGCGATCACCGAGCGGGGCCTGACCAGCTCCACCTTGTGCAGCTGCGCTCCGGCCGCGGCCAGCGCGTCGACCGAGATCTCGATGCCGGGAGCGGTGACCGCGCCGACGTACTCGCCCTTGGCGGACACCGCGTCGAACGAGGTCGCGGTGCCGAAGTCGACGATGACGCAGGGGCCGCCGTACTGGTCGATGGCCGCGATCGCGTTGACGATGCGGTCGCTGCCGACCTCCTTGGGGTTGTCCATGCGTACGGGCATCCCGGTGCGGATGCCCGGCTCCACGATCACCGTGGTCACGTCGCCGTAGTAGCGGCGGGTCATCTCGCGCATCTCGTTGAGCACGCTCGGGACCGTGGAGCAGATGGCGATGCCGTTGATGTCGGTCCCCTTGAGCAGCGGCGACTGCGTCAAAAGGCCTTGGAGTACGACAGCGATCTCGTCGGCGGTGCGGCGGGCGTCGGTGGCCAGCCGCCAGTGCTCGATGACGTCCTCGCCCTCGAACAGCCCCAGCACCGTGTGCGTGTTGCCGACGTCGATCGTGAGCAGCATCAATTACCCCCGCAGATCCAGTGCGATGTCCAGGGCCGGCGCCGAGTGCGTTAGCGCTCCCACCGCAAGGTACTCAACGCCAGTTTCGGCCACGTCCCGGGCCGATTCCAAGGTCAATCCCCCGCTCGCTTCGAGCGCAACCCTGTTTTTCGCCCGATTTTTCACGACTTGTACGGCTCGCGCCGTGTCCTCGATCGTGAAGTTGTCCAGCAGGATCTCCGCGGCGCCCTCGTCGAGCACGGCCTCCAGTTGGTCCAGCCGGTCGACCTCCACCTCGATGGGCAGCTCCGGGTACCGCTCCCTGACCGCCCTGAACGCCTCGGCCACCCCGCCCGCCGCCACCACGTGGTTGTCCTTGATCAGGGCCGCGTCCGACAGCGACATCCGGTGGTTCACACCGCCGCCGCAGCGCACCGCGTACTTCTCCAGGGACCGCAGCCCCGGCAGCGTCTTGCGGCTGTCGCGCACGCGCGCCGTCGTGCCGCTGATCGCCTCGACCCATCTGCCGGTCAGCGTGGCCACCCCGGACAGGTGCGTGAGCAGGTTGAGCGCGGTGCGCTCGGCCGTCAGCAGGGCCCGTGTCGGACCCTCCACGGTCATCAGCACGTCGCCCGCCCTGACCCGCTCGCCGTCCTTGGCCCGCCTCTCGCTACGCCCCGCGCCCAGCCGTACGAACACCGCCTCCGCCACGGCCAGCCCCGCCACGACGCCGTCCTTGCGCGCCACCACGTCGGCGCTGGAGCTCTGGCCGGCCGGGATGGTGGCCAGGCTGGTCACGTCGCCCGCCTCCTGCAGGTCCTCGGCGAGCGCCCGGTCGATCAGCGCGTCCACCTCGGCCGGGTCGAGCCCGGCGGCCGTCAGCTCCTGGGCCAGGCGCGGCGGCATCGCGTCGCCGTGAGGCGTGTACGTCATGCGGGGGCCCTCCTCCGTCAGGGTCACATCCAGGTGGCCCAGCCATTCGTTGTCGTCGCGCGTGTCGTAGTCCTCGCGCCAGTGTGAGCCACGCGTCTCGAGCCTGGCCGCCGCCGCGCCGGTGAGCAGGGTGGCGACCGTGAGCAGGTTCGTGACCTCCCAGGACTCGGTGCAGGCCGGCACCTCGACGGGCGTCCAGCGGGCCTCGCGCAGCGCCCTTGCCGTGGTCAGCAGCGACTCGCGGCTGCGCAGCACGCTCGCCCCGGTGCTCATGTGAGCCTGGATCCTGGGCCTGATCCGCGGGTCGGCCAGCCCGGGCGCGGCCTGGCTCTCGACCGGCTCGCCCGGCTCGGGGCGTACGCGGTGGATGTCCTCGGCGATGCGCTCGGCGAAGACGAGCCCTTCGAGCAGGGAGTTGGAGGCCAGCCGGTTCGCGCCGTGCACGCCGGTGCAGGCGACCTCGCCACAGGCGTACAGGCCGTCGATCGAGGTGCGCCCGCGCAGGTCGGTACGGACGCCGCCGCTCGCGTAGTGGGCGGCGGGTGACACGGGAATGGGCTCGGTCGCCGGATCGATGCCGTGCTCGCGGCAGACGGCGTAGATCGTGGGGAATCGGGTCTCCCACCTCTCCCGGCCGAAGTGGCGGCCGTCGAGGAAGACGTGGGCGCGGCCGGTCGCGCGCATCGTCCGCATGATCGCCTTGGCCACGACGTCGCGCGGCGCCAGATCGGCCAGCTCGTGCACGTCCGTCATGAACCGGTTGCCCGCGTGGTCGATCAGGAAGGCGCCCTCGCCCCGGACCGCCTCCGAGATCAGCGGCTGCTGGCCGGTCGAGCCCTCGCCGAGCCAGAGCACGGTCGGGTGGAACTGGACGAACTCGATGTCGCGCACCACGGCCCCGGCGCGCAGCGCGAGCGCGACCCCGTCGCCTGTGGAGACCACGGGGTTGGTGGTGGCGGCGTACACCTGGCCCATGCCGCCGGTGGCCAGCACGACCGCCCTGGCGAGCACCGCGCCCACGCCGTCGCGCGCGCCCTCGCCCATGACGTGCAGCGTCACGCCCCTGGCCCGGCCCCTGGCGTCCTTCAGCAGGTCCAGGACCAGCGCGTGCTCGATCACCTCGATCGATCCGGCGCGCACCGCCTCGACGAGCGCCCGCTGCACCTCGGCACCCGTGGCGTCGCCGCCCGCGTGCACGATCCTGCGCCGCCGGTGCCCGCCCTCCCTGGTGAGCTGGAGCTCGCCGTCGGGGGTCCGGTCGAAGCGGGCGCCGCGCGCCATCAGCCGCCGCAGCGCGCCGGGGCCCTCGGTCACCAGCGTCCGCACGGCCCCCACGTCACAAAGCCCGACCCCGGCGAGCAGCGTGTCGTTCAGGTGTTCCTCGGGCGTGTCACGAGGGTCGAGCACGGCGGCGATGCCGCCCTGGGCCCAGCGGGTGGAGCCCGACGACAGCACGTCCTTGGTGACGACCAGAACCTTGGCGGCCGGGTCCAGCTCGGCATAGCGCAGGGCCACGGTCAGGCCCGCGATGCCGGAGCCCACGACGACCACGTCCGCCTCGGCGGTCCAGCCGGGGGCGGGAGCGGTCAGCCGCAGGGGGATCGCCGGTGCGCTCATTGGGGTCTCCTCACTGAGGCGATTTCGTCAATATGACGATAACGCCTGGCGTGGCGTGAGCATGCCCCGGGGGCTCAAAGACGGTAGATCTTCCTCATGGACGCCTCGTACTCGGCGAACGGCTCCAGTCCCACCGCGGCGCGACGCTCCTCGAGGAGATCGGGCTCCTCGATCGGCATGGGCTCCAGGCCGTCGACGCCGTCGTGGAGCTGGGTGCCGTACAGCTGAAGGCGACCAGAGCGCACGCGTATCCGGTCCTCCAGGTACGCCAGATGGCGCGGCGAGGCCTCGTCCCGCTCCACGGCGTCGGCCACCACCTCGCGGAAGAGCCGCTGCGCCTCCAGCGAGCTGGCGTGCTGCGCCAGCAGCCAGGCCGCCCCCGCAGCCCGCTGCCCGACCTGCGAGATCAGCGGCCAGCCGCGAGTGGCGACCACAGAGTAGAGCCAGGCGGTGTTGCCCTCGTCGAGCCTTTGGATCCGGGCCAGCCGCCGGTTGCCGGGAATGCCCTTGGCCGGGTCGCGCATGGCCTGGTCGATCTTCATCCGCCGGAGCAGCTCGTCCCGTAACTCCTCGTCGGTCATGTTTCCGACGGTAATCCGCCTCAGGCGGGATTCAAGGTCAGGGTGACGTTGTCGATCAGCCGGGTGCCGCCGACCCTCGCGGCCACCGCGAGCACCGCCGGGCCCGCGTAGGACTCGCCCATCTCGGCGAACGTCGCCGGATCCACCAGGGCCAGGTAATCGAGGTCGAGTTCGGGGCCCGCCGCGTCGAGCACGGCCATGGCCGCCGCGCGGATCCTGGACGGGGTGGCCTCGGCCTTGCCCTGGCGAAGTGCGCGAGAGAGCGCCAGCGCCACCTGCCGGTCGCCGGCGGACAGATAGCGGTTGCGGCTGGACAGGGCCAGGCCGTCGGGCTCGCGTACGGTGGGCGCACCGACGATCTCGATCGGCACGTCGAGGTCGGCGACCATGCGCCGGATCAGGGCGAGCTGCTGAGCGTCCTTCTGCCCGAAGATCGCCACGTGCGGCTGGACCAGGTTGAAGAGCTTGAGCACGACCGTGAGCACGCCATCGAAGTGCCCCGGCCTGGAGGCGCCTTCGACGATCTTCCCCATCTCGCCGGAGCAGAGGCTCACCTGGCGGTCGGGGTGGTACATGTCCGCGGGGGACGGGTGGAACACCACGTCGGCGCCCTCGGCCCGGCACACGTCGAGGTCGGCGTCGAACGTACGGGGATAGCGTGAAAAATCCTCGTTCGGGGCGAACTGCAGGGGATTGACGAAGATGCTGACCACGACCTGATCGGCCCGGGCCCGGGCGAGCCTGATCAGCGACCTGTGCCCCTCGTGCAGCGCTCCCATGGTCGGCACCAGGGCCACCTCTCCAGCGACACGCGCCTTGACCAGGTCTTCCCGGTTCCTGGCGACGATCAGCTCCATAACGCAGTCCTCCTCATGTCCATATGTTGCCGCCCAGCGCGTCGAGCAGCCGCTCCGCCTCCTCCGGTTTGAGCAACCCCGCGGCCAGCGCCCGGTCGGCGGTGAGCCTGGCCAGCGCGATGTAGGCGTCGGCGGCCTCCGGAGCGGCGAGGATCAGCGCGTCCACGTGCTTGCGCACGGTGCCGGCGTCGCCGCGGACGACCGGGCCGGTGAGGCCGGAGATGCCCAGCCTCAGCACGTTGTCGAGCGCGGCGCCGAGCAGGGGGCCAAGCATCCGCCCAGGGTGCTCGACGCCGATGCGGTGGAGCAGGTCGGACGACTCCGCGATGAGCGTGACCATGTGGTTGGCGGCCCCGGCCAGCGCCGCGTGGTAAAGCGGGCGGTCGGCCTCGGCGATCCAGACCGGCTCGCCGCCCATCTCGATCACCAGAGCCTCGGCGATGGGGCGCAGCGCGTCGGGTGCGGTCACGCCGTATGAGATGCCGGTGAGCTTGTTGAGGTCCTCGTCGCGGCCCGTGAACGTCATCACCGGGTGCAGCGCGAGCGGCAGTGCACCGGCCTTCGCCGCCGGGTCGAGCACGGACAGCCCGTACGACCCGCTGGTGTGCGCCAGCAGCTTGCCGTGGAGGTCGGCCCCGGTGGTGGCGAGCCCGTTGACGAGGTCGGGCAGCGCGTCGTCCGGCACGGTGAGCAGGATCAGCTCCGCCGCCGCCACCACCTCGTCGGGCCGCGACGGCGTGACGCCGAGCCGGTCGGCCGCCCATCGCTGAGAATTGTCGGACACCCCGCTCGCCGCCACGATGTGGTGGCCTGCCTGCGCCAACGCGGCGCCGAGAGCCGAGCCGACCTTGCCCGCCCCGAGCACGCCGACAGTCAGCCGGGCCGGGCGATCCCCTGCGTCCATGACGTCACACCCCTGTCGACCTGATGGCACTGCCGACCAGCGTAACGGCCTCTCCGGGTGATGGATGGCGGGCCGCGTCCAGCGATCCGCCGCAGGCGGCGGGTTGTGCTTCTGCGTGACCGGTGCTTTGCCACCTGTTGAGTTAGCGACAAAAGCGACAAGGGCATACAAATCGTGCACCCCCTGTCGGAAGAGATGAGGAGAGGGGTTCATCGCAGCCGCGGGCGCCGAGTCCCCGCCGGACCCGACGCCCGCAAGGATGCGACCTCTTGGAGGTGCGCCTGGCCGGTTCATCCGCCGACTGACCGGCCGGGATCCGAGCCCGGGCCGGACCGCGCCGGTCCGGGCTCTTCCGCGCCGTCTCAGTGATGGCCCGGCACGTTTTGGAGGGCGCCGCCCTTGCAGCCGGCGACGGAGATGCCTATGCCTGCCACGGCGTTGCCGCAGGCGTGGACCGGGATGCCGATCGGAAGGCGCAGCTGGTTGCCCGCGATCACGCCACCATTGCCGCTGGTGACGTCGGCGTGCGCGATCGGCGCGGCCATCGCCAGCATGGCGGCGGCTCCGGCCACGACCAAGGTCTTCTTCGGCATGAGAGCTCCTCTCAGTTCGCGGCACAAGCCGTGCGAGTGCCTGCTCGATCGAGCGGCTCCGCTGTTGACGCTACGCAGTCGCTCGATGACAACCCGGCAAACGGTAGCGCAAGCGAGTGACAATCAGTAGTCAGAAGATAACCGTGCGTGCCATCAGGGAGTCGTGAGATAGTCCAAGGCATGTGGCTCACGTGGCGTGCCGCGACGGAGAGAGCGCTGTATGGCGAGGAGGGTTTCTACCTCCGCGAGCGACCGTCGGGCCACTTCCGCACCTCCGTCATCGCATCGCCGGCGTTCGCCGACGCCGTCCTGGCGCTGCTGCGGCAGGTGGACGCCGAGCTCGGCGAGCCTGCGGCGCTCGACCTGGTCGACATCGGCGCCGGCGAGGGCGTGCTGGTCACCCAGGTGCTGGCCGCGGCCGAGCCCGCGCTGCGCGACCGGCTGCGCGTCACGGCCGTCGACCTCTCCCCCAGGCCGGAGGGCCTTCCCGAGCAGGTCGTCTGGCGCAGCGGCCTGCCGGACGCCATCACGGGGCTGGCCATCGCCAACGAGTGGCTCGACAACGTGCCGCTCGACGTGGCCGAGCAGACGCCCGACGGCCCCCGGCTGGTCATGGTCGACATCGGGACGGGCGAGGAGCGTCTCGGCGGCCCGTTGCGGCCCCCCGACCGCGCATGGCTGGATCGGTGGTGGCCGCTGTCCCGCGTGGGCTCGCGCGCGGAGATCGGGCGGCCCCGCGACAGGGCCTGGGCGTCGGTCGTGACGCGTCTCACCAGGGGCCGGGCGGTCGCCATCGATTATGCACACCCTGTGGACAACCGGCCGCTCTGCGGAACGCTGACCGGATACCGCGACGGGGCGGTGGTAACCCCGATCCCCGACGGGACCTGCGACATCACGGCTCATGTCGCGCTCGACGCATGTGCGGAGGCGGGGCGGCGGGCCGGTGCGATATCCACAACCTTGTCCACACAGCGCGACGAGTTGCGCGCCTTGGGGATCACGGGCGCCCGGCCACCCTTGGAGCTGGCCCGCACCGATCCGCGGGCCTATCTCCGAGCCCTGGCCAGGGCGACGGAGGAGAGCGAGCTGATCGACCCGTCGGGGCTCGGCGGCTTCGGCTGGCTCATCCAGGGACGCTGAGCTCGGGGTCCTCACGCCTCGGCGGCGAGCTCCAGGGCATGCAGGCCGCGGATGATGTAGCCGGGCTTCCAAGTGGGCTCCCGCCGCAGCTCCAACCTGGCCGCCCGGTCCAGCAGAGCGCCGAACGACTCCATGAGCTCGATGCGGGCCAGCGGCGCACCCAGGCAGAAGTGGATGCCAGCCCCGAAGGAGATGTGCGGGTTGTCGGCCCGCCCCACGTCCAGCCGGTCCGGGTCCTCGAACGCCTGCGGATCGCGGTTGGCCGAGCCGAACAGCAGCGCCACCTCCGAGCCGCGCGGGATCGTCACGCCGTGGACCTCGATGTCTTCCAGCACCCACCGCTCGAACATCTGCAGCGGCGTGTCCCAGCGCATCAGCTCCTCGACGGCCGTGGGCAGCAGCGAGCGGTCCGCACGCAGGCGTGCCAGCTCGGCGGGGTTTCTGAACAGGGACCACCAGCCGTTGCCGGTCACGTTCACGGTCGCTTCATGGCCGGCGTTGAGCAGCAGGACGCAGGTGCCGACCAGCTCGTCCTCGGTCAGCTCGGTGATCTGGGTCAGTGCGCTGATCAGGTCTTCGCCGGGAGCCTGCCGGCGCTCGCGGGCCAGGGACTTGAGGTAATCCGCGAACTCCGACGCCGCGCGTACCGCGGTGTGCTGGGCCTCGGGGGCGGGGTTGAGCTCGTACATGCCGCAGATGTCGGCCGACCAGGGGCGGAGCAGGTGGCGGTCCCGCTCGGGGATTCCCAGCATCTCCGCGATCACCGTCACCGGGAGCGGCTCGGCAACCTCGGCGATCAGGTCACCGCCGCCCTTCTCCACGAACGTGTCCACCAGGCCCTCGGCCATGGCGCGCACGCGGGGGCGCAGGGACTCGACCATCCGCGGCGTGAACGCCTTGGAGACCAGCCGGCGCAGCCTGGTGTGCACCGGCGGCTCGACGTCGAGCATGCCCGCCCTGATCACCCGCCAGAACGGCTCCTGGAAGTCCGGCTCGGGCTGCTTGCCGAACTCCTCGTGCGTGGCCACGTGCAGGTAGGACCGGCCGAGGCGGCGGTCCCTGAGCAGGGCGTTCACGTCGGCGTGGCGCGAGATCAGCCACTGGTTCGTCGGCTCGAAGTAACTGACCGGCGCCTCGCGGCGCAGCTCGTCATAGACCCGGTACGGGTTGGCCACGAAAGCAGGATTCCAGGGATCAAAGCGCACTATTTCATCTTAGGAGTAGCTTCCTCGGGCTCGGCCTGCTTCGCGTGCTTGCCGCGCATCCGGATGTTCAGCAGCTCCACGATGACCGAGAACGCCATCGCGAAGTAGATGTACCCCTTGGGGATGTGCTGGCCGAGGCCCTCGGCGATGAGCACCACGCCGATCAGCACCAGGAACGCCAGCGCCAGCATCTTGATGCTGGGGTGCCTGTCCACGAACCGGCTGATCGGCCCGGAGGCGAACAGCATCACCAGCACCGCCGCCACGACCGCCGCGATCATCACGCCGAGCTCGTCCACCATGCCGACCGCGGTGATGACCGAGTCGAGCGAGAACACGATGTCGAGGACCATGATCTGCACGATCACCGACGCGAAGGAGGTCGCCGCGGCCTTCTTGCCGTCCCCTCCGGCGGGGG
Organism: Nonomuraea basaltis; assembly: GCF_005893125.1. Lineage (GTDB taxonomy): Bacteria > Actinomycetota > Actinomycetes > Streptosporangiales > Streptosporangiaceae > Nonomuraea > Nonomuraea basaltis. Next base: position 16,937 of record NZ_VCJS01000103.1, on the reverse strand, counting down.
CGTCCATGCTGTGGCTGATCTCGGTCACGCTCTTGGCCAGCAGGAACAGGCCGCCGAGCAGCAGGATCAGATCGCGTCCCGATATCTCGTAGCCGAGGACGGCGAACAGCGGCTCGGTGAGCCGCACCACCCACGACAGGCCGAGCAGCAGGAGCAGGCGGCTGATCAGGGCCGCGGCCAGGCCCAGGACGCGTGCCCGGTCCCGCTGTTCCGGAGGTAGCTTGCCGGCCAGGATGGAGATGAAGATGATGTTGTCGATCCCCAGCACGATCTCCAGGGCGACCAGGGTGAAGAAGCCGATCCAGATCTGTGGGTCGGTCACCCAGTCCAACATCTGCGCACCTCCATGACACGTGGGTTGATGGTTTCCGTTAGCAACGAGTGAGGGCCCGCATAAGTTCGCCGGCTTGCGATTTGGGGGCGGGTGTCGGTTATAGTGCGGGACATAGGTCATGAGTGCCAGCGACAAGCCCCGGCTAGCTGGCCGGCAACCCTCGCGTCCGCGGCGGGGTGCCCCGGGTGAAGACCTGGTCCGTCACGAGGTGTGACGGTCAAGCGCGGGCTCCGTGGCTGCTCCAGGGGTCCGAACGACCCTGAGGGAGATGTGCCGTGCCCACACTGACGATCTTCGACTCCGTCCCCGCCCAGGCTTCGGGTGAGACTCCCGCCCAGGCCGCCACGGGCCGGCCGATTCCGGCCGTGCTGGGCGCCGATCTCGAGGTGCCGGTCAAGGGCGGCCGGCTGGTGGGCTACGCCAACCTGGACTACGCGGCCAGCGCGCCCTGTCTGGAGCCGGTCAGCGCCGCCGTCGCCGCCGCGCTCCCGGCCTACTCCAGCGTCCACCGCGGCGCCGGCTACGCCTCCCAGCTCACCACTGCCAGGTACGAACAGGCCCGCCACACGGTCAGGTCGTTCGTCGGCGCCCGCCCCGACGACGCCGTGATCTTCACCCGCAACACCACCGACGCCACGAACCTGCTGGCCGGCTGCCTGCCCGCCGGCACGACCGCCGTGGTCTTCGACACCGAGCACCACGCCTCGCTCCTGCCCTGGAAGAGGTCCGTACGGCTGGCGCCGCCCGCCTTCCCCGGCGAGGCCGTCCGTGCCGCCGACGAGGCGCTGGCCGGGATCGACGGGCCGAAGCTGCTCGTGGTCACCGCCGCCTCCAACGTCACCGGCGAGCTGTGGCCCATCGCCGCCCTGGCGCACATCGCGCACCGGCACGGGGCCCGCATCCTGGTGGACGCCGCGCAGCTCGTACCGCATCGGCGGCTCAACCTCACCGCGCTCGATCTGGACTACGTGGCCTTCTCCGGGCACAAGCTGTACGCGCCGTTCGGTGCCGGGGTGCTGGTCGGGCGGCAGGACTGGCTGGCGGAGGGGGAGCCGTACCTCAAGGGCGGGGGCGCGGTGCGCTCGGTGGGCGACACCGCCGAATGGCACGACGACCCCGAGCCGCGCCACGAGGCGGGCACCCCGAACGTGCTGGGCGCCATCGCGCTGGCCGCGGCCTGCGACGCGCTCACCGCCACCGGCTGGACCGAGCTGGTACGCGAGGAGGAGCGGCTGATCGCGCGGCTGCGCGCCGGGCTGGCCTCGGTCGAGGGCGTGCGGGAGCTGTCGCTGTGGGGGAACGATCACCCGCGAGTGGGCATCGTGTCGTTCACCGTCGTCGGGCACTCGGCTCGCGAGGTGGCCGAGCTGCTGTCCAGCGAGTACGGCATCGGGGTGCGCGACGGTAAGTTCTGCGCGCATCCGTTCGTCCGGCACCTGCTTGGAACGCCCGATGGTGGGTGCGAGGACGACACGGCCTCCGCGGTACGGGCCTCGATCGGCATCGGGACCACGCAGGAGCACGTGGACCGGCTCGTCGAGGCGCTGCGGGACCTGGCTTCCCGCTGAGCCGCCGGCCCCTTACCGGTTCGGCGGCTTGCGGTGCTCTGGCTGGTCGTCGGCGACCAGGGCGTCGATGTCCCTCATGTCCTCGTCGTTGAGGTTGCTCGCGCCTGACCTGGGCGGCGCCGGCTGCCTGGGCACCTTCGGCGGCTCGGGCCGCGTCGTGGACTCCGACGGCGTGGTGGGCCCACCGGCCCGGCCGGCGGTCGCCCCGGTGGCCATCCCACCCGTGGTCGGCTCGGTGCCGCCCATCGGCGTACCGCGCCGGTAGGCGGTGAGTTCGTCCTCCGCGGCGTGGCGTTCCCTGCGTCGCCGGAGGAGCGAGCCGAACAGCCCGTCGAGCCCGATCCGCCCGCCGCCGAGAGCCAGGAACAGCAGGGCGAGCGAGCCGAGCGCGCCTGGCAGCTCCCAGCCGTTGTTCTGCGCCAGGATCCCGTTCGGGGCGTGCACGAAGGCGATCGCGCCGAGCATGTTGATCAGTAGCAGGAGGCCCACCGGCCGGACCAGCAGGCCGACGATGAGAAGGATGCCGCCGACGATCTCGACGACGGTGGCGTATCCGGCGGCGAGCTCGGGCATCGGGATCCCCATCTCCCTGAACCCCTGCGCCGTGGCGCCGAAGCCGCCCTGCCACTTCTGCAAGCCGTGCGCCAGGAAGATCACGCCGGCGGCCACCCGCGTGATCAGGGCAGCGACGTCGAACACAACTCTCTTCATGGTGTTTCTCCCCCCGTTCCCCCAATTCCTCCCCATGTCCGAGGTAGCGATGCGTTTCCGTACCATTCCTTGACCGTCCCCCACCCTGGATCACTACCGGAGACGGTGGCAGCATTGCCGTATGACGGAACGCGTGGTCGGAATCGGTGCGGGCGCGAAAGAGCTGGCCACCGAGGACATGATCCTCAACATCGGCCCACAGCACCCGTCGACGCACGGGGTGCTCAGGCTCCGGCTGAGGCTGGACGGCGAGCGCATCGCCACCGCCGAGCCGATCATCGGCTACATGCACCGGGGCGCGGAGAAGCTGTTCGAGGTCCGCGACTACCGTCAGATCATCATGCTCGCCAACCGGCACGACTGGCTGTCGGGGTTCGCGAACGAGCTGGGCGTGGTGCTCGCCGCCGAACGCCTGCTCGGCATGGAGCCGCCGGTCCGGGCCGTGTGGGCCCGTACGCTGCTGGCCGAGCTCAACCGGGTGCTCAACCACCTGATGTTCCTCGGCTCCTATCCGCTGGAGCTGGGTGCGATGACGCCGATCTTCTACTCCTTCAACGAGCGCGAGCGCATCCAGGCCGTGATGGAGGAGATCTCCGGCGGGCGCATGCACTACATGTTCAACCGGGTCGGGGGGCTCAAGGAGGATCTGCCGCTCGGCTGGCTGGACCGGGTGGCCGAGGCCGTCGCCGAGACCCGCCGCCGCGTGCCGGACATCGAGAACCTCATCCTGCACAACGACATCTTCCTCGCCCGCACCAAGGGCGTCGGGGTGCTCACGCGCGAGCAGATCATGCAGTACGGCGTGAGCGGCCCCGTCGCCCGTGCCTCCGGGGTCGACTTCGACCTGCGCCGCGACGACCCGTACCTGGCCTACCCGGAGCTGCCCGTCAAGGTCATCACCCGGGGCGCCGGCGACTGCCACGCCCGCTTCGAGGTGCTGTTCGAGCAGCTCAAGGTCTCGCTCGACCTGGCCGAACTCTGCGTGGACCGCCTGTGCGAGCTGCCTCCCGGGCCGATCAACCAGCGGCTGCCGAAGGTGCTCAAGGTGCCGGAGGGGCAGACGTACGCGTGGACGGAGAACCCGCTCGGCATCAACGGCTACTACCTGGTCTCCAAGGGCGACAAGACCCCGTGGCGGCTCAAGCTGCGCTCGGCCTCCTTCAGCAACATCCAGGTGCTCCGCGAGATGCTGCCCGGGCACCTGGTGGCCGACATGGTGGCCATCCTCGGCTCGATGTTCTTCGTCGTGGGTGACATCGACAAGTGAAGGCTCTCGAGCGCGACAAATACGTCGACTGGCTCCGCGCGCTGAGCCTGGTCGTCGTGGTGGTCTGGCATTGGGCGTTCACGATCCTGGAGTGGAAGCCGCACGGCCCCGAGCCGACCAGCCCGCTGGGCTTCACCTCGGGCCTGTGGATCCTCACGTGGCTGCTGCAGGTGCTGCCGCTCTTCTTCTACGTCGGCGGGCACGTGCACCTGCTGTCCTGGAACCGGGCCCGCACGCGGGGCGTCGGCATCGGCTCGTTCGTGCTGCGGCGCCTCCGGGCGCTGGCCTTACCGGCGCTGTTCCTGTCCGGCGTGTGGGTCGCCGTCGGGGCGATCGTCACGGTCACGTTCGGGGTGGACTGGATGTGGCGGGTGGTGCTGCTGGTGCTCAGCCCGTTGTGGTTCCTCGGCGTCTACCTGGTGCTGATCGCCCTGCTGCCGGTGGCGCTCTGGCTGCACCGCCGCTACGACGTGCTGACCCTGATCTGGCTCGGCGGCGCGGCGCTGGTGGTGGACGTGGTGCGCTTCCGGTACGGGATCGACGGGGCGGGCTGGCTCAACATGGTCCTCGTGTGGGGGCTGGCCCACCAGGCCGGCTTCTTCTACGAACGGATCGTGATCCTGCCCAGGCGCTACGATGTCGCGCTGCTCTGGACGGGGCTGTTCGCCCTGTTCGGGCTGGTCTACTCGGGCATCTACCCGGGCTCGATGGTGGGCGTGCCGGGCGACAAGTGGTCCAACATGGCGCCGCCGACCTTCGTGATCGTGGCCCTGCTGCTGTTCCAGATCGGTCTGGTCGAGGTGCTGCGCCCGGCCATGGAGCGGGTGCTGGAGCGGCCGCGCTGGGGCCGGGTCAACGACTTCATCAACCGGTACTCTCTGCCGCTGTTCCTTTTCCACACGACCGGGATGGCCATCTCACTGGGGCTGTCGTGGTGGCTCTTCGGCACGCTGGGCGGCCCGATCCCGCCGGACCTCTATTGGTGGCTGGAGCGCCCCATCGCCATCGTCGGGCCGCTGATCTGCACCGCCCCGGTCATTTATCTCTTCGGCCGCCGCCGAACGCCGTTCAGGCAAACGCAGGACGAGGAGGTCGGCGGCTCCGTAGGCTCGGAGCATGGCTGACATCGGCTTCCGGGCCAATGCCGAGGACGAGCGGATCATTCGTGCCGCCATGCGGGACGGCGAGCGGCCCAGCGACGTGATCCGTCGCGCGCTACGAGTGCTGCAGCGCGACATGTGGCAGGAGCGCGTGCGCCGCGACGCCCGGAGGCAGGACGGGGACCTGTCAGGCGAACAAGACGGATGGCGCTATTTCGGGTTCTGATCCTCTGGGTCCTTCGGGATGCGGCAGGCGTGCTCCAGATAGAGCGCCGCGCAGATCAGCACCACGCAGGACAGGAACGAGCCCGTCGCGACGAAGAACTCCGACCGCGGCGTCTCTCGGTCCAGGATCTGCACCGTGTAGAGCGCGAACCCGGCGAACAGTCCCCCGAACACCGCTCCGCCGTACGCCGACGCCTTCGCCAGCGCGGCCAGCCGGGCCACCGCCAGCGGCTCCACCGGCTTCGTCCCCGGCTTCCTGGCGATCCTGGCCTTCGTGACCAAGGCACTGTAGCCCTCCCCGACGGCCAGCAGCAGCACCGTCGGGATCGCCGTCCACGGCATGAGGGGCAGGCCGGAGTAGAACTGCCGGACCGCCGCCAGCGCCAGCAGCGCGACGATGGCGAGGATGCCGACCAGGGGGCCGGGCTGCGTGGGCCTCAATCCGGCCTCTGCAGCGTGAGATCGGGGCGCAGGCGCACGCCCTGCCTGTCGAGCCCCTCCAGCAGGTCGGACACCCGGCCGTGGCCGGGCACCGTGCCCTGCGGATCGGCATCGGACCAGGGGACGAGCACGAACGCACGCTCGTGGGCACGTGGATGCGGCAGCGTCAGCTCGGGGTCGTCGCAGACGGTGTCCCCCACGACGATCAGGTCGACGTCGAGCGTGCGCGGCCCCCAGCGCTCCGCGCGGACCCGGCCGAAGGCGTTCTCTACGCTCAGCGCCCGCTCCAGGAGCGTGCGCGGCCCCAGGGTGGTCTCGGCGATCACCACCGCGTTGAGGTAGGGCCTCTGCCCAGGGGGACCGCCGACCGGGTCGGTCTCGTAGACCGGCGAGGCCTTGACGAACTCCAGGTCGGGGGCGTCGAACAGGACGTCCACGGCCCCTTGCAAGGTCTGGAACCGGTTGCCCAGATTGCTGCCCAGGGCGAGGACGGCCTTCATGCGCGGCTCCGCTCGATCGTCACGATCACATCGTCGAACGCCAGCGGGATCGGCGCCGCCGGCTTGTGCACGCTCACCTCGACCTTACGCACCAGCTCACTGGCCAGGCACACATCGGCCAGGCGCTGCGCGAGCGTCTCGATCAGCTCGACCGGCTCGCCCTCCACGACCCCGACCAGGGCCTCCGCCAGCTCCCCGTAGTGGACGGTCTTGGTCAGATCGTCTCCGGCCGCGGCCGGCGCGGTGTCGAGGAACAGCGTCGCGTCGACCACGAACTCCTGCCCGAGCTCCCGCTCGGCAGCGAGCACGCCGTGCCTCCCCCTGGCCCGCAGGCCCTTGAGAGCGATGCGATCAGCGCTCAAGCTCGCCTTCCTCCTCCTCGTCCTCGTCTCCCTGGAGCACCGGTGAGCCGTGGTGCATCCACAGCCGCCACCCCTGCGGGGTCCGGATGTAGACGTTGCTGGCCACCACCTTGCCCGCGGCGAAGCTCGACTCACCCTCCTCGCCGGCGGTGAGGATGTTCTCCACGCAGGTGAGCACGGCCACGTCGCCGAGCACGGTCGTGTTGACGTCGGTCAGCACGAACTGGATGTAGGTGGTGTTGGCCATGATCAGCGCCCACGACCGCAGCACCTCCGACCGGCCCGCCAGCAGCGTCCAGCCGGGGTGTACGCAGCTCACCTGCTCGTCGGAGGTGTCCTCCGCCCAGATGTCGGTCATCTTGTCGAGATCGCCGCTCTCGATCGCGGTGTAGAACTCCTGGTTGACCGTCTCGATCGCGGCCGTGTCGACGCTCATGTGTTCGCTCCCGCTCTCTTCCATGCGGCGGCCACACGCACGGCGTCCGCGTTGGGGCCTACGTCGTGCACGCGTACGCACCAGGCGCCCGCCTCCGCGGCCAGCGCGGTCACGGCCAGCGTGGCGGCGTCACTGCGGCTGAAGGGCCGGGGCGTGCCGTCCGGGCCGGCCAGCAGCCGCCCCAGGAACCGCTTGCGCGAGGCACCGATGAGCAGGGGATAGCCCAGCTCGGCCAGCTTCGGGATCCCGGCGAGCAGCGCCCAGTTGTGCTCGGCGTTCTTGGCGAAGCCGAGACCGGGGTCGAGCACGATCTGCTCCTCCGACACCCCCTCGGCCAGCACCAGGTCGACCCGCTTGCTCAGCTCCTCGCGCACCTCGGTGACCACGTCGGCGTAGACGGCCCGGCTGTCCATGTACTGGCTGTGGCCGCGCCAGTGCATCACCACGTAGGGAACGCCGGTCGCGGCCACCACGCGCGCCATCTCCGGGTCGGCCTGGCCGCCGCTCACGTCGTTGACCAGCCGCGCGCCCGCGTCCACGGAGGCCTTGGCGACCTCCGCGCGCATCGTGTCCACGCTGACCGGCACCCCTTCGGCGGCGAGTGCCCTGATCACGGGGACGACCCTGATCAGCTCCTCCTCCAGCGACACCCTGGCCGCGCCGGGCCGGGTGGACTCGCCGCCCACGTCGACGATGTCCGCACCCTCCTCGACCAGCTCAAAGCCGTGCCGGATGGCGGCCGCCTCGTCGAACCACAGGCCACCATCGGAGAACGAATCGGGCGTCACATTGACCACACCCATGACGAGGCACCGCTCCGCACCTCCCGGCACGCTGATGGGCACGCTAGTCATGGGCCAAGCCTAGGCGTTCCCCCACACCTGCTGACATCGCGGGTCCCCGGTTGTGGATAACGATCCTCACCTGCCGAGGATGAGCGCCATCGCCTCGGAGCGGGTCTTGTCGCTCGTACGGAAGTCGCCGCGGACGGCCGAGGTCACGGTCCTGGCACCCGGCTTGCGTACGCCGCGCATCGTCATGCACAGATGCTCGGCCTCGACGACCACGATCGCCCCGCGCGGCTCCAGCACCCGCATGAGCGCGTCGGCGATCTGGGACGTCATGCGCTCCTGGACCTGGGGGCGGCGGGCGTAGACGTCCACCAGCCGAGCGAGCTTGGACAGACCCGTGACCTGCCCCTTCGCGTTCGGGATGTAGCCCACGTGGGCCAGCCCGTGGAACGGCACCAGATGATGCTCGCAGGTCGAATAGACCTCGATGTCCTTCACCAGGATCATCTCGTCGTGATCGACGTCGAAGACCTTGTTGAGCACATCCTCGGGCTTCTGGCCGAGCCCTGAATACTGCTCGGCCATGGCCCGCGCGACCCGGGCAGGCGTGTCGAGAAGACCGTCGCGGTCGGGATCCTCGCCGATGGCGTAGAGGATCTCGCGGACGGCCTTCTCGATCCGGCCCAGGTCTACATCGTGCTGCGTCACGCAGAGTCTCCGGACGGGAGGGCATCCGAGTGACCCGAGGTGAGCGAGCCGTTGGCCGACTGCTCCTTCGGGGTCAGGATCGGCGGGCGGTCGGAAGGGAGCCGCTTGCCGTAGCCCGCGTAGGACGGGCGGTGCTCCTTGACGACCACCGAGGCGAAGATCTCCACCACCTGCTGGCGGGAGAGGGTCTCCTTGTCCATGAGCTGGAGCACCAGGTTGTCGAGCACGTCACGGTATTCGACCAGGATGTCCCACGCCTGGTCGTGCGCCGTCTCGATCATGCGGCGGACCTCCTCGTCGATCGTGGAGGCGATCTTCTCGGAGTAGTCGCGCTCGTGGCCCATCTCGCGGCCCAGGAAGACCTCGGCGTTGCCGGTGCCGAACTTGCGGGCGCCGAGCTGCTCGCTCATGCCGTATTCGGTCACCATGCGGCGAGCGACGGCCGTGGCCTTCTCGATGTCGTTGGAGGCGCCGGTGGTGGGCTCATGGAAGACGAGCTCCTCCGCCGCGCGGCCGCCGAGCAACATCGCGAGCTGGTCCATCATCTCCGACCTGGTGGCCAGGAACTTGTCCTCCATCGGCAGCGTCATCGTGTAACCGAGGGCGCGGCCACGGGACAAGATCGTGATCTTGTGGACCGGGTCGGAATTGGGCAGCGCGTGCGCCACCAGCGCGTGACCGCCCTCGTGGTAGGCGATCATCTTCTTTTCCTTGTCGGACATGACCCGCGTCTTGCGCTCGGGCCCTGCCATGACACGGTCGATCGCCTCCTCGAGGATGTCCATCGTGATCAGCTTCTCGTCGGCGCGCGCCGTGAGCAGCGCGGCCTCGTTGATCACGTTGGCCAGGTCGGCGCCGGTGAACCCGGGGGTGCGGCGCGCGATGACGTCGAGGTCGACGTTGGGCGAGAACGGCTTGCCGCGGCCGTGGACCCTGAGGATGCCCTTACGGCCCTCCAGGTCGGGGCGGTCGACGGTGACCTGCCGGTCGAAACGGCCCGGGCGCAGCAGCGCCGGGTCGAGGATGTCCGGCCGGTTGGTCGCGGCGATGAGGATCACGCCGCCCTTGACGTCGAAGCCGTCCATCTCGACGAGCAACTGGTTGAGCGTCTGCTCGCGCTCGTCGTGACCGCCGCCCAGGCCGGCGCCGCGGTGGCGGCCGACGGCGTCGATCTCGTCGATGAAGATGATCGCCGGGGCGTTGGCCTTCGCCTGCTCGAACAGGTCACGGACACGCGACGCGCCGACACCGACGAACATCTCGACGAAGTCGGAACCGGAGATCGAGTAGAACGGCACGCCGGCCTCACCCGCTACGGCGCGGGCCAGCAGGGTCTTGCCGGTGCCGGGCGGGCCGTACAGCAGCACGCCCTTGGGGATCTTGGCGCCGATCGCCTGGAACTTGGCCGGGGCCTGCAGGAACTCCTTGATCTCCTGGAGCTCCTCGATAGCCTCGTCGGCACCCGCGACGTCGGCGAACGTGGTCTTGGGGGTGTCCTTGGTGATGAGCTTGGCCTTCGACTTGCCGAACTGCATCACGCGCGAGCCGCCGCCCTGCATCTGGTTCATGATGAACAGGAAGATCAGCACGATGATGACGATCGGCAGGAAGCTCACCAGGAGGCTGACCAGGAAGTTCTCCTGTGGCACCTCGGTGGTGAAGCTGTCGGTCTTCTTGGCGTCGACCTGCGCCTGCAGCTCGTCGGTCAGCTTGCCGCCGTAGCCGGTGACCCAGTCGGCCTGGATCAGCTTCGTCGGCTGATCGCCCTTCTTGACGGCGATCGCGTTGCGCAGCGTCAGCTCGATCCGGTTGTCCTTGTCGACAATCTTGGCGTTGCTGACGTTTCCGGCGCGAATCTGCTGGAGAACCAAGGACGTGTCGGCCTGCTTGAAATTGCCGCCACCACTCCAGAGCTGGGTGACGAGCAGGAGCAGCACGACGATGCCCAGGATCCACAGCAGTGGCCCACGTGTAAATCGCTTGAGATCCATCCGATGCGGAACCCCTTGCGGGCCCGTCCCTTCCTGACCATGGCCTGGAACCCCGGGCTGGCCCGGGGCCGCGGCATCCGACACCGCGACTTCTGACTACCCGAAGGGGACACGTGGTCACCCTTCCGGAGTCTGAAGGTACACCGGCAGAGCGCGCGGAGGGACCGCCCGCTACACCGGCCTTGCCCTATCAACGTACGTCACGTTGCGCGATGTTCCCGGCCATGACAAGAGTTGCTACCTATAGACGTGCGGCGCGAGAGTGCCGATGAACGGCAGGTTCCGGTATCGCTCCGCGTAGTCGAGGCCATAACCGATGACGAACTCTTGGGGAATGTCGAACCCCACGTATTTCACCTCAATGGGCACCTTCACCGCGTCCGGCTTGCGCAGCGCCGTGCAGATCTCCAGCGAGGCGGGATTGCGCGACTTCAGGTTTTCCAGCAGCCAGTGCAGGGTCAGGCCGGAGTCGATGATGTCCTCGACGATCAGCACATGGCGGTTCAAGATGTCGGTGTCGAGGTCTTTCAGCACGCGGACGACGCCGGACGACTTGGTGCCCGCGCCGTACGACGACACCGCCATCCAGTCCATCTGCACGGGCACGTGCAACGCCCTGGCCAGGTCGGCCATGACCATGACGGCGCCCTTCAACACCCCTACGAGCAGCACATCCTTGCCCGCGTAGTCCTCGTCGATCCGCCCGGCAAGCTCTTTGATCTTGGCCTGGAGCTCGTCCTCGGGAATGAGGACCTTCTCCAGGTCATGGCCCATGTCGGCAGCGTCCACCTGTGGTTCCTTACGCAATAGGACTGATGGCGAGTATCAGGGTGCCATACCGCCGGACGGCGGACAGGCGCCCGGGCAGGTCCACCGCCTTCTGCCCGCGCCAGCGCGTGACCAACCGGTCCACGGCCAGCACGTGCGTGGCCGACAGGGCGCCGGACGGCGCTCCGGCGGCGACGGCCGCCCGCCGCAACACCCTCCGCCTGACGGCGTCCGGCAGCTTTTCCAGCTCGGGTACGGACAGCGTCACGGCTCCGTCGATATCGCTAAGAGCGCAATTCTGATACGCCGATTCGGCCCATTCGTCAAGGGCGTCGGCGTCCTCGCGCGCCATCCTCGCGGTCCTGGCGAGCGCCTCGGCCACTCCTGGGCCGAGCTCCTCCTCCAGGACGGGCAGGACCCTTCTTCTCACGCGGACCCTTGTGTAGCGGGGGTCGTCGTTGTGCGGATCGTCCCAGGGGGTGAGGTTCATGGCCCGGCAGGCGGCCACGGTGGTGGCTCTGGGGACGTCCAAGAGGGGGCGGCGGTAGCGGCCTGTCCTGGCGGCCATGCCGGAGAGCGAGCGGACGCCGCTGCCCCTGGCCAGGCCCAGGAGCACCGTCTCCGCCTGGTCGTCCCTGGTGTGGCCGAGCAGGACCGCCGCCGCCTGGAGCCTGTCCGCCGCCTCGGCGAGCGCCGCGTAGCGAGCCTGCCTGGCCGCCGCTTCCGGGCCGCCCTCGGTGCCGACGGTGATGGTGAGGATCTCGGCGGGGCGCAGGGCCAGGTGCTCTGCCTGGGCGGCGACCTGCCGGGCTCGTTCGGCGGATCCGGACTGGAGCTGGTGATCCACGGTCAGCAGGCCTGCCCCGAGGCCCATCCGGGGGGCCACGAACGCCAGGGCCGCGGCCAGGGCCAGGGAGTCGGCTCCGCCGCTGCAGGCCACCAGGACCAGCGCGCCGTGCGGAAGATCGGCCAGCGCTTCACGCACCGCCCTGCGAACGTCGGCTACGGCCGGATGTGGGCCCACGGGTGCCATTGTCGCCGGTCCCGCGCATGGCCTGGCCCACCCTCCTCCACCAACCGGACGCCCACGCCGGCCGGGCCTCGTGGGGCGGTGACCGGTGCGGCGTGTGGATGGTGTGCCGTTAGGCGATGGGCGGCGCGCCGCATGGCGACGGTTCAGGGCCCAAAGGGCGCGCCGTGGGTCCCCTCGAGGAGTGTGGGGTCAGGCGGGGAGGGCCGAGGTGCCGATGACGCGGCTGATCCAGGCGTTCGGGTCGGCGATTTCGGGGGTGGTCGGCAGGGTCTCCGGGGAGGTCCAGATCTTGTTGAAGCCGTCCATCCCCACGCGGCCCACCACCGTGCGGACGAACGCGGACCCCTCCGCGTACTGCTTCATCTTGACCTCGATCCCCAGCAGCCGCCGCACCGTGCGGTCCAGGCGGGAGCCGCCCTCGCGGCGATGGGCGAACTTGGCGCGGATGTCGGCGACGGACGGCACCACGGACGGGCCCACGGCGTCCATGACGTAGTCCCCGTGCCCTTCCACCAGGGTCATCACAGCCGTGAGCCGGTCGAGGATCTCCTTCTGGCCGGGTGACTGGATGGCGTCGATCAGGTTGCCCTCGCCGCCGCGCACCACGTCGGCCACCGTGTCGGCGGCGTTGCGGAGGCGTTCGAGCAGCGTGGGCAGGTCGAGGTCGGAGGCGAGCAGGAACTCGGTCATCTGCGAACGGACGTATTCGCGCAGCCACGGCACGCCCGTGAACTGGACGCGGTGGGTCTCCTCGTGGAGGCACACCCACAGGCGGAAGTCGTGCGGGTTCACGCCCATCTCGCGTTCGGCATGGACGATGTTGGGGGCGACGAGCGTGAGGCGGCCCGTCGGCTCCTCTCCGGTGGGGTCGGGCGGGAGGAAAAGTTCGTACTGGCCCAGCACCCGCGAGGCGAGGAAGGCCAGGACGGCCCCGACCTCGACGCCCGTGATGCGGGAGCCCACGGCGGTGACGATGGCCGGAGGCGGGCTGGAGCTGTTGCCCATGCGCTGCGTCAGGGGCTCGAGCACCACCCGGAAGCCCTCGACGTTCGCCTTGATCCAGCCTGGCCTGTCGACGACGGTCGCAGGCTGCGGCGGAGTCTCTGTGTGGATCTTCGTGAACTCGCGCACATGGCCCTCGGCCTCACGTGACAGGGTACGGAGCTCGGTGACGGCCTGTCTGGCCTCCTCCCGGCTCACTTGAGGACCGGGGCGCACAAGGCGCGTGCCGGTCGTGACGGCCAGATCCCAGTCGATCACCTGCATAACGTCCACCGTACGTGGTTCGCGCCCATGCCGCGAAGGACAGGGGTGATAAGGGCCGAAGCGCCGTCAGGAACGCGCGACGATGGCGGCGAGGCGGTCGAGGACGGGTTCGGCGTTGGCGGGCACGCGGTCCGCCATGAACGCGAACGTGACCAGCCGCCCGTCCTTGGTCGTGGCCATCCCGGCCAGCGTGTTGATGTTGTTCAGGGTGCCTGTCTTCGCGCGTACGAGGCCGACCTGGCCCTTGCTGTCGCGGTTGACGAATCGCCGGCCGTTGCCGAGCGTGCCCGAGAAACCGGCGATCGGCATGCCGGAGGCGATGGCGTGCAGGCCGGGATGGTTCGCGGAGCCGGCCAGGGAGATCAGCTTGGCCAGGGCGCCGGCGCTGATGCGGTTGCGGATGGACAGGCCGCTGCCGTCGGAAAGCGCGACGCCTTGGGCGACGCCGAGCCGCTGGAGCACCGCGACCACCGCCTTCGTGCCCCCGTCGAACGACGCGGGCCGGCCCTCCTTGATGGCGACGTGCCTGATCAGAGCCTCGGCGAGATCGTTGTCGCTCTTCGTCAGCGCATGCTCGACCAGGGCGTAGAGGGGGGCGGAGTCGACCTTCCCGAGCTCTCGGGCGCCTGCCGGGGCCTTGCCCGGGCGTACGGACTTCGACACGGCGATGCCTTGCTTGGTGAGCAGCCTGGCGAAGGCCGCGGCCGCGTAGGCGGGAGGGTTGGAGACGCGGGGGTTGTTGTAGCGCGGGTTCTGGCGGCCCTCGTCCATGGTCAGGGCGTAGACGGGGGCCACTTCGCCGTCGGGGAGGTAGTTGGGCTTCCAGCCAGGCGCGATCGGGGAGCCGGCGAACAGCGACGTGTCGTACGAGAGGGTGATTTTCTTGATGTTCTGGGATTTGAGGGTCGCCGCGGTGCGGGCGGCCAGGGTGGCGAGGGTGGCCTGCTTCGGGTACGTCTGCTTCGCCGAAGGGCCCGCGAGGAGCGGGTCGCCGCCGCCTACCAGGACGACCGTGCCCGGTTTGGCGCCCTGGACGACCCTGGTGGACAGGCGGGTGTCGGGGCCGAGGGAGGCGAGCGCGGCGGCGCAGGTGACGATCTTCGTGGTGGAGGCGGGGACGATGGGCGTGTCGGCGTTGGCGGCGAAGATCTGCTCGCCGGTGGTCGCGTCGAGGACGACGGCGCCGACCCGGTCGCCCAGCGCTTTGTCACCCAGGGCGCTGGTGAGCTGCTGCGTCAAAGTACCCTTAGTCGGGAGAGGTCCGTCTCCTGACTTCGCCGAGAGCTGGGCCAGCACAGGTCCGGAGGTGACCACGGGGACGGAAGGAGACCCTTCCGGCGGTGACGCCGCCGGCTTGGTCGGTGGAGACTGCCTCGTCAACGCGCCCAGGCTGAAGTCGGTGGTCATCGCGTAAACGCCGGTGACGATCGTCAGAGCCTGGAGCACGGCGAGAGTGGTCAGCATCACCCACCGGTCGCGCCGCGCCACGTCGCCTGCCCTCTCTGCTGTGTTCGCCTACGAGACATTAACGCCCGACCGGGGGTGCCCGGGGGCCTGAGCGGAGGAACCGCGGTGGAGTTCGACGTTGTCGTTGAGATTCCCAAGGGACAACGGAACAAATACGAAGTGGACCATGAGACCGGGAAGATCAGGCTGGACCGGCTCCTGTTCACCTCCACGCAGTACCCCGCCGACTACGGCTTCATCGAGAACACTCTCGGCGAGGACGGCGACCCGCTCGACGCGCTGGTGCTGCTGCAGGAGCCGACGTTCCCGGGCTGCTACATCACCTGCCGGGCGGTGGGCATGTTCCGGATGACCGACGAGAAGGGCGGCGACGACAAGGTCCTGTGCGTGCCGTCCACCGACCCGCGAATGCACCACATCCAGGACATCCACCATGTGTCGGAGTTCGACCGGTTGGAGATCCAGCACTTCTTCGAGGTCTACAAGGACCTGGAGCCGGGCAAGTCCGTCGAGGGCGCGAACTGGGTGGGTCGCACCGAGGCCGAGGCCGAGATCGAGCGGTCCTTCCAGCGGGCCAAGGACGAGGGTTACTACCACAAGCACTGACCCTTCAGCGGGGCCTGGTGGCGCCCACCAGGTCCCCTCGCCAGATCGGGGCGACCCGCACCACGTCGCCGGTCTGCGGCGCGTGCACCATCTGGCCGTCGCCCACGTAGATCCCGACGTGGTGGATCGTGCTCGGGTCGCCGGGGTTGTAGGCGAAGAACAGCAGGTCGCCGCGGCGTAGCTGGTTCAGCGGCACGTGCGGCCCCGACGTCCACTGGGTGCCCGTCCAGTGGTCGAGCCGCACGCCCACCCGCTCCCAGGCCCGCATCGTCAGCCCCGAGCAGTCGTAGGTGTCCGGGCCGGCCGCCGCCCACACGTACGGCTTGCCGAGCTGGGTGAGCGCCCAGTTGGCCGCCACGTGCCCCATGGCCGAGCCGCCGGAGGCCAGTTTGGCCGCCGACACGGCCGCGGCCCGCCGCCTGGCCAGCCGCTCGGCGCGGGTGCGCGCCGCGTCCACCCGCTGCTGCAGGCGCCGCTCGCGGGCCCGCAGCAACCTCGTCTCGCGCCGCTGACCGGCCACGGCGGCCTCGGCGGCGGCCTTCGCCTCCTCCGCGCGTTCCGCGGCGGCCTGGTGGGCGGCGTGGGCGTTGACGGCCTCGGTGCGGAGAATGGCGGCCACTTCCTGGGCGTCGCGCAATCCGGCGAGGATCGCGGCGCGCTCGCCGCTGAGCTGCTCGAGCACGCCGGCGCGGTGCAGCAGGCCGTCGGTGCCGCCGCGGTCGACGATCATGCCGACGAACGGCTCCATCGTGCCCAACCCGCCGTACGACTCCGCGGCCAGCAGCGCGACGCCCTGCCGGGTCCGCTCGACCTCCGCGTCGGCCGCCGCCAGTCGCGTCCGGGCCTGCTCGAGGGCCTGCTCGGCGGTCCGCAGCCGCACCCTCGCGCCGTTGTACGCCTCCACCAGCCGTTCCGCCTCGGCCGCCAGCCGCCCCAGCCGCGACTGCGCCGTGGCCAGCCTCGCGCCCGCCACCGACAGCTCCTTCGACCGTTCCCGTGCGATCTCGCGGGCCTTTCGCACCTCGCGCGGGGAGGGCCCCGGATCGGCCCCTACCGGTGGGCACAGAGCGACGAGCAGGTAGCCCGCCAGCAGCCCTGCCCGGAATGTGCGCATAGGTCCCCCCGGCAGCAAATGGTAACTCTACGCACACAGTTCCCGCTAGTTCACTCACGTAACGTGACGAGCGGGCGGGGATCGGTCAGTCACCCCCCATGAGCGTTGCCACGGGCTCCTCGGCGGAAGTGGGGGCCGTCTCCGTCGGCGTGACGAGCGAGGGGGCCGGTCAGCCGCCCTCCGTGGGAGTTGCCACGGGCTGCTCGGTGGGAGTGGGGGTGGTGGTCTCGGTCGGCGTGGTGGTCGGGG
>NZ_VCJS01000102.1 GCF_005893125.1 Nonomuraea basaltis | reverse complement strand
TGGCGACCCGGATGAGCGTGCTGTAGTTGGGGTCCTCGAACAGCTTCTCGTGCGGCTCCGACAGCACCATCGCGACCGAGCCGGTCCGCTGCGTGACCAGGCTGCGGGCGGCGCGGTTGACGACGTAGCCGGTCTCCGAGATGGCCCGCTCGATGGCCACGCGCGCCGCCAGGCTCACATACTTGTCCCCGTTGAGCAGGCGGGACACCGTGCCGCGGGACACTCCCGCGGCGGCGGCGACGTCGTGGATCGTAGGGCGCTTCATTATTTCACCGCTCCGGAGGACAGGTCGGTCCTCCAGTATCTCTGCATCGTGAGGAAGAGCGCGATCAAGGGCACGAGCGACAGGAACGCCCCCGTGAGGATGAGGTTGTACAGCGACGGCTGGTTCGCCCCGGACTGCAGCAGCGTGAAGAGGCCGACCGTGAGCGGGAACTTGCCGTCGTCGCCGAGCATGATGAACGGCAGCAGGAAGTTGTTCCAGATGGCGACGAACTGGAAGAGGAAGATCGTCACCATGCCGGGCACCATGAGCGGCATCGCCACCCGGGACATCAGGCGCCACTCGCTCGCCCCGTCGATGCGGCCCGCCTCCAGCAGCGAGTCCGGGATGGCGGCGGTGGCGTAGATGCGGGCCAGGTAGATGCTGTACGGGTGCAGGATCTGCGGCAGCAGTACGGCCCAGTAACTGTCCGCCAGGCCGATCTTGGAGAACAGCAGATACTGCGGGATCGCCAGCACCACGGCCGGCACCAGGATGCCGCCGATGAGCAGGTTGAAGATCACGTTCCGGCCGGGGAAGCGGTACTTGGCGAGGGCGTACCCCGAGATCGCCGAGACCCCGGTGGACAGCAGCGCGCCGCCGCCCGCGTACAGCAGCGTGTTGGCCCCCCACCGCCAGAACACCCCGTCGCGGTAGGCGAACAGGTCCGCCACGTTGTCGAGGAAGCCGGTGCCGAAGGCCAGGGTCGAGGTGGTGAACAGCTCGCCGGGCGACTTGGTCGCCGCGATGAACACCCAGAGCACCGGGAACAGGCAGTAGATCGCGCCGAGCAGGAGCAGCGCCGTCGGCGCGATTCCCCACGGCCGGTCCGCGACCGCGCCTCGGGCGCGGCGGCGGTGTGTGGTGGTGGCGGTGATCCCGGCCATCAGCCCTCCCCGAAGGCGCGGTTGCGGACCACGCGCAGGAACCCGAACGACAGGACGAGCGAGATCGCCGCGATGACGATCGAGGTGGCGGCGGCCGAGTACAGGTCGCCGGTGACGAACGCGTCGCGGTAGACCTTCATGAGCGGGCTCCACGTGGAGCTGATCGTGTTGGTCAGCGGCCGCAGCGTGGTGGGCTCGGTGAACACCTGGATCGTCGCGATGATCGAGAAAACGGTGGTCAGGATGATCGCCGGGGTCAGGATCGGGATCTTGACCCGGAGGGCGATCTGGATCTCGGAGGCGCCGTCGAGCCGCGCGGCCTCGTACAGGTCGCGCGGGATCGCCCGGAGCGTGGTGTAGAGCACCAGCATGTTGAAGCCGACCCCGCCCCACACGGCCACGTTCGCCATGGAGTACGTGACGGTGGTGGCGCCCAGGAAGTCGATGTCGAGGACGTCCCTGATCGGGCTGAGCGACGGCAGGTAGAGGAACCCCCACAGCAGGGTGGCCGCCACCCCCGGCACGGCGTACGGCAGGAAGATCGCGATCCGTGAGAATCGCGCCAGCCGCACCCGCGCCGAGTCAAGCAGCAGCGCGAACAGCAGTGCCAGGCCGAGCATCACGACCAGCACCAGCGCGCCGTAGCCGAGCACCCGCAGCCACCCGTTCCACAGCTCCGCGTCGGAGAGGGCGGCGGCGAAGTTGTCGAACCCGACGAACACCTCGCGCCGCGCGCCCTTCCCGAGCCCGAGCCCCGACACCTTGGTCCGGCGCATCGCCAGGTAGACCGTGTAGCCGATGGGCACGGCCAGGAAGAGCGTGAACAGCACCATCGCGGGGGTCAGGAAGACATACGGCCACGCCCCCCTCTCCGACCGCTTCATGACGCGATCTGGAAGCCGGACTTACGCATGTCGGCGACCGTGGCGTCCTGCATGGCCTGGACGGCGTCGGAGAACGGCGTCTTGTTCTGCAGCGCCTTGTCGAAGGAGTCCTTGAAGGAGTTGTACGTCACGCCGACGTTCGGGCCGAAGGTGAACCCGCGCGCCCCGGCGGACACGGTGGCGGCCTGCTGCCAGAAGTCGGGCTGGTTGGAGAAGTACTCGGGCGCCTCGCCGAGCGCCGACTGCGCCTTGGTCGACGCCGGGTAGATCGCGGCCTCCTTGACCAGCAGCTCCAGGGCGGCGGGGTCGGTGTTGAGCCAGGTGGCGAACTGCGCGGCGGCGGCCTTGTTCGGCGTCTTGGCGGACACGGCCGTGGACGAGCCGCCCCAGAAGCCGCTGAAGCTCTCGCCCGCGTTCCACTGGGGGAGCGGCGCGACGGCCCACTTGCCCTTGGCCTTGGGCGCGTTGCTCGACAGCACGCCCGGCGCCCACACCGCGGACGGCCAGGTCAGCAGCTTGCCGTCGTTGAGCGCCTTGTTCCACTCAGGGGTGAAGAACGGCATGTCGTCGATGGCGCCGTCCTTGACCAGGCCGCCCCAGTAGTCGGCGACCTTCTTGGTGGGCTCGTCGGCGATGTCGACCTTCCAGGACTCGCCGCTGATCGACCACCACTGCGCGCCCGCCTGCTGGGCGAGCCCTGTGAACGCTCCCGGGTCCTTGCTGGAGAACGTGCCGAGGTACGCCTTGGAGTCCTTCTTGCGCACGGTGCGGGCCGCGTCGGCGTACTCCTGCCAGGTCTTCGGCACCTCGATGCCGTACTTGTCGAACAGGTCCTGGCGGTAGAAGAGCATCATGGGGCCGCTGTCCTGCGGGATCCCGTACACGCCCTCGGTGCCGAGAGTGACCAGCCCCCACAGGCCCTCCGAGAACTCGCCCTTGACGGCCGCGGTCTCGGCCTTGAGGTCGGCCACCGCGTCGGCGGCGATGAACGACGGAAGGTGCTGGTACTCGGCCTGCACCAGGTCCGGCGGGTTGCCGGCCTTGGCCGCGGTGAGGTACTTGGCGGCCGCGTCGTCGCCGCCGGCCTGCTTGCTGACGGTGACCTGGATGTCGGGGTGATCCTTGTTCCAGACCGCGACGATCTTGTCCATGTTCGGGGCCCAGGTCCAGTACGTGAGCTTGACCGGACCCTGGGCGGCGGCCGTGGGGCTCTGCGCCGCCTCGGGGCTTTCGGCCGGCTCGCTGGACCCGCAGCTCGCAAGGGTGGCCGTGAGAGCGACGGCCAGGGCGGCTCCGAGGCGGTTGGCGCGCATGCGTACCTCCGTAAAGTTCTGTGAACGTGCACAGAGTGGAGCAGGCCGGAAATGAACGTCAAGGGGTCGTTACGTTCTCGTTAACCTCCTGCACCAGCAGGAAGTTGCAGATGGCCTGTTCCCTCGGACGCAACCTGAGCGTTACTGTGCACGTTCACAGAAGCATTTCGAGGGGGATGGATGTATCCGGAGCGTCCTGCTGGTATCGCCTTTGGCGGGGACTACAACCCAGAGCAGTGGCCGCGCGAGGTCCTCGAGGAGGACGTGGCCCTCATGCGCGAGGCCGGGGTGAACCTGGTCAGCCTGGGCATGTTCTCGTGGGCGCTGATGGAGCCGGCCGAGGGACGCTACGAGTTCGGCTGGCTGGACGAGATCATCGACCGGCTGCATGCCGCCGGCGTCGCGGTCGACCTGGCCACGCCGACCGCCGCGCCGCCCGCCTGGTTCGTGGCGAAGCATCCCGACGTGCTGCCGGTGACCAGGGAGGGCACGCGAATCGGGTTCGGCGGCCGGCAGAACGCCTGCTCCAGCGCCCCGGCCTTCCGCGAGGCGACCGCCCGCCTGGTGCGCGCGCTGGGCGAGCACTACCGGGGCCATCCCGCCGTGGTCATGTGGCACGTGCACAACGAGTACGGCGCGCCGCTCGGCGAGTGCTACTGCGAGCACAGCGTGGCGGCCTGGCGTGAGTGGCTTCGAGTGACCTATCGCGATATTTCCGCATTGAACGACGCCTGGGGCGCCACCTTCTGGGGCCAGACCTACACCGACTGGTCCGAGATCGACGCCCCCCGGTTCAACCACACGGTCGTCAACCCGGCCCAGCGCCTCGACTACGCCCGCTTCAGCGACGGCCAGCACCGCGAGCACTACGCGCTCCAGCGCGACATCCTCCGCGAGCTCACCCCTGGCCTGCCCGTCACCACGAACTTCGCCGGCACCGTCAACTGCAAGTCCACCGACCTGTGGCAGTGGGCCCGCGAGCTCGACGTGATCGCCAACGACCACTACCTCAAGGCGGAGCGGCCGGACAACCACATCGACCTGGCCATGTCCGCCGACCTGGCCCGCTCGGTCGCGGGCGGCGCGCCATGGATGCTGATGGAGCACTCGACCGGGGCGGTCAACTGGCAGCCGCGCAACATCGCCAAGCGGCCCGGCGAGATGCGCCGCAACAGCCTCGCGCACGTGGCCCGCGGCTCCGACAGCGTGCTGTTCTTCCAGTTCAGGGCCTCGCGGTTCGGGGCCGAGAAGTTCCACTCGGGACTGGTCCCGCACGCCGGCACCGACTCCGAGCACTGGCGCGAGGTGGTGCGGTTCGGCGCCGACCTGCGCAAGCTCGCCGATCTGCGGGGGAGCCGGGTGCGGGCCGACGTCGCCATCGTCTGGGACTGGGAGTCGTACTGGGCGCTGGAGCTGGACTGGCGGCCGTCGGTCGACCTGACGTTCAGGGAGCGGGTGGACGCCTTCTACGAGGCGCTGTGGCGGGAGCACGTCACGGTGGACTTCGTCCACCCTTCCGCCGATATTTCGGGATATCGGGTGGTGGTGGCGCCCAGCTCGTACCTGCTCACCGAGGCGTCCGCCAAGAACCTGCACCGGTACGTCGAGGGCGGCGGCAACCTGCTCGTGTCGTACTTCTCCGGCATCGTCGACGAGCACGACACCATCCACCCGGGCGCCCACCCCGGTGCGCTGCGCGAGCTGCTGGGCCTGTCGATCGAGGAGTTCCACCCGCTGCGCGAGCACGAAACCGTTGCACTGACGGGCGGCGACACCGCCCGCATCTGGTCGGAGCGGATCCGCCCGGCGGGCGCGGTGGCGGTGCGGGACTTCGCCGCGGGCCCCGACGCCGGCCACCCCGCCTTCACCCGCCACGACCTGGGCGCCGGCACCGCCTGGTACCTGGCCACCGCCCCCGTCACCGGCCTGCGCGACCTGCTGGCCGGCGTGCTCGACCACGCGGCCGTGTCCCGCCCGCGCGGCCTGCCCGACACCCTGGAGCTGGTGCGCCGGGGTGTCCACACCTTCCTGATCAACCACGGCGACGAGCCCGTGACGGTCGAGGGGGTGACCGGCACGAGCGTGTTCGACGGCGTACGCCACGACGGGCCGGTCACCGTCGCGCCCGGCGCGGTCGTCGTCGTCGTGTAAACCCCCCGACCACAGGGAGCATCCCGATGAAACGCATCCTGACCGCGCTGCTCTTAGCCGTCGCCCTCACCGCCGTCGCGCAACCGGCGCACGCCGGGGCCCGCCTGCAGATCAGGGGCGCCGACATCTCCAGCCTCGCCAAGTCCGAGGCCTACGGCGGCGTCTACCGCGATGCCCGCGGCCGCCGCGGCGACGCGCTGCGCATCCTGTCGCAGGCCGGGCTCAACTACATCAGGCTGAAGGTCTGGGTGAACCCGGCCGACGGCTACAACACCAAGACCCAGGTGCTCGCGATCGCCAAGCGCGCCAAGGCGCAGGGCATGAAGCTGCTGGTGGACTTCCACTACTCCGACACCTGGGCCGACCCGGGCAAGCAGTTCAAGCCGGCCGCGTGGGAATCACTCCCGTTCGACCAGCTCAAGCAGGCCCTGTACGACCACACGTACGACGTGCTCGACGCGCTGCGCCGCCAGGGCACCACGGCCGACATGGTGCAGGTCGGCAACGAGATCAACGGCGGCCTGCTCTGGCCGGACGGCTCCAACTCCAACTGGGCGAACACGGCCGCGCTGCTGAACGCCGGCTACGACGCGGTCAAGGCGGTGTCCGGCTCGACGAAGGTCGTGCTGCACCTGGCCAACGGTGGCGACAACGGGTTGTACCGGTGGTGGTTCGACAACGCCGGCGCCAACGGCATCCGGTACGACGTGATCGGGCTGTCGTACTACGCGTACTGGCACGGCACGCTGGAGGCGTTCCAGGCCAACATCAACGACGTCGCCACCAGGTACGGCAAGCCCGTCGTCGTGGTCGAGACCGCGCACCCGTTCACCACGGCCGACGACGACGGCTGGGAGAACATCATCCTGTCGCCCGAGCCGTACCCCGGCTACCGGGCCACCCCGCAGGGCCAGGCCGCGATGCTGGCGAAGGTCGCCGACATCGTCCGCCAGGTGCCGAACGGCCTGGGCCTCGGCCTGTTCACCTGGGAGGCCACCTGGACCGGCGTCAAGGGCAACGGCTGGGACCCGGCCGACCCGTCGTCCGGCAACGGCTGGGAGAACCAGGCCCTGTTCGACTACGACGACCGCGCCCTGCCGGCCATGCCGGTGCTCGGCCGCGGCTGATCCCCGGCCCGCACCCATCCCGTCCCCGGCCCGTCGTCCTTGAGGAGGACGACGGGATGGGGCCGCGAGCGCGGAAGCGCGTGACGGGCGTGACGCGGGCGGGCACACGGGATACCGTTCGTACGGCGATCGGCGAGCCACTACGCCTGCCTCCGCTGGAGGCGGGCACCACGACCATCCTCAAGGCCGGGCCGCGGCGGTCATCCATGGACATCGGGGACATCCCGCCCGGCAAGCAAGCGCTGTGGCCGATGTTCACCTGCCGAGGCGCCGGCACGGTCGAGCTCATCCTGGATCAGGGCATCGTCATCACCACCCCCTGCGTGGCGAGCGAGATCCGCCCGAGTCTGCACAAGCTGGACATAGGGCCGAGGAAGACGCTGACGGCGCGGGTCCACGCCCCGACTGAGGTCGAATGGGCCCTGCGGATCACCCGCTAGGTTGACATGCTGGGCTCATGACGATCGAACCAGACGAGCTGCTCACCACCACCCGCAGCGTCCGCAAGCGCCTCGACCTGACCCGCCCCGTCCCCATGGAGCTCGTCCGCGAGTGCCTGGAGATCGCCCTCCAGGCCCCCACCGGCGGCAACCGGCAGACCTGGCACTGGATCGTGGTCACCGACCCGGACCTGCGCAAGACGATCGGGGACTATTACGGCCGCTCCTTCCGCGCCTACTACGAGTCCGGCGGCTCCGCCGGGTCGCTGTTCCAGGACGACCCGGCGCGGGCCGCCACGCAGCGGCGCGTCGCTGAGAGCGCCGTCTACCTGGGTGAGCACATGGGTGACGTGCCGGTGCTGGTGATCGGCTGCATCGGGGTGGGCGGCGGGCTGCCGCCGGGCAACCAGGCCGGGTTGTGGGGGTCGCTGCTGCCGGCGGCGTGGAGCTACATGCTGGCCGCGCGTGCCCGCGGGCTGGGCACGGCCTGGACGACCCTGCACCTGGCATACGAGAGTGAGATCGCCGAGTTGCTGGGCATCCCGGCCGACGTGCGCCAGGGCGTGCTGCTCCCCACCGCCTATTACACCGGGGAGACGTTCGGGCCGGCGCGGCGCCAGCCGCTCGGCGACGTGCTGCACCTCGATCGCTGGTAGGAGGAGGGCCCCGTGAGATCCTTGCCGCTGCTTCCGACGTCGCTGGTCGGCAGCTATGCCCAGCCCGAATGGCTGATCGACCGCGCCAGGCTGGCCGGCCGGTTCCCGCCGCGCGTGCGGGCCAGGGAGCTGTGGCGGATCCCGCCGGAGCATCTTGCCGAGGCTCAGGACGACGCGACCGAGCTGGCGATCCGCGCCCAGGAGCGGGCCGGGCTGGACATCATCACCGACGGGGAGATCCGCCGCGAGAGCTACTCGAATCACTTCGCCACCGCCCTGGAGGGTGTCGACGTGGACAATCCGGGTACGGCGCTGGACCGCAGCGGGCACCCGAACCCGGTCCCGCGCATCGTCGGCCCGATCCGCCGTCCGCGCCCCGTCGAGGTGGACGACCTGCGGTTCCTGCGTGCCCACACCGGCCGCCCGATCAAGATGACGGTGCCGGGCCCGTTCACGATGAGCCAGCAGGCGCAGAACGATCACTATCCGGACGCCGAGGCGGCCGCGATGGACTACGCGGCGGCGGTCAACGCCGAGATCCGTGACCTGTTCGCGGCCGGGGCGGACATCGTGCAGATCGACGAGCCGTACCTGCAGGCCAGGCCGGAGCAGGCGCGTGCCTACGGGCTGGCCGCGCTGAACGCGGCGCTGGACGGCGTCACCGGCACGACGGCGGTGCACATCTGCTTCGGCTACGCCGCGATCATCCACGACCGGCCGGAGGCGTACTCGTTCCTGCCGGAGCTGGCCGGCTGCCCGGTCCGGCAGGTGTCGATCGAGACCGCGCAGTCCGGGCTCGACCTGGGAGTGCTGTCCGACCTCAAGGACAAGACGATCATCCTCGGCGTCATCGACCTGTCCACGCCGGAGGTGGAGCCGGTCGAGGTGGTGGCGGGGCGGGTGCGCAGGGCGTTCGAGCGGGTGCCGCCCGAGCGGATCGTCATCGCCACCGATTGCGGGATGAAGTACCTGCCGCGGGAGTCGGCCGAGGGCAAGATGCGCGCCATGGCCGGCGCCGCCCGCCTGCTGCGCGCCGAACTCGGCCCGTAAGGACGAGTATGACGCAATGATTGCGTCATACTATGATGGCGTCATGTTGTTTCCGGCTCCCGTACTCGCCGCCGCCGACCGGAGGGTTCTCGAAGAGGTCGAGGTGGCTCGCCAGAAACTCCGCCGCCAAGTGCAGTCCACCCCGAGCAAGTGGACCGAAGGGTTGCGAAAGTTCCTCACTGCCGACGCCGTCGCCGCCTCTAACTCGATCGAGGGCTTCAAGGTGTCCACGATCGATGTGGAAGATCTACTCGAGGGCGAGCGAGACGTGGACGTCTCCGATGAGAATCGCGAGGAAACCCTCGCCTACCAGCGGATGATGACATACATCCAGACCCTCCATGATGTGGAGGACTTCTCCTACAGCACGGGGTTCCTCAACGCTCTGCATTGGATGCTCCAGGGGCACCGGCACACGCCGCGCAAGCCTGCGGGACAGTGGCGCCGCGGGCCGGTCTACGTCACCGACGCGCGTGACCCCAGCATCGCGGCCTACACGGCTCCGGACGCGGAGGTAGTCCCCGCGCTGATGCGGGAATTGTCCGACTGGCTCAATACCGGCGACGGCTCGCACTCGCTGATCAGAGCCGCAATGGCCCACCTCCATCTGGTCTCCATCCACCCATGGGCGGACGGCAACGGGCGCATGTCGCGTTCCCTCCAAACCCTGTTGATCGCCAGGAACGGCGTGCTCGCACCCGAGTTCTCCTCCATCGAGGCGTGGCTCGGGCGGCCGGGCAACACCTGGGAGTACTACGCCGTGCTCGCCCGGCGCGGTTCCACCTACCGGCCCGACCAAGACGTCTCCGACTGGATCCGCTTCAACCTCACCGCCTATCATCAGCAGGCGCAGACCGTGAAGAACCGTCTTGACCGCTCCACCCGTGTGTGGATGCTGCTCGGAGAAGTTGCGGAGCGGCGGGGCATGGACGAGCGAATCGTCACCGCTCTGCACGATGTGGCCATGTCCGGCCGCGTCCGCCGCAGCCGCTACGAACGAGCCGAGGGGCTGAGCCTCCAGCAAGCTCAGCGGGACTTGCGTGACCTGGTCACAGCCGAGATCCTCACCCCGATCGGTCGTACCCGTGCCCGGTTTTACACAGCTGGACCCAACTTCCCCCAAGCCGCCCTGGATGCCGCCCGCACCCCCCTGCCCCTGACCGACCCCTTCAGCCGCTAATTGAGTTGTGCAGGCACGAGCCGTGCCAAGCAGCCGGGCATCAGCGAACGCCGTGCGGTGACGTGTTCGAGGACGCCGGGTCGATGTGAGCCTCGACGAGATAGACGTTCACCGCGTTCCAAGGTATATAGATCATCATGCCGTTGATCTCGACGGCGACCTTGTCGGCGGAGACGTACGTGCTGCTAAGCGTGGCTGCGGCGTGCGCCTTGCTCATGTTCATGTCCGGATGCACGTCACTCAGCGTGACGTCCACGGTGGCGAGCGAAGTATCACGGCCTCGTGAAACTCTGCTGATACGGCATGCCGAGCCAGGACGCGAAGCGGCTCAACGCCTGCGCGCGGCGCAGCTCGGGAGAACGTGCCGGCGTCGAGCGTTTCCCGAGCTACAGCCTGGGGCTGGGGATGCGGTGCGTCAGACGAGCTGCTCGGCGTCCAGCACGGCGAGGGCGTTGTTGATGCCCTGATCGAGGAGTGCCTTGGCGAGTCGACGGTCGGTCAGGGCGCGGGAGAGCTGCAGCGTCCCGGCCATCAGGCCGAGGAGGCTGAGCGCCTTCACGCGTGCCGAGGACGGGTCGTCGGGCACCATGCGGGCGGCGAGGCCTTCGATGAGGACCAGCACGCCGTCGGTGTACGCCTGCCTGGTTGCGTCCGTACAGCGCCCGATCTCGTCGAGCAGAGCGGCGTTGGGGCAGCCGTCGCCAAGGCTGTCCCGGTGCTGGACCGACAGGTAGCCCCGCACGATCTGCTCGAGTCCGGCACGGCCGGGCTTCGCCTGCGCGACGACGTTCTCGGCCTGAGCCTTCAACTGCTCGGCGATGGCTGTGGCGACGAGGTCCTCCTTGGACTCGAAGTGGGTGTAGAAGGCGCCGTTGGTCAGCCCCGCGTCCTTCATGAGCGTCGAGACCCCCGAGCCGTCGATGCCGTCCCGCTTGAACCGACGGCCGGCCGTCTCGATGATCCGCCGCTTCGTCTCCTGCTTGTGCTCTTTTCTGTACCGCACCACACCACACGCTCCTTCGCCGCCGGCAGGACCGGTTGTCCTTCACCGAACTGCCCAGTCTATGGTATTGCGAACGTAATTCAATTTGTCGGCAGCGGTGACGGCCGGCCGCCTCGTCGCCAGTTGCTCGATCTGCCGTTTGCCGATCACCTGGCCGCAGCGCGCGATGATCGCCGCGGCTGATCGGTCAGCGCAAGGTCGACAGACCTGACGTGGGCCCATTCGGTCCGCTCAGCGCGCGAGTCCGGGCGGCGCCGCGTAGGCGTGACGGTATGGCCCGGACTCATCCGATCGAGCAGAAGAGGGTCCGGGAAGAGATCACGCGGTTGCGGGAGGAGGTCGTACGGGTGGGGGCCGTGCTCGGTGAGGCGGAACGTGTGCTTCAGCGTCTGGTGCGCGTGCAGCGGTGGCCGAGGTGCTGGGCGAGACGCCGTCTGCGGTCGCGGAGCCGGTGCGGAGTGTGGTGGCGGGCTCGCCTGAACCTCTCCGCTCCCTCTTCGGCAGCAGCGGCTCGATCCGCTCCCACGAGTCGTCTGGCACGATCCACGGCGAAGTCACCACGGCTCGGAAAACGGCCAACTCGCCATCCAGGCACGGCCATCAGGACCTATCCAGCTCATTCTGTCGGCCGTTCTAAGTTTTTGGGTACCGACTGGTACCAAGTGAGGTGCACATCCTGGTACCAGTCGGTACCCAAAAGGGAGATAGCGTGGTACCGTCTGGGTCGGAAGCAGGATCCAGCAGGTCACCGGCGCTTTGGGTGGGCTCGGGAGGTCCTCGTCGTGTCGAACCGAGGAGTCAGCCGCATGTATACGCATTTCAATGCGCCCACGAAATTCGTGGACGTCAATGGGGTCCGTCTGGCATATCGCCGTTTCGGGGCGGACAACGGTGTCCCGATCGTGCTCCTGCCGCATTTCCGTGCAGGGATGGACCACTGGGATCCCCTGCTGACCGACGGCCTGGCCGCGAAGCGACCTGTTGTGCTGTTCGACAATGTCGGAATTGCAGCATCAGCCGGTGAGGTACCGGACAGCATCGAGACCATGGCCGATGACGCGGCGGCGTTCCTGCGCGCGATCGACCTGCCCCTGGTCGACGTGCTCGGGTTCT
Source organism: Nonomuraea basaltis (assembly GCF_005893125.1). Lineage (GTDB taxonomy): Bacteria > Actinomycetota > Actinomycetes > Streptosporangiales > Streptosporangiaceae > Nonomuraea > Nonomuraea basaltis. The sequence continues at coordinate 32,712 of NZ_VCJS01000102.1, read as the reverse complement.
CCCTCGGCGGCGCGGTTGCACAGTCGTTGACGCTGCGCCATCCCGAGTCGGTGCGTCGCCTGATCCTATTGGGCACCGTTCCGCCCAACGGCGACATGGCCGATGCGCACCCTGACGTCCCGCGGGTGGCGGTTAACCCGGTACCGACCGTGGACGACTTCCTGTTCCTGTTCTTCGGCTCGTCGCCGGCTGCGCAAGAGGCCGGCCGCGCCTTCTGGGCGCGCCGCCACCAGCGCACCGAGGATGTCGATCCGCCGTCGTCGCCGCAGACGATTCAGGCGCAGGCAGCGGCAATGGAGAAGTGGAACACCTCGCCGGTGGACCGCGACGCCGAACTCGCGAAGATCACTCAGCTCACGCTGGTCGCGAACGGCAACCGGGACGTCATGCTCCCCACGATCAACTCCTATATCCTGGCTCAGCACATTCCCAACGCGCAGCTGGTCATCTATCCCGATGCCGGGCATGGCGCGCAGTTCCAGTACCCGCGGCTGTTCCTGAACGACGTCACACAGTTCCTCGACACGGAGGTTCCCTTCAGCTGACAGCCGCTCCCTTGGCGAGGCGCTACCACGTGGATGCTTGGGCCGCTCGTGCCGAACGGCACGCCGGTGCCGGCCGGGAGTGTGCCATCGTGAGAGCGTGGCCTGCGCCTGGCGGCCGGTCACGCCGAGCCAGGACTGAGCCGATAATCGACCTTGGCCGCGGTGACGCGTCGGCGTCGCCGAGGAGACCGGGGCGGCCATTCCGATTTTCGACGAGAACCATGGGTACCACGTGAGCAGAAGTCACGAATCAACTCCGCCGCTCGACCCCCTTTACCGCAATCGCGCACCAAGGGAGCGGATTCTTTCGTCTGCGGCGGCGCTTTTTTATCATCGCGGAATTCACGCCACCAGCGTCAGTGACGTAACGAGCTCCGCGCGCGTTTCCAAGCGAACACTCTACGAGGAGTTCAAAGACAAGGACGAGATAATAGCAGCCTATTTGGCCTGGTGCGATCAGGCACCGGATAGCAACGAACGCGCATTGGAGCGAGAGGATCTGCCGCCTCGGGAACGTCTCATAGCACTGTTTGACCCCCCGTCTCTGGGAGCACAGTTCAGAGGGTGCCCGTTCCATAATGCGGCCGTTGAGATCAAACAGCCTCGGCATCCGGCGCAGAATGTCATCCTTGCCCACAAGCAGGAGTTCCGCCGACGCTTGCTGCGGACGGCCCACGAGGCGGACGCACGCGATCCGGAAGAACTCGCGAGCCAACTGTTCGTCCTCTTTGAAGGGGCCACGGCACTAGCCACTTCGCTGGGTGACATCCAAGCGTTTGACTTCGCCAAGTCGGCGGCGCTGATGCTCATCAGAGAGGGCCTTCACCCCGGGGCGGAGACTGTTTGAGGCATCACTGACTGGGCTGTGAGGCGTGACGCGATCGCGCACTACGTGCCGATGGCAGAGGCCCTGCACATGCTGCGCTTGGCCGACGAGCCCGGATGCCGGTGGCGGATCGAGGTGCTGTGTCACACGACCGGATCACGCCGCCGCAAGCGCTGTCCGCCCCGGGCGACGACTTTGATCCGGTCGGTGATCTGGCGTAACGGGTCGACGTGGACGCTCCTCGATCCACCCATGGACAGCGACGACCAGGCCGGCAGCGCTCGTGTCTCCGGCATGGGACCCCCGCGAAGGAGACGATTGATGAGTACGAATGCCACGCCAGGCGCCCTGCACGGTCCCTGCCTGACCGACGTCCGCGACATGGTCATGGCGCATGACGCGTTCCGCCGCGCCCTGGACTCCGGCGCGTCATTGGTGGGCGCCGTCGGTGACGGCGACCGCAAGCGGGCCGGTGTGGTCGCCGACCACCTTCCCATGGTCTTCGGCCTGTACGTGGAGGTCGGTGACCCGGAGGTCACCGCGCAGGCACTCGCCAAGGCGCCTGCGCCGCTTCGTCTGCTGCTGCGCCTCACCGCCCGACGCGCCTGGCGCCGCTACGAGGCCCGGGTTTTCGCGGCCTGACGAAGGCTTGGCCGCTTCGGTCGTAGACGCAGGTCCACGGGCCTGTTGCGCAACAGCCCGTTGGTCAGTGCGGAGGAGGACGGTCCCACCGCGTGCCGACCCGTGGGGACGGGGTGGGTACGCAACTGACCCGGCGGCCGATCCACGCTACGGGGGCGACCGCCGAACCTTGTCCTTTCCCGTACCGCACCACATGGTTCTCCGGTCGCCGGAGGTGACCCACTTGCCATCCGCCGCTCTTCTCTATAGCATTACGGTCATAAGACAAACGATCGTAATCCAATGATGCAAGGAGCCTGTGATGGCGACAACCCGGCCGGTAGCACTCGTGACGGGAGCGTCATCGGGTATCGGCAAGACAACGGCCCGCGCCCTCGTCGCAGCGGGTTTCGAGGTGATCGGCACCGGCCGGAAGACCTCGGGACTCACCCCGCCCGCCGGTGTGACGTATCTCGACCTCGACGTGGCCGGTGACGAATCCGCCGCCGCTGCAGTCCAGCAGGTGATCGACCGGTTCGGGCGGATCGACGTCCTCGTCAACAACGCCGGTATCGGCTCAGCCGGTGCCGTCGAGGAAAACTCCGTCGCCCAGGCCCAGAGCATCTTCAACATCAACGTCTTCGGCGTCATCCGCATGACGAAGGCCGTCCTGCCGCACATGCGCGCTCAGGGAGGCGGACGCATCATCAACATCTCGTCCGTCCTCGGGATCACCCCCCAGCCCTACATGGCCCTCTACGTCGCGGCGAAGCACGCGATCGAGGGCTACTCCGAGTCCTTGGACCACGAGGTCCGCGAGCACGGCGTCCGCGTCCTCCTCGTCCAGCCCGCCTACACCAAGACCGGCTTCGACGCCAACGCCGCGCAGCCCGACACCCCGCTGCCTCTGTACGCGGAGCGGCGGCGCATCTTCGACGAGGTGATCGCAGCGGCGATGAAGGACGGCGACGACCCCGCCGTCGTCGCCAAGGTGATCGTCACGGCAGCCACCGACCCGAAGCCGAAGCTGCGCTACACCGCCGGCCCGCTTGCCTCACGCGTCAGCACAGCGCGCCGCCTCGTCCCCGCCGGGGTCTTCGACAAGCAGATCCGCAAACTCAACCGGATGCCCGGTTGACGTCGCCCCAGCACATCGACCTGACTGCGAGCGAGAAGCGCACGCAGCGCTGACCTGAAAAGGAGCATCATCATGGGAATCAGTCCAGAAGCACAGCAGTTCGCACAGTTCCTTGAAGGAGTGCGCGCGAAGTCCTCGACACCCGGCCTCGACCTGGCCATCGTCCGCGACATCGTCGAGACGCACCATCTGGCCTCGACCGAGCCGGAAGGCGTCACCTACGCCGAGGTGGACGCGAACGGCGTCCCCGCCCTGTGGTGCATCCCCGAGGGCGCCGACCCCGACCGAGCGCTGCTCCACTTCCATTTCGGCGGTTCGGTCACCGCCTCGATGCATTCGGACCGCAAGGCCGCCGGTCACATCGCGAAGGCGGCAGGAGTTCGCTCGCTCGTCGTGGACTTCCGCCTGGCGCCCGAGCACCCGTATCCGGCGCAGCTCGACGACGCCGAGACGGCCTACCGGTGGCTGCTCTCACAGGGATATGAGCCGCGGAACATCGGCAGCACGGGCCACTCCATCGGAGGCACCCTCGCGGTCATGCTGCCGCTGCGCCTGCTCGCCAAGGGCGAGGCGACCCCGGGTGCGATCGTCAGCATCTCGCCGTGGACCGACCTCACCATCCAGAACATGAAGGTGGACGAGAACGAGGAACATGACAAGATGCTCAGCCGGGGCACGCTCGAGCTCTTCCGGGGTGCGTGGCTGCAGGACCCCGCCGTGGACTTCGCCGACCCCGAGATCAGCATCGTGAACGCCGATCTGACCGGCCTGCCGCCCACGAGCGTTTACTACGGCGATTACGAGACCCTCGCCGGAGACGGCGCCGACTTCGGGCGCCGGCTCGCGGACTTCAAGGTCACCTCCGAGGTCCACCCGATGCCCGAGGGCCAGCACTCTTTCATCCTGGCTGCCGGGCGCGTGCCCGAGGTGGACCAGGCGATCGAGCAGATGGGTCAGTGGCTGCGCCGGCATCTCGGTGCCTGAGCAGAAGAGTCCCGTTGCAACTTGACGTCACGGGCGTCGGCTCCGTGGCCCGCGCCGCCAAGTACGTACGCCCTCCGGGCCGGCGCGCCGACCAACCTACGGAAAGTGACAAGGCGCCGTGGACCTGTGTCTGCAAGGCGGCGGCCGGTGGGTCATTGATTGATCAGATCATGTGTGGCACGACTCGGACGCGCCGCCGCCCGGCGGGACCAGATGGCCCCGTCCATCACGGCACACGCCGACCAACCCGCCACCGACGCCCGAAGCACAGGCAACGGCCGTGGCCTTGCACGGCACGCTTGCCGTAGACACGCCCTTACCTGCACACCCTCTGCGTACCCCTGGCGACCTTCACTTCTTGTCAACTCGTCGCGCTGTTTCGGATCAACTCCGCGCCCCACTAAGCGGGCCAATGACGTCGATCGATACATAGAGCGGAGAGGGTCGCTCATCACCTTGCGTGCCGATCGTAATATTACATACGTCAGGCGATGATCTACGATGGGTGAGGCGATGGTCTTGCCGAGCGAATGGAGGAGCCCTGTGGCGCGCTATAGCAAGGAGCACAAGGAGGCGACGCGGCAGCGGATCATCGAGACGGCCGGCCACCGGTTCAAGCAGGACGGAATCGACGGCTCCGGCGTCGCCACGCTGATGGCGGACGCGGGGCTGACCAACGGCGCGTTCTACGCCCACTTCACGTCCAAGGATGATCTGGTCGCCAGGGTCGTTGCCGACCAGTTGCGTACCCAGGCCGAGACGTTCAGCACGCTGCCGCCCGGCCGAGCGGGACTGGAGGAGTTCCTACGCGATTACCTGTCGCCTCAGCACCGGGACCATCCCGGCGCCGGATGCGCTTCGGCCGCTCTGCTCGACGAGATCGGGCGCTGCGCGACCGCAACCAAGCACGCCTACACCGACGGTGCGCGGGCCATCGTGGACGAGATCGCCGCCCGCCTGGCTCCTGACGATCCGCAGTCCGCGTACGGAAAGGCGCTCGGGCTTTTCACGATGGCGGTGGGAACGCTGCAGTTGTCGCGTGCCCTGTCCGACCCGAAGCTCGCCGACGAGGTCCTCGAACAGGGTATCCAGAACGCCCTCACATTCCTTCGCTGAGCAACATTCGCGGCGTTCCACGGCGCCGCAGCGGCGGAAAGGCTGGGCGCCCGGAGGCGCCGCGCCTTCCTGGCTCGGCTGTCGAGGATCGACACGGCGGCAGAGCTTCGGCCACTTGCCTGCGGCGGAACGCGCACGGCTCAAGCAGGCGGGGCTGACGACCGGTCGTGCGGATTCTGCGAGGTCGGCCCCCTCGACCGCGACTGTCGTGGGCGAAGGGGTCGCCTCCTCCTCGGGTGTTACCGCTGGAGGAATTCGAGGGCCTTTCCGATGAACTGCCCGTAAAACTGGAAGATGCCGCCGTGGCCGGCGTCGGGGTAGATCACCAGCTCACTGTCCGGCAGGCGTCGAGCCAGGTCTGCCGAATTCTTCGTCGGCACCATCCTGTCGCTCTCGCCGTTCGCGACGAGCACGGGCTGGCGAATGACGGAGAGGTCTGACGGCTGCTCCAGCCCCCAGCGGTGGATGGCCGTGAGCTGGGCGAAGTAGGACTTGAGGGAGATCGCCTCATCCCGGTTGTCGGTGCGTTCCTTCAGGCGTGCCAGGAACTCCTTGCCGGCCCGACGCCCGTTGCGGGTCCTGGTGAAGAAGAGGAACTGCTTCGGGTCCTGCAACGTGAGCAAGTGGGCAGGCGAACGAAGCGAGAGCACCGCCCTCAGGTTTAATTGGCGGATTCGTACCTGATCAAGGATCGCCGCCGCATAGGGGGATGTGTTGATCTCGGACTATCAGCAACGGTTGCGCCGGCACCTTCTGGCTGCTCCCGTCGTCCAGGTGCCGGCGCCCTGGCAACCGGTGCTGGACAACAGAACGCCCATCGGTGGCCTGCTGGGCATCGGCTTCGCCGTCCATCCAGAGAGCAGACGAGATCTGGTCATGGTCGTCTCCAACGACGGCCACGGGCTCTTCGACGCGGTCACCGGCGAGAAGATTGCCCGAGATCGTGATCCCGACCCCGACACCAGCACACCCGACGCCTCCCCAGACCTCACCTGCCCCGGTCTCGGGCCAATCGCAGGCACTCGGGTGCACATTGCCGGCCTCTTCGGTGGCGGCCTTCACAGCACCACTTCGGACGGCTGGGGCCTCGACGTCGTCAGTCCCGAATGGCCCAACGACCGCGCCCTGCTATCTGCGGGCGGCGACATCTACAAGGACCCACCGGGACAAGGCTGGTGGCACATCTTCCACTCCGACTACTCCACATTCCGCGCCGCCGGATTCTCGCCCTCGGGCCTCACCCTCGCCGTCGCTACCAGCAGCGACCTCACCCTCTGGACTCGGCCCACCCCCGGCTTCCGGGCATGAACACGGAGCTTGGCCTCACTCGATCGTCCGCGGCGCCAGGCTCCCCGCCAACAACAGCTGGGAACCGCCATCTATAGATGGCGGTCACAGTGACAGAAAGCCCGCCTACCCACCGGTTCCAACAAGCGTGAGCAGGTTCCAACTATCGTGATCCGGCTCAGTCCATCAACCAGCAGCCGAACCACCACGACAAGAGCGCGGCGACATTAACCGTGGCACGTCACAGCCGGCCCTAGCGACGATCAGACGCCGGGGTGTGGCCGACCGCGTGACCCTGCGAGGCTACGGGGCCTGCTCGACGTCTCTTCCGGGGACCTGATGCTGATCCAGGTGGATTTCAGTTCGGTGTACTTGTCCAAAGCATGCAGCGATTTGTCGCGCCCGATGCCCGACTGTTTGAACCCGCCCCAAGGGGTGGTGATGTCGCTGTCGTCGAAATTGTTGATCCAGACGGTCCCGGCCCGCAGCCGCTTCGCGGCGGTGAGAGCCACGTCGATGCTGGCGGTCCACACCCCGGCGGCCAAGCCGTAAGCCGAGGCGTTGGCCAGCTCGATGGCCTGGTCGGGTCCGTCGAACTCGATGACGGCGAGCACCGGGCCGAACACCTCGTCCTGGCCCGGCCGGGTGGTGTTGGCGACCCTGTCGATGATGGTCGGCTGGACATAGGCACCGCCTGTGTCCTCGCGGGCGGCATGACCTCCGCGCAGGAGCCGCCCACCGGTCTGCAGGGCTTCATGCACGTGGGCGAGGACGCTGTCCCGGCTGTCGTGGTCGATGACGGCGCCGAATTGAGTCATCGGGTCGAGCGGATCGCCGAGCCGGATGGCATCGGCATGGGCGGTGACGTGCTCGAGAAGCTCCTGATGCGCCATGGATTGGCAAAGTATGGAAGCACGTACTATTGTGCTACTTCATAATGAAGGACGTAAATATCTATGAGAGCGACTCTGACGGCCTCCTCTACGATCCTCGGGTCAGGGCCGCGATGACCCAGTTCACCGACGGCGACGGAGACCTGCTCATCTTCGAGGCGGGCGCCGCTGTCCGCACCGCCAACCATGCCGTCGAGCGCATGCGCGCCCACGGCTCTCAGGGACGAGGGGTCAGCGCGGGCGCGCTCGACCTGCTGATCCGCCTCAACAGCAGCGAGCACGGCATCAGCATCGGCGAGCTGGCCCGGGCCGCCGGGGTCAGCTCCCGCAACGTCACCGGCTTGGTCGACACGCTGGAGCACGACGGGCTGGTCCGCCGGGTTCCCGACCCGAAGGATCGACGTTCGGTTCTGGCCGAGATCACACCTGCCGGGCGGGCGTGGATGGAGGCGTTCCGCAGGCCGTCGCAGCTTGCCATGCGGGCGATGTTCCACGGGTTCGCTCCTGAAGAACTGGTCGTTCTGCGCGACCTGTGCCTGCGGCTGGCCGCCAACCAGCATCGCCTCGCCGACCATCTGCGCCAGATCGGACAGCAGCCATGACCACGACAGCTCAGGAACAGACCCGTCGCACCGTGCGCGGCTATCACGAGGCCCGCTTCCGTGGCGAGGTGTCCGCGGCGGCGGCGCACCTGGGAGAGCCGTTCCGCTTCCAGAGCCCGTTCATCACCTCCGACGATCGGACGGGCCATCTGGCGACCTTGCCGGGGTTCGTGTCGATCGTGACCGGCGTCGAGCTGATCAGTGAGTTGTACGGCGAAGTAGAGGCCACGCTCGTGTACGACGTGCACACCGCGACGCCGGTCGGCACTCAGCGCACGGCCGAGCACTTCCGGCTGGACGGCGGCAAGATCGTGTCGATCATGCTGTTGTTCGACGCCTCGCCCTGGCAGCCGATGAAGGCCCAGATCGAGCTATGAAACGACGCGCCCCAGGCACGTGTCAAAGGCGCGAAAGACGTTGACGAGTTTGGCGTCGGTGCACTCGCGACGGCAGCATCGCAGGTGGAGAGGAGTTCCCGGCGTCATGGCCTCCATCCGCCACGAGATCGTCATCGACGCGTCCCCCGAGCACATCTGGGATGTGCTGCGCGACGTCGGAGCCGTGCACGAGCGCCTGCTGCCGGGCCGTGTCATCGACACCCGGCTGGAGGGCGACCAGCGGTTCCTGACCTTTCCCGACGGGCACGTCATCCGCGAGCTGATTGTCGCGATCGATGACGATTCCCGCTGCTTGGCCTATTCCGTTGTTGAAGGCGCGAGACCCCCGCTCGAGCACCACCACGCCTCGTTTGAAGTTCGCCCGGAGGGCGACGAAGCGGGCCGGCTGATCTGGACCACTAACGTGCTGCCACACACGCAAGCCGCCGAGATCCGCATTCGCATCGAACACGGCGCATTGGAGATGAAGCAGGCGATCGAGGCCGCAGCACGCAGCTGAGCCACCTACCCATGTGAACCCCTGGAAAGGGGAGGGTTAGATGTACTCGCCGAAGCGGCGCACGTTGTCTTCCTGTTAGGGGGACATGATGGCGACGTCGGCGCGATGCACCTCCCGCCCCTCGCTGCGCAGCCGCCCACGGGCCCCTCGGAATAGCGCTGACCAGCGCTAACGACCCTCGCATGTGCCTCATGACAGCTTCGTCAGCGACAGGCCGAGTCCGGGGACCACGTTGGGTACGCCGAGTGGCGGGCCGGCCTCGACGGCGAGCTCGGCGGCACGCAGCGCGCTGAGCGGTGACTGCTCGGCGGGCTTGAAGTCGACCTCGAGACCCTCCGGCGACGGGCAGGCGAGGCCGGCGGAGGCGGAGCCCGGCCCGTGACCGCTGGAATCGCCGGGGTGCCGGACTAAGATCATGTGATCGCCGACACCCCGCGATTCGAGGAGCAGACAGTGCCCGAGAGCGAGCAGGAAGCCGCGCCACAGGGGATCGACACCACCAAGCCGAGCGTCTCCCGCGTCTACGACTACATGCTCGGCGGCAAGGACAACTACGCGATCGACCGCGAGGTGGCCGCGATGGCGCTGAAGATCGCGCCGGACGCGCCCGAGGCTGCCCAGGCCAACCGGGAGTTCCTCCGGCGCTCGGTGCGCTACCTGGCCGGCGAGGCCGGAATCCGCCAGTTCCTGGACATCGGCTCGGGTCTGCCCACGCAGGGCAACGTCCACGAGATCGCCCAGTCCGTCGCCCCCGGAGCCAAGGTCGTCTACGTCGACAACGACCCGATCGTGCTCGTCCACGGCCGGGCACTGCTCGCCGTGGACGCCTCCACCACGGTCATCGAGGCCGACGCCCGCGAGCCGGAGAAGATCATCGATGATCCGAAGACGCGTTCCCTGATCGACTTCAGCCGGCCGGTCGGGCTGCTGTTGTTCGGGCTCCTGCACCACCTGTCCGACGACGAGGACCCGGGCGGCATCCTGGCCAGGCTCGTGGCCCCGCTGGCGCCGGGCAGCCACGTGGTGATCTCCCACTTCCACAACCCGGGTGAGGCCCTGCCGGAGGTGTCCCAGCAGGCCCGCACCGCGGAGAAGCTCTTCAACGAGCACCTCGGCACCGGCCGGTGGCGCGCCCGCGCCGAGCTGCTCGCCTATTTCGACGGTCTCGAGCTGCTGGAGCCCGGCCTGGTGCCGCTCCCCGAGTGGCGTCCCGACGGGGAGGACGAGGCCACGCCGGGCATCACCTACCACACCTTCGTCGGCGGCGTGGCGCGCAAGGGTTAGTCAGGCAGCTTGCCGGTGGCGACGACGTCGCGGTACCAGTGGGCGCTGTCCTTCCAGGTGCGCTTCATCGTGTCGCGGTCCACGCGGACGATGCCGAACCGCTTGGCGTACCCGTGCGCCCACTCGAAGTTGTCCATCAGCGACCACACGAAATACCCGCGCACGTCCGCCCCGGCCGAGATCGCCTCGGCCACGGCCGACAGGTGCCGGTGCAGGTAGTCGACGCGCCGCTCGTCCCTGATCCGGCCGTCGGCGTCCACGACGTCGGCGAACGCGGCGCCGTTCTCCGTGATCATCGTCGGCATGGACGGGTAGTCGTCGCGTAGCCGGAGCAGGAGCTCGGTCAGGCCGGTCTCGTCGATGTTCCAGCCCATCTCGGTGTACGGGCCGGGCTGCTGGACGAACTCGACGTCCTCGCACGCGATCCACGGCGAGGCGGCGCCGTCCTGGTGCCCGTCGGCGGTCTCCCGCCGGCTGGCGCCGTCCCACTGCCGTACCAGCGTGGGGTTGTAGTAGTTGACGCCGAGCACGTCCAGCGGCTGGCAGGCGGCCGCCTCGTCGCCGTCGCGCACGAACGACCAGTCGGTCACCGCGGCGGTGTCGTCGATGAGGTCGCGCGGGTAGGCGCCCTCCAGCATCGGGCCGAGGAAGGCCCGGTTGGCCAGCCCGTCCGCCTTCCGGACCGCGTCGGCGTCCGCCTCGGACACGCCGCGCACGTGGTGCAGGTTGAGCGTGACGGACATCTGCGCGGACGGGGCCGCGACCGCGCGCAGCGCCTGGACGGCCAGGCCGTGGCCGAGGTTGAGGTGGTGCACGGCGGCCAGTGCCGCGGCGGGGTCGGTCCTGGCGGGGGCGTGCACGCCGGAGGCGTAGCCGAGGTAGGCCGAGCACCACGGCTCGTTCAGGGTGATCCAGGTGTGCACGCGATCGCCGTACGCCTCGCCCACGAGGTGGGCGTACTCGGCGAAGCGCAGCGCGGTGCCGCGGTGCGGCCAGCCGCCCGCGTCCTCCAGCTCCTGCGGCAGGTCCCAGTGGTAGAGGGTGGCCACCGGGGCGATGCCACGGGAGAGCAGCCCGTCGATCAACCGGTGGTAGAAGTCCACGCCGGGCTGGTTGAGCGGCCCGCTGCCGCCCGGCTGCACGCGCGGCCAGGAGATGGAGAACCGGTACGCGCCCACGCCCAGCGCGGACAGGATGTCCAGGTCCTCCTCCAGCCGGTGGTAGTGGTCGCAGGCCAGATCGCCGGTGTCACCGTTGGTCACCAGTCCCGGCGTGTGGGAGAAGGTGTCCCAGATCGACGGGCCGCGGCCGTCCTCGTTCCAGGCGCCCTCCACCTGGTAGGAGGCGGTGGCGGTGCCCCACATGAAGTTGTCGGGGAAGGTGGTCATGCCGCTCCTCAGAAAATGATCTCGATGTCGTCGGTGCCGGGCCCGGCGGCGACCCGCACGCCGCCGGGTGTGGTCTCGAGCCGCGGGTGGCCGGCGTCGCGCACCCCGGCGAGCAGCAGGTTCCAGCGCGCGGGCGGGCCCTGCACGCGGCGGGCGCGTAGGCGGTCGCCGGAGCGGGACACCTCGAACACGGCGCCGGCGCCGCCGTCCACGGCCGGCACGGTGACGGTACGGGTGGCGCCGTCGGCGAGCTGGTAGACCTGCAGGGTGACGTCGTCGGCGTAGTCGTAGTCGGGCCGGTCCTCGCGGGCCCCGACGGGCAGCACCGTGCCCGGCCGCACCAGCAGCGGCAGGCTGTCGAATCCGTGCCGCTCGCTGCGCCAGCCCGGACCGGTGACGGTCTCGCCGTCCAGCAGCCGGGTCCACACACCATCAGGGACGTAGTACGAAATATCACCATCGGCCGACATTACGGGCGCCACCAGCAGGTCCCGACCCAGCATGTACTGGGCGTCCAGGTAGTCGCAGGCCCGGTCCCCGGGGAACGCCAGCTGCATGGCCCGCATCACCGGCAGCCCGTCCGTCGTGGCCTGGACCGCGGCCCCGTACAGATACGGCATCAACCGCGCCTTCAAACGGGTGAACGAGCGCAGCACGTCCACCGACTCCTCGTCGAACAGCCACGGCACCCGGTACGACCCGCTCCCGTGCAGCCGGCTGTGCGACGACAGCAGCCCGAACGCCGCCCACCGCTTGAACACGGCCGGATCCGGCCGCCCCTCGAACCCGCCGATGTCGTGGCTCCAGAACCCGAACCCGGCCAGGCCCAGCGACAGCCCGCCCCGCAGCGACTCGGCCATCGCCTCGAACGTCGACTCGCAGTCGCCGCCCCAGTGCACCGGCAGCCGCTGCCCGCCCACCGTGGCGGACCGGGCGAACAGCACGGGCTCGCCCCGCTCGGCCAGCACGTCGTTGACGGTCTGGTTGTAGAGCAGGGTGTAGTAGTTGTGCATGCGCTCGGGGTCGGAGCCGTCGGCGTAGACGACGCCGGTCGGGATGCGCTCGCCGAAGTCGGTCTTGAACGCGTCCACCCCCATGTCGAGCAGGGCGCGCAGCTTGCCCGCGTACCACTCGCGGGCGGCCGGCGAGGTGAAGTCGACCAGCGCCCGGCCCGCCTGCCAGTGGTCATCCTGCCAGACGCTCCCGTCCGGCCGGCGCAGCAGGTGCCCGGCCGCCATGCCCTCATCGAACAGCTTCGATGCCTGCCCGATGTACGGATTGATCCACAGGCACACCCGCAGCCCGCGCTCCTTCAGCCGGCCCAGCATGCCCTCCGGGTCCGGGAACACCTCCGCGTCCCACTCGAAGTCGCACCACCGGTACTGCCGCATCCAGAAGCAGTCGAAGTGGAACACGCTCAGCGGCAGGTCCCGCTCGGCCATCCCGGCCACGAACGACGTCACCGTGGCCTCGTCGTAGTCGGTGGTGAACGACGTGGACAGCCACAGTCCGAACGACCAGGCGGGCGGCAGCGCCGGCCGGCCGGTCAGCGCCGTGTAGCGGCGCAGGATGTCGGCCGGCGTCGGCCCGTGGATGATCAGGTACTCGAGGTCGTGGCCCTCGACGCTGAACTGCACCCGCGACACGGTCTCCGAGCCCACCTCGAACGACACCCGCCCGGGATGGTTGACGAACACGCCGTAGCCGCGGTTGGTGAGGTAGAAGGGGATGTTCTTGTAGGCCAGCTCGCTGGTGGTGCCGCCGTCGTCGTTCCAGATGTCGACGGCCTGCCCGTTGCGCACCAGCGGACCGAACCGCTCACCCAGCCCGTACACCAGCTCGCCGGCGCTCAGCCGGAGCTGCTCGACCATGAAGTGCCGGTCGCCGGGGTCGTGCACGATGCCCAGGCTCTTGCCGCCGCTGCGGGTGAGCTCCCTGCCACCCGCGCTGAACGTCATCTCCCACGGCGCGTCCCTGCGCAGCCGCACGGTGAGGGCGCCGCTGGTCAGGCCGGCCACGTCGTCGTCCACGGAGATCTCCACGTCCGGCGAGTCGTCGCGCACCTCGAAGGCGGGGGAGCCGGGCACGGAGCCGGCGAAGTGCACCGTGCGGACGCGGATCACGTCCGGCATCGGCGACGACACGTCCACCCGCAGGACGGGGCCGTCGATGGTGTTGCCGCGGCGGGTGATCGGCCGCGTCGGCGCCAGCACCCGCAGCGAGGCGGCGTCCGCGGTCACGTCGTGGGCCGCGGTGGCGTACTCGCCCCGCACCCCGGGACGCATCCGCCAGTGGCCGTCTTTGAACTTCATGCCGGTCCGTTCTCGAGGTGGGCGTTGTCAACCGTGCGGGCGCAGCGCGACGACCGCGCGGGGCGGCAGCGTGACCGGGCCGTCCGTCGCGGCTCCGGTGAGCAGGTCTACCGCCGGGCCGGGTATGGGCACGCTCGCCGCCTCGGCGCCGTGGTTGAGCAGGAAGAGCACCTCGCCGCGGCGTACCGCCTCGACGCCGGGCGGCGGCGGAGCTCCGTCGGGCACGGCCCCGCGCACGCCCGCGTCGGCCAGCGCCCGCGCGGTGAGCTCGCCGAGCGCTTCGGGCTCGGGCATCGTCGCGACATACCAAGCGATGCCGCTCCCTGGGCCGTCCCCGGCCCGGTGCCGCAGCACCGCGGGCCGTCCGGCCAGGTCTCCGCCGGCGAACTCGGCCACCGGCTCGGCGCCCTCCGCGGCCACCAGCTCCGTCCAGGTGTGCGCCGTGAACTCGGCGCCGCCGGCCCACCGGCAGCGCACTTCCTCGGCAGCGGGGAGCCACTCCTCACCGGACGCGCCGAGCACCTCGCGCAGCGGCGCGGGAAACCGCCCCGTACGGATGTGCGCCCGCGGATCGACGACCCCGGAGAACGGCCCGACCACCAGCACCCCGCCGCCGCGCGCGTAGTCCGTCAGCGCCGCCGCGTCCCGGTCGCTCACCAGGAACAGGTTCGGCACCACGACCAGCGCGTATCCGGTCAGATCTGCGTCCGGCGGCACCAGGTCCACGCTGACCCCGCGCTCCCACAGCGGAACGTAGTAGGCGAGCAGCTGGTCGGTGGCGTTCAGCCGGTCGCTGGGCCGGCCGCGCTCCTCCAGCGCCCACCAGCTCGCCCAGTCGAACACCATCGCCACCCGCGCCGGCACCGGCTCGCCCGCCACGGAGGCGAGCCTGCGCAGCTCCTGGCCGTGCGCTCGGACCTCGGCGTGCAGCCGCGTGTCCGCGCCCGCGTGCGGCACCATCGCGGCGTGGAACCGCTCGGCGCCGAAGCGGGAGGCCCGCCACTGGAAGTAACACAGCCCGTCCGCGCCGCGGGCGAGGGCCTGCAGCGACTCCAGCCGGAACTGGCCCGGCGGCTTCGGCAGGTTGTGCGGGCGCCAGTTGACGCCGGTGGTGGCCTGCTCCATCAGCAGCCACGGCCGGCCCCTTCCCAGGCCGCGCATCAGGTCGTGGACGAGCGCGCTCCGCGCCGGGGCGAGCGGGTCGCCCGGCTCGGGGTACCAGTCGTTGGAGACGATGTCCTCCTCGCCGGCCCACGCCCAGGAGTCCACAGGCTTGAACAGACCCATGAAATTCGTGGTGATCGGCGTGTCCGGGGTGCGCTCGCGCAGGATGTCGCGCTCGGCCCGGTAGTGGGCGAGCAGCGCGTCGGAGCAGAAGCGCTGCCAGTCGAGGTTCTGCGTCGGGTTGATCAGGTACGGGGCGCGGCGCGGGGTGACGATCTCGGCCCAGTCGCCGTAGCGCTGGCTCCAGAACGTGGTGCCCCACGCCTCGTTGAGCCCGTCCAGATCGCCGTATCGCTCCTCCAGCCAGGTACGGAACGCCGCCGCGGACTCGTCGCAGTGGCAGATCTGGCCGTACTCGTTGCCCACGTGCCACAGGGCCAGGGCGGGGTGGCCCGCGTACCGGTCCGCCAGGTCGGTCACGATCGACAGCGCCCGCTCCCGGTAGACCCGCGACGACGGGCAGAACTGGTTGCGCGAGCCGTACCAGAGGCGGTGCCCCGACTCGTCGACCGGGAGCGTCTCCGGCCAGCGGTGCCCCAGCCACGGCGGCGGCGAGGCGGTCGGCGTGGCCAGGTCCACCGCGATCCCGGCCGCGCCCATCAGGTCGAGCACCCGGTCCAGCCAGCCGAAGTCCCGCGCGCCCGGCTCCGGCTCGATCCGCGCCCAGCTGAACACGCCGACCGTGACCAGGTTGACCCCGGCGGCCTTCATCAGCTCGACGTCCTCGGCCCACACGTGCTCCGGCCACTGCTCGGGGTTGTAGTCCCCGCCGAACAACAGCCCGCGATCGCGGGTGAGCGTGTGCATCCCGAGCCGCGCCGTCACGAGCCGCTCCTGGGCGGGGCGGAGCTGTCGCCGGCCACCAGGCCGCAGGGCACCAGCCGCTGCTGCGGCGGCCCGTCGCCCTCCAGCCGGTCGATGAGCATCCGCGCGCCGAGCCTGCCCAGCTCGGCGCTGGGCGGCTCCAGCGTCGTGAGCCTGGGGTGGAACATCTCCGCGACCCTGGCCGACGACAGCACCAGCATCAGCGTCAGGTCCTCGGGGATGCGCCAGCCGCGCGCCGCCACCCCCGCGATGACCCCGACGGCCGCGTGGTCGTCCATCACGGCCAGCGCCGTCACGTCGGGGCGCGCGGCGAGCAGCCGCTCGAACGCCTCCCGGCCCTCCTCGGCCGAGCCCGGGCCGAAGCCGTCCACGTAGCCGAGCCCGGCCTCGCGGGCGGCCGCGGCGAACTCCTCGCCGGCGCGGACCGCGGGACCGTACCCGGTCGCGTACGTGCCGGCCGGCAGGTTGAAGAAGGCCAGCTTGCGATGCCCCAGCCCGGCCACGTGCGCCACGGCGTCCCGGGCCGTCGCCGCGAAGTCGATGTCGGCGTAGTCCAGCGAGCCCGGCTCGCGGGTGCGCCCTATCATGCTGAACGGCACCCCGGCCTGCGACAGGAACTCCGGCCGCTCGTCGTCGAGGCGCACCTCCATCAGCAGCACGCCGTCCACCAGCCCCAGACCGGTGAGGTGGCGCAGCTCCTCGATCGGGTCGGCGTTCTCGGGGGAGAGCAGCAGGTGGTAGCCCAGCTCGCCGGCCGCCTCGGCGGCGCCGGTCGCGAACTGCATCTCGGTCAGGCCGAAACCGCCGCGCGGGGCCGGGTACAGCAGCGCCAGGATCCGGGTCCGCTTGCTCTGCAGGCCGCGGGCCAGCACGTTGGGGCGGTAGCCGAGCTCGGCCGCGGCCCGCTCGATGCGCCGCTTGGTGGCCGCCGCGACCGGGCGGGTGCCGTTGAGCGCGGCGGAGACGGTGCTGACGGCGACCTGCGCTCGCTCTGCCACGTCACGTAACGAGGACATTCCACTCCGGCCGGGCAAGATCGGCCGCCTGAAGGCCGCCGAGACGGATCGTCGAAACGTTTCGCACAACCTAGAGTCCGTTTTGCGGAGATGTCAATGGTGTTAAATCGGCTGGCCTAAAGCGCCGATACGATCGGCGGGTGCTGAAGGTCACCATCCCCCCAACGCCCGAGCCGCCCACCAGCGGTCATCTCGCCATGGGGGAGGAGCCCGGCCTGCCGGACGCGATCACCGCCGACTCGCGCAACCTGTGGCGCGGCGGCCGGCCGTGGTTCCCGGTGATGGGCGAGTTCCACTACGCACGCTACCCGGCCGCGGAGTGGCGCGAGGAGCTGCTCAAGGTACGGGCCGGCGGGGTGACGGCCGTGGCCACGTACGTCTTCTGGAACCTGCACGAGGAGCGCCGCGGCAGCTACGACTGGAGCGGCGACCGTGACCTGCGCCGCTTCGTGACGGCGTGTGCCGATGCCGGGCTGGACGTGGTGGTGCGGGTCGGGCCGTGGGGGCACGGCGAGTCGCGCAACGGCGGCTTCCCCGACTGGCTGCTGGCAGAGGACTGCGTGCCGCGCACCGACGACCCGCGCTACCTGGCCCTGGTCCGGTCGTTCTTCGAGCAGATCGGTTCCCGGCTTCGCGGGCTGACCAGGCGGGACGGCGGGCCCATCGTCGGCGTCCAGCTGGAGAACGAGCTGTACGACCAGCCGGGCCACCTGCTCACGCTCAAGCGCATGGCCAAGGAGGCGGGCATCGACGCCCCGCTGTGGACGGCCACCGGCTGGGGCCACGCGCGGCTCCCGGCCGACGAGGTGATCCCGCTGTTCGGCGGGTACGCCGAGGCCGCCTGGGACACCGCGCACGACGGCTGGCCGCGGCAGAGCCGGGCGCACTACTTCTTCGGGCCGGGCCGGGACGACGACTCGATCGGCGCGGACCTGCGTGCCACCGGCACGTCCGGGACCGGCGAGAGCCACCTCGCGCGCTACCCGTTCGCCACCTGCGAGCTGGGCGGCGGCATGTACACCTCCTACCACCGGCGGCCGATCGTCGCGGCCCGCGACGTGGCGGCGCTGTCACTGGTGAAGCTGGGCAGTGGGTCGGCCTGGCAGGGCTACTACATGTACCACGGGGGGTCGCAGAAGATCGGCGAGCTGAGCACGCTGCAGGAGTCGCACGCCACCGGCTACCCCAACGACTGTCCGGTGATCAACTACGACTTCCAGGCGCCACTGGGCGAGTTCGGGCAGTTTCGCGAGTCGTACGCGCGGCTGCGGCTCCAGCACCTGTGGCTGGCCTCGGACGGCGCCGGCCTCGCGCCGATGACGCTCACCATGCCACCGGACGCGCCCGGCGGCACCGCCGACCGGAGCACGCTCCGCTGGTCGGTACGCTCCGACGGCCGCTCCGGCTTCCTGTTCGTCAACAACCACCAGCCCGTCGAGACACTGCCCGCGCACGACGACGTCCAGTTCACGGTCACCCTCGGCGGGCGTGACCTGGTCGTGCCCCGCCGGCCCGTCATCGTGCCGTCCGGCGCGTCCTTCGTGTGGCCCCTGGTCCGCCGGGTCGGCGCCGGCACGCTGCTGACCGCCTCCGCCCAGCCCGTGTGCACGCTCGACGGCCCGGTCCTGGTGCTCACCCAGGTCGCGGGCATCCCGGTCGATCTGGTCTTCGACGCCGCCACCGTCACGGCCGTCAACGGCCCTAGGGTCGACGGCTCTGGGGCGGGTGTCCTTGGGGCCGCGGCGGGAGACGCCGGCGAGCCGGTGACCGTGACGAGGGACGGCCGCGACCTGGTGGTCCGCGGCCTGCGCCCCGGCACCGACTGCCTGGTGCGCGTCACCGCCGCCGACGGGTCGGTCGCACATGTGCTGGTGCTGGACGAGGCCGGCGCCCTCACCGCCACCCGGGGCCGGGTCTGGGGCGCCGATCGGCTGATCCTCAGCCCCCGCCCGGCCGTCGTCGACGGCGACCGCCTGGTGCTGTACGGCGGTCACGCGGGTGACCGGCTGCGCGTCTTCCCGTCACCGGCCGAGGACGACGGCTTCGCGCTCCCCGCGGAGGGTGGCCGCTTCGCGCGCCTCGGGGCCGGCTGGGCGGCGGAGGGCGTCTTCGGCGTGATCGAGCTGCCCGCGCCGGACACCGAGCCGGTGGCGGCCGTCGTCGAGCAGGTGGCGGTGGCGGGACCGCCCAGGCGGCCGGTCATCGACGCGAACTCCGGCCGCGCCTCGGCGCCCACCGACGCGGACTTCGCCGATGCCGCCGTCTTCCGCGTCACCGTGCCCGCCGAACTGCTCCACGGCGACGACGAGGTGCTGCTGCGCCTGGACTGGTCCGGCGACGTGGGCCGCGCCTACATCGGCGGCCGCCTGGTGTCCGACCAGTTCTGGTACGGCCCGCCCTGGGAGCTCGGTCTGCGCCGCTTCCGCGAAGAGCTGCTGGAGCACGGCGCCGTCGAGCTGCGGCTCCTGCCCATGGCCGAGGACGCGCCGATTTACGTCTCCCCGGAGGCCCGCGCCCGCAAGGGGATGCTGGAGCTGCGCTCGGCGACGTTCGTCCCGGTCCCGCGCGCTGTGATGTAGCGATCTCATGCCGACTTCTGAGACCGCTGTGATATGGCGATCTCATGCCGACTTCTGAGACCGCTGTGATATGGCGATCTCATGCCGACTTCTGAGACCGCTGTGTCATGGCGATCTCATGCCGACTTCTGAGACCGCTGTACTCAAGACCAAGTGAGCGCCGCCCCGGCGGCGTGACGGCGCTCGTCCGGTGACCCGCCTCAGCAGGTGGAGTTCGTCTGGGTGAGCAGGGCCAGCTTCCACGGCAGCGTGTTGTAGTCCCCGCCGGCGTTGGGGTCCTTGCCCTGGTAGAGGTAGCGCAACTGGCACGGGCTGATGGTGAGCGTCTGGTCGATGCCGTCGCGGATCATCTCGCCGTGGCTGATGTCCGCCGTCCAGGTGGCGCCGTCGAAGGTGACGTTGTTGCTGCGGGCGAAGGGGTTGCTCTCCGTGTCGGCGAGCCGCGTCCACGTACCGGCGATGCCCGTGGAGGTCCAGGAGCGGAAGTACCTCTTGCCGTCGCTGCCGATCGCCTCGACGAGCAGCAGGTACTGGTCCGTGCCCTTGATCTTGTAGATGTTGCTCGCCTCCCACAGGTTGTACTTGTTGGCGTCCTGCATCACGATCACCGTGTTGGTGAACCCGTTGGGGAAGTTCGCCACCGTCGTCTGCGAGCGGTAGAGGTGACCGTTGTCGTCGGAGGAGAACAGGTAGCAGTTGACCGCGTCGCAGATGACCCACATGTCGACCCAGTAGCCGGAGCCGATGTTCTGCCGGATGATGTCCGGCATGCTCGAGTAGAAGTGCTGCGGCGCGCTCCAGGAGCGCGGGTTGGTGATGTCGGTGGTGGTCGAGTACGACGCGTTGCCGGTCTGGTAGACCAGATACCACCTGTTCTGCGGCGCGAAGTAGAACACCTGCGGCGCCGCTCGATAGCCGGTCCCGATCGCGCTCTGGTCGAGGTAGTGGTGCGTGGCGGCCCCGGCCTGCGCCCAGTCGGTGAAGTTCAGGTAGACCAGGTTGTAGCCGCCGGCCGTGCTCGCGGTGCTGGCGAACACGTGCCAGCGGCCGTTGTGGTAGACCACCGACGGGTCCTTCACCGCGGCGATGCTGTGACCGGAGTCGGACTTGGGGCCGATCAACGCGGGGCCGGAGCGCCAGCGGAAGCTGCTCGGCAGCGTCCCGGTGCCGCCGGTCGGCGTCACCGTCGGGGTGGCGGTCGGGGTGCTGCCGGTGCACGGGGTGCCGTTGAGCGCGAAGTCGGTGGGCGCCGGGTTGGCGGCGCCGTTCCACGAGGCGTTGAAGCCGAACGTCGTGCCGGCGCCGGTGGCGAGCGCGCCGTTGTAGCCGGCGTTGGAGACGGCGACCTGGGCGCCGGACTGGGTGACGACGCCGTTCCACAGCTGAGTGATCGTCTGCCCGGCGGTGAACGACCAGGTCAGCCGCCAGCCGGTGAGCGGATCGCCGAGGTTGGTAACGCTAACACCTGCGCCAAAACCGTTCGACCATTGATTGGTCACCGTATAGTCCACGCGGCAGCCGGGGGCCGCTTGGGCGGTGGGTGCGGTGAGCAGGGCGAGCGCGGCGATCACGGCGGTCGCCGCCGCGACGATCCAGGACCGAAGGCGGTTGAGGTGCACGACATCCTCCCAGGCGTGGCCGGTGATCGACGAGCGTCTCAGAAACGTTTCAGTCCATCAACCCGAAACTTTCGAGATCCGCTATGCTGCCGCTGTTTACGTGGGATGTCGCAGGGTGTGACGCGGCTGAAGGATGAAACGTTCAGCTCGCCACCGGGGGCAGAAACGTTTCGGAACTCGGGAGCGGGCCCATGGGGAGAGGGTGGAAGGTGGTCTTGGTCGCCGGTCTCGGGGCGGCGGTCCTCGTGGCCTCGCCCGCGATCGGCGGCGGCAGCGGATCCGGCGGGCGCTGGGTCGACACGTGGACCGCGATGCCGCAGCCGACGGAGCCCGGAAACATGCCGCCGCCCCCGTTCACGACGGACCATCTGGTCCTGGACGACAGCACGCTGCGGCAGACCGTGCGGCTGTCGGTGGGCGGGCAGCGGGCGCGGCTGCGCTTCTCCAACGCGTTCGGTGGGGCGCCGCTGCCGATCACGCGCGTGTCCGTGGCGTTCCCGGCCGGTGGCGTGGCCGGGGTGAGCGCGATCCAGGCGGGGACCGCCCGGCCGGTGACGTTCCAGGGCCGTCCTGGCACGGTCGTCCCGATCGGCGCGCAGGCGGTGTCCGACCCGCTGGAGCTCCCGCTCGCGTCCGGCTCCGTCCTGACCGTGACCGTCTACCTCGCCGAGGGGCAGGCCTCCAGCGCCATCACCTCGCACCCGGGCTCGCGTACCACGTCCTACCTGGTGACGGGCAACCAGGCAGAGGCCGAGGACCTCCCGGGCGCGACCCCCGTCGACCACTGGTACTTCCTCAGCGCCATCGAGGTGTGGTCCAAGCCCGCCACCGCGGCGCTCGTGCTGCTGGGCGACTCGCTGACCGACGGCAGGGGCTCCACCACCAACCTCAACAACCGCTGGCCCGACCGGCTCTTCGACCGGCTGCGCGCCGACCGGCGCACCGCCGGGGTGGCCATCGCCAACCAGGCGGCGGGCGGCAACAGGGTGCTGAACGACGGCCTCGGGCCCAACGCCCTGGCGCGGCTGGACCGCGACGTGCTCGCCCGCAGCGGTGCGCAGTGGCTGGTCGTCTTCGAGGGCGTCAACGACCTCGGCACGGCGGAGGCCACTCAAGGCGCCCAGAAGAGGATCGCCGACGAGCTGATCGCCGCCTACGACCAGATCATCGTCCGGGCCCACGCGAAGGATCTCACGGTGTACGGGGCGACGATCACCCCCTTCGGCGGCCACTCCTACGACGACCCCCAGGGGCACCGCGAGGGGGCTCGGCAGGCGGTCAACGAGTGGATCCGGACGAGTGGCAGGTTCGACGCCGTGATCGACTTCGACCGGGCGGTCCGCGACCCGGCCGAGCCGCGGCGGCTCCAGGCGGCATACGACGTGGGCGACGGGCTGCACCTGAGCCCGGCGGGCTACAAGGCGCTGGCGGACGCCGTACCCGCCCGCCTGTTCCACCGGTCCTGACAGGGGTTCGGCCAGATCCGGGCCGGGTGGCCGTCACCGCTTCTGCGCCAGGCTCCGCACGGGGTGCTCGCCCTCGGTCTGCAGGCGGTACTCGCGGCCGGACTTGGCCCGGTTCTGCTCGATGACCCGCTCCGACGGCGCCGGCTCCCCGCCCATCAGGGCGTCCTGCATCCTCTCGAACCGCTCGTGGGCTTCCTGCACGTAGCCGGTGCCCAGGGTGGTGTAGTCGATCTGGGTGGCGATCAGCTCCCGGATGTAGGCCTTGTTCGGTTCGAAGGTCACCGCAGCGGGCAGCTCGGGGGCGCACACCTGCTCCGGTTCGCGGCCGTCGTGCCTCTTGAACAGCTCGGCCGCCAGCCGCAGGTGCTCGAGTTCCATGTTGAGGTGCAGCTCCCAGATGCTCTTCACCTTGGGGTCGGACTCGGTCTCCATGAACGAGTGGTACAGGTAGCACTCGTTGTACTCGTGGTTGAGCAGCATCTCCCACCAGCTCTCGCCCGGGTCCACCAGGGACTCGTAGTGGGTGACGTGCTCCTCCTCGATCAGCCCGATCTCCTGGTAGAGCTGGCGCGCGATCGGCTCCATGTAGGTCGGGCCCACGTTCATGTAGAAGTTCATCGTCTGCTGCTCGGCCGCCGTGATCGTGAGCGCGTGCAGCCTCGAGATGGGCGCGGTGCTGCTCCGGTCGTACGGCTCGCGCACGTTGTCCCTGCCGTCGCGGTGGTGCAGGTACGTCGGCCGGCCTGGCATGACCTCGGTGAGCTGGTCGACGATCTTCTCGGCCTTGCGGTGCTCGATCATCTCGTACAGGTTGGCGTAGCGGTAGAGGTGATCGAAGTCCTCCAGGACGCCGAACTGGTAGGCCTGGCTCAGGTACGGGTCCGGCTCCATGCGGGCCACCCACGCGGTCAGGTCCACGGCGACCTGCTCGTAGGCGATGGTGGTCTCCAGCACCGAGGCGACCCCGGGCAGCAGCCAGTTGACGACCTTCTGCTGCTGGGCCTCGATGTAGCGGACGCGGGCCAGCTGCTGCCTGATCTCCGTGTCGGGGCAGTGCCGGGCGAACTGGTGGCTGAACAGGATCGCCTCCACCTCGATGCCGTTCATCGCGATGATCCGGCACCGGGTGTACGGGTCCGCATGATCGGGATCGATGGGCGTAACGTTCAGCTCGCGCCAGTTGCGCAGCTGCTTGTCCAGCGGGATACCCCGCTCCTGGAGTGGGTTGAAGGGCATGGCGCCGCGCTCCTTTGCGCTGGTCGGAAACGTCCGGGATGCGGCCTACCCGAGGGCCGGACCGGCAATCTCCCCGCCACACCGGCGAAAGGCCTGGAGATGGTAATGGCCGGCGTGGCCCGCAACTCCACGGGTAGGCACGGGGCCGGACCGGAGAAAGGACGATCATGACTGCTCAACGGACGGCGCCGGAGAAGATGGCCGAGAAGGACGTCATCGACCTGCTGCAGGCTCAGCACGGGATGATCAGGGACCTGTTCGACGAGGTCGAACAGGCGCCGGCCGACCGGCGCGGCGAGGCGTTCACCCGGCTGGTGCGGCTGCTGGCCGTACACGAGACCGCCGAGGAGGAGATCGTCCACCCCTACGCGCGCATGAAGATCGACGGCGGGAACGGCGTCGTCGACGATCGGCTGGCCGAGGAGCACGACGCCAAGGAGCTCCTCATGGAGCTGGACGAGGCCGGTCCCGGCGCCGGCGACTTCGCCGAGAAGCTCGCCATGCTGCGCGCCGCCGTGGAGACGCACGCACGCAGCGAGGAACGCTACGAGTTCGCCAAGCTGCGCGCCCACACCACCGAGACCGAACGCCGCGTCATGGCCACCGGCGTCAAGGCCGCCGAGGCGATGGCCCCCACGCACCCGCACCCCGGCACCGAGTCCGCCACCAAGAACATCCTGGTCGGCACGCCGGTCGCGATGATGGACCGGGCCCGCGACGTGATCCGGCGCGCCATGGGCAAGTGACGGCTCTCAGAGAGTGAGCTGGTGCCGGCGCCGGCTGCGCCATTCGACCGTCAGCACGGTCGCGTCGTCCTGCAGCCGGCCGCGCTGGTGCCGCAGGATGGCCTGGATCAGGCGGCGCAGCGTCTCCGGGGCCGACATGCCGTCGGCCTCGTGGCGGATGACGAAGTCGATGAAGCGCTCCAGCCCGAACAGCTCTCCGTCCGGGCTCTGCGCCTCGATGATGCCGTCGGTGTAGAACAGGAGCCGGTCGCCGCGCTGCAGCTGATAACGGCACTCGCCCGTGGTGATGCCCAGCGCGAAGCCCATGGGCGGGTCGGGGACGCTCTCCAGCGTGGCCACGAGCCGGCCGCCGCGGATCAGCAGCGGCGGGTGGTGACCACGGTTGACCCAGCTCAACAGGCCGCTGCGCAGATCCAGGGAGGCCAGGATGCCGGTGGCGAAGCGGCCGGTGAACTGCTCCTTGATCGCCGCGTCGACGGCCTCGCTGATCTCGGGCAGGCCCATTCCCTGGCGGCGGTTGTGGCGGCACGCCCCCATGGCGACGGTGGCGGTCAGCCCGGCCGACGTGTCGTGGCCCATCGCGTCGAACAGCGACACGTGCAGGGTGTCGCCGTCGATCGCGTAGTCGTAGGCGTCGCCGCCCATCTCGTAGGCGGGCT
This sequence comes from Nonomuraea basaltis, assembly GCF_005893125.1. Classification (GTDB taxonomy): domain Bacteria; phylum Actinomycetota; class Actinomycetes; order Streptosporangiales; family Streptosporangiaceae; genus Nonomuraea; species Nonomuraea basaltis. The sequence goes on along the minus strand of NZ_VCJS01000102.1, from coordinate 7,449 downwards.
CCAAGGCGGCGCTGACCACCACCTCGTCGTTCGCGAACGTGCCCGGCGGCAGCAGGTTCCACATCACCTCCGCCGAGAGGGTCATCGGGCGGGCGCGGACCAGCCGGGCGTACGAGTCGCTGTGCGGTCGCTTGCTGATCACCAGCACCGCGACCAGGGCGGCCAGCTGCTTGGCCCGCCATTCGACCAGCTCGCCGTCCTCGGGCACGGTCACCCCGAACACGCCGACGCGTTCGGTGCCGTCCAGCAACGGCAGCCACAGCCGCCGCGCCGTCTCGCCGGCCGCCGGCCCCACGGGCTCGGGCACGGCGGGGTCCGGCATGCGCCTGGCCTGGACGATCTCCACGTTGCGGAACGCGCGGCCCGCCAAGGTGGTGTCGATCTTGAAGGGTTCGAGCGGCTCGCCGGCCGCGTCGCGCTGGCCCGCCAGCGGTACCAGGGACAGCTGCTGCAGGTCGGCCACGTAGATCGCCGTGTGGGAGAAGCCGATCAGGCGGGCATGCTCGGCGACCAGGCCCGGCAGCGCCTCCATCGCGGCCAGGTGAGTGGCCTCGAGCAAACCGCCCAGCGCAAGCTCGCCGTCGCTCCGCACCGGCTTCCCCCTTCCCCCGCTCGCCCCCTGGTCGCGTAGGTGTTCCTACCCTGCGGCCACGGCCGGTCACCCGCAGAAGAGGGCTAGGCCCGCTCTATGACCAGCCGAGCTCCTCGTAGAACGCGTCGCGGGCCCGCCCGAACGCGTTCCGGTCCAGCACGGCGCCCTTGTACGGCCCTTCGGCGATCGGCTCGTCATGCATCCGGGCGGGCAGCTCGTCGCGCCCGCCCATGCCCTCGCGCCCGGCGTACGCCCGCATCTCGTCGAGCCGCCGCTGCCCGGCCGCCAGCAGGTCCTCCAGCGTGAAGTCCTGGCCGAGGACGGCGGTGACCAGCGCGGTCAGGTGGTCGACGGTCAGCGGCCTGGTGGGGGAGGAGGCGAACACGCACAGGTTGAGCGCGTCGAGCCCGCTCCACAGCCGCAGCAGCCGGGCGCTCCGCCGCCCCCGCTCGGCGTCGATCTGGCCGGCCGGCGCCGGCTCGACCGCGATGCGCCGCGCCTCCGGGAAGCTGTACGCGAGCCCGGCGACGGGGTCGAAATCGAGATCGTGCTCAAGGGCGTCATAGCGGGGCCCGTTGGGGGCGATGGCGTACCCGAGGCCGATGCCCGGCTGGATTCGCGGGTCGAAGCAGGGCAGCTCGGCGCCCTTCACGGTCATCGCGTACGGCACGGTCTCGGGCCCGAGCCGCCCGGCCGCCCGCGCCGCCCCCTCGGCCAGCAGATCGCCCAGCGCTCCGCCGCGCGCCGCGACGTCCCTGATCAGCCCGGTCAGGGCCGCGGCGGCACCGAAGGCCGGCCCATCGGGGAGAAGACCGCGCTCGGCGCACTCCATCGCGAAGGCGATCGTCCCGCCCAGGGAGACCGGGTCGAGCCCGAGGTCGTTGCAGAGCGCGTTCGCCTCCAGCACGGTGTCGAGGTCGTCGATCCCGAGATTCCACCCCAGCGACAGGAAGGCCTCCTGCCCGAGCCCGCCCGGCCGCCGCTCACCTGCGGAAGGCGGGGCGTACACCTTGAGGCAGTCGTTCGGGCACCCGGGGCAGGCCCCGCTGGTCGCCACGGCCCTGCCTGCGTAGTCCTGGACGCCGGGCACCCGCAGGCCGTGCGCCCCGGGGACGGAGAAGTTCCGCACGGCCGCGTAACCGGGCGCGGGCGGCTCACCCACCCACCCGGCGAACCCGGGCTCACTCACCTGGAGAGCGGCCAGGGGATTGGTCGTCAGCGACTCACGGTAGTAGGCGGCGATCGCGGCGACCGCCTGCGGATCGGCGACCTCGGCCGGAGCATCGCCCACGCACACGATCGCCTTGAGATTCTTGGCCCCGAACACCGCGCCCAGACCGTACCGGCCGGCGGCGTAGGCGTAGTCGGTCACGACGCTCGCGTACCGGACCAGGTTCTCCCCGGCGGGCCCGATCGCCGCCACATGCGAGTCCTGCCCATGCCGGTCCCGGAGCGCGTCCGTCGTGGCGGCGGTGCCCAGCCCGCGCAGCTCCCCGGCGTCGTGAAAGGAGATCTCGCCACCGTGAACCAGCAGATAGGAGAGCCGCTCGGCCCGCCCCGTCACGGCCAGCGCCCTGGCGCCCGCGCCGCGCATCCCGGCGGCGAACGGTCCCAGCGCATGCGCCTCCCCGGCCACCCCCGTCAGCGGCGACTTGGCCAGGAAGACGGCCTTGGCCAGCCCGGGCGCCAGCGTCCCGCCCAGCATCCCGGCCGCGACGTACAGCAACGCCCGCGGGTCGTACGGATCCAGCCCGGCAGGCGTGCGCTCGGCCATTAGCCGCAGCCCGAGTATGGACCCGCCGTAGTGCCCCGGCTCGCCGGATCGGCGCTTCGGGACGACGGTTCCGCTGGTCAGATCGACGATGAACGGCACGGCATAGCTCCTAGCCACGAAAGAAGGCGGCCGGCAGGGCGCGTCTCCCGCTGCTGTATGCCCTTCCACCAGGGCCCAGAAGCGGCACAACATCACACAACAGCGCAAAGACGCAACCCCTCACCGGCACCCGTCAAGGCGGTACGCACGGACGGCCCGCCGCCGTGCGGACTATGGCTTGCAGGCTTCGCCGCGGGCAACCCGTCGGGCGATCCGCCCGGTGTGAGCTTGGTTCGCCGCCTATGACAGCTTCTCGAAGAAGAATTCGTGCTTGAGGAACGACGTCTCGTATTCGTGCCCGGGATACGGCGGGATGAGCTGAGACGCCTGGAAGAGCCGCCAGCCGTCGCGCAGCGCGTCCACCCCGGTCTCGTACGGCGGCTCGTCCCCGTCACCCGCCGTCGGACGCGTGCGGCCGGTGCCGTCGTAGGAGGACCACCCCACCACGGGCGCGTCGAGCGCCGACGTGGCCAGGTACAGGACGAGAACCTGCTGCTTCATGCGACCCTCCCGGGACGGTTGGTCACGCGCGTCGTCCAGTGCTCGACGTCGAATGCCGGGTCGGCGGTCATCGCCCGCCACAGGCGCACCCGGTTGTGGATCTCCAGCCGCCCGGTCGCGTTCTCGTACCAGGGGAAGCGCCGGTTCAGCTCGGCGACCACGGCCGGGTCGGCCAGGTCGGAGGTGTCCCACAGCCGCACCTGCGGCACGGTCGGGTTGAACCGGATCTTGAACATGTACCTGCGCCGGTCGCTGTCGTTGCGCCGGCCGCCGTGCCAGATCCCGTGGTGCAGCAGCATCACGGTCCCGGCCGGGCAGGTCAGCCGGGTCTGCCCGCGCAGGTTCTGGTAGCGCCCGGTGTCGCTCTCGTTGATCCGGCGCAGGTGGCTGCCCGGCACCACCAGAGTGCCGCCCATGTCCGCGTTCACCTCGCGCGGGTAGTACATGAGCTGCACGTCGAAGGCGTCCACGCGGGTGTCGATGATCGCGTCGGCGTGCAGCGGCTGCGCCTCGCCGCCGTGCGGCTCGCGCACGTGCACGGCGTGGTGGTCCACGGTCGGGTCGGGGCCGACGAGGGACCGCAGAGCGCCCGCGATCTCGGGCACCTCGACGAGCCTGCGGGCGAAGGACCCCTCGGGGAAGGCCCGGCCGACCGGCGTACCGTACGGCACCGCCGGAATGCCCGCCTCCAGCACGTCGATCGCCTGGTCGTTCAGCTCGTCTGGGACGATCTCGTCGAGCCGCAGGTAGCCGGCCGCGACGAACCCGGCCACCTGTACGGAAGTCAGCAATGTGGTTCGCATGCCTCGAACGTACGATCACGCACATGCCATGTCGTGGGTTGTAATCATCGACTACTGGTCCGTTTTCACCTATATATACATGCATGCACCGGGTCACCATCGCGCTGTCCGAACCCCCGGACGTGGCCGGTGCGGGCGTCGGGGTGCACGGCGTCGTCAGTCCCCACGACGTGTTCAAGCTGCCCGACCTCTGGCAACTCCACCTGTACGGCTACGCCGCCGAGCTGATGCTCGAAGGCACCACGCACCCCATCAGGCCGGGCCACGTGAGCCTGATCCCGCCGGGCACCGAGGTGCACTACCACTATCGGGGCAGGTCGGAGCACCTGTACGCGCACTTCCGCCTGCCCGGCGACGGCGAGCGCCGGGACGTGGCCGTCATGCGCGACGCCGGGGACCAGGCGCCGGTCATCGCCGCCTCGTTACGGCAGGCCATCGCGGCGGTCCCCGGCACCCGGGCGCGCGCCGCGGCCGAGGTGTGGACGGTGCTCTGGCGGGTGGCCGGCCTGCCCGTGGCCGGCAGCCCGGACGCCGTCGTGGGCGCCGCGATCGAGCACATCGAGGCGGACCTGGCCGCACCGCTGACCGTGCCGGGCATCGCCCGCGCCGCCGGGGTCTCCCACAACCACCTGACCCGGCTGTTCCGCGCGCACACCGGGCACACCGTCGTCGCCTACATCCGCCGCCGGCGCTCAGCCCGCGCGCTGCACCTGCTGCGCGAGTCGACACTGGCGATCCCGGCGATCGCCGCGGCCGTGGGCATCCCGGACCTCCAGGCGTTCAACAAGGCCTGCCGCCGCGAGCTCGGAGCCTCCCCGAGAGCCCTCCGCGAGCGCGCTCGCCCGTAAGAGCCGGTACGCGAACCGGGCGCCTCAGGGATGCGACGTGCCGCCGGCCATGGGCAGGATGACGGGGAAGTGCGGACCACCGCTCGCGCCCGAACCGGAGTGGAGCACGTCATGAAGCCCACGCTGTCCACCGATGTCATCGTCGTCGGCGCAGGACCGACCGGTCTGATGCTCGCGTGCGAGCTGGCGCTCGCCGGGGTGAGGTGCCGCGTGCTGGAGCGCCGCGCCGATGAGCCGAACATCACCAGGGCCTTCGCCCTGCACGCCCGTACCCTTGAGCTGCTCGACGCCCGGGGCCTCGCCGACGATGTGGTGCCCCGCGGCGTCCAGATCCACGTGGTCGCCCCGCTCCCCGGCGTGTCGGTCGACCTGAGGGAGCTCGACAGCCGCTACCCGATGGTCCTGATCGTCCCGCAGAGCGGCACCGAGATGGTGCTGCAGGCGCGCGCCGAGCAGCTCGGCGTGGTTATTTGGCCGCGTACGTCAGAGGGTGTCTTCTCAGCCTCCACCGTCGGGTAATGATCTTGAGCTGCGAGAGTCTCGGCGGCCGCACCGTCCGCCGGGTCGGGGGTGAAGCCGGCCGCCGTCGATCCTCGCCCCCGTCTGAGGGCCTCCCCATGTTCTCGCAGCGGCTCCATCTAGGGTTTTCTGAGGCGGCTCTCACCTGGGGCTCTGTCGGGCGGCTGAGGCGGGCGGGAAGAACAAGACTGTTGTCCGCGGATTTTTTCGTGCACGGTTGTCGGCGTCTCCACCCCTGCCGATAGGAGTTCCAGCATGTCCGAAACCGTGCCTCTGCACCTCGCGGGCAACAACGCGCCGGTCGCGGAGGAGGTGACCCTGGAGCCGTCCAAGGTCGTCGGCGAGATCCCGGCCGAGCTGAGCGGGCAGTTCTTCCGCAACGGGCCCAACCCGCGTACCGGCTGGTCGCCGCACTCCTTTGCGGGCGACGGTATGATCCACACCATCGCGCTGGAGGGCGGCAGGGCCCGCTGGTACCGCAACCGGTACGTGCGCACGCCGCTGTACGAGCACCCCGGCCAGTCCCGCTTCGCCCTCGCCTTCGACCAGGAGACAGGCCGGATCGACTACCGGGTGACCACGGCCAACACCCACCTGATCGCGCACGCGGGCCGGCTGTTCGCCCTGGAAGAGGGCGGCTTCCCGTACGAGGTGACGCCGGACCTCGCCACGATCGGGGTGCACACCTTCGACGGGGTCCTGCAGACCCCGATGACCGCGCACCCGAAGACCTGCCCGATCACGGGTGAGCTGTTGTTCTTCGGCTATCAGCTGCGTCCGCCGTACCTGACCTGCTACCGCGTCTCGGCCGTCGGCGAGGTGGTGCAGACGCGGGTCGTGGACGTGCCGCGCGCGACGATGATGCACGACTTCGCAATCACCCGCAACCACGTGATCTTCATGGATCTGCCGGTCGTCTTCGACCACGTCCAGGCCGCGGCGGGCGGGCCGCCGTGGCGCTGGGATGACGCGCACCGCGCCCGGTTCGGCGTGCTGGCGCGTACGGCCGGCGACGACGCGCCCGTACGCTGGTTCGACGTCGCCCCGTGCTACGTGTGGCACACCATGAATGCCTTCGAGGACCCGCAGGGCGACACGATCACCGTCACCGGCACCCGCGTCCCCACGCTGTGGCGCGGCGGCGCCGACGACCTGGAGGGCGGGCTTCCGGTCGTGTACCGCTGGACGCTGGACCTGAGGTCGGGCGCGGTCGCCGAGGAACCGCTCGACGACGCGCCCAGCGAATACCCCCGTGTGGCCGACTCGATGCTCGGGCTGCCCCACCGTTACGGCTACACGACGAGCTTCTCCTTGGACGCCGAGCCTGAGCGGTCGGAGATCTACGCCTACGACCTCACCGGCGGCGGCGAACGGGCGGTGCACCGCCTCCCTCCAGGCCACACCTGCGGCGAGGCAGTCTTCGTACCCCGGGGCGGGACCGGTGAGAACGAGGGCTTCCTGATGACGTTCGCCCACAACCGCGGCGCCGGTACGAGCTACCTGGCCATCCTGGACGCCGCCGACCTGGCCGCGCCCCCGCTCGCCGAGGTACACGTCCCGGTGCGCATCCCCACGGGCTTCCACGGCAACTGGATCCCGGTCTGAGTATCGAGGAAACCAGACCTGGTGCTCGTCCCCGTCCTGGCAAGTGATCCTGCCGATCTCACGGACAGCAGCGGGTGGTCAGCTGATTCCGATGACAAGAGCGTCGCGGGCGGCGTCGATGACCTCGGGGCCTCATTTTCAGTGATCATTGATCACTGGTCGCGGATCACCGGGAGGAACCTGAAGGCCGTGCCGGTCTCCGTGGCGGCGCCCCTGACCCGGGCGCCGGCTTCGCAGATGAAAATCTTCGGACGCGTGGGCTTCATGCACGTGCACGTGCGGTGATCCGGTCGGCCGTACCAGGTAGGTTTGCCGACCATGGAGGAACGCGAACGCCCGAACGACCCACGACGCTCCGCCCGCCCCCTCGCCGCGGTGGCGGTCGCGGCCCTCATCGGCATCGCCTCCTGCGGAGGCCCGCCCCCTTCGGGAGGAGCCGCGGGCGCGTCAGGCACGGCGCCGACCGGCACGGCGACCCCCAGCACGACGGCGAGTACCCGCGCATCTACCGGCGGGACGCTCCCCGCCCCCGGCCAGGCGATCTCCGGGAACGCCACGCGCCTGGCCTCCGCCCTGCGCAAGACCACCACCGCACTGAACGCCGCCATCGACCGGTGGACGAAGGACGGAAAACCGCCGCAGGACGTCGAGCTCCTGGCCCTCTACCAGCAGCGCATCTACCGTTACGCCTGTCTCTTATACATATCT
>NZ_VCJS01000646.1 GCF_005893125.1 Nonomuraea basaltis | reverse complement strand
GGTGGATCACGTACGGCAGCCGGTCCGGTTCGCCGACACCATCACCACCTTGTCCCGGCATCAGGTCGGCTGTTTCGTCGAGGCTGGTCCGGACGCCCAGCTGACCCCCATGATCGAACAAACCCTCACCCACCACAACGACCACGCCGACGCCCGCAGTGCCGACGCCAGCCGCGGGGACGCAGAGCCAGCCTCGGTGGTGGCCCTGCTGCGCCGCGACCGGGACGAGACCGCCCAACTGGTCGCCGGGCTCGGCCTGGCCTGGACCTGCGGCACCAGCATGGACTGGACCGCCTGGCCGACCTGGACCACCGCACCAGCCGGACCGGCCGGCGCCCGCATCGGCCATCTGGACCTGCCCACCTACCCCTTCCAGCGGCGGCATTACTGGCTGCAGCCCGCCCCGGCCGGTGACCCGGCCGCCGTCGGCCAGATCGCCGCCGACCACCCGATCCTGGGTGCGGTGGTGGAGCAGCCCGACGGCGGCGCCATCCTGACCGGCCGGTTGTCGGTCACCGCCCAGCCCTGGCTGGCCGATCACGCCATCAACGCCACCCCGATC
>NZ_VCJS01000101.1 GCF_005893125.1 Nonomuraea basaltis | reverse complement strand
CGGTATCCGGGCTGACGAGAAGCCGTAGCCGGCGCAGGACCTCGCGCGGCAGCGATGCCAAGAGGGCGGCGAGGAAGGATCGGTCCTCCAGGGCGAATCTCACCTTGGTGCCAGCGCCGAGTTGCCGCTTGGTCAAGGCGGCGACTCCCGGCGGTTACACATTCATCCTGCCCGCGACCAAGGAGGTGCCGCGGCGGTTGCTGCATCCCAGAAAGAAGACGGTCGGCGTCCGAATCCCCGATCACGTCGTCACCCAGGCGCTGCTGGCCGAGCTCGGCGAACCACTGCTGTCGAGCACCCTGCTACTGCCCGACGAGACCGAACCCCTGACACAGGTGACATACCACTGTGACCGTCTGGAATCTGCCGGGCTTATCGTGCGCCGACGGCAGGGACGGGAGATCTACGTGGACCGCACGCCACGCGCCTCCATTCTGGTGGAGCTTTTCACCACCTGACCGGTCCCACCTCCATAGGCGATGCCGATCCATTCGCCGGCAGTCGGCCGGCTCAGCTGTCGCCCGCGCGGAGTACCTCGCCCAACCGTCGTCGGCGGCGTAGCGCCGATTCGACGGGCACCACGACGGCGACCGCCGCCAGGAACACGACCGCCACCAGGCCGAGCCCCCACCACGGCAGCGCCAGGGCCGGATCGGCGCCGGTGAGCAGGCGCAGCGCGAGCGAGCCGAACGTCAGGCGGGCGAGCAGCACCCCGAGCAGCGGACCACCCACAGCGGCGACCACCACCGGCGGCAGCAGTTCTCCCGCGGCGACCCAGCGAGCCTCCCGGGGCCGCAGCCCGAGGGTGCGCAGCCGGGTCAGGGTCTGCCACCGCTCCGGCGCGCCGGCTGCCGTGCCGAGAGCGAGTCCCAGCAGGCCCAGAACCGGCAGGGTCACAGCCGAGACCCACGCCAACCGCAGCAGTCCCGAGGCCAGCGGCCCATCCGCAGTCCCGTGGCCGACAGCGGCACCAAGGGTCAGCGCGTACGAGGCCAAGGCCACGGAGGTCACGAGCACCAGCAGCGGTAGCACCCGGGCCGAGGTCGCCGCCGCCCTCGCGGCCCCGAACACCGCCAGCGGCCGGCTCGACCGCAGAAGCCGCTTGAGCACGAAGCGCATCCCGAGGGGCAGCGCCCGCGCCAGTATGAGCGCGCCTGCGAGCGAGCAGAGGGCAGGCGTGCTCGCGGGCAACACCCCGCCACCGATTCCACGCTGGTACAGAGCGACGACGGCACCGGACGCGGCCACCAGCACCCCGGTCTCAAGAGCCGCCCGCCGCAGTCGTACGGTGTTACGCACCCACCGCCGCGCACTCCGGTTGGCCGGGACGCGGCGATCCCGGGTGGCGCGGGCGGCGGTGAGCGTGCCGAACGCCGGTCCGGCGGCGACGGCGGTTACCACCACGGGAGCCACCCACTCCCAGGAGACCCCCGGCGCGACGGCCCGGGCCAGGCCGAGCCCGGCCGCCGCGGCCAGCAGCGCCATCACGGCGGATTCGAGCAGCAGTTCGCCACCGATCACCGGTAGCGACATCCCTCTCTGCCGGGCGGCGGCCAGGGCGGGGGCGCGGCGGTGTACCAGCAGGTCGGCGGCGAGCAGCAGGACCAGGACCGCGACGGCGAGCAGGGTGATGAGCAGGATGGACGCTTGCGCGAACGCGGCGTCGACCTGGGAGCTCACGTGCCGTAACACGCCGTCGAGCCGGGTCTCCCACTTCAGCGAGCCGTCCCGGGCGCCGGAGGAGCCGGAGGCCGCCTTGAGCGCGACCACCTTCGCGGCGACCGACGGGACCGCGTCCCAGGTGAGCCGGATCGGGTCGGGCGTGAACCAGACGGTACGCCGCAACTCGTCCTGGCCGAAGGAGAGCCGGGCGTCGGGCAGCGAGTCGCGTGACAGCAGCCCGGCGAACCGGGTGCTTCCCGTGCCGTCCACGCCGGCGACGGGACTCAGCAGCGAAGGGAGGAGCCGCCAGGCGGGATCGGCGCTGTCCCGAGGCCGGAAGATGCCGCTGACCTGGACCTTTTTGACATTACCCTGGTCGTCGGCCAGCGGGATGCGGGCGCCGGGACGGAACTGGAGAGCGGCGGCGTCCGCCTCCGACAGGCCCACCTGCACCGGCCACGGCGGCGCGCCGTAGGGAACCGACGCCGTCGCGGAGGCGGTGGGCTGGGGCGGGCCGCCCGCGATCCAGGTCACGTCGGGCCCACCGTCGCGGGCCACATAGGCGAGCTGGAACGTACGCAGCACGCTGCCATCGGTAATCTTGAGGGTGGGGCTGGTGACGGTGGCGACGGGTGGATGCAGGGCGGCGCGCAGGCTGGGGCCGAGTTCGTCCGTCGCCCTGGCTCGGAAGTCGTCGACGTCCTCGGCGAGGCGGGGGTGCCGGAGGCGGCTGCCGTCCGGCCCGTCGTCGCCTTCCATGCGGGCGTGGACCTGGAGGTCGCCGCCGGTCCTGCGTACCGCGTCCCGTACGGCGGCGTCGGCGGTCGCGGACAACGTCGGCGGCATCGCGCCGGCGAGCAGCGTGACGACCGCCACCACGACGGCGGCCAGGAGCAACGGCCCGGCGTCCGCGCGGGCGCGGCCGACGACGCTGGGCCAGTGCGGTGCCGGGATCCTCACGACGCCACCCGCAGATACGCGGCATCGGCAAGCCGGGCCTGGACGACGACCACCGCGCTCACCGCCAGCGCGCACCCGGCCAGCAGCCCGGTGAGCAGGGCGGCCTCGGCGGCCCACGGCCAGACGGGCAGAACCTCGGGAACGGGAGCGGCGCCAGTGTCGGAGCGGACGAGCAGAGGTGCGACGACGCGCGTGGCCAGCGCGCCGACGACCGCGCCCGCCGCGAGCAGCGGCAGCAGGATGCCGATGTGCTGGCCGAGCAGCACGGTACGGATCTCGCGCCGGGTCATCCCCAGACCCCTCAGGCGCGCCACCTCGACCGCGCGGGTCCGCAGGTCGAACGTCACGTGCAGGACGATCCCGGCGATCATCAGCAGCACCGCGGCCGGTACGAGCAGCCGGAGCACGGCCGGCAGCCCGGCCCGCAGCGGGCCGCCGGTGAGCCGGGCGGTCTCGGACGCGCGCGTGGTGACGCTGCCGAGGCGGAGATCGGCCGCATCACCTCTGGTGGGATGGCCGACCCACCACGCGTCCACGGGCACGCCGAAGTCGCCGCTGACAGCGAGGGCACGGGAGAGGGCGTCGAAGTCGGCCAGGATGGCCGCGGCGCCCGGAGCGGACGGCACGGCCGGCAGCACCTCGGCCACGCTGACCTGTACGGGGGTGAGGCCGACGGTGAGGTCGAGCCGGGAGCCGCGCCGGGCGTCCACCTCGTCGGCGAAGCGGGCGGAGACGGCGACGGGCACCGGTCCCGGAGCCGGGAAAGCAGTGGCGACCAGGTTCCTGGCGGCGTCCGGCGGGCCCTTCAGCGCGACGGTCGTGGTCATCTTCAGCTCGGTGCCCGCGGAGGTGCTGGTCAGGGCGACGGCCGGATTGCCGAGCTGCCCGGGGGCCGGCCCGGCTGAGGTGGCGGTCCAGGGCGATGGTACAGAGCCTGTTCCCGCCACGGTGAGCGTCACGGCGACGCGGCTGTCCCCCGCCGGGGGTTCCGCCAGGGGATCGGAGTGGCCGGTGCCCACGTTCTCCATCGCGATCGCGAACGGAAGAGACACTGCGACCAGCCGGAGCCCTTCGGCCGTCGCGCAGTCCGGCAGCGGATGCGCTTTGCCGTCGAGCGGGATGGGTTCACCTGTGCAAGGAGTACGCAGCCCTGTCGCATCCTGGAACAGCAGCCGGGGCGTCACGGTGAGCGGCGTCGTACCGGTCGCGTTCCCGACCAGGGAGAGCGCAGCTCCGGCCGGGACGGGAACACCGGCGGCGCGCGTCGGCGGCGCGAGACCGGCGCCCACAGCCTTCCAGGTGCGACCGTCGTTCAGCCGTCCGCGCAGCAGCGCCTCGGCACGAGTGGTGTCCACGGCGATCAGCCGCGGGGGGTCATCGGCGCCGCCGAGCCACTGCCCGACCGCGATGCCACGATCGGTGGCCGGGCTCACCTCTCCCCCGCTGGCCGCGCCGACCACCGGGCCCTGCCCGGCGACTGGCGGGGCGGTGAGGGTGAGCGCGAGGTCGGTGCCGACGGACAGATCGGCCTGGTCCTGCTGGGAGCGCTGCCACGTGGCGTCGAACCCGACCCCGTACGTGGCCGCCGCGCAGCCCAACCCGATCAGCAGCCCCGCCGCGACCGCCTGTGGCCTGCGGGCGGCTTCGAACGCGGCCAGCGGAACCATCAGCCCGCGAGCCCGGCCGGCCAGCCGTTCCACAGCGCGCAACGCGGGCCACACCAGGCGCAGCGTCACCGCGGCTCCGGCGATGAGCAGCAGCGCGGGAGCGAGCACCCGTACGGCGTCGACGGGAGAGCCTGAACCGGTCGGCTGATCGCGCAACTGCCACCAGCCGACGGCGGCGAGCGCCACGAGCAGCAGGTCGGCGCCGGATCGGGCGAGCAGCTCCCGCCGGCCGCGGACACCTCCGAAGGAGGCCCGCAGCGAGGGCACGACGAGCACCACCGCCAGCGCCAGCGCGCCGCCGGCGACGGACAGCACCTGTACGGCGTTCACGCCGGGAGGCATGGCGAGCCCGGCCCCGGCCATAGGCGGCAGCCGGGTCAGCCCGGCGTGCAAGGCCGACGAGGCCGGGATCGCGATCGCGGTGGCGAGCACGGCGAGCGCGCCGGCCTCGACGAGCGCGGCGGTGGCGTGTTGACCGCGGCCGACGCCCAGCGCGGACAGCAGGGCGGTCTCGTCGCTGCGCACACCGGCGCTGAGCCGACCGGCGAGAGCGAGGGCGGTCGCGGTCAGGACGAGGCCGATGGCGGCGACGGCGAGCACGGCGGCCGTGGTGACCCGCTGCTGGTCGTGGGCGGCCAGCAGGGTGGAGGGCAATCGGGAGGCGACGCGCTGGATCCGTACCCGGTCGCCGAGCGTCTGCCCCAGCCGGCGGTCGGCGCCGAGCACGGCCTGGGTGACGGTGTCGAGGTCACGGCCGGCGGGGGCGGACAGGTCGGGGTGGGCGCTGATCTCCAGCCGGTCGAGGGTGGAGCCGCCGTCGAGCAGGTCGGCGAGGTCGACGATGAACGGCCCGTACGCGTGAACCGGCTGTGCGGAGCGGCCGTCGCGGTAGGCCGGATCGTACCCGGTGGCGGCGAGGGGGTCACGGTCCCAGCCGGTGCCCGGCAGCGGGCGTACGACCCCGACCACGCTCACCTCGACCCTCTGGTCGGGATCGTCGGCCAACTCTCTGCCGAGGCGGACCCGGCTGCCGACAGCCAGGCCGAGCTGCCGCGCGGTGCTTTCCAGGACAACGGCCTCCGTCGGCGCGACACCCGCCCGCGGCAGGCGGCCGGCGGCCAGTTGGGTGCGGGCCGGCAGGTCCTCCACTCCCGACAGGTACGCCACAGCCGGAACACCGGCGCTGGGGAGCGACCGCATCACGGACGACGCGCGGGCGGCCGTCGTTGTCGCGAACGGAGCGAGGGCCGAGGTCAGCACGCCGCGGGTGTCGTCGGCGACGGATCTCGCGTGCTCGCCGCGAATGGTGACGGTGTAGGCGGTGACGTCGATCTGGTCGGAGGTGGCGCGAGAGGCGGCGGTCTCCAGCGCCTGCTCGGCGGTACGGGTGAGCAGGAGGGCACAGGCGCCCAGCAGCGTGGGGCCGACCACGGCGACGGCCAGGAGGGCTGCCAGCAATGGCCATTGCGCACGGGCTCGCCGGGCGACCAGCCTCAGCACGGGCAGCTCTTACTGATCAAGAATCGCCCCGGCCGTTGGCGAGCGCCCGTCGAGCTGCCCATCAGACCGCATGCCGGGATGCTCGTCGAGATGCCCATCGTTGATGCGGATCACCCGATCCGCCAGCGCGAGCATCGTCGGGTCATGCGTGGAGACCAGCGCCGTCACGCCCTCGGACTCCACCACCCCGCGCAGCAGCGCCATCACCGACAGACCGGTCTCGGCGTCCAACTGCCCGGTCGGCTCGTCCGCGATCAGCAGCCGGGGCGAGGCGGCCAGCGCCCGGGCGATCGCCACCCGCTGCTGCTGCCCGCCAGACAGCTCGCCGGGAAGCTGTTCGGCATGGGCGGCCAGTCCGACCAGCTCCAGCAGCAGCGCGACCCGCCGCTCACGCTCCACCGACGGTACGCGGGCCAGCCGCAGCGGGGCGCCCACGTTCTCTGCGGCCGACAACACCGGGATCAGGCCGAAGGTCTGGAAGACGTACGAGACCTTCTCCCGCCGTAGCAGGGACAGGCCGTCCTCGTCGAGGGCGGTGACGTCCGTTCCGTCGACGAGGACCGTACCGGAGTCCGGGCGGTCCAGGCCGCCGATGATGTTGAGCAGCGTGGTCTTGCCGGAGCCGGACCGTCCGACGAGGGCGGTCATGGTGCCGGCCGCGAGCTCGAACGTCACGTCCCGCAACGCGTGCACGGCGGTCGCCCCGCTGCCGTACCGGCGATGAACGCCACGCACACTGACCAGGGGCCCGCCGTTCATCCGGCCCCGCCGCCGTCGGGACGGATCGCGATGTGATCGGCCTCCAGCACCAGCCGGACCCGTCGCGTCAACGCCAGCGCCTCCCGGTAGTCGCGCGGAACCTGAATCCGCCCCGCCCGGTCCATCACCGCGTATTCCTCGGCGATCACCTGGGGGGCGCCGTCATCTCCGGTGGTGGTACGCCGCAACACCTCGCTGCTCGTGCGCCCGTCGCGAATCGCCACGGTCCGCTCCACCTGCCCACTGACCGCGGGATCGTGGGTCACGATGACGACGGTGACGCCCAGCCGCCGGTTGATCTCCCGCAACACCCCGAACACGGCGGCCGACGTGGCGCTGTCCAGTTCTCCGGTCGGCTCATCGGCCAGCAGCACCCTGGGCTCGTTGGCAAGGGCCACCGCGATGGCCACCCGCATCTGCTGCCCGCCGGACAGCTGTGCGGGCCGCCGCTCGGCGCACTCGGCGACGCCGAGCAGATCCAGCAACTCGGCAGCACGCCTGCGGCGTACCCGGCCGGGAGTGCGGGCCGCTGTCATCGGCAGGTCGACCATCTGCCGCGCGGTCAGGTACGGGATGAGGTTGGCGGCCGTCTGCTGGCGTACGAGTCCCACGGTGTGCCGCCGATACCGGACCCGATCGGCCCGCGACATGTCCAGCAGATTCCACTGATCGACCCGCACCCGCCCGGCGGTGGGAGCGTCGACCCCGGCCAGGATGGACAACAACGTCGACTTCCCCGACCCGGACGCTCCGACGACGGCCACCATCTCCCCGCTGTCCACGACCAGGTCCAGCCCCTGCAGTGCCTGCACCTCGACCGACCCGGACTGGTAGATCCGCACCAGGCTCTCGCACACGATCAGCGCGTCTTGTCCGAACTCCGGCGCCTTCGCAGGAGGCTGCGGCAGGGACAAGGGCGTGATGGACATCGCCCTCCTCAACCCCGGCACCACTCTGATCTAGGGCCAGACTCTATCCTCCTCGCAAATCGGACTCCAAGACCCTTTCACGCTGCGGATCTCACCGTGCGCTCGCCTGAAGGGTGTCGACACTCCGTTCACGGCCGCGAGCTGCGGTTTTGTTGTGGCCTCCTGGTCCGGAGCAGTGGCCTGGGTGGGGCATGCTCGAGTTCGTGGCGCTCCGTCTCTTCTATCTGATCTTCTGCCGCATCCTGGGCCGGCTGACGCTGGCGCTGGCCGACTCGCGCGAGCCGGCCGCCCGTACCCAGATCGCCGATCTGATCAAACGCACCCTGGCCGAGACCGACACCCTCCCGAACGCGGAAACGATCCGCCGCAAGATCAAGACCGGGCAGCATCTCACTCAGGAGATCACCGTCGAGCAGTGGCCGGCCGAGTTCCTCAACCGCAAGCGGAAGATCAAGGAGACCACCCGCCGCTCCTACGAAGGCCACATCCGCCTCTACCTCACCCCCTGGCGCGGCTCAGGCTGGATCAGCTCAAGGTCAGCGACATCGCGTTGATGTTCGAGCAGCCCCGGCTCCCACGACTGACCCGTCTTGGGAGAGGGCGTCTCCCCCAACTGGAGGGCGTTGATGGTGGTCCGCAGGGCGGTGATGAAGGCGGTCGTGGCGGGCGGGTCGGGTGGTTCGCCGAACGTGGCGAGGTAGATGCGGCGCCGGAACTCGGTCAGTTCGCTGGCGATGACCCCGTCCGCGTGGTGTGAGCGCAGCGCGAGGCCGGGCATGGTGGTGACCCCGAGCCCGGCGGCGACGAAGGCCTGCTCGACGACGATGTCGTCGCTGGTGTAGATGATGCGCGGGCTGAATCCGGCGGCTTCGCAGAACTGGAGCAGTTCGCCGCGGCAGTTCTCGCAGCCCGCGATCCACGCCGAGTCCCGGTGGTCGGCGAGCGTCTGGCCGGGGTGCCGGCTGAGCAGGTACATCGGGTCGTCGAGGAGGTAGGAGTAGCGGATGCCGTCGTCCGGCACGATGTCGTCGTAGCGGTGCACGATGGCCAGGTCGGCCGAGCCGTCGCGCAGCCGCCGCTGGGCCACCGTGGGATGGGCGTCGGCCAGGTGCAGCTCGATGTTCGGGTACGACTGGGTCAGCGCCACGGCCGCGGGCGGGACCAGGACGCTCAAGGCCGAGCTGAAGGCCGTGAGGCGGACCCGGCCGGTCTGCAGCCCGAGCTGGGCGGCCAGTTCGGCGCCGGCCGCGTCGACCCGGCCGACGATCTCCGCCGCGCGGCGGGCGAGCAGCTCGCCTTCGGGCGTGAGCCGGATGCCGCGCCCGGCGCGCTGGATCAGCTTGGCTCCGGTCGCCGCTTCCAGCCGGGCCAGATGGTGGCTGATCGAGGGCTGGGAGTAGTGCAACGTCTTGGCCGCCTCGGTGACCGAGCCGTGGGCGGCGACCGCCGCCAGGACGCGAAGCCGGACGATATCGAGCATTCATCAATCCTATCGATGGATTCTCGCTAAAGGTGGCATTAGACGCATAAGACCTCTTGGGTGCAGGCTCGTCAGTGAGCCGAGATGGGCTGGATGACCGGGTCAACCACAACGGCCGAGCCAGTGCCGGCCGCCGGAGGCTGTGAAGGCCCGACGGCGGACGAGAGTAAGGGAATCCCCAGCGATGCGTACGTACCAGGAACTGTTTCGAACACCCGAGTTCACCCCGCTGTTCGCGGCCTCGTGCGCGCAGGTCGCCTCGACCACGCTGAACGGGCTCGCGCTCGCCACGCTGGTGTATGCCCGCACGGACTCCCCGCTGCTGGCCGCGTTGAGCATGTTCGGGCCGTCGTTCGCCGAATTGCTCGGCGCCACCACGCTGCTGTCGGTGGCCGACCGGGTGCGACCGCGTACGGCGCTGACGCTGACCGCGCTGGCCGGCGGCCTGGCCGCCTCGGCTCTGGCCATGCCGGGCATGCCGCTGTGGGCGATGTTCGCGGTGATCTTGGCTCTGGGCCTGGTCAGCTCGATCGGCGGCGGTGTCCGGTACGGCCTGCTCAACGAGATCGTGCCGCCGAACGGGTACGTGCTCGGCCGCTCGATGCTCAACATCTCGGTCGGCGCGATGCAGATCGCCGGCTTCGCGCTCGGCGGCATCCTGCTGGCGGTGGTGTCGCCGCGGACGACGCTGGCCATCAGCGCGACGCTGGCCTTCGTCGCGGCTCTGGTGCTGCGGTGGGGACTCAGCGCCCGGCCGGCGCGGGCGTCCGGCCGCCCGTCCGTCGCGGCCACCTGGCAGGTCAACCGGCACCTGCTGTCCACGCCGGCCCGCCGGGCCGTCTACCTGGCGACGTGGGTGCCCAACGGCCTGGTGGTGGGCTGCGAGGCGCTGTTCGTGCCCTACGCGCCGCGGTCCGCCGCCGCGCTGTTCGTCGCGGCGGCGCTGGGCATGCTGTTCGGCGATCTGGCCGCCGGGCGGTTCATGTCGCCACAGGGGCGGCGGCGGTACGTCACCCCGCTGCGATTCTTGCTCGCGGTGCCGTACCTGCTGTTCGCGCTGCCGCTCAGCACGCCGGTCGCGGCAGGCGTCGTCGCGGTGGCGTCGATCGGCTTCGCCTCCACGCTGCTGCTGCAGGAACGGCTGATCGCGCTGATCGGCGAAGACGTCCGCGGTCAGGCGCTGGGCCTGCACGTCACCGGCATGAAGGCGATGCAGGCAGCCGGCGCCACGCTGGCCGGCCTGGTCGCGCAGTACCTGCCCGCGGGTGCGGCGATGACCGTGATGGCGGTGGCATCGCTCGCCGTCACCGCGATGCTCAACCCGGCCCTGCGCCTGTCGAACGGGACCCCGCCGCCCAGACCACAACCGACCACTGCGCAAGCAGTGGCCGAACGCCCCTGAACCGACGCCGAGAAACAACAATGAGAGGAATCACCGTGAAATCGTACGAGGTCACCGAGGTTCTGAACCGGCCGCTCAGCCGGGAACTGCTGGCCCGCGACGTGACCCGCCTGGCCTACGTCGCCAAGGACGGCACACCCCGCAACATCCCGATCATCTTTGCCTGGAACGGCTCGGAGATCGTCATGAGCACGCCGAAGAACGCTCCGAAGCTCCAGGCCTTGAGCGAGAACCCGATGGTCGCCCTGACGATCGACACCGAGGCGCACCCGCCCAAGATCTTGCTCATCCGCGGCCGGGCCGAACTTGACTACGTCGACGGCATCCCGGACGAGTACCTCCAGCAGACCAGCACCTACCAGATGACGCCCGAGCAGCGGGTCGTGTGGGAGGCGGAGGTGCATTCGCTCTACCACGACGGCATGGTCCGGATCGTCGTGACCCCGACCTGGGCGAAACTGATCGACTTCGAGACGACCCTGCCCAGCCCGGTCGAGGAGCTGATCCGGCAGCGCGAGGAGCGTCAGTCCGCCTGAGCGCCGCCAGGCCGCTCGCCTTGAGTGGATCGCCCACGCCTCCAACCTCACCGCGGTGCGCGGAAAGGCCTGCTCCTGCCGGCCACACCGGGTGCCGATCGAGAAGCGGCGATCCGACGCGGCTGCATCTGGGGCACCACCATGTCCTTGGCGCGCCTGGGACGCGAAGTGGCTCTCCCCGTGCCCGTTTGTGGCCGCCTCGCAGTGCGCGAATCCGTTGAAGTCCGCCAGGAAATGTCGAGATAAGTGGTCGAGAACCCGCGCACGGTTTCGTCCTCGAAAAAAGACCCGCTCCAGTTCCTCCGGTGTCGGATCCGTCACGAAGGCTTCGTACCGGCGGACCTGTTCAGCCGACAAATACTCGAAAGGCACAGTCAGTGATGCGAAAGCTCATCGTTCAGCAGTGGGTTACCGTCGACAACATCGCCGCGGAGGAGGACGGCGGGCTCAGCTTCGTGTCAGGGGAGCCCTTTTCCGAGACCACCGACCCTGCGTTCAAGGCAAGCGTGATGGGGCTCATCGACGAGGTCGACACGCTGATTCTCGGCGCGAACACCTACGCCCAGTCCACGGGCTGGGCGTACGCCGAGGAACAGGGCGAGTACGGCGAGAAGCTCAACAACCTCACCAAGTTCGTCGCCTCGTCGAAACTGGAAGACGCCCCCTGGGGCGACTTTCCCGCCGCGACCGTGACGCGCGACCCGGCCGCCACCATCCGGAAGCTCAAGGAGCAGAGCGGCAAGGACATCTGGCTGTGGGGCAGCTTGACCCTCATGCGCTCCCTGCTGCACGCCGGTGTCGTCGACAAGATCACCCTGCTCGTCTGCCCGGCGGCACGCGGCAAGGGAACGCGCATTTTCGAGGATCGGCAAGACCTGAAGCTGATTGAGGCCACCGGGTTCGAGAATGGCGTGGTACTTCTGCGCTACGAGATCAAGAAATAACGCGGAAAGTCCGCGCTTTCGAAGCATCGGACGCCGGCGATGCTACTGGTTTGGGCATCGGCCGGCGTCCGATTTCTTCTGCTACCGGTTACGGTACCGGCCGGCCAGATGAGGGAGGGCGCGGTGTGGGCGAGGTCGCCGGTGGGTGGTAAGGCCGGGGCCGGCCTCGCCACGGCGTGCCTTCGTCGGCTGAGGTGACCCCGCCCGGCATGCCGTTCAGGCTGCCTCTGTCTCCTCCTCGAGATCGAGGTGGACCTCCATGCCCTCCAGCGGCGCGTTCAGGTCGTAGATGTAGTCGCCGAAGCGGCGTACGTTGTCCTCCTGGTAGGGCGACATGATGGCCACGTCGGCGCGATGCACCGTCTCGCCCTCGCGGCTCAGCCGGTTGAGCACCAGCGACATGTCCAGCGTGGTCTGGTACATGACCAGGTGCGTTCCCGGCCCTCGTTTCCGGCGGCGGCGACGAACAGCGTGCCGTACCGGGCACTCAGCGCCTCGATCGCCTGCTCCAGCGGATCCTGCTCAGGCGTGTCCGCCAGACCCAGGCTCAGGTTCACCACTCGCGCGCCCCGCTCGGCCGCCCACTGCATGCCCGCCAGGATCGCCGAATCGCGGCACCACACCGAGCCGCACACCCGCCCGTCCAGCAGGTCCGCGCCCGGGGCGACGCCACGGTAGCTTCCCTGGGAGGCCGCGCCGCTCCCGGCGATGGTGGAGGCCACATGGGTGCCGTGGCCGACCAGGTCACTTTCGTCGGGCTCGTCGGTGAAGTCCTTGCGCAGGCTCACTTTGCCCGCCAGGTCGGGGTGCGCCGCGTCGATCCCGGTGTCCAGGACCGCGACCTTCACGCCCTCGCCGGTCAGCCCTCTGGCCCAGGCTGCGGGCGCGCCGATCTGCCGGACGCTGCCTTCTAGCGAGACCCGGCGCACTCCGTCCAGCCACACCTTCGCCTCGCCTCCCAGGGCGCCGGTGAGCTCCGTCCAGAATCGGACGGCCCGCGCGCGCTCTTGGCGTACGGCATAGCCGTCGACCGCGGCCAGCGTCGTGATCGCCGAACTCCCCGCCAGTGCCTTGGGCGGGGCCGCCTGTGTGATGATGAGCGGCAGATGGTCACGGCGGTCGTCATGGCCCGCCCGCAGTAGGGCATCGATGTCGAACAGTCGCGGGTCCAACCGTCCCTGCCCCAGCAGCGGCATGGCGTCGCTGGGGACCACTCGCCGCCACCCGTTCTCCTCTTCGGTGAGGAAGGTGAGGTCGTCCCGTCCTTCACCGGGGTCGATCATCACTCCGCCCCCGGACAGGGCGGGTCACCCGATCGCCGGTGATCAACGTGACGGTCCGCTCGTCCTGCCCTGCCTGCGCGCCCGCCCGTGGGTAACGGATGGGCGGCCAGCATGACCAGGGCGGACGCTGCCACCGCCGTTGTTCTCAGTCGCATACGATGCTCCAGATCGCTGACAATAGATCACTACCTATCCGCCGATCCGCGGGATGTGCTTCGCTCCGGGCGACCCGCCGGGCGCTCCACCACCGCGCGGGCACGCCCCGTCGGTCGTGCCCGCGTCGGTCGTGCCCGCGTCCAACGGCTCGTCACGGACCCGTGGAACTCTTCCCCTCGCCCGGTGTGGGCGTACGGGTCAGTTTCGGCGGGCGGGCAGTTCGGGGCGTTCGTCGGTCCAGCCAGCCACCTGGTAGGCAGTGGAGCTGCGGATCTCCGCCTGCCGCCCGTTCGCGAGAGTGATGGTGGTCGTCCGCATCTCGGCGAGAAGGCCCGTGCCGGGATCGACGACGAGCTGGGTCGTGGCGAACAGGCCCGGCTCAATCTCTTCCTCGTAGCTGAGCGCCTGCCCGTCCCGGCCCAGCGGGTCGGTGATTTCCCCTTCTGACCGGATGCCGGGCAACGATGCAAGGATCCGGTACGCGGACGCTCGCACCTCGCCCGAGACAGGCAAGGTGCTGATGAGCTCCACGCAGCCCTGCCGAAGGTGCCGCATCCCCACCTCCTCCCTGTCGCTGCCGGCGCTGTCCGCCAGCAGCCGGGTGACGCGCTCTTGGAGGTAGGTCCGGAGCCGGTCGGGATCGTCCGGGATCTCGCGCAGGTCCTTCCAGGTGATCGGTTGCGCTGTCAGGATGCCGCCCGTGCCCTTCCAACCGCCGCGGAGCCGTGTGGCCGTTCGCTCGCCCGCCGCCGCTTCCAGCGGCTTGGACGGGACGGCGAAGAGCTGTTCGTTCATGTCCTTGGGGTATCGCCAGCTCGTGGGCGCGCCCGCGGCCTGCCAGGCCGCCTCGTCCTGCGGGGTCGCGGGCTTGGTGCCGAGATACTGGTCGATCCACCAGCTCTGCAGCTCCGGCCGTTCGGCTAGCCACGACTCCTTCGACTGGCTGGCCTCGATCACGTAGTCGCGGTTGGGATCGGTCAGACTCCAGCGGGTGACCGTCGCGGTATGCCAGTAGTCACCGCTCGCCCGCTCCTTCTCCGCGGCGACGGCCGCCGCGAGCAGGATCTGCCGGGCGGTCGGCGCACCCGCCGGCGACGACGTGCCGGGCTGGGGCGTCAGGGAGACAGGCCCGCCGGACAGCATCGTGGGCGCCACCACCGCGACCGCGGCGGCCACGGCCAGGCTCAGCCCGGCGCCGACCAGCCGGCCGCGCCGCCTCTTCCGCGCGGGCTTCAGGTCGTGAACGGGGGCGGCGGTGGCGGCCGCCTCGGCCAGCAGCCGGGCGCGTCCCTCCATGACGGTGTCGAGGGAAGGTTCGTGCGTCCCGAGCAGGTCGAGGACCGCCTCCACCTGGCTCGGCTCGACCAGATCACGGGAACCGTCGCCCTCACGCAGCTCATCCATCAGATCCTCCAGATTCGGTGACGACGTCATCCAGTGCCACGCGCAGCTTCTTGCGCACCCGGTTCAGCCGGGAGGCCACGGTCCCCAGGGGGATGTCGAGGGCCTGGGCGATCTCGTCGTAGCTGAGGTCGCCGTACGCGACCAGGAGCAGCACGTCCCGCTCGCCGTCCGGCAGCCGCCCGAGTTCCGCGACCAACCGGCGCCGGGTGCCGGCCGCGGTCACCCGCGCCGCCACGCGGTCGGAGTGCTCGTCCTCGCCCGGCTCGTCCGCCGGCACCCTGGCCAGCGCCTCCAGCCGCCGCATCTCGCTGCGGCGATGGTCAGCGAGGAGGTTGGTGGCGATTCCGTACATCCAGCCGCGTACAGCGCCCCGGTCGGGGTCGAAACTATGTCGTTTGCGAAACGCGGTCAGGAACGTCTCTGAGGCCAGGTCATCGGCGACCTGCGGTCCGACCCGCGCGGCGACATAGCGGTAGATGTGGCCGAAGTGGCGGTCGTACAGCGCCGCGAACGACTCGGGCCGATGCCGTGACTGCTCGATGAGCTCGGCGTCGTCCAGCCTTTCCGGCGTATTGGGGGGAGCGGTCATCCGCATGGCGTCCCTTCTTCGAGGTACACCATTACTCCGCCGCAGACCCCGACTCACTTCGCGGCCTGTGCGAAAGGGGGGCGGCAGCCGCACACACGGTCCTGATCGTATGGGCGCAGCTCGTGGCCGGGTCTGTCCGGCGACACCACCGAGCCTGTTGCACGAGGTAAGCGGACGATTGTTAGATCAAGCTGATCACTTCGTCGGTGTGGCGGCGGACCCGGAGGAGGGACAGAGCAGGTGCCTCGGCCAGAGCGTCCGCTGGACACGGGAGACAGCTCGTTGTTACATTTCGCGGCCAACCTGCGTGCCCTGCGCAGAAAGGCCAGCGACCCCCACCTACCGGGTGCTCGCTCAGCGTGCCCACTACTCCGCTGCGGCGCCGTCGGAGGCCGCCTCTGGCCGTAAGCTGCCCACGCTGACGGTGACGCTGGCCTACGTGTCCGCCTGCGGTGGTGACGAGGCCGAATGGGAGGCCCGCTGGCGGCGTATCAGCGAGGCGTCCCGCTCATGGAGAGCGATCACCGTGCCGGTCAGGCTGTCCGGCCCGCTCACGACTGCGCCTGCCTTCTCGCGGCGGCCACCATCTCGACGGCCTCGCGCTTGTCGGAGTCGGTGACGTGGGAATACACATTTTGCGACGAGGCTGAGACATGGCCGCCGATCTCTTGGGCCACTCGGCGGTCCACCCCGGCCTGCCGCATCTTCGTAATGGCACTATGCCGCAGCATGTGCGGCTGGGCCCGGAACCCGGACACGGGCGGCCAGACGGCAAAACAGTCATATTTTCGGACCGGCTCGTGGGCGTTGTCGTACTTCATCGGCTCGCGCAGCGGGGCGTGGAACAGATTCACCGAACACCAGGTCGGCCCTCATTGTCCACCCCGGCGGCCTGGGCCTCGCGGACGAGGCGAACCGCGGCTGCGGCGGCCTGGTGCCAGTTCACCTGACGGTGCCAGCAGCACGCCTGCGGGGTTCGGCGGGCAGGAGCCAGAGAGCCAGACGGCGGATGCGGCGCGCTGCCCAGACCTTGGGGCCGATCATGCAGTCCGGTTCGCGGATCTCGTTGGGTACGGGCAGGCGGGCGACCTTCACCACCTGGTACACAGGCTGATACACCGGTTCGGATTGTGCGGACAGGTGCACCATCTTCCTGTGCGGAAAGACGAGCCGGGCGCGGACCGGTAAGGTCACCGCGCCGCCGCTGCGATCACGCCTGCCGTGCTGGTGGCGGCCCTGGCGTCGTGATCACGGAGCATGCGCAGGACGGTCGCCGCCGAGGGGTGGCGCCCTTTCCGCTTGCCCGTGGTGATGACCAGGCGTGCGGCGATGTCGCGCAGGCTGAGGTTCTGCTCGCGCAGGTGCAGGGCGGTGGCCCTCCAGGGTGCGGTCGCGGATGTACTCGCGTTCCATCCCCGGCAACGCGGCCAGCACGGTGAACACGATCCCGGACGGGTCGTGCGAGCCCTGCAGGTCGCCGGTGAGGAACTCCAGGCCGACGTCGGCCGCCTTCCTGCAAATCCTCAACCTGCACCGGGCCGAGTTTCCATCCGCGCAACCGCCGATAGCGCCACCCGTCCCCCAACCGAACGTTGCGACCTTTCTAGCGCCTCGGGAACAGCAGGCCCTGGCGGGCATCGGCATGTTCCAGCGCAAAGCGCGCGCCGAAGCGAAGCAGCGCGCACGACTAGCCGCTGAGGCCGACACGCAGCGTTGGTTGATCCAGGTCAATGGCGAGCGCGACAGATACCAGTGGGAACTCAACCAGCAATGGCAGCGCCTGCGCGGGAACGATCCAGAAGTGGTCCTGCCGGTCCTGGCGGAGGCGTTCGAGGACAACGAGGCACCCGCGGTCCCCGTAGCACTGAATGACTCAGAGGTTTCTCTCGTGATCCTGGCACCGGGCCCAGACTTCGTACCCGAACGGTTCCCATCCGTACTCCGGCAGGCAACTTCTCTCTGAAGAAACTCACCAAGACCCGGCGTGCCAGCTATTACGCATTGACGTAGTGCGGCTATCTCCTGGTCACCCTGCGCGAGGCGTTCGCTGTAGCCCCTGGCCTCGCCACCGCGCGTGCGGTCGTCCTGCGCACCAATCGGGTCGACGCCTACGGTCGGGTTCAGGTGGACTGCATGCTCGCCGGGCGTTTCGAACGACAGGCCTTCAATGGCATCCAATGGTGACCACCTGGCCATCCGGCCCGACGACTTCGGCCAGCAGCGCGGCGTTGTAGCCGCCGCTGCCGAAAAGCCGACGGGTTCGTGAAATCTCGCAGGGGCAGATGCGGGAACCTGAGGGCGAGGCACGTGGGTTCACTCGGTCAGGGTGGTTAGCCGGGGCGCTGCTGAATCAGTCCGGTGTAGCAGCTGCGGCAGATGGGGGCGCGCCAGTTGTCGTCCATGGTGGCGATGGTTCGGGGCCTGGCCGTGCCATTGGCAGCGGCCGCAGGTGTAGTTGGTGCGGTGGTCAGTTGGAGGACGCCTTGGGCGGGCAGGGAGGAGGTGACTCGGTCCCGGAGCGGTTTGGACGCCATGACGAGCTGCTCTAGCGCGGGGATGGGGTGTCGTGACGTCGGGCCTCGAGCTTGCGGTGGAGGCTGCCGCGGACGATGTTGCCGGCAAGCGTGATCACGTTCGTGGGTCGATGTTGGCGGCGGACAACACGATCGGGTAGGTGAGGCGGGCCGGGTCATCGGAGGGCGGCACGGTAGAGATCGCCTCGTAGCCAGTCGATGGGATGTCCCAGAGACGTATCCGCAACGACGTGTCGTACTCGTCTTCATAAAGCCAGAATTCGGCCTGCTCGGCGAGCACCCGCTGCCGATCCGCCGGCGTCTGCTCATACAGCGGGATCGCGCGGCCCAGGTCCCCCGCCGACTGGTAGGCGCCGGCGAGGTTGTTCCGCGACGACAGCGTGTCGCGATGGTCGCCGCGGCGGTGTGTGCGGGCGGTACCGCCACGCATGGCGTGATGGCGCTGAGGTTGTTCGACGAATCCGTGTCGGCAACCCGAAGCAAGCCGCAGCGATGACTTTCGCGGTGAGCTCGCCTCTGTATAGGTATGAGCTCATCGCGCCAGTCACAGACCACGGCGGTGGTCACCGGAGCGGGCCGCGGCTTCGGATCGGCGATCGCCGCCGCGCTGATCGACCAAGGTCACCAGGTCGTCGGCGTTGCGCGCACCGCCGACGCATTGGCGGACGTGCACCGACGATTGGGTGCGGCGTTCGTCCCGGTTGTCGCCGACGCGACCGACGCGGAGACCGCCCGCACCCTGATCGAGCAACACCAACCGACGTTGCTTGTGCTCAACGCGGGCGCGACACCCGCCATCGGCCCGGTACACGAACAGTCCTGGGAATCGTTCAGCCGCAACTGGCAGGTCGACACCCAACACGCTTTCCATTGGATCCGCGCGGCACTGCGCCACCCGCTGACGCCAGGCAGCCTGGTGGTGGCGATATCCAGCGGGGCTGCCCTGCGCGGCTCACCGCTCAGCGGCGGATACTCGGGCGCAAAGGCGATGATCCGATTTCTCGCCGGATACGCCGCCGATGAATCCCGCCGCGCCCAGCTCGGCATCGGCTTCGCCACCGTGCTGCCGCAACTGACGCCTGCCACCGAACTCGGCGCCGCCGGGGTCGCCGCATACGCCCAGCGGCAGGGAATCGACACCGACACATTCGCGGCGGCACTGCAACCGCTTCTCACGCCGGCCATCGTCGGCGCCGAGATCGCGCAGCTGTGCCAGGACACCGACAACCAGGACGAGCACCGGGAGTACCAGCTCACCGGCCACGGACTTCACGCGATGGCGTGAACAACCAGAAAGAGAAGGTTATGTTGCTGGAAAACAAGAATGTCGTCGTCTACGGCGCGGGCGGCGCGGTCGGTAGTGCGGTGGCCCGCGGTTTCGCTCACGAAGGTGCCAGGGTGTTCCTGACCGCGCGAAATCTCGACGTCATCGACACGGTCGCGAAGGAGATCTCCGCCGCGGGTGGAGCAGTCGAGACCGCCGTGGTGGACGCCGGGGACGAGAAATCCGTGACCGAGCACCTGGACGCGGTCGTCGCCGACGCCAGCAGCATCGACGTGTCGTTCAACGCGATCGGAATCTCGCCCGTGGGATTGCAGGGAATACCGCTCACCGAACTGCCGGCCGAGAATTTCCTGCGCCCGATCACCACGTATGCCCAGGCTCATTTCATCACCGCGAAATCCGCCGCACGGCACATGATCGCCCGGCGGTCGGGGGTGATCATGATGCACACACCCGAACCGGCCCGCTTGCCGCTGCCCCTGGTGGGCGGCATGAGCGTCGGCTGGGCGGCGATGGAAGGTCTCAACCGCGCGCTGTCGGCCGAATGGGCCCAGCACGGTGTTCGCGCGATCTGCCTACGCACCACGGGCATGGTGGAGACACCGGTCATCGACGTCGTGTACGGGCTGCACGCCGACGCGCTGGGGATCACCAAGGAGCAGTTCATTGCGCTAGCGAGTGGTATGAGCCACCGCAAGCGCCCGACCACGCTGGCCGAACTCACGGAAGCGGCGGTGTTCCTCGCCTCCGACCGGGCATCCGCGATGACCGGCACCGTCGCCAACCTGACCGGCGGAATCATCGTCGACTGACCCGACTCGCCCCGATCGCCGTTTCGGCGGCCGGGGCATCCCTACAGAGGAGCAAGAGCAATGAACGATCTACTCGCGAGCGCCGTCGCCGCGCACGGTGGCGTGGACCGGTGGAACCGGATCCAGACGATCGCTGTCGACGCCGCCATCACCGGGGCCTTCTGGCAGATCAAGGGACAAGGCGACGCGCTGACGAAGGTCCGCTTCGAGGTGGACACCACGCGGGAACGGCTGACCATGGACTTCGTCGGCCAGGACCGACGGTCGGTCTTCGAACCCGACCGGGTCGTCCTGCAACGACCGATCGGCACGGTGGTCGAGGCACGCGACGACCCGGAACGGTCGTTCGACGGCCACCAGTTCGAGACGCCGTGGGACGACCTGCATCTCGCGTACTTCACCGGGGAAGCACTGTGGACGTACCTGAATACGCCGTTCCTGTTCACCTGGCCGGGGTTCGTCTGCGAGGAGATCGCCCCGATTGAGGCCGACGGTGAAACATGGCGGCGGCTGAAAGTGACCTTCCCCGACCACATCAAGAGCCACACCCGCACGCAGGTGTTCTGCTTCGGCCCGGACGGGTTGCTGCGCCGCCACGACTTCACCATCGACATCGTCGGCCGGACGGTCGAGGCGCAGCTTTACGCCGCCGACTACCGCGACGTCGACGGCATCGTCATCCCCGCCACGCGACGGGCCTACGCCCCAATGGGCGACGACCAGATCGTCTTCGTCGCCATCGACATGGCTGACATCGCCGTCCACTGATCCGAACCCGACATCGAACGGATGAAAGCGCGCATGGGCTGGGCCATGCCCTGGTACACGATCATCGACAGCTTCGACGCCGACTTCGGCGTGGCCGAGTGGTACGGCACCAACGCATTCATCCGTGACGGCGACAACGTCTACCGCACGTACTTCATCAACGGTCGCGAGCACGAGCCGATGGGTGCAACGTTGGGTTCCCTCGACTTCACCGCGCTCGGACGCCAAGAGGACTGGGAGGACTCCCCCGACGGATACCCCCAGGTGCCGCGATATTCGTGGCTGAAGCGACACCACGAATACGGCTCGACCGGGCGAGCCGCGCACCCCGCCACCACAGAATCGGCGGATCATGCACACCATGACTGAAGCCAAGGCCGCCGGCGACAAGGATTTCGGAAGGCTGAGCGAACCGTTCCGGCGTGAGCTGCTCGCCTACTGCTACCGCATGCTCGGCTCGGTCGACGAGGCCGAAGAGGTGGTGCAAGACGTCTACCTCGAAGCCTGGCGTGCCTACGACGCGTTCGAGGGACGGTCGTCGCTGCGTACCTGGCTGTACCGTATCGCGGCCCGGGCGTGTTTCAAGGCGCTGGAAAAAAGTAGACGCAGGCCTCTGCCCGCGGATCTCGGCGCCCCCCAGACAGACCTGGATGCGGCGCTCGGCGCACAAGCTCGGGAGGTGCCGTGGCTCCAGCCGATACCCGACTTCCTGTTCACCACCGCACCGGCCGATCCGGCGACGGTCGTGGTGGAACGACAGACTATGCGGCTCGCGCTGGTGGGAGCGCTCCAGCAGCTGCCGCCGCGACAGCGAGCCGTGCTGATTCTCCGCGACGTGCTGCAATGGCGTACCGCCGAGGTGGCGCAACTGCTGGAGATGACGACAGCGGCCGTCAACAGCGCGCTCCAGCGCGCCCGAGCCCAGGTTCCGCTCAGCCAAGACGACCTGACCGAACCCGCCGAGCCACGACAGCGGGCCCTGCTCGACCGATACGTCACCGCCTTCGAAACCGCGGACGTCGATCAACTCGTCGCGGTATTGACCGAGGACGCCAGATGGGAAATGCCGCCGATCGCGACCTGGTTCGAAGGCCGCGACACCATCCTTGCCTTCCTGGCCAAACAGATACGAGTGATCGGACCGGCCGCACTGGTCCCCACCTCCGCCAACGGACAACCCGCCTTCGCGGTGTACGCCCGCGGCCGCGACGGCGCACACCACCCACATGCGCTGCACGTACTGACACTCACGACCGAGGGCGTCTGCCGGATCGTCGCGTTCCACGGCTCAGGGCTGTTTCCACTGTTCGGGCTCTGACATGGCCAACGGCATGTCCGAACCAGAAAACATCACCCAGCACAACGAGGAGCTTCACGCACAGCTGCGACTGTTCTGCCACCTCATGCTCGGTTCGGCCGACGCCGCCGACCGCGTCATGCGGCAGATCTACCATCGCGCACTCGATCACCAAGACGATCAACAGCATCGGCAATCAGCACGCGTCCGACTATTCAGTATCGCCGCCGACCTCTGCGGGGCCCGCGGTCATTCATCGCACGAATAAGCTACGCGACGAACTCCAACGCCTGCATCTGGGCACCTTCACCGGCCCCGCGGGTCCTTCCGCCAGCGCAGCCCGAGTTTCCGGATAAGACGATCTTGAGGGTAGTTCCCTCTGGTCACAGGTGGCGAGGTGGCCAGCGGGGTGTATTACCCACGTCATCGTTGCGGGGCGAACCTCCCAAGGTCGAACACCTCGAAGAGTCTGCGCTGGTCAGACGTGGTGTCGGTGAGCATCCGCCGGGCGCGAGGACGACCCCGATCGCCGGGGAACAGCAAAACGGTCTCCTGGATGGCGGCCAGGTGAGCCAGAAGTTCGCGGACCGACAGGCGAAGCCCGGCCTGGTCGGCACGGCGGCGCATTAGCTGCGCCACCATCAGCGCCAGAACACAGGTCAGCAGATGGACGCGGATCTTTTGGTCGGTCCAGTGGAACATCGGCGAGAAGGACACCACGTGGGGGTCTTTGAGCTGGCGGAATCCCGCCTCGACTCGGCCTGGGAGCGGTAGGCGGCGATCATCTCGGCGATGGGCCACTCGTCGTGGTCGGTCACCAGGATCCGCTTGCCGAAGATCTCCTCTTCGAGTTCGGCGTGCGCGGCAGCGTCGATCCACCAACGCAGTCGCAGGTCGGCGGGGGTGGCGCCGGTCAGCTCGGTGCGCAAGACTCTGCCGACCCAGCGGGGTTTGACGATGCGGTCGATGTCGGCCTCGACGGCCTGGCGCAAGCGGCGGGTCTTGCCCCGTTCCAGCCGCGCCGCCAGCTCCGTCAGCTGCCCGCTCGCCTTGCCGACAGTCTGGGCGAATCCGACCTGTTGGGCCTGATGCAGGCCGGGCGAATGGGTCAGCACCACCCGGCGCACAGCGCCCAGCACGCTCACCCGGTCTTCCAATGCGGTCAGCTGGTCGAACCGCTCGACATCGACCAGGTGCCGGTCGGTGGCAGGGCGTGCCAGCAGCCCTGGATGATCGCTGGGTGGGACCGACCCGACGAAGTGCAGCCCGAGCCGGGCAAGGCGGGTGAAGTTGTCGGCGGAGTTCTGCCCGGCGTCAAAGACGATGGTGGCCTGCGGCGCATCGCCCAGCACGTCGCCGTAGCGGCCGATCACCGCCTCGGCCAGGGCCGGGAACTGGGTGACGTCGGGCCGGTTGCCCGGGTAGGCGTGCGACAGCAGCGGGATGCCGCCGTCCCGGGTGACCACCAGGCCCAGCCCGACCAGCCGCAGGTCGGTTGCTTCGGCCCGGCCAGGTCCGCTGACCTGATCGACCACTTCGGCGATGCCGAGCTCGTCGATGATGGACCAGGTGGCGGCCACCTCGCCGAACCGCCGATGCTGGGTACGCTCGGGCAGCTCGGTGTCGCCGCCCTTCAGCCGGGCCATCACCTCCTCGGCGGTGCCGAGGTACTCCTGCGAGACGATCCGCGGCTTACCGTCGACCCGGGCCGACTCGGCCAGGTAGTAGTAGGTCCGCGCCCCACGGC
The DNA here is from genome assembly GCF_005893125.1 of Nonomuraea basaltis. Taxonomy (GTDB): domain Bacteria; phylum Actinomycetota; class Actinomycetes; order Streptosporangiales; family Streptosporangiaceae; genus Nonomuraea; species Nonomuraea basaltis. Next base: position 21,222 of record NZ_VCJS01000101.1, on the reverse strand, counting down.
GCTTCCCGATAATCGACGGCATATATGGGTAATGCGCGATCTTCGCTACAGAGATCAAGACCGCTCTGGAAACTCCCAGCCCAACGACTGGACCCAGACCGCGAACAGCCTCCGAAACCGACCTTGATTAACTTGCCCGGAACTCGCGCTAGAGGATTCGCTTGGCCCCGGGGATCATTCGGACCAGGTAGGCCAGGCCCCAGCACAGGGGCAGGCAGATCGCCGCGACCAGGGTGAACTTGAGGATCGCCAGGGTGTGCAGGCCGTCCAGGGCGGCGCTCACCGCGACCAGCGCGAGCGGGTGGATCACATAGACCGCGTAGGCCTGGTCGGCCAGGAAGCGGCCGAAGGGGCCCTGGCGGTTGAAGCGCTCGCGGAACAGCACGGTCAGCGCGATGATCAGGGAGATCGCGAACACCGTCTCCCAGGTCGCGGCGAGGAGCTGGTTGAGCACGCCCGTGGTCATCCAGGAGAGCGGGAGCAGGGTCAGCGAGGCGGCGGTAGCCGTACCGAAGCCGATCCGGACGGCGGCGCGCGGCAGGCTGGAGTGCCAGCCGCGCCGCCAGGCCAGCACGCCGACGGCGAAGAGTGACACGTACTGCGGCAGGTAGGAGGAGGTGGGCAGGCCGACGACCGGCCAGTACGTGCCCACCGGCACCAGGAAACGCCAAAGGAAGGTGGCCGCCGACAGGCTCAGCGCGAACAGCGCGATCCGGCGCAGCGTCAGCGGGCTCTCCTCGACGCGTGGAACCGGACGAGCCCGCCGTATCACCACGTAGCCGACCGCGAGGACCAGCAGCACCTCGACGAACCACATCGGCCCCGGGTCCCACGAGGCCAGATAGAACTTCCAGTACGGCACGGCGCCGTCATAGAGACCGAGCGTCACCAGCGGGCGCAGGAGCAGCAGGTAGGCCAGCAGCGGGATGCCCAGGCGCTTGAGCCGGTCGCGCAGGAAGGGGCCGCCGCCCTTGCGGTCGCGGGAGGACGGGGTGAAGAAGCCGGAGATGAGGAAGAAGAATCCCATGAAGAAGGCCTGGTCGAACATGACCATGACGTCCAGCGCGGTGCCGGTGGGGTCGGTGGCCCGCTGGTAGTAGTACCAGGCGGGGATGTTGCCGTAGGAGACGGCGACGTGGTGGAGCACCACCAGTGCGGTGAGCACCACTCGCAGGTTGTCGACGCCCAGGAGCCTGGCCCGGGTCTCGGTCTTCACGTGACCGCCCTTTCGAAGACGTCGGCGAGTTCGCGGGCATGGGCGTTGAGGTCGTGTTCCGGCCTGACCGCCCAGTAGGCGAACATGGCGTCGATCGCGGCCTGGTGGGTGATGGCCATGACCCGGAGGTCGAAGTCGCGGAACTCGCCGTTGCCCTGACCGAAGCGGTAGATGTGCTCCAGGGCCTGGTAGAGCTCCTCGTTGGTGTGCGCGCCGTAGCGCGGCTTGCCTTCGGGGGTGCGCAGGTTGTGGACGATCTCGCCTAGGGCCAGCAGGCGGCTGCGGTGTCCGCGCATCTGCTCGGCGACGGACAGGATGTGAGTGCGCAGGAGTTGCTTGGCGGTGGCCAGGCCCTCCATCTTCGCCAGGACATACTGGGTGATGTTGGTGTAGACCTCGTTGACCACCTCCTCCATCAGCTCGTCCTTGCCGGCGAAGTGGTAGGAGATGACGCCCTTACTGATTCCCGCGTGCTTGGCGATGGTGGCCAGCGACGCGTTGGCGAAGCCGGACTCGGCCAGGACCTCGATGGCCGAGGCGATGATCTGGGCTCGCCTGGCTTTCTCGATGAACGATTGTTGGCCGGTCAGCTTATTTTTTGACCGCATGGATAATATTTAGCACGTGCGGTCAGGATTTGCACGCATGCGCCTATGGCTATCGATTGATCGCCGGCATCACGCCGAGCCCGACGAAGATGCCGACAGTCGCCATGCCCAGGCGGCGGGCGGCCCGGCGGCGGCGCAACCAGCCGCCGATCCGCCCTCATCTCCTCGGCGGCGCCCGGGATACTCCTGCGAGACGATCCGTGGCTTACCTACTACTACCTGGCCGACTCGGCCAGGACACAAGGGGTGTCGGCCGCGAGCTGTCCGCCCAGGCATTCGAGCAAGTGACAGGCGTGCCCATGCTCAAGCAGGCAAAGATCGATGGCATTACCGAATCTGTGATCTTCCGGGAGACCGCGAAGCTCCATGGCCTGCAGACCGATCGGCATGACGGCGGACCCCCGGATCCCTGTACGACCGCGTCCCCGCCCTCCACGAGCTGGCGCGAGCGTCGGAGCCGTGCTGGGTATGGGCGGCGCGCCTGGCCGACCGGCTGACCACGCTGCCCGAGTTGTGCGCGGCGGTCGCGCCGGGGCGGGAGCTGGCCAGGGGGCTGTTCGACTGGTTCTGCGACGGCCCGGACGCCGACCTCGACGCCGTGCGCGGCATGTATGAGGCGTGCGTGCGTGCGGGCGGCCCCGGACGCATCACCGAGCCGGCGGACTTCACGATGCTGGTGGCGTCGCGGCTGAACTTCCTGCTGGTCCAGGCGCGCGTCGCCCTCGATCCGCAGGCGGAGCCGTGGCACCGCGAGTGGGCGGAACGCGAAATCGACGAAGGGCTGCGCATCCTGCCGACCCCGCGGCAGCTGGCCGACGTACTGGAGGTGACCCGCGCCCGGTAGCCCGAGCGAAAGAATCGGCCTCCGCCATTGTGTTCAACAAGGTCTTCTTCTCCAACCTCGGCCCCCCTGGCCGGCACGGTGGCCAGCCTGGCACGTTCATCACCGGCTACCTGGCCAGGCCGGTCGGAGGCGTGGTGTTCGGCCACTTCGGCGACCGGCTGGGCCGCAAGCGCATGCTGGTGCTGACCATGGTTGTGACCGGTGAGGTGCGGCCGGCGGTGGCACTCGCGGTCCTGGGAATGTCCCCGCTACTGGCGACGGTGTTCACCATAGAGGTGTCGTCCACGTCCGCGGCGCTCGCGGTGATCGCACTGGCCGGCTGGGGTGCCGTCCGCGCACGGCCGGGGAACCGGTACCCCGTGAGGACGTTTGAGAGTTGACGCCCAGGACGGCGATGAAGCCGTCATGGCATATGCGCGACCGTTCGGCCCAAGGGCAGCGGGTCATCGTCCATGGCCGGGTATCGTCATGCGCGTATTGGCCGGACGGCATTAAGCAGGTTCATGCTCACCACGCTCGCAGTCGAGAACTACCGGTCGTTGCGTCATCTCGTCCTCCCGTTGCACCGGCTCAACGTGGTGATCGGCGCCAACGGCAGCGGAAAGTCCAACCTCTACCGCGCGCTGCGGTTGCTGGCCGACTCCGCGCGGAACGGCGCGGTGGCCGCGCTGGCCAGGGAAGGCGGTCTGCCGTCCACGCTGTGGGCCGGGCCGGAGCACCTGGGCCGGGCCGTACGGGAACGACGTCACCCGGTCCAGGGGACGCGGAGGAAGGGGCCGGTCAGCCTGCGGCTCGGCTTCTCCGGCGACGAGTACGGCTACGCCATGGACCTCGGCCTGCCCACACCCTCCAGTTCGGCCTTCGCGCTCGATCCCGAGATCAAGCGCGAGGCGGTCTGGGGCGGCCCGGTGCTGCGCTCCTCGACGCTGCTGGCGGACCGCGGCAACGCGGTCGCCCGCGTACGGGACGCCGAGGGCGCCTGGCAGCCGATGCCGTATGCGCTGGGGCCGTTCGACAGCATGCTCAGCGAGCTGGCCGACCCCTACCGCGCGCCGGATCTGCTCACCCTGCGCGAGCTGATCCGCTCGTGGCGCTTCTACGACCATGTGCGTACCGACGCCCACGCGCCCGCGCGGACGGTGCAGGTCGGCACGCGCACGCCCGTCCTGGGGCATGACGGCGCAGACCTCGCGGCGGCGTTGCAGACCATTCGGGAGATCGGGGATCGCGACGCCCTGGACAAGGCGATCGACCACGCGTTCCCGGGCAGCCGGATCGAGGTCCGCGCGCAGAACGGGTGGTTCGAGCTCGCCTTTCACCAGCATGGGCTGCTCCGGCCACTGACCGGCGCGGAGCTGTCCGACGGCACCCTGCGCTACCTGCTGTGGACCGCGGCGCTGCTGACCCCGCGTCCTCCGGCGCTGTTGGTGCTCAACGAGCCGGAGACCAGTCTCCACCCGGATCTGCTCACTCCGCTCGCCGACCTGGTCGTCACCGCGTCGGCGCACGCCCAGGTGCTGGTCGTCACGCACGCCGCCACGTTGATGGCGGCGCTTCGCGACGCGGGCGCGAACGCCATCGAGCTGACCAAGGAGTTCGGCCAGACGCGCATCGTCGGGCAGGAACCCTTGGACGAGCCCGCCTGGCACTGGCCCAAGCGATGACCCTCACAAGCCGGACCAGCCGGTCCGCGGGTACCGGCGCAGGGCTGAAGCGGTCTCGTCTGTTGAGACGGTCACACCCGTGGGGCGGGTAGGTGGTTGAGAGCGCCCTGTCGGCGTACGGTCAGCTGCAGAGCCAGGTATTTGTGAACCGTGCGCGGGCCGATAGCAGTGTTCGACGATGGGCTCGTGGCGCGTCCGACCATGTGGGCTGTCGGCGAAGGCGGCCAAGGGCTTCATCGGCCAGACCCTCACCCTTGGCCCGGACGCGATCCATGATCTGCTGTCCGATGTCGCCGGTGCGCCGCCGGGGCCCGCGCTGGTGGAGCTTGCCGCCCAGGCCAGCGGCAATCCCCTGTACGTGCGGGAGCTGGTCGAGTCCCTGGTGCGGGAAGGCGGCGTGACGGTCGGCGAGCTCGCCGACCTGCGGAACACCTCGCTGAGCACCGTCCGGAGGTCGTTGGCCGCGGCGCTGGACAGCCGGCTGAGCTTCGTGCGGGCCGACGCGCTCGACATGCTGCGGGTGGCCTCGCTGCTCGGCCGGGAGTTCGCGGTCGGGGAAGTTGCAGCGCTCCTGGGCCGGTCCACCATCGACATCTCCGCTGATCTCCAGGAGGCGGTCGCAGCCGGGATCCTCGTCGATGCCGGTCAGCGGATGACGTTCCGGCATCCGCTGATCCGCCAGGCCCTGTACGACGGCATGCCGACGGCGCTGCGCGTTGCGCTGCACCAGGACGCGGCCCGGGCGCTGGACGGTATCGGCGGTGTCGAGCCCCAACGGGTGGCGCTGCAACTGCTGGAGTCGGGCCGCGTCGGCGACCGCTGGACCCGGCGCTGGCTCGCCGACACCGCGTCGGCGCTGGCGGTCAGGGCCCCGCGTATCGCGGCCGAGTTGCTGGACCGGGAACTGGAGCACGGGGTCGCGGACGAGCGTGACCGTGCCGCGTTGAGCGCGGCTCTTTCCCAGATCCTGGTCGGCGCGGGCGAGCACGAGAAGGCCGCGGTCCGCGCCCGGCAGGCCCTGGCGGTGTCGAGGGAGCCGGCCGACCGAGGGCGGATGTACTGGGTCCTGGCCCGCGCGCTGTTCAGCAGCGGTGACAACGACGCGGCGGTCGCAGCGCTGGATCAGGCATTGGAGCAAGACCTGCCCGACGCCTGGCGCGCCCGGTTGCTCGCCTCGTTGGCGATGTTCCAGCGGGCAGGATCGGGCGCGCTGGAAGCCGCGGACGCCACCGCGCGCCGCGCATTGGAGATCGGCGAGACGGCCGGAGACACGTTCGCCATCGCTTACGCGCTCACCGATCTGTGGCTCAACCACTCCGTACAGCGGCGCTACCTGTCCGCGCTGGACTGCGTGGATCGCGCGCTGGAGACGCTGAACGCCACCGACGACCACGCGGACCTGCGGTCCTATTCACTGCATGCCCGGATCTTCACCCTGCAGAACCTGAGCCGGTGGTCGGACGCCGAGGCGGCACTTCGGGAGGCGCGGCAGTTCCTGCTCGCCACCGACCGGACCGATGACGCCAGGTTCAGCGTCACCGCCGCAGTCCTCACCTACTGGCTGGGTCGGTGGGACGACACACTGGCGGAGCTCAACTCGGTCGACCAGAGCGTCTCCGCGATGATCTACCGGGGACTGCGCGAGCGCGGCCCCATGTGGCTGTGCCACGGCGTGGCCGCCCTCATCGCCGTCCGCCGGGACGATCGCGCCACGGCCGACGCGCACCTGCGGGCCGGACTGCGTCAGCCACCGGTCACGATCGCCGATCGCGAGAACACCGACTTCCTGCTGTGCGCGCAAGCGCTCGCCGCCGAGCAGAACGGGGACCAGCACCTGGCCCTCTCACACCTCGGCGATCTCCTGACCCGGGAGCCAGGCGAGATGACGCTGACCCACCAGTGGCTGCCGACGGTTCTCCGCCTGGCACTCGCCGTGGACGACGACTCCGCCGCCGCGGCCGCGCTGGAAGCCTGCCGTGCCGAGGCGGCCGCCGAGCAGGTCCCGGCCCGCGCCACGGCCGCCGCCGACTGGTGCACAGGACTCTACGAGCGCGATCCGGCACCGTTGCGGTCGGCGGTGGACCACTACCGGGCCGTCGGCGTGCCGGTGGAGCTGGCGGGAGCGCTGGAGGACCTGGCCGTCGTCCTCGCCGCACACGGGAACACGGCTGAGTCCAAGCACCTGATCGGCGAAGCACTCGACCTCTACGGCGGATTCGGCGCGGTCTGGGACATCCGCCGTGCCGAGGGGCGGCTGCGCCGGTACGGGATCCGCCGCGGCGTGCGCGGCGCCCGGATCAAGCGGCCCGCGCACGGCTGGGACGCCCTGACCCCGACCGAACACAAGATCGCCCTTCTCGTCGCGGCCGGCTGCTCCACACCCGACATCGCGCAGAGCATGTTCCTCACCCGGCGCACCACACAGACGCACATCTCCCACATCCTCGCCAAGCTCGGGAAGCGTAGCCGCGTAGAGATCGCCCGGGAGGCCTTCAACCGCGACCCCGCAGCCATTCCCACCGATCTCTGATACCGACCGCTGTCAGGACGCAGCGACCGGATCTTGCACGCGCGGTTTCTCAATGATCGGCACGAAGATCCGCGTGAGCTGATGTTGTTCGAACGTGCGACGCAGTTGTATCAGATGCTCGGCGATACGGCGGGCGAGGCTGAGTCGGTGTTCTCGGTGGGCTGTTTTCACCAGGTCGTACGGCGCGATCTCCCTAGAGCCATTCCCCTGCTCGAGCAGTCATACGACCTGGCCACGCTGGCGGGAGACCGGCATACCCAGTCGGAGGCGCTTCGGCACCTGGGGATTGCGACCATTCCGCAGGCCGGCTGAATGCCGCCGGGAGCGTTTGGAGGAATCGGTGCGGCTGCGCCGGGAAATCGGGCTGTGGGCTGGTGTCGCCGCAAATCAGGCCGGTTGTGGCAAAGCCGTAGGGTACGCGGTGACACCCCCGAGGGTCACCGCGTCCGACTGCCGCAGGTCCTCAACGGCGAGCCGTGTGGCGGCTCGTGCGCCGCTCGGCCAGCCGTACCCCGACGAAGACCAGCACCGCCGCCACCACCAGGGCGATCACCACGTTGCTGCCGATGCCGACGTAGGTCTCGACGAGCGACCAGTTCTCGCCCAGAAAGTACCCTGCCAGTACGAACGCGGTGTTCCAGATCAGGCTGCCGACCGTCGTGAGCAGGGTGAACGTGGGTAGCGGCATCCGCTCGACCCCCGCCGGGACCGAGATGAGGCTGCGGAAGAGGGGGATCATCCGGCCGAAGAACACGGTCTTGCGGCCGTGACGCCCGAACCACGCCTCGGTCTTCTCGATGTCGGACGCCTTCACCAGCGGCAGCTTGGCGGCGATGGCCAGCACGCGGTCGCGGCCGAGCAGCGCGCCGATCCAGTACAGCGTCAGAGCGCCGATCACCGAGCCGAGGGTCGTGCACACCAGCACATCGAGCAGGCCCATGTCGCCCCGGCTGGCGGTGAAGCCCGCCAGCGGCAGGATCACCTCGCTGGGCAGGGGCGGGAACAGGTTCTCCAATGCGATCGCGAGGCCCGCCCCAGGGGCCCCGAGAGTCTCCATCAGTCCAACGAGCCAATCGGTCATGCAGGCAAGGCTCATCGACGACACTGGGAATCACCTGGAAACGCGCTGGGATTCACCCGTCCGTACAGTGTGATGGTGATCGAGCTGTCGCCGTTTCTCGCCACGCGAGTGCCGGCCCAGCGGCGAGCGTCCCCAGGTCCGTCTGTGTCCCGGCGTGGCGACCATGCCGGAAGCCGGGTCCGGTCCCCGAGCCGGCGCATGGTCCTGGTCGAGCGGGACCGCGTCAGGGCCCCGTCCGGCAGGGCTGCCGCAGACGGGGAGGATACCTAGGACAAGGAAAGCAGCACGGTGAAGCGGGCGCCTTCGCCGGACGCTGTCCTGAGTTCGACGCGGCCGCCGTGGGCCTCCAGGATCGCGGCGGTGATGGCCAGGCCGAGCCCGGTGCCTCCGCGGGTTCGGGACCGGGTCTCGTCGGCCCGGTAGAACCGGTCGAAGATGTTCGGCGCGGCGTCCAGCGGCACGCCAGGCCCTTCGTCGATCACTTCCAGCACGACCCGGCCACGCGACTCCAGGCTGCCTGCCGCGGCCACCGGAGGTCCTGGGCGGTTGGCGGGCATGCCTACACGGACGTGTACGGGTGTGCCGGGCGCGGCGCGGCGCAGGATGGCCCGCGCCCGCAGGGCCAGTTCGCGGGCGCTGAACGGCTTGGTGACGTAGTCGTCGCTGCCCGCGGTGAAGCCGATGACCCGGTCCACCTCCTCCGTCCGGGCGGTGAGCAGGATCACCGGAACCTGGCAGGTCGCCCGGATCCGGCGCAGCACCTCGAACCCGTCCAGGCCGGGCAGCATCACGTCCAGCACGATCAGGTCGGGCTCCTCGCGGACGGCCGAGGCGAGGCCGGACGGGCCGTCCGCGGCCTCCAGGACCTCGAAGCCGTCCGCCTCCAGATAGCCGCGCAGCGTCATCCGGATCTTGGGTTCGTCGTCAACGACCAGAATGCGCTGTGTGCTCATGGTTCTCCCTGCCACGGGCCGTCGCGAGCTTGACCGCTTCCCGATAGAGTATTCCGAAGGTGTCCAGGGTGAGCTCGATGTCATGGCGGGCGACGATCTCACGGCTGGCTTCGCCCATGCGCGTCCGGCCTTCGGGGTCGCCCAGGATCGAGCCGAGGGCTTCGGCCAGGGAGGGGACGTCGCCGGGCGGGAAGAGCAGTCCGTTGCGTCCTTGGTGCACCAGATGGGGCAGCGCCGTGGCGTCGGCGGCGACGACGGGCTTTCCGGCGGCCATGGCCTCCATGGTAGCCAGGCTCTGCAGTTCGGCGGTTCCGGGCATGCAGAACACGTCGCAGCGGGCGTACGCGTCCAGGACCTCCTGGTCACTGACCAGGCCGTGGAAGGTGACGCGGTCGGCGAGGCCGAGCTCGCGAGCCAGGTGCTCCAGGTCACGGCGGCGGGAGCCGTCGCCCACGATCTCGGCCGTGACCGGGAGCCCGCCGGGCAGCAGGGACCGCCGTGGGGCTGAGCAGCGCCGAACTGAGACGGATCACCTGGACGACCGTCCGCGGAGATCAGGGGCTGGGCGCGCTGGTCTCCTGCTTCCTTTCCGGGCTCGCCACTCAAGCGGCGGACTGCGGACCCGAGGTGGGCGAGCGGCTCGCGGGCCACGCCATGAACCTCCTCGCGAGTCTGTTCGCCGAGCAACTCGGCCATGACGGGGACGGGAGCGCCGAACCCGATGCTTCCCATGCGCTGCTCCTGCGGATCAAAACGTTCATCGACGAGCACCTCGCCGACCCCGACCTGACCCCGGGGGCGATCGCGAGCGCCCACCGGATCTCCGTGCGCTACCTGCACAAACTGTTCCAAGGCGAAGCCACGACCGTGAGCCGCTGGATCAAGCAGCGTCGCCTGGAGCAATGTCGCGAGGAACTCCACCGCGGCGGGCGATCCGCTCCCAGCGTGTCGGCGATCGCACAGCGTTGGGGATTCCCCCATCCCGCCCATTTCACCCGGGCATTCCGGGCCGCCTACGGCATGTCCCCGAGCCAATGGCAGGCGGCGCACACCGCCGCCCCTGCTCGCTGAGGGGGCGGAAAGAGCCACGCCAGGAGGGCATACAACTCCCGGCGACGTGCTGCGGGCATGACGGCCCCCGCCGGCTCCCGCCTCGACCGGCCGCGCACCGGCGCGGCGGCCTCTGGGTGAACAACATCTGTGAGCTGCGGCGCCCCGGGGCGGCGTGCCCTCGGCAGCGTGCCGGGATCACCGACCGCGACTTCACCCCGAGCCTGAACCCACTGAGCGTGTCGACGAGTTCCAACTGCTCTGCCGCGTGCTTGTCCAGCAGCAGGTGCAGCCGTTGGAAAGTCGAGCCCCGCGTGATCCAGTGGCCGTCCTGTGGAAGACGCCGGCAGGAGTACATGCGCCGCGTCGTGGGCCCGGGCGCTGAACGTACCCTCACGACGGCGCCGACGAATGGAACGACCGGGTGCCGGCCGACCGTCTCGCGGCCAGAGGCGGACGGCTGGTCCGCCGAGTAGAACGGCTCAGCGGCGGGTGACGATCGGCGACACGTGCCATTCGCTGAAAAACAAGCAGCGGTGCGCTCGCCATCAATCACCGCCCAGGCAGTGGTCTTAGCGTGACGATCAACACTCACCGGGGGCCCTGCGCATGATCCGTGTCATGTCGCCAGAAGGGCCGGTGTACCAACCCCAGGAGATTGACATGTCCAATGCCGTCGAGCCGGTTCAGCCGGTTCTGGAGCCTGCTGCGGCTGCCTTCGCGGAGGCGACCGCCAATCCGCCGTACCTCTTCGACCTGCCGCCGGCCGAGGGCCGCAAGGCGGTCGACGAGGTACAGTCCGGCGAGATCGCGAAGCCCGCGATCGACGAGGAGTGGATCATCGTCCCGGGCGGTCCGACGGGCAGTGTCCGGGCCCGCATCGTCAGGCCCGCCGGCGTCAAGGGCACGCTGCCGGTGATCCTCTACATCCACGGTGCGGGCTGGGTGTTCGGCAACGCCCACACGCACGACCGCCTGGTGCGCGAACTCGCCGTCGGCGCGAACGCCGCGGTCGTTTTTCCCGAGTACGACCTCTCCCCCGAGGCCCGTTACCCGATCGCCATCGAGCAGAACTACGCGGTCGCGCGGTGGGTCGTGCAGCAGGGCGCGTCCAAGGACCTGGACGGTTCCCGCCTGGCCGTGGCCGGAGACTCGGTCGGCGGCAACATGGCCGCCGCGCTGACCCTGATGGCCAAGGAGCGCGGCGATGTCCCACTGGCCCAGCAGGTGCTGTTCTACCCGGTGACCGACGCCGCCTTCGACACCGGCTCCTACCACCGGTTCGCCACCGGATACTTCCTGCGTCGCGACGCCATGCAGTGGTTCTGGGAGCAGTACACGACGGATGAGGCCGAGCGCGCCCTGATCACCGCGTCCCCGCTGCGCGCCACCACCGAGCAGCTCACCGGTCTGCCGCCGGCCCTGGTCATCACCGGCGAGGCCGACGTGCTGCGTGACGAGGGCGAGGCCTACGCCAACAAGCTGCGCGAGGCCGGTGTCCCGGTCACCGCCGTCCGCATCCAGGGCATCATCCACGACTTCGTCATGCTCAACGCCTTGCGCGAGACCCACGCCGCCGAGGCCGCCATCACGATGGCCGCCGGTGCCCTGCACGCCGCCCTGCACGCCGCTTGACTCGGAGTGCGCCGCGTTGACTGGACGCGTCTCACAGCCAGATGAGCGATGCGTCCGGGGGGGCGTGTCCGAGAGAGGGCGGTGGTACCGCAGGAAGCATGCCGTGCAAGAAACCGCACCAGAAAGTCGAGCTCATGATGGAGAACCAACCTGGCCCGCGCGCCCCAGGGCCGAAGCCGAACGAGGTAGCCCCCTGTCACTGCGGATCTTCCGGATCGTTTGGACTCCTACAGGATTCCGCTCCGGGTGGAGTTCCGTTTCGACCGCGATGATCCCCTCGTCATCTCGGTCACCTTCCACCCGGCAGGTGGGCCTCCGTCACCTGGCGGATCGGCCGTGACCTTCTCCACGACGGCCTGCTGGCGCCGACGGGGATCGGGGACGTGCGGGTCTGGCCGAGTTCCAGCAGAATGCTGCGCAGGTTGGGGACGAGATGCCGGACGAGCTGTTCGTCCGACATCTCGGCCAGCGGTCCGCTCCTGAAGACGTGCCTGATCGACAGGAGAACTCACCGCGATCACCGCCCGTCCCTCGACGAGGCTGACCTTGCCCGACGCCGTGGGAGCCGACTCACGGCTTCGATCTTCGCCTGCCGGTTCTGTGTCCGTCCCTGAGCAGGAGGAACGCTGTCCTCAGCAGGCGCTGTGATTTGTTCCCTACTTCTGGGTCCCCCGCCGGGGGCACTCTTCTCTACCAGGCATTCGCGCTCTGACCTGCGGTTTCCCGGCCGCAGGTCTTTTGCGTCCCAGGGCCTTGATGGGCTGCCGAGGGCACCCGTATGCAGCCGTAGGACCATGATCACGAGATATATGCGAGATGATCTTGAAGGCACTTCTTCAGGTCCCCTCCCTGCTGAGCGAGCCCGAAGGCCGCCAGGCCCGACTATCCCGATGAGGCGGTAACTCTGGTCCAGTGGTGCGGCTACCGACGACGGGGGACGAAGTAACGCCGGTGGAGCGTGGTCTCGAACCACTCGACATCCAGACGGTGCCCCACCAGCGTGAACGCGAGCTCCAGGAAGGCACCCTGCCGCTCGTCATAAGGGTGCGGTGGGAACAGCGGCAGGTCCCCCAGGCGGTCGTCGAGGCCGCGGGGGTCCTCGCCTCCGGCGAATCGCGGGCCGCCACTGTCGACCACGGTCAGCAACCGGCCGTCGAACGCCCGCCTGAGGCTGAGCCGCGTGTTCACGTTGGCGAACAGGTTGAGGACCTCAACCCCATTGGCCGAGACTTGCTCGATCTCCGTCTTGCCATGCCAGCCCAAGGGCTCCATCACGACGACACGGTCGCCCGCACGCCCGCAGACGATCACGTGTGGCGCGGTCAGGTCGGGGTATGCCGGCAGTTCGCCTCTCGCTTCGGCAATGGTGCAGTCCCGGACGCTGCCCAGGTCGGCGCCAAACCGCCGCGCAACCTCTTCGATGTCGGCGAGCCCGACCCAGGTGAGACAGCAGGACTCGGCCAGGCCCTCCCCTGCGAAGAGCCGGTAGTTCTCGCCGAACCGTCCGGCGCCTGAGACCCCTGGCCGCATATCTCTTCCTTTCTAGCCCGAAGGTCAGCCCTGTTCGCCCGCGAATGTCCATGTCGGTCTTCATCGAACCCGTCCGGCGGCACGGGGTGCTTGTGGTAGCCGACAGCGCCCCAGGCAGATCCGGACTGGCGTCATCCGATCCGGACGATGCTCTTGCCGCGGGTCGCTCCGCCGGCGAGATCGGCGATGGCGGTCTCGACGTCGGCCAGCTCGTATTCGGCGGTGATGTCGATGCCGACCTTGCCGTCCCCGACCAGTTCCAGCGCGCGGCGTGCACTGTCGGCGAGCCGCTCGGGATGGGTCTGGCTGAGCAGGTTGCTGTTGTAGGTCAGCATCGACGTGCCCTGCATCAGCAGATCGTTGGCCGAGACCGAGACCGGCTCGAAGGTGGCGATGTTGCCGTAAACCACGATCCGGCCGTGCGGTGCCAGGCGCTCCAGGTTGGCCAGCCGGGCCTGGCCGCCGATGGGATCGAGAATCACATCGAAGTGCTCCCCGCCCAGCGCTTGGGGGAACTCCTCGCGGCTGAACGCCTGGTCATAACCGACCTTCCGCGCGTAGTCGACCTGCCCCGGATTGCCCACGACACCCACGACACGCCCCGCGCCAGCAGCCCGGGCGAACTGCCCCGCGAGCGTGCCGACCCCGCCGGCTGCCGCGTGGATCAGGACGCTCTGGCCCGGTCGGACCCCCGCGACGGTGTTGATCAGATCGTAGGCGGTGGAGGTGACCCAGCCGAACGCGGCGGCGGTCCGCGAGTCCACGGTGGGCGCCGGGATCGCCAGCACCGAGGAAACGACGACGACTTCCGCGAAGCCGCCTGAACTGGTCAGCGCGATGACCTGCTCACCGACGCGTGCCGGATCGACACCCTCGCCGACCGCGATGATCTGCCCAGATGCCTCGAAGCCGGGCACGAAGGGGCGAGGAGTCGGGAAGTGACCGTCGCGGATCAGCACATCCCCCCACTGAACACCCGCATAGGCGACACGGATCGCCACCTCCCCGTGCCCCGCGGTGGGCTCGGCGATCTCGGTCACACGGAACTGATCGTCGGTGGCGAGCACGACAGCCTTCATAGTTCACAACCTTCTTGGTTGACTCAGTATCCTGATACACAGACGCTAGCGAGTCTCAGGATGCTGAGTCAAATGAGGAAGCTGTGACAACCATGGCCGACGTGCCCGCCGAGGAATACCTGTGCACCAGGATCCGCCGAGCCGAACAGGCCCTGATGGCCCACCACGAAGCCGCCCTGCGTACCTATGGGCTGACCATGACCCAATACATGGTGCTGCTCAACCTCTCCCGCGATGACGGCATGTCCGGCGCCCAACTGGCCCGCACCTGCGGCGTCACCCAACAGAGCATGGCCACGGTCCTCACCGGCATGCAGGCCAAGGGCCTCATCGACCGGAAGCCATCGCCCGTGCACGCCAAAGTCATGATCGCCACCCTCACCGACGCCGGCCGGCACCACCTCGACGGGGCCTACCAAGAAGTCAACGCGCTCGAGAAAGCCTTCATCGACAAGTTCACCCCAGCCGAGCACAGGCAGTTCTGCGACCTCCTCGATCGAGCCACCGAAACTCTGATCGAACAGACCCCCCGACCCGCTAAGTCAACATCCCATCGCCCCCCATCGACCTGAGTCGAGCCGGGGAGAACCGCTGCCCGCCAACGTGTTACATCCCGTGTCCGCAGCTGGGGGAGGTCTTCTGTCCGCGAACATATGGCCGGGATGATCTTGAAGATGTTTGCCCAGGTCGTGACGGCTTCTGATGCTCTGCAGCATGAATCGAGTCCTGGCGAGGGGCACGCTCTGTCACCCAGTCCTCCGCAGCCGATCACCTCCGGCCTGATCGCCCGCGTCCGGATCCCTGCAAGGAACCCGAACACCAGACGCTTCCTAACTATGACGAAGACGGTGTCGGCTTTTTTCGGTCCAGCGGACCAGGTTGGTGCGGGCGGCTCGCGTCAGGGGATGATCGGTGCCCGAGACGCGTTCGCGGATCGGGAGCAGGTTGATCATCAGGTCGCGGGCGGCGACCGGGTCGCCCGCACGGCCGGTGAAGTCGGCGTGCGCCTCCTTGGCGACCAGGGTCTCGTTGGGGTGTTCCCCGCCCCAGGCCCGCTCGAAGAGCGGGATCAGGTTCGCGAGCCGGTCACGCGCCTCTTGCAGGTCTCCTGCTTCTCCGATCCAGGTGGCGAGGTCTCGCGATGTGGCCAGAGTCTCAGGGTGGTCCGGGCCGTTACATCGTTTGCGGAGCGATAGCAGTGCGGCGTACTGGTCACGCGCGCCAGCCGCGTCCCCGGTA
Source organism: Nonomuraea basaltis (assembly GCF_005893125.1). Taxonomy (GTDB): domain Bacteria; phylum Actinomycetota; class Actinomycetes; order Streptosporangiales; family Streptosporangiaceae; genus Nonomuraea; species Nonomuraea basaltis. The sequence goes on along the minus strand of NZ_VCJS01000101.1, from coordinate 5,793 downwards.
TGGCCGGTGAAATGGGCCAGGCAGCCGCGCAGAGTAAGGGTGTTGGGATGCTGGTGTCCCCATACCCGCTCGGCTGCGGGCAGCAGGGGGGCGCACATCTCGCGGGCGCGGACCGCGTCTCCCAGGTGCCCGATCCAGTTCGCAAGATCCATGCGCGCGTACAGCGTCTGCGGGTGCTCCGGGCCGAGGACGCGGTCGAGGATAGGCAGCAGACTCATGTAGTCGTCGTGGGAATCCGACCTGGCTCCGGCCTCGCCGGTCCACTCGGCGAGGAGGACGCGGAGGGTGAGCGTCTGCTCGTGCTCGAGGCCGAAGTGCCGCTCGAACAGGGGCAGCAGTTGGAGGTACTGGTCACGCGCGCTGGCGGCATCACCCGCCATGCCCGTGAACCTGGCCAGCCGTGCCCGCGCGGTCAGCGCTGACGGATGCTCGGGACCCGCACGCTCGCACGTGGTGTCGACGATGTGCTGCTGGAGTCGTACGGCGTTGACGTAGTCGGCGGTCGCGTCGAGGTAGTCGACGGTCTGGTTCAGGCCAGGCGAGCCCGCCGGCAAAAGGATCAGGGCGTGGGGTAACAGGCGTGCGTAGGCTGGCCAGCTGGCCGGGTCAGCGGGGCGGTCGGGCAGGGATGCCGCCAGTGCTGCGGCAGCCCGCTCGCGCAGCGCGGCGCGCTGCCGGTCATCGAGCTCGTTCATCGTGACCGCCTGCACGAGCCGGTGCACGGAGACGCCATCTCCGACCAGGCCGATCATGCTGTACGAGGCCAGCACCCCCATCGCTTCAGCCGCGTCCAGTTCGTCGGCCGCCACCGCGCGGGACAGCACGGCGCAGGGTAGGTCGTGGGAGGCAAAGCAGGCCAGCAGGTTCAGCAAGTCGACAGCCAGCGGGTTAATGTCCTCGATTCGGGACCGGGTGACCGTCCACACCTTGGCGATCAACCGCTCCGGATCGGCCCCGACCGCGGCAGAGGCGTACATACGGGCCGGCGAGCTGTGTAACAGATCCCGATAGCGGCGCACGCCGATGCCGGGAGCGTGCGCGATATAGGCGCCCGCCTGGGCCAGTGCGAGCGGGAGATCGCCCAGGCCGCAGCACTGCGGCAGATCATGGACTCGCCTCTTCCCCAGCGACGCCGGCTTGTGAAGCGCAGGCTCATCACTGGCACTGTCGTCACGGCCCTGGCGATCGTCATCGCGATCGTCGTGGCACCTGCCGACCTTGGGGGGATGCGGATAGGTCCGGATTCTGCTCACGCGCTGTCGTTCACCAAGAACGGCGACTACATCGACGTGCGCATTGTGGATCCTTCCGCGGATCCACAACGATTCCGCGATGAATTCGCTGCGCACGGCCTCGATGTCGACCTCAAGCTCTGGGCCGCCTCGCCTAGCGTTGTCGGCACCATAATCTCCGCGACAGTCAAGGACGGCAGAGGGCCTCAGAACCTGGAAATGCTCGAGTCGGCCGAGGGTCCTGGCCGGTGCGGGAACCTGTGGTGCAAGGGCGGCGTCCGCATCCCGGTCAACCATCGTGGCCGCATCGAGCTGATCTTCGGCCGCGCGGCCGGCCCCGGTGAGAAATACGAGATCCAAGGTGACCCCACCGCTCAGGGCGAGATCTTCGCCGGCCTCGACCTGCGCAACCGCTCTCTCGCCGAGGTCAAAGCAATGGCGCGAGAACGAAACGCAACGATCGCGAGGCTCTTCCAGGCACCACCGGAAAATCCTTCTCCCAATGACGATGCCTGGCTACAGGAGGATCATGAACTGTCCCCCGTGAACGTACCCGACACCTGGTACGTACACGAGGGGATCACCAGTCGCGAACCGGGAAGCGTCGACCTGGTCGTCGCACCTTGGAAGAAAAAGGGTCCACGCCCGATTCCCGCAGGCGACGCGCCAATCGGGGGTGCTGGGACTATTTCCTCAGGAACGACGCTCAGCTCAGCGCTTCGCACGTTTCCTGTGAGAGGAGGATCTGAAGAATCGAGGTCCGCAAGGTCGAGGCCGTGAAGGCCACCGTCAAGGACGGGGGTGGTCAGCCGTTCTCGCCTAGCGGGGGCTCGCGCCGAGAAGTCGGCCGCCGCTTCACCCGCCGGCATCCGGGCCGCGCGCTGGTTCCGCTCACCGGCCAGTTCTGGTGGGCGCTGTTCTGCGCCACACTGCTGCTCGGCCAGGAGTCGCTCGCGATCGTCCCGGCCTGCCAGGAGTACGTCCGCCGGTTCATCGCCTGGCGCCGCGGAACAACCGGAGGCTGAGAGACCGCCGCGCAGGATATGCCGGACGGCAGATGCCGGCGCGGGGCGCTCCGGGCGAGGTTGGTGTCATGAGAATCTCGACCAGAGCGCTGGCCGCCCTCATCCTGGGGACGGCGCTGGCGGTCACCCTCCAGGCTCCGGTGGCCGCCGCGCCCCCGGCCCTGACGTGGGCCGGGTGCGGCGACGGCATGCAATGCGCCAAGCTGACCGTACCGATCGACTGGAGACGCCCGCACGGCCGGAAGACCCAGGTCGACCTCGCGCGGATGCCCGCCCGCGACCCCGCGCGCAAGCTCGGCTCGCTCGTCGTCAACACCGGCGGCGGCGCGACCATCCAGCCCGTACGCGCCACACCCGCGGTCGTCTCAGAGCTGACCACCTGGTTCGACGTGGTCCTGATCGACCCCAGGGGCATGGGCGACAAGGGCAGCTCCGCGGCCGTCGAGTGCGACACACCGCAGCCGAGCATCGCGGGGCTCATCCTGGCGCCGGGCGAAGCCGGGTGGCGCGCCCAGGCCAGGGCGAACGCCGCCTACGACGCCTCCTGCCACAACGCCATGGGCGCCGCCTACGCGGGCCTGACCTCCTGGCAGGTGGCCCACGACCTGGAGGCGCTGCGAGCCACCCTCGGCGAACCCGAGCTGCGCTATTTCGGCAACTCGTACGGGACCGTGTACGGCCAGGCGTACTTGGAGCTGTTCCCCGCCAAGGTCGGCCGGATGGTGCTCGACAGCGTCCCCGACCACACGCGGCCCTCGCTGGAACGCTGGCTGACGGAATACGCCCGCACCGAGGAACAGCAGCTGGGGCGCTTCCGCGACTGGTGCAGGGCGGGATGCGCACTGGGCGGCGACGACGCGATCGAGGTGTTCGACAGGCTGCTCACCCGCGTCCCGCTCCCCGCGGGCAAGGGGACGGTGAGCAAGGAGGAGTTCCTCCTCGCGGTGAAGGAGGGGCTCGCCCCGCCCGTGTGGCCGCGCCTGGCCGCGGCGCTGCGCAAGGCCGCCGACGGCGACGCGTCGGACCTGGGGAAGCTGCGGCCGCTCCCGCCGGAGTCTCCCGGGCACCCGGCCGGCGCGATGCTCTGCCACGACTTCATGCCCGGCCTGCCCGGATACCGGGAGTTCCAGGCCATCGAGTCGCGGCTGCGCGCGGTCGCGCCCCGCATCGGCTGGATCCATGGCCGCTACCAGGTCGCCCGCTGCGTGGGCATGGGGAAGAGCCCCGCCTACCCGCCGCACCCGCTGCGGGCCGAGGGCGTGCCGCCGGTGCTGATCGCGATCGGCGACACGGACGTCAACACGCCGCACTCCGGCGCCGAGCACCTGGCCGCGCAGGTCCCCGGAGCGCGGGTGGTCAGGCACGGTGACGGGCACGCCGCGTACCTCATGCAGAGCGCGTCCGGGCTCGGGGCGACCTGCCTGCGTCGATACGTGCACGACTACCTGACCGCCGGCGCCCTGCCCCCGTCCGGGGCGCGCTGCCCCGGGGACCTGATGGCTAGGATTCCCCGGGGGTGAACCGAATGTGATCGGAGCCTGGCGGAAGCTGCCCGCGCTCGCGCAGGACGCCGCGCTGGCCCTGCTCACGACACTGGTGACCGCGGGGTATCCGCTGCTGGGCGCACCCAGCGGGCACACGTTCCTGTGGGTGATGCTGGTCTGCGCGGTGTGCGCGCCGCTGGCCCTACGCCGCCGCCTGCCGCTGACGGCCTCGCTGGTCTCGGGCGCGGTCGTCGTGCTCGCGCGGCTGCTCCACCAGCCGGAGGTCGGCGCATGGGTGACGGTGGCGGCGTTCGCCTCGGCCGCCTACCACCGCGACCATGACCGGTGGCTGCCCGCGGTGGCCGCGACCTGCTGGCTGGTCGCGCTCGACCTCGCGTACGGCGGGACCATGGAGGATCCGTCCGGGCTGGCGAGGTCGGTGGCCGCCGGGCTGGCTCCGGTGGCGCTCGGGCACATCCTGCGGCTGCGCCATGACCAGGCCCGGCAGGCCGAGCTCGTCCGGCGGGCGCAGGAGCGTGCCCGGATCGCCCGCGAGGTGCACGACGTGGTGGGCCACCACCTCAGCGCGATCCGGCTGCAGGCCGTGGGGGCGCGGCGGGGCACGCCCGCGGACGCCGGCCGGGCACTGGACGTGATCGCCGAGATCTCCGGCACCGCGCTCGGCGAGACCCGGCGGCTGCTCGGCCTGCTCCGCGAAGAGGAACACGCCGACACCGATCTCGGCCCGCTGCTCGCCCGCCTGTCCCGCCAGGGGCTCCGCGTCCGCCTGGACGGCGACCCGCTCCGCGATGAGGTGCCGCCCCGGATCCGGTACGCGGTGTACCGGATCGTTCAGGAGTCGCTGACGAACGTCATGCGCCACTCGGGAGTCTCGCACGCGGTCGTCCGCATCCGCCGCAGGTCCGGGGCCGTGGAGGCGACGGTGGAGGACGACGGGCAGGCAGTCCCAGAAGGCCCCGGCGCACCCGGTGGACCTGGCGTGCCCGAGGGCGGCGGGCTGCGGGGCATGCGTGAGCGGGCGGCGCTGCTCGGCGGCACGCTCATGGCCGGGCCGCGAGAGCCCCACGGCTGGCGCGTGACCGCCCGGTTCCCGCTCGGCGAACTCGGCGAACTCGGCGAAAAGGAAGGAGCCGACCCGTGACCATTCGCGTGATCGTTGCCGACGACCAGGCGCCTACCAGGGAGGGCCTGCGCCTGCTGCTGTCGCCCGAACCGGACATCGAGGTGGTGGCGACGGCGTCGGACGGGTACGAGGTCGTCGCGATGGCCCGGCGGCATCGGCCCGACGTCGTTCTCACCGACATCCGCATGCCGCGCATGGACGGCCTGGCCGCGATCAGAAACCTCGTGGCCCTCGACCCCGCCCCGGCCGTGGTGGCGCTGACCACGTTCGACCTGGACGAATACCTGTTCGGCGCCCTTCAGGCGGGCGCGGTCGGGTTCCTGCTGAAGGAGAGCGACCCCGGCCTGATCATCGAGGCGGTGCGGGGCGCCCACGAGGGGCAGGGCCTGGTGGATCCGCAGGTCACCCCCCGCCTGCTGCATCGGTTCGCGGCCACGTCGCCCCGCCCGCCGACCAGCGAGCTGGCCACGCTGACGCCGCGCGAGACCGACGTGCTGCGGCACCTGGCCGCCGGCAGCAGCAACGCCGAGATCGCCGGCGAACTGGTCATCTCACCCGGCACGGTGAAGATCCACATCGAGCGGATCCTGGCCAAGCTCGGGCTCCGTACCCGCGTGCAGGCGGCCGTCTACGCCCACCGGCACGGCCTCGTCACGTGGACGGATCTGCCCTGACGCTGCGGAGGGCGTCCGTTTCATTACTATCTGTCGGGTAGGTGCGGGCTCGTAGAAGGGAGATTGACATGTGTCTGAGCTGTGGCTGCGGAGAGCCCGACAACGATCACGGTAATCCGGCCAACATCACCGCACAGGATCTGCGGAGCGCCGCGCAGGCGGCGGAGATCAGCCCGCAGGAGGCCGCCGACAACATCCAGGCCGGAGCCGGAGCCGGATAGCGGCCCCGCCCGC
>NZ_VCJS01000100.1 GCF_005893125.1 Nonomuraea basaltis | reverse complement strand
TGCGTCCTTGGGCTCCGTGCGTGCCACCGCGGTGTCCTCCAGGTCGATCTCCGTCGATGCCTGGATCACAGTACTCATCAGGTGCGTTCTCCTTGATCAGGAGTTACACCGAAAACCGTACAGTCCCACATTGGCTGGCACGCGGCCATATACCGCGTCACCTGGCACGAGTCATGCCGAACGTGGCGTGATACAGGGGCGTGAGGTTTGCTGTCGGCATGGCAGGTAGCGGCAGCGGTCCGACGTGGCGGTACAAGGTCGTGACAGGAAAGGGGTTGCCCTGGGAGTTAGAGGCCCAGTGCAACGAACTCGGCAGCAAGGGGTGGGAGCTTGTGGGGATCACCCCACAGACGAGGCAGTACCGCACCGACAATCGCGATACGAGAGAGATCGACTCCTGGTTCATGATCTTCAAGAAGGGGGTTGCTTTTAGAGACCCGGCTTGACCCGGACGCAGAGAGATGGCAGCCGCCTTCGCGTGGAGTCGTTCAGGTCTTCCTGTCGGTGAGGACGTATCCCTGAAGAGCGCAGCCTCACGGGGTTGTCGCGGCCCGCTCGGACTCGCTGCGGAGGACACAGAACTCGTTGCCCTCGGGGTCGGCGAGAATGGCCCAGCCCGTGCCATCAGGGTTGCGGTGGTCGGCGACGAAGGAAGCGCCCAGCCCCAGCAGGCGGTCGACCTCCTCTTCACGTGAGGTCTCCGGACGCAGGCAGAGGTGGAGTCGGTTCTTGACCGTCTTGGGCTCCGGCACTTGGTTGAAGTGCAGCAGCGGTCCCTGTGGTAGCAGAACCTGCGTCTCCTCGTCCCCGGGCCTGTCCGCGGGATGCAGGGGACAGCCGGTTACCTCGCTCCAGAACCGGGCGAGTTCGTAGGCGTCCACACAATCGATCGCCACGTTCTGCACAACCGAGACCATGCAGACATTCTGCAGCACCAAGATCGGGATCGAAGGCGGATTCCGACAACTCAACCTGAACACCGACAACAACACGCGAACACCGACAGCTTCATCTGCGCGGCGGGGTGGCCAGGTGATCGGTGCGAGTCTGCCGGACGGACAGCGTGCGGGTGCGCTCCCGAAAGTCCACCGGACAAGGATCGAGCCTGCGACACCCGAACTTCCTGTTCGGCACCATATCGGGCGTCCAGGGGATTCAGCACGTGCTGTGGAGGAAGCACCAGAGGCATGGACCATATAGACGCGTACTGGCGGGCGGCGAACTACCTGTCCGTCGGGCAGATCTACCTGCTGGACAATCCGCTGCTGGGGGAGCCGCTGCGGCCGGAGCACGTCAAGCCGCGCCTGCTCGGCCACTGGGGCACCACGCCGGGGCTGAACTTCTGCTTCGCCCACCTCAACCGAGTGATCGCCGAGCGGGACCAGGACATGATCTACATCGTCGGGCCGGGGCACGGCGGTCCGGCGGCCGTCGCCCACGCGTGGCTGGAGGGGTCGTACTCGGAGCGCTATCCGGACGTCTCGCAGGACGTGGAGGGGATGCGGCGGCTGTTCCGGCAGTTCTCCTTCCCCGGCGGCGTGCCGAGCCATGTCGCGCCCGAGACGCCGGGGTCGATCCACGAGGGCGGCGAGCTGGGCTACGCGCTCGCCCACGCCTACGGCGCCGCGTTCGACAACCCCGGCCTGGTGGTGGCCTGCGTCATCGGGGACGGCGAGGCCGAGACCGGCCCGCTCGCGGCGAGCTGGCACTCGAACAAGTTCCTCGACCGCCGCCGCGATGGCATGGTGCTGCCCATCCTGCACCTGAACGGCTACAAGATCGCCGGCCCGACCGTGCTCGCCCGCATCCCCTTCGACGAGCTGACCAAGCTCATGGAGGGGTACGGCTACCGTCCCCACCTGGTGGGCCCCGACCACCAGGAGATGGCGGCCACCCTGGACACCGCGTTCGACGAGATGGCCGCCTACAAGAGCGGCGACGCCGACCGGCTGCCGATGATCATCTTGCGCACGCCGAAGGGCTGGACCGGGCCGCGCGAGGTGGACGGCAAGCCCGTCGAGGGGACGTGGCGGGCACACCAGGTGCCGCTGGCCAAGGTCCGCGACAACCCGGCCCACTTGGCCATGCTCGAGGAGTGGATGCGGTCGTACCGTCCGGAGGAACTCTTCGACGCCACCGGGCGGCCCATGGCGGACATCCTGCGTACCGTGCCGCAGGGGACGCGCAGGATGAGCGCGAACCCGCACGCCAACGGCGGCGAGCTGCTGCAGCCGCTGCGGCTGCCGGACTTCCGCAGGCACGCCGTGGAGGTCAAGTCGCCCGCCGCGCAGTCGTGCGAGCCCACCCGCGTGCTGGGCGAGTTCCTGCGTGACGTGATCGCGGCGAACCCGCGCACGTTCCGGCTGATGGGGCCGGACGAGACGGCCTCCAACCGGCTGCAGGCGGTGTTCGAGGCCACGGACCGGGCGTGGGACGCCGAACTGCTGCCCACCGACGAGCACCTGGGAACCGGCGGACGGGTGATGGAGGTGCTGAGCGAGCATCTGTGCCAGGGCTGGCTGGAGGGCTATCTGCTGACCGGCAGGCACGGGCTGTTCAACTGCTACGAGGCGTTCATCCACATCGTGGACTCCATGTTCAACCAGCATGCCAAGTGGCTGGAGTCGGCGCGGAAGATCACGTGGCGGCGGCCGGTGGCGTCGCTGACGTACCTGCTGTCATCGCACGTGTGGCGGCAGGACCACAACGGGTTCAGCCACCAGGACCCGGGCTTCCTGGACGTGGTCGTGAACAAGAAGGCGTCCGTGGTGCGGGTCTACCTGCCGCCGGACGCCAACACGCTGCTCTCGGTCGGCGACCACTGCCTGCGCTCGCGCGACTACGTCAACGTGATCGTGGCGGGCAAGCAGCCGGTGCTCGACCTGTTCACCATGGACGAGGCCATCGCGCACAACACGCGCGGGCTCGGCATCCTGCCCTGGGCCTCCACCGACGAGGGCGCCGAACCCGACGTGGTGCTGGCCTGCGCCGGTGACGTGCCCACGATGGAGACGCTGGCCGCGGCCGCCCTCCTCCGCGAGCATCTGCCCGAGCTGAGGGTGCGGGTCGTCAACGTGGTGGACCTGATGCGGCTGCAGCCGTCGTCGGAGCACCCGCACGGCATGTCCGACGCCGAGTTCGACACGCTGTTCACCGTCGACCGGCCGATCATCTTCGACTTCCACGGCTACCCGTCGCTCGTCCACCAGCTCACCTACCGCCGGCACGGCCACGCCAACCTGCACGTGCGCGGCTACAAGGAGGAGGGCACCACCACGACGCCGTTCGACATGGCCATGCTCAACGACATCGACCGCTATCACCTGGTCATGGACGTCATCGACCGGGTGCCCGGCCTCGGCTCCAAGGCGGCGCACCTGCGGCAGCGGATGAGCGACGCCCGGCTGCGGGCCCGCGCGTACACGCGCGAGCATGGCGAGGACCCGGCGGAAATAAGCTCGTGGACCTGGCCGGCCACCGTCTCGTCCTGAGCACCGGCTCCTCGTCGATCAAGCTGGACCGCGACGCGGCCGAGCTCTCATGACCGGCCGCGCGGCACGGCGGGCACCCAGAACTCCACCGTCGTGCCCACACCCCGCGGGCCGCGGATGTCCCACCAGCCGCCCGCCGTCTCGGCGCGCTCGCGCATCTCGACCAGCCCGAAGTGCCCGTGCTCGTCCTGATGGGACAGGCCGACGCCGTCGTCGCGCACGCGTACGTGCACGCCGCGATCGAGCGAGGCCAGCGAGACGGTCACCGAGGCCGCCCCGGCGTGCTTGGCCACGTTCGTCAGGGCCTCCTGGCAGATGCGGAAGACGGTGATCGCGGCCTCGGCGGGTGGCTCGCCGTCCAGGTCATGCGCCAGCTCGTAGGCCACGCCCGTCCCCGCCATCGCCACCTCCATGTACTCCACCAGGCTCTCCACCAGCCCGTCGCCGGGCGGGCGCAGCCGGAAGGTGAGGCCACGCAGGCGGGCGACGGCGGCGTTGACGGCGTCGTCGATCCCGCGGACGGCGGCGGCGTGCTCCTCGGGCAGCCGCGACTCCAGCAGGCGCAGCCGCATCCCGACGGCGACCATGGACTGGATGGTGTCGCCGTGCACGTCGTTGGCGATGCGCCGGCGCTCCCGCTCCTGGGCCTCGATCAGGTGCGCGAGGAGGGTGCCGCGCTCGTCCAGCGCGCGGGCCAGGCTGCGCCGCTCGGTCAGGTCACGGGTCACCTTGCCGAAGCCGTGCAGGCCGCCGCGCTCGTCGTGCAGCGGGGTGATGACCACACTCGCCCAGAACCTGGTGCCGTCCTTGCGCACCCGCCAGCCCTCCTCCTCCCACCGGCCTTCTGCGGCGGCGACCTCCAGCTCCATGGCCGGCTTGCCGGCCGCCACGTCCTCGGGCGGGTAGAACACGGAGAAGTGGGTGCCGATGATCTCCTCGGCGGTGTACCCCTTGATGCGCTGGGCGCCGGAGTTCCAGCTGACGATGCGGCCGCGCGGGTCGAGCATGAAAATCGCATAGTCACGGATGCTCTGGACGAGCAACGCCATTTCCTCCGCGGGCTGGTCACGCTCGGGCATACCGCAGCCTTTCACGCCCTGGTGAAAACCGGAACCGATCAGGCTCCAGGGCCGCGGGCCTGGAGCGGGGCGACGCCGGCGGCCACCTCGCACCACACGACCTTCCCGCCGTCGCGGTCCGCGACGCCCCAGCCGGTGGACAGCAGCCGGATGACGTGCAGCCCCCAGCCGCTGACCGGGCCCGGCTCACGGAGCTCGGGCAGGTCCGGTCCGGCGTCGCCGACCTCGACCCGCACGCGGTCGGGCCCGCCTGTCATGCGGAGCGCCGGCGGGCCGTCGCCGTGCATGAGCGCGTTCGTCACCAGCTCCGACACGATCAGCAGGACGTCTTCGTGGTGGCCTCGGTAGCCGCACTCGGCGAGGACGCCGCGGGCGATCCGGCGAGCCTCCGTGATGCTGCCCATCTCCTCCGGCAGATGGGTGTCCACCTGGCACGATCCGGCCTCCTTGCTGCTCACCCATCTACTCTCGGGTAGTGCGGCGGCCGATCACGAGACGCAACCGCACCAGGCCTGCTGATACGCCTATGGGACGAGGACTGATGCATTTGCGTCAGTCCAGCAGCCCCTCTCTGCGGGCGACCGCGACCGCCTCCAGCTTGGACCGCGCGCCCAGCTTCTCCAGCACGTGCTGGACGTGGTTGCGGGCGGTGTTCCTGGCCACGCCCAGCCGCTCGCTGATCTCGTACGTGCTCGCGCCCTCGGCCAGGAGCAGCAGCGTCTCACGCTCGCGCGCGGTCAGCTGCGCGCCCAGATGCCCGGCCCGCCCGGTCAGCCGGTCGAACACGCCGGGCAGCAGGCCGGGCGCGAACACCACCCCGCCGGTCGCCACCTCCCGCACCGCCGACTCCAGCTCGCCCAGCCGTGACGACTTCACCAGCAGGCCGGCGCCGCCCGACTGCACGACCCGGGCCGCCATGGACGCGGTGGCCTCGCCGGTCAGCACCAGCACCCGCGCCTTGGGCGCGGCGGCGGTCAGCCGGCCGATGGCCGAGATGCCGTCGCCGTCGGGCAGGCGTCGGTCGAGCACCACCACGTCGGGCCGGCACCTGCCCGTCTCGGCCAGGGCTTCGGCGATCGTGCCGGCGCGCGCGACCACGTCGATGCCGGGCGCGCTGCCGAGCGCCAGGCCGATGGCCTCCGCGACCATGGCGTGATCTTCCACGAGGATCAGCCGGATCAGGGGGGATGACGGCATGGGGGCGATGTCCTTGAGTGCGCTTTCGTGTGGCCTGTCTCACGCCAAGTGTCGCACTCGCGGCCGGCAGGTTCCCGCGTAGGTTCCGGTCAAGCGGGGTCGGCGGAGGAGCGGGGGAACTGCTCGGCCAGCCCTTCGATCCCGACGAGCGGGGCGGAAAGCAGCTCGCGGACTCGGCGGTCGCGCAGGCGCAACGCCTGGCGCTGCGCGCCGGTGAGCGGGATCCACGGCTTCGGCCGCGGCGGGAGCCGGGGCGGCAGCGGCCGCCCGGCGACGTAGGTGATCTCGTTGGCCAGCCGCCGGTCGGAGATGCGGCATCGCCGGTGAGCGTCCACCAGCTCGAACTCGCCTTCCTCCAGCGTGAACACGGCGAGATCGGCGCGAGCGCCGACGGCGAGCGTGCCCGCCCCGCCGGGCAGGTTCAGCGCCCGGGCCGGACGCACCGTGGCCGCCGCGACCACCTCCTCGAGGGGCATGCCGACGGCGAGCAGCTTCGTCATCGTCGTGGGCAGGTCGAACGCGGGCCCGTACAGGCAGCGCGCGTGCAGGTCCGAGGAGATCGTGTGCGGTGCCACGCCGGCCTTCAGCTGCGCTTCGACCACGTCGAACGCGAAGCCGCCGGACCCGTGCCCGATGTCGAACAGGACGCCCGCCGCGTGCGCCTCGACCACCGCGGAGGCTATGTCGTGGCCGTCGAACATGCCGGCGGCCAGCCCGCTGGCGCAGTGCGTGACGATGTCACCGGGGCGCAGCAGCGCGAGCACCTCGTCCACGGCAGGCGGGCCGACGCCGATGTGCACCATCACCGGCACACCGCCCGTCCCGGCCACCTCGATCGCCCGGCGCAGCGGCTCCAGCCCGTGCTCGCCCACCGTCTTGCGGTCCATGCGGACCTTCACTCCGAAGATCAGGTCCCGGTTGGTCGCGAGGGTCGCGGCGGCCAGGTCGACGTCGCAGTTGGCCAGTTCCCTGCTCTCCCCGTCCGGCGCGGTCAGGCCGACGGCGGAGATGTTGAGCAGCGCGGCGACGCGCACCTGGGAGCCGCTGATCGCGGCGCGCAGGGACTCGATGGCGTACGCGCCGGCCGAGCCGGCGTCGATCCAGGTGGTGACCCCGGTGTACCAGGCGATGGAGTCGGGATCGATCCCCCAATAGGTGGCGCCTGGATGCACGTGCGTGTGCAGGTCGACCAGGCCGGGCGTGATCAGCTTGCCGCCGGCGTCGATCACTTCGCGGGCGGCGTGCCGGGGCAGGTCAGGCGCGACCGCGGCGATCCGGCCGCCGCGGACCGCGACGTCGAACCGGCCGACGTGCCCGCCGCCGACGTCGATGACCTCGCCGCCGGCCAGCAGCAGATCGTAGGACATGATCCTCCTATGCGCGTTGGGCGGTCAGGACGGCGAGGTCTCGCCCGTGAGGGCGCTGCCGATGCCTAGGCGGTAGAGCCTCGTCGGACGGCCCTTGCGGTGCATCTGCTCGCTGCCTTCCTCGGTGACCAGGCCGGACTCGCTGAGTTTGCGGATCAGCCGGCGGCCGCTGGGGTCGGTGATTCCGAGGGAGGCGGCGAGATCGCTGGGTGAGATGAGCCGCCCTTCGAGGCTGCGTTCGAGCGCGGCCAGCCGGGACAGGGTCGCCGCGCTCAGACCGGCGCGGCGGGCGAGCCCCTCGACGTCCCCGCCGTGGTCGCGGTAGGTGAAGGCGAGAGGCGACGCCACGCCGCTCATCGGGCCGATGATGACCCCGCTGTCCTCGACCAGGTACGCCGAGGGCGCGCTCTCCTGCTCGGCTCGCGACGCCGCCCATTCGGCGAGCTGCACGCAAGTGCGGGCCGACGCGCCCACGCCGAACCCGGCGGCCAGGCGGATGCCGAGCGCCTCCTGGGCCTGGCCGAGGATCGGAAGGGAGACCCAGTTGTGGGTGACGTGCTCGAACAGCGCCTTGTGGGCGAAGACGACGACGCCGCGACGGTCGCGGTTCTCGATCCAGGCGTCGCTGAACTCGGGCGTGTTGACCAGCAGGTTCATCAGCCCGATCCGGGCCCGGTCCAGGTCGGCCTGCGCGTCCTGGGTGACCACGAGGAAGACGCCGGCGGCGAATCGTGACGCGCTGGCCTGCCGGGACTGGATGCGCAGCGCGAGCTCGTGCAGGTTCGCCCGGATCGTGGCCGGGCCGTAGAGCGCGTTCAGCACGGGAACCGAGCCGGCCAGCCGCGCGGTGACCGCCGTGCGCAGGCTGATGGCGTAGTCGGCGCCCGTCCGTTCCTGGAAGGCGCGGTGGAAGTCCACGACCTCCTCGACGCTCCGCTCCGGGTTGTACGGCAGGCAGGCCACCTGCCCGCGGTCGAGCTGGAGCGCCTGGGCGACCTCGTCGACCGTCTCCGGGTCGAACGTGTCGATGCTGACCGGGGTCGCCCGCCACCCGCGAGCCAGCGCGCGGAAGAACGCGATGGACAGGTCGAAGCCGGCGGATTTGGTGACCGTGACCGACAGGTCGGCCGGGAGCAGGTCGCGGGACTTGGCGAAGGGGACCTGCCCGAGCAGCAGCCCGCTCAGTTGCTCGCGGCCCAGAAGCTCCTGGACCCGCGGCCGGATCTCGTCCTCGTGCTCGTAGACGACCCACTCCAGGCGCACCCCGGAGAGGGTGCGGGCCGCCTCCTCGAAGACGGTGCGGTGACTCGCGTGGATGACGAGTCCGATCACGATCGCCATGACCCCCCTATACGACCTATGTCCGGAAGTAGTTCGCACTTGCCCAGGACACATCCTTTTTACGACCTGCACTGTTGACCGCAGGTTCCCCGAAGGAGCATCCTGATCCCACCATACTACGAACTACTTACGAACATGGTCCGTTAAGGAGCCAAGATGACAGGAATGACACGGCGCGCTCTGATCGCCGCGGCGGCGGCCGGCGCGCTGCTCGCCACCGGAGCGTGCAACGTCGACTCCGGAGGCGCCGGCACGACCGCCGCCCCCGCTGCCGGGACGACCAGCGCCGCCCCCAAGGCGCTCAAGGTCGGCTGGTCCACGATCTACCTGGCGCCGTCGTGGATGCAGCAGACCCTGAAGATGCTCGAAGAGGACGTGGCGCGGCTGAAGGGCGAAGGCAAGATCGCCAGCTACGAGACCTTCAACGCCAACGGCGACTCCTCCCAGCAGATCGCCCAGATCCAGGCGATGATCACGCAGAAGTACGACGTCATCCTCGTCGACGCCGGCTCCTCCACGGCGCTCAACCCGGTGATGGAGCAGGCCGTGGCGGCGGGCATCGTCGTGGCGAACTTCGACAGCCTGGTGACCAGCGAGAAGGTCATCAGGGTCGGCACCGACCAGGTCGAGTGGGGCAGGATGACCGCCCAGTGGCTGGCCGACAAGCTCGGGGGCAAGGGCGAGATCATCGCGATGAACGGCCCGGCCGGCGTGTCGGTCAGCGAGGAGCGCTGGAAGGGGGCCGATGAGGTGTTCAAGAAGTACCCGGACATCAAGATCGCGGCGAACGTGCACAGCGAGTACAACCTGGCACCTGCGGCTCAGGCGTTCGCCTCGGCCTACTCCGCGAACCCGGACATCACCGGGGTCTTCTCCCAGGGCGGCGCGCTGTCCGCGGCGGCCCTGCAGACCCTGGTGAAGCAGGACAAGAAGCTCGTCCCGATCACCGGCGAGAACTACAACGGCTTCCTCAAGATGTGGGCGGACAAGCGCTCGGAGGGGTTCTCATCGGTGGCCACGGCGCAGCCCAACTATCTCTCGGTGATCGCGCTCCAGGCCGCGGTGGCCAAGGTCGGCGGCGCGGCCGTCCCGATGAACATCACGGTCCCGCTCCCGGAGATCACCGACGACAACCTCGACCAGTTCGTCAAGGCCGACCAGCCCGACGACTCGTACCCGATCCAGCCTCTCCCGCAGAGCGAGATCGACAAGCTCGTCGGCAAGTAGCGGAGGAATCGCGCATGACCCTGCTGAACGTCGAGCGGGTGTCGAAGTCCTTCGCCGGGGTCACCGTCCTGCGCGAGGTCAGTTTCGACATCCGCTCCGGAGAGGTGCTCGCCCTGGTGGGAGAGAACGGCGCCGGCAAGAGCACCGTCCTCTCACTGATCAACGGCCTGCTCGCGCCGGATTCCGGGGCGATCAGGTACGACGGTGAGCCGGTCCGCGCGTGGTCTCCGCACCGCGCCCGGGCCGCCGGGATCGCCTCGGTGCACCAGGAGCTCAGCCTCAACCCCTACCAGAGCGTGGCGGAGAACGTGTTCCTCGGCGCCTGGCCCGGCCGCCGGGGCCTGGTGCGCCACCGCGATCTGGTGGCTCGCGCCCGCCCGCTGCTGGAACGGGTCGGCCTCGACGTCGACCCGCGCACGCCCGCCGGCCGGTTGCCGCTCGGCGCGCAGCAACTGGTGGAGCTGGCCAAGGCGCTGACCGCGGATCCGCGCCTGCTGATCCTCGACGAGGCGACGTCCGCGCTCGACGACGACCAGGTCCGCGCCGTCTTCCGGGTGGTCGGCGACCTGCGGGAGCGGGGCCGTTCCGTGGTGATCGTCAGCCACCGGATGGGCGAGCTGCTCGCGATCAGCGACCGGCTCACCGTCCTCAAGGACGGCGAGGTGATGGCGACCAGGATGCGCGAGGAGACCGGCCACGACGACCTCGTGCGGCTGATGGTGGGCCGGGAGCTGTCAGCCATGTTCCCGCCGAAGCCGGACATCTCGCCGGCGGACCCCGTCCTGCGCGTCGCCGGGCTGTCCATCCCCGGCGCCTGCGCCGGGGTCGACCTGGAACTGGCGCCCGGCCGGATCGTGGGGCTGGGCGGACTGCAGGGCCAGGGGCAGCGGGAGGTGCTGCGGGCCCTGTTCGGCCTGCGTCACCATAGCGGGCGGATCGAGCTGAACGGACAACCCTGCCGGCTCGCGTCGCCTCGGGAGGCGATCCGCCGGGGCATCGGGTACGTGCCGGAGGACCGCAAGACCGAGGGACTCCACGTGGTACGAAGCGTCCGCGCCAACCTCGCGCTGACCAGCCTGCGCACGCTCGCCCCTGCCCGTACCCTGACCACCGTTTCGCGACGGCGCGAGAACGAGCTGGTCGGCGAGCTGATCGAGCGGATGCGCATCAAGGCGGCCTCTCCGGCTCAGGAGGCGCGCCGGCTCTCCGGCGGCAACCAGCAGAAGGTGGCCCTGGCCAAGTGGCTGCCGAACCGGCCACGCGTGCTGCTGCTCGCCGAGCCGACCCGCGGCATCGACGTCGGCACCAAACGCGAGATCTACCACCTGCTGCGCGAGCTGGCCGCCGAGGGCATGGCGGTGCTCGTCACCTCGGGCGACACCATGGAGCTGGTCGGGCTGTGCGACGAGGTCCTCGTGATGTACGAGGGCACGGTCGTGGATCGGCTGGAGGCGGCGGAACTGACCGAGGAACGTCTGGTCCACGCCTCCGTGGCGGGCCGGGGCGCGACCGGGGAGGCGTCCCATGCGTGACCGGCTCCGGGCGCGCGCCGCGCGCGGCCAGCTCGACCTCGTCGGGCTGGGTGGCCTGCTCGTCGTGGTGCTCGTCGTCTACCAGCGGCTCGACCCCACGCTGCTCCAAGCGTCGACGATCACCATCCTGTCCGCGCAGTTCCTGCCGTTGATCCTGGCCGCGATCGGCCAGACCATCGTCATGCTCACCGGCGGCATCGACCTGTCGCTGGGGGCCGTGCTCTCGCTCGGCATGGCGGTGTTCGTGATGGCCCCCGCGGGGAACGTGGTGGCCTCCATGGCGATCGCCCTGTGCGTCACCGTGCTGGCCGGCGCCGCGAACGGAGCGCTGGTCGCCTACGCCGGGCTGCCGCCGATCATCGTCACGCTCGCCGCGTCGTTCCTGTGGGGCGGGGTCACGCTGATCGTGCTGCCCCAGCCGGGCGGGCACGTGCCGGAGGGTCTGGTGCGGGCCTACAACCTGGGCTGGTACGGCCTCGCGCTGCCCGCGATCGCCATCGGGGTGGCCCTGGCCGTCTGGAAACTGGTCAAGACGACCCGGTTCGGGCTGGCACTCTACGCGGTCGGCGGCAACGAGCACGGGGCGTTCGCCAGCGGCATCAACACCCGGCGAGTCAAGATCATCGCGTACGGCTTCGCCGGCTTCTTCACCGGGCTGGCCGGCATCGGCCTGGCGATCCAGACCGGTTCGGGAGACCCGACGATCGGCACGCCGTACACGTTGAACTCCATCGCGGTCGCGGTGCTCGGCGGGATCAGCTTCTTCGGCGGTGTCGGGCAGATGCGCGGCACGCTGCTCGGCGCGCTCCTGCTCGGCCTGCTGACCAACCTGCTGCTGTTCACCGGGATCTCGACGTTCTACCAGATGATCCTGCAGGGCGTCGTCCTCGTCGTCGCCGTCGCGGTGAAGACGCTGGCGACCAGAGAGAGGGTGGCGTGATGGCATCGGTTGTCCGGGGTGCGCTGCGCGACAACCGGGCCCTATGGGCGTTCGGCGTGCTGGCGGTGACCTGGTTGGCGGCGATCCTCTTCGCCGGCGGATTCGGCAGCGTCGCGAGCGTGCGCTACCTGGTCCAGACGGCGTCCTTCCTCGGCATCGTCGCCGTGGGGCAGACGCTCGTGGTGATGATGAGCGGGATCGACCTGTCGGTCTCGGCGGTCGTGGCCCTGTCGGCCGTCGTATGCGCGCAGGTCGCCGCCGGATCGGGCGGTACCGCCGCCATCGTGGTCGCGCTGGCGGTCAGCGCGCTGGTCGGGCTGGTCAACGCCGCGGGCCTGATCTGGCTGCGCCTGCCGCCGATGGTGATGACCCTGGCGACCGGGACCATGATCTCCGGCGCGCTGCTCATCTACACCAACGGCTCG
The DNA here is from genome assembly GCF_005893125.1 of Nonomuraea basaltis. Lineage (GTDB taxonomy): Bacteria > Actinomycetota > Actinomycetes > Streptosporangiales > Streptosporangiaceae > Nonomuraea > Nonomuraea basaltis. Next base: position 32,829 of record NZ_VCJS01000100.1, on the reverse strand, counting down.
CCCAAGTCGGCCGGTATCCCGCTGCTCGACGCACTCGCCAACGGCGGCGTGGCGGGGATCCCGCTGGCCACGATCCTGTGGCTGGCCATCGCGGCCGTCGCCGTGTGGCTGCTGCACCTGTCCCGCCTGGGGCGCTACGCCTTCGCGCTGGGCACCAGCGAGCCCGCCTCGCGGGCCTCCGGTGTGCCGGTTCCCGTCACCACGCTCGCCATGTACGCCGCCTGCGCGCTGCTGGCCGGAGTCGCCGGGCTGGTGCTGCTCGGCTTCACCGGCACCAGCTCGCTGACCATGGGGAACCCTTACCAGTTGCTGTCGATCGCGTCGGTCGTCCTCGGGGGCACGTCCATCCTCGGCGGTCGCGGGCACCTGCTCGGCACGGTCGCCGGCGCGTTGCTGCTGACCCTTCTGACCGCGCTGCTGGTGGCCTGGAACCTCGGCGAGGGGCTGCGCCAGGTCGCCCTGGGACTGCTGATCATCGGGCTCCTGCTCGTCTACGCCCGCGAACGGCGGACGACGTGAGCACTGTGAACGACGTCGAAACGCTGCTGCGCGAGCTGGTGCGCACCCCGAGCGTCAACCCGCGCGACGGATCAGGACCGGGCGAGGCGGCGCTGGCCGGAGTCGTCCGGCGGTGGCTCACCGACCACGGGATCGCGGCGGAGTCGCACGAGGTGCTGCCCGGCCGGCCGAACGTCGTGGCCGTGGTGCCCGGCCGTGACCCCCGCGCCATCCTGCTGGAGTCGCATCTGGACACCGTGGAGGTCGACGGCATGACCGTGGACCCGTACGCGGGCGAGGTCCGCGACGGTCGGCTCTACGGCCGGGGCGCCTGCGACGCGAAGGGCCCGCTGGCCGCCTTCATGCTCGCCACCGCGGAGCTGGCCGCCGGCCCGGTCCCGCCGTACACCGTGCTGCTGGCCTGCGTCGTCGACGAGGAGTACCGCTACCGGGGAGTGCTGGGCCTGCTCGACGCGTTGCCCGTGCCGGAGGTCATCGGGGCGGTGGTCGGCGAGCCGACCGGCCTGGCGGTGGCCACCGCGCACAAAGGCGTGGTCCGCTACACCGTGCGCACCCTGGGCGAGGCGGGCCACACCTCCCGCCCGGCTGAGGCGGTCAACGCCGTCTCGCTGATGGCCCGCGTGCTCGGCCACCTCGACGCGACCCCGCCGGACCTCCCCGCCCACCCGCTGCTCGGCCCGGCCACCAGATGCGTCACGCGCATCCACGGCGGCACCGGCCCGAACATCGTCCCCGGGCGCTGCGAGATCGACGTCGACCGGCGCACGCTGCCCGAGGAGGACCCGATGGCCGTGTGGCGCAGCGACGGGGAAGAGCTCAAGACGCTGCTGCCCGGCCGGATCGAGCTCGACCCTCCGTTCAACGTGGACTACGCGCTGGACACCCCGGCGGACAGCCCGATCGCCGCCGCGCTGTGCCGCGCGCTCGCCGGCCGCGGGAGCGACGCGAGCGTGCACGGCATGCCGTTCGGCACGGACGCCAGCAAGCTCGCGCGGGCCGGCATCCCCGCGGTGGTCTTCGGGCCGGGATCGATCCTCGACGCGCACTCCGCGGAGGAATCGGTCGCCCTCGCCGATGTGCGGTTCGCGGCCGAGGTCATCGCCGACCTGGCCCGGCGGGCCGAGGTGAGCGCGTGCGACTGACCGATCACGTAGACCTGATCGGCAGCGGCGCCGCCGGATTCGATCTCACCGACCCCCTGGATTGCCACGTCTACCTCGTACGGGGTGCCCGGGCCTGCGCGCTGATCGACGCCGGGGCCGGGTACGGCGTCGAGGCGATCCTGCGCAACGCGGGCGCCGCCGTCCCGGCGTACCTGCTGCTGACCCACGGCCATGCCGACCATGCCGGCGGCGCCGCCGAGCTGGCCCGCCGGGTGCCGGGGCTGCGCGTGCTCGCCGGCCCGCCGGCGGACCGGTGGATCGCGGCCGGCGACGAATCGATGATCAGCCTCGACCGGGCCCGGGCGGGCGGCACGTATCCCCCCGACTACGTGTTCCCCGCCTGCCCGTCGGCCGCGCCGATCGACGACGGCGCGCGGATCGACCTGGGCGGGGTGACGCTGCGCGCGATCGCGACGCCCGGCCACGCCGACGGCCACACCTGCTATCTGCTGGAGGCCCGTGGCCACCGCGCGCTGTTCTCCGGCGACTGCGTCTTCACCGGCGGCCGGGTGTCGCTGCAGAACCTGCACGACTGCCGGATCCCCGAGTACGCCGCCAGCCTGGCCCGCCTGGCCGAACTCGAGGTGGACGCGCTCTTCCCCGGCCACCACGAGATCTCGCTGAACCGGGCCCGCCGGCACCTGACCACAGCACGCGACATCCTCGCCCGAGGTCTACTACCGGAGAGCACGACATGACCCTCATCGTCCCGGCGGAGCACATCGACTGGCGCACCAAGGGGATGTGGCAGCCCGGTCCGGCGATCTCCATGGACGAGTTCGCCGCCCGCCGGCCCAGCCTGTTCGGCGGCGCGTTCACCTGGCCGATCATGGTCGCCGGCCAGGCCGCCATCGCGCACAACATCGACACGCTGGCCCGCTTCTGCGCCCGGCACGGCCTGGAGTTCGCCCCGCACGGCAAGACCACCATGGCGCCCTCGCTCTTCGCCGCCCAACTGCGCGCGGGAGCCACGGCGATCAGCGTGGCCACGGCCAACCAGGCGCTCGCCTGCCGCGCCATGGGGGTGCCCAGCGTGCTGCTCGCCAACGAGCTGCTCGATCCGGGCCCGCTGCGCTGGGCGGCCGGACAGGTCGAGCAGGGCTTCGACTTCCTCTGCTTCGCCGACTCGGTGGCCGGCGTGCGGGCGATGGCCGACGCGGTCGGGTCCGTGCCGGGCGAGCGGCCCCTACGGGTGCTCGCCGAGCTGGGCCATCCCGGCGGGCGCACCGGCTGCCGCAGCGTCGCCGAGCTCACCGAGGTGGCCCGGGCGGTGGCGGAAGCCTCCAGGATCGAGCTCGCCGGCGTGGCCGCGTACGAGGGCGGGCTGCCCGACGTGGCGGCGGCCGGCCGGTATCTGGACGACGTGCGGGCGGCCGTCCACCGGCTGGCGGCACAGGGCCTGCTGGGCGAGGAGGTGATCGTCACCGCGGGCGGCAGCAAGTACTTCGACGCCGTCGCCGATCGGCTGGCCGGATCATGGCTGCCCGGCCATCGGCTGCGGACGATCCTCCGCAGCGGCGCCTACATCTCGCACGACGACGGGATCTATCGGGAGTGGACTCCGTTCTTCCGGCGGATCCCCGGGGAGGGCTCGCTCGACGCGGCGCTGGAGATGTGGGCACAGGTGATCTCGGCGCCGGAGGACGGTCTGGCCATCGTCGGCATGGGCAAGCGCGAGGTGTCCTACGACGAGGGCCTGCCGGTGCCGCGACGGGTCCGCGCTCTGGACGGCACGCTGCGCCCGGCCGCCGGCCTGTGCGTCAGGACGGTCAACGACCACCACGCGTACGTCGAGGTGAGCGCGGGCGCCGAGGTCGCGCCGGGCGAGCTGATCTGCTTCGGCATCTCCCATCCGTGCACCGCGTTCGACAAGTGGCAGGTGATTCCGGTGGTCGCGGAGGACTACACCGTCGTGGACCTGATCCGCACCTACTTCTGAGCTTGTCCGATCCGCTAGTTTGTTCGCATGGCAGACAGGAAACACGGCGTCCAGCCGCCGCCCACCGAGAAAACGATCATGTCCACTGACTGGGACAGCCTCGAGATCTCCGGCGAGAGCCACCAACGGGTCCTGTTCCAGGACGTGGACATGACGGAGCTGGTCAACCACGGCTCCTCGTTCGAGGAGTGCACGTTCAGGAATGTGCGGTTCAACGTGTCGGTGCACGAGGACGCCCGGTTCGTCAACTGCACGTTCACGCGCTGCTCGTTCTTCGACGCGACGTTCAAGGGATGCAAGCTGACGGGCAGCATGTTCGACGGCTGCACGTACGGACTGCTGAAGGTCGAGGGCGGCGACTGGTCTTACGTCGGCCTGCCCGGCGCGGACCTGCGCGGCAGCGCCTTCCACGGCACCCGGCTGCGCGAGGCCGACCTGACGGGAGTCCGGCTCGGGGGCGCCGAGCTGCGGCGGGCCGACCTGTCGGGAGCCTGGCTGCACCATGCCGACCTCACCAAGTGCGACCTGCGTGGCAGCGACCTGAGCACGCTGGACCCGCACACGGTCACGCTGACGAACGCGATCATCGATCCCTTCCAGGCGACGGTCGTGGCCACCGCCCTCGGACTGGACGTCCGCGAATGACTAGGCCGTCACCGCTCGCAGGGCGCCCGGGTGGCGGCCGGTGAGGCGGTCGAGGGCGGCCGCGGTGGTGGCGTCCGCCGGCAGGTAGACGATGACCCGCTGCTCGCCGCCGTCGATGTCGAGCACCTCGCGGGCCAGCCGCAGCTCGCCGGCCTCCGGGTGCGCCAGCCGTTCCACGGGCGCCATCCGGGGCGGCTCGGGCGGCCCCGCCAGCCGTTCGGTGAAGGCGTCGCCCGCCGCGAACGTCAGCTCGGACACGAGCTCGGCCGCGAACGCGTCACCGTGACCTGACTCCAGCCGCAGTGCGGCGGCGTGCTCGTCGGCCACCCGGTCCCACTCCGGGTAGGCGGTCCTGGACCGCGCGTCGGCGAACACGTACTTGATCACGTTGGGCCACTCGCCGTCCAGCAGCCCGACGGGGCCGAAGAGCCGCTCGTAGCCGCCGGTGCGGGCGAGCACGTCGCCCAGCCGGTTGAGCACCACGGCGGGCGCGGGCTCCAGCCGGTCGAGCACCGCGCGCACGGTCGGCCGCACCGTGCTGGCCGGCGCCTGATCCCCGGCGGGGCACAGCGCGATGGCGCCGCTGGTGATCTTGGCCACGTTTCGCAGGTGGATCCGCTCCTCCGGCGTCATGCGCAGCGTGTCGGCGAGCGTGGAGAGCACCTGGACGGACGGGTTGCGGTCGCGGCCCTGCTCCAGTCTGGTCAGGTATTCGACGCTCACCCCGGCCACCGTGGCCAGCTCCGACCTGCGCAGTCCAGGCGTGCGCCGCCGCGTCCCGTCGGGCAGCCCGACGTCGGCGGGCTTGACGGCCTCTCGGCGGGCGCGCAGGAACGCCCCCAGCTCGTTGCCACTCACGACCCCGAGTCTACGGCGGCCGCCGCGGCCCTAGCGTGGCCCCGCCAGGGCCAGTCTCCACCCGGTCTCCCTCTGCTCCGCGAACCGCGTCAGGCTGGACACCATGGCCACGCCTTACCAGAGCTGAATCTTTTCTAAGGAGATCGACGTGATGCGTTACCGACTGCTCGGCCGTACCGGGCTGCGGGTGTCGGAGCTGTTCCTCGGCGCGATGACGTACGGGTCGCCGTCGGCGGAGGTGCGGCGCATGCTCGACCTGTACGCCGACGCCGGCGGCAACGTCGTCGACACGGCGTCGATGTACGGCGAGAGCGAGAGCGTGGTCGGCGAGCTGCTCCAGGGCCGCCGGGATCGTTTCGTGCTGGCCACCAAGTACACCGGCAGCCGCGACCGCACCGACCTCAACGCGGCGGGCAACCACCGCAAGAACCTGGTGGCGTCGCTGGAGCAGAGCCTGCGGCGGCTGCGTACCGACTACATCGACCTCTTCTGGGTGCACGTCTGGGACCGGCACACCCCGATCGAGGAGACGATGCGGGCGCTGGACGACGTGGTGCGCTCCGGGAAGGTGCTTTATGTCGGCATATCGGATGCGCCGGCGTGGCTGGTCAGCCGGGCCAACACGCTCGCCGAGTGGCGCGGGTGGACGCCGTTCGCGGGGCTGCAGGTGCCCTACAGCCTGCTGCGGCGGGACGTGGAGCGGGAGCTGCTGCCGATGGCGGAGGCGTACGGGATGAGCGTGGCGTCGTGGGGAACGCTCGAGCGCGGCATCCTGTCCGGCCGGTACAACCAGCCCGGGGCGGCGGCCTCGAGGGTGACGCCCGAATCCCTCACCGAGCGAGACCTGGCCGCGGGGCGGGCGGTGGTGGAGGTCGCCGGCGAGCTCGGCGTCACGGCGTCGCAGGTGGCGCTGGCGTGGGCGATGCGCCGGGGCGTGCATCCGATCGTGGGGGCGAGCACTCCCGAGCAGGTCAAGGACAATCTGGGGGCGTCCGGGGTGGCGCTGCCGGAGGAGGCGGTGCGGCGGCTGGAGTCGGCGGTGCCGTTCGAGCTGGGCTTTCCCCGGGACTTCGTCGAGGAGGTCGACCGCAGCCCGGCCATCTACGGCGACGCCGTCCACCTCCTCGACGGCCGCTGACCCCCACTCGCCCCGCCCTCCGCGCCCGTCCGGCCGAACGCCCCAAGGCGCCGCAGATCGGCGGTGCCGAAGCGCGGTGGGCGGTCAGCAGACGGACATGGCCGTCTGCCACAGTCCGGGCAGGGCGGCCAGGACGCGGTCGCCTCGGCAGCGGCGGTCCGCGACGGTCGCCACGCCCAGGTCGCCGAGCAGGTCCAGGAAGCCGTCCTCGTACCCCGCCGCCCCGGCCGCCGCCCGCTTGGCCAGGCATCGGGCGTACGTCGCCACCAGCCAGAAGACCGCCTCCCGGTGCAGCCCGCGCCGGATGAGCTCCCGGCTGCCGTCGATGGCCACTGGCCGGGCCACCGCGGTGATGTCGGAGGTGAACCGGTAGGACGGCGCATGCACGGCCGCCGCCGCGTCGAACGCCGTCTCCAGGGCCACGAGGTGCCGCTCCACCCGCTCCGGGCTCAGCTCCGCGCACCCCAGCAGGTCGAGCAGCACCTCGTGATAGTCCAGCCGCCCGTGCCCGGCCAGCAGGTCGCGTACCGCGACGTACCGCTTGCGGACGGTGGGATTGCGCAGCCCGGCCACCAGCAGCACGTGCGTGGTCACCCCGGTGCCGAACAGCCACGAGGTGACCTGGTCGTGGAGCGGCGCGGACGGGTCCACGCCGTTGATCCACCTGCGCACCCGGTCCATGGCGTCGGTGCACCGGGCCAGGGTCCACGGCCGCTCGGCGAAGTCGCGGGCCACGATGCGCTGGAGTTCGGTGAGCCGCCCCGTGGGATCGGCCAGCACGCAGGGAAGGTGGAAGCTGCCGGCCAGGTGGTAGTCGCTCAGCACGTCGTGCGGGGACCCGAGCCCGGAAATGGCGGAGACCTCGAGCAGCACCCCTCCATACAGGAACTTCCCGGTCCTGGTGGGCGGGTCGGCGATCACGATCACGTCCACGTCGGAGCTGGGGTGCAGCTCCTCGTCCCCGTCCGCCCACAGCGCGGACCCGGTCAGGAACGCACCCCAGAACTTCGGCAGCGCGACGCCCTCCTCCAGCACCCACTGCCGCGCGAGCCGCCTCGCCTGCTCAATCAGCATCCGTTTCCTCCCGGTCCGGCCCCCCGGCGCACAGTCCTGATCAGGACGAACGCGCCCAGCGCGACGAGCGCGGAGACCTCCGCGTTCTTGGCGGGCGAGCTCCGCTTGAGCGCGTCGTGGGCGTACGCGGGCGAGGCGGGCAGAACGCAGAAGGCGGCGCAGGCGAGCACCAGCGCAGCCCCTCGAAGGCGGCGCGACGGGAAAAACGTCATGATCGATCTCCAGAACGATCTTCCGGACCGCGCCCGTGACGCCGCCCGGGTACCGGCAAGGACGCGCGCCCGGGAAAACGGCGCGCCGGGACATGCTTCAGCGGAAGCACCCGGGAGGCCCTCGCCTGCTGACCGCGCGGAAGACGGTCCTTCCCGTGTACGCAGGGACGTCTGGAGGAGTCACCGGGCGCCACGACGGGATCGCGAGGCCGGCCGGGGCCGCGCTCGCGCCCGTCGATCAGGTACGCCGACGCCAGCACCGCCAGCACGCCGGCCGCGTAGACCTCGAACGGCACGAGCCCGCCGGCGGACACCGCACGCAAACCATCGCGAACACGACGGCTCGCGACAGACGCAGCGTGGATGACGCGGAGGACACAACCGACATCCTCGCACGGGACACGTTCGTCACCCGTGGTTCGCGACCCCGTCACGGGGGCAGCGGACCACGATGGACACCGCCTCGAGCGATGGACCGACCCTGGAACGGCTGGTGCGCCAGGAGTTGACGGACGCGGGTTTCACCGTCGAATCCTCGCTGATTTCGGTCGACGGCGGGCTCGGCGTCTGGCACGACCCCACGCGCGGTGTGATCGTCACGTGGGGCACGTCGGCCGAACGGCTGGTGAAGTACGCAACCGTCCGTACGGCGGTTCAGCTCGCGCTGCGCGCGGTCCTGGCCCGCGCCGGCCATGAGGTCCAGGAGGACTTCAACGGCCTGGAGCTGATCATCACGTCTTGACCTCGCGCAGCGGCCGGCCGGCCTCGTGCAGGTGGCGCATGGCCTGCGCCCACGACTCGAACAGACCGCATTCGGTGTAGTCCACGCCGAGCGACTCGCAGTACTCGCGGACGATCGGCTGGGCCTTGCGCAGGTTCGCGGTGGGCATGCTGGGGAACAGGTGGTGCTCGATCTGGTAGTTCAGCCCGCCGAGCGCGGTGTTGACCACCCGCCCGCCGCGCACGTTCCGGGAGGTGAGGACCTGCTTGCGGAGGTAGTCCAGCTCGTCCTCCGCGGTGAGGACCGGCATGCCCTTGTGGTTGGGCGCGAACGTGCACCCCAGGTAGACGCCGTAGCAGCCCAGGTGCACGGCGAGGAACACCAGCGCCTTGCCGGGCGAGAGCACGAGGAACACCGCGCCCACGTACGTCAAGAGGTGCGTGGTCAGCAGCAGCCCCTCGGCCTTGCGGCCCTTGAGCGACTCGCGGCGCAGCGCGCGGAAGCTGGCGACCTTCAGGTTCAGCGCTTCCAGGGTGATCAGGGGAAAGAACAGGAAGGCCTGCCAGCGGCCGATGAACCGGGCCACCCCGCGGGCGGACCTGGCCTGGTTCTCCGACCAGACCAGCGCGTCGGGCGAGACGTCGGGGTCGTGGTCCTCGTGGTTGGGGTTGGCGTGGTGGCGTGTGTGCTTGTCCATCCACCAGCCGTAGCTCAGTCCGATGGCCAGGTTGCCCGCCACCAGCCCGGCGATCCTGGCCGTGCGCCGCGACCGGAAGATCTGGCCGTGCGCCAGATCGTGGGCCAGCAGTGTCACCTGGGCGAACGCGACGGCGAGCAGCACCGCGACCGGCATCTGCCACCAGGAGTCCCCGACTGCGGCGAACAGCGCCCAACTCCCGGCGAACAACCCCGTGACGAGGCCGATCCTGGCCGTGTAGTAGCCTGGCCGCTTCTGCAGCAGCCCCGCCTGGGTGATGCGGCGCGACAGCTTCGAGAAGTCGCTCCCCCGCTCCCCCGTTACCCTGGCGCTGGGAGTCTCCACCACAGTCACATCTGTCTCCGATGCTGTGAGTCGTATGCGAATACCCATCAGCATCGCTGCGGCGGAGTCTATGCGAACCCCGGCGGTCACCCATCCCTGTGGTAGTGCAGGCCCTACCACCGAAGGGCGCCCCCGCCGCCTGGGCATGGGCCGGCCCACCGCACTCAGCGTGGCACTGGACGACCTCACCGGTTGGGGAATGGCGGGCGGCGGGGGCGCCGGCTCAGCTGAGCCGCAGAGCGGGGAGCTCCGCTGGCGGCGCGGCGGCCTCGCCGTAGACGTGCAGGTCGGGGCGGAAGGCGGCCAGATACGCGGCCCGGTCGCGGAAGGTGGCGGCCAGGGCGTCGCCGTAGTCGATCAGCTCCCGGTGCGCGTGCCTGCGCGGCTCGTACCGGGCGTGCAGGAGCCGGTCGAGGAGCTCGCCGTCGCCTCCGGCCGCGCAGATGACATCGGCCAGGATCTCCGCGTCGTGCAGCGTGTAGCTCATGCCCATGCCGGTCATCGGGTGGCAGGCGAACGCGGCCGAGCCGAGCAGCGCGGCGTTGCCCTTGTGGTAGGCCGACACCCGCAGTGACGAGACCTTGATCCGCTGCCAGGTGGCCGGCTGGAGGGCGTTGAAGGCGTCGGAGCTGTCGGTGACGAACTTCTTGAGCCGGTCGAGCAGGGCGGGGATGCCGTCCTCGAAGACCTCCTTGTCGTCCTCTGGGGGCAGGCCGACGAAGACTCTGGCCTGGTCCCTGTTGAGCGGGTACAGGTAGGCGAGCCAGCCCTCCGAGCTGAAGTACAGCCGGTTGAGCTCGGCGACGCTGACGCTCAGCGGCACGGTGGCCACCCGCATCAGCAGCCGCTCGTACGGCATCGTGACCTGGTCGATGTCGAGCGCCCGGCGCACGACGGACTTGGTGCCGTCGGCGCCGATGACGACGCCGGCCCGCAGCCGGCGCCCGTCGGAGAGCGTCAGCTCCTCGACCCGGCCGGCGTCGGCCGCGATGTCGTCGATGTCGGCGTCGAACCAGAACTCCACGCCCTCCATCGCGCAGCTCGCGTAGATGAGCTCGACCAGCTCCCGATAGGGGCGGATGAGGAAGCCGCCGTCGGGGAAGCGGCATTCCTGGATGGGGTCGCCGTCGTGGTAGTAGCGGATGATGTCGCGCCTGAGGCCATGGCGTTCGACGAGGTCCGCCAGCCCGTGCCGGGCGAGCACCCGCAGCCCTGGGGGCTTGAGGAAGTCCGCGCCCGCGCTCGGGATGGAGGGTCCCTGCTCGATGACGACGACGTGCCGGCCGCGGCGGCCCAGGAGTAACGCCAGGAAGCAGCCGCCGAGCCCGGCGCCGACGATGGCTACGTCGCACGATGTGGTTGCCATGACGAGAGCCCTTTCGCTGGTTGAACTAGTGCGTGGGCCCGCGGGTGCCGGCGAGCGGGCCGGTGTCGGCCGTTCGCTGCCGCGGGACAGGGTCCATGGGAGGTGTGCGGGTCTCGACAGGCAGCAATGCGTCGGCCTCCGCCGCGACGGTGGCGAGGGTCATTCGCAACTCCAGCAGCATCCGGCGCGGCACCTTGATCATGACGTCGCCGGGGTCGGGCCGCAGCCGGGTGATTTTGGTGAGGGCCAGCGCGCCGATCAGGACCGAGATGGCCACGCAGATCGCGATCGCGCCGGCCAGGCCGGCGAAGGGGCCGGTCATGAACGGGTGGTCCATGACGACCGACACGACGGCGACGCCGACGGCCCCGCCGACCATGCGTGCCATGGTGGCCACCGACGTGCCCGGCGCCAGCGCGCCGACGCCGATCCCGACCACGACGCTGGCGACCAGGCCCCACACGGTGGGCCCGGCCTGCATGAGCACCAGGACGCACGCGCCGCCGCAGAGCAGGGAGCCGGCGTAGATCAGTCCGTAGGCGCCGATCCGCTTGACGATGCGCCCGGCCAGGAAGCTCGTCACGACGACGGCCACCGACGTGGGCGTCAGCCACATGGCCACCTCCAGCATGGGGTAGCCGAGGTGGAGCAGGTACAGCGGCTGCACGGTCAGCAGGCCGTACGACAGCGCGCCGAAGCCCCACGTGGCCAGCCATCCCCAGACGAACTTGGGCCGGCGCCACAGCGCCAGGTCGATGGCCGGCAGGCGGTGGTGCCTGGCCTGGGCGAGTGCCCCGCCGATCAGGAGGAGCGCGGCCAGCGCCAGCCATACCACGTCCATGCCCCAGGCCATGGCCTTGGAGATCGCCAGCACGACGACCGCGATCCCGGCGGCGAGCAGCCACGCGCCGAGCACGTCGGGCAGGCCCCTGGCGCCGGCGCGCTTACCCGGCGGAAGCCCGACGCAGGCGATCAGGAGCGCGACGCCGATCACGACGTCGGGGACGAACAGGGCCCGCCAGCCGACGGTGGCGGCCAGCCAGCCGCCGCCCGCCTGCATGAGCAGGCAGCCGAGACCGGAGGCGGAGCTCCACAGTGCGATCGCGCCGCGCCGCTGCGACTCCGGCAGCTCCCCGAGGAGCAGCCCGAGGCTGGCCGGGATCATCGCGGCGGCGCCCGCGCCCTGGACGGCACGCGCCGCCAGCACGTACGACCAGGACTCCACGGTGACGGTGGCGATCCCGCCCAGCACGAACACCACCAGCCCGACGGCCAGCACCCGGCGCCGGCCGAACAGGTCGGCCCAGCGGCCGGCCGTGGCCAGCAGCGCCGCGATCGGGATGAACGCCGCGCTGGTCAGCCAGACCAGGTCGCCGAGGGGCATGCCGGTGCCCGCCGGCGTGTACCGCAACACCCCGACCGCCAGGGTGGTGGCCGTGGTGTCGGCCATCACCGTCAACATGACACCCGCGCCGACCAGCCGCAGCATCACCGCGTAGCGGCGGTCCACGCCGGCCGTGCTCGTCCCCCGTGCTGGTGACGAACGCACGTGGTCACCTCCAAGAGCTATGAGTTGTCTCCGGCGGCCGGCACACTCCGGTTGTGCGGCCGCGGAGCGGACACGTTGTGGTGAGGCCCAATGATCAGGCCCAATGGTCAGGCTCAGTAGTCAGGCCCAGTAGTCAGGCGCCGTAACGGCCGGGCGAGAGCAGGCCGTCCGGGTCGAGCGCCGTCTTGAGCCGGTGCAGCATGCCGAGGCTGGCGGTGCTGGTCTCGGACCAGGCGTCGGCCGCGGCGTGGTCGATGTCGGATCGGTAGATCGCGCAGCCGTTGCCGCGCAGTACGCAGTTGCCGTCGTTGCGGAGCTGGTGCGCGCGGTAGGAGGCGTCCGGCGCGCCGCGCTCGAAGAAGATCTGGATGACGCCGTTGGCCATGTGCCTGCTGACGAGGTTCCACTCGACCATGAGGGCGGTGGTGTGCGCGTCCACGGCCGTCTGCAGGGCGGCCAGGAGGTGCTCGGTCCGGCGCGCGCCGGTCGGCATCAGCGGCATCAGCGCCAGGAAGCCGATCTTGCCCTCGTCGATCTGGTCGCAGGAGGTCACGCGGAGCGCGTTGCGCACGCCCAGGCAGGTGGGGATGCCCTGGGCCATGAGCGCCCTGGCGTACAGCGGGTCGCCGGGCCGCACCTCGGTGGGGTCGATGACGCGCAGCGTCTCCGCTCCCACGACCTCGACCAGCGCCTTGCGCAGCAGCTCCTCGGCCAGCTCGACCGCGGCGTCGCTGCCGAGCAGCGGCCCCAGGACGGTGAACAGGTCCCGGTCGACGCCCGCGGGCAGCAGCCAGTCGCCGTGGCTCGGGGTGAGTGCCAGCTCGCGCACGCGCAGCATCCCGTCGGCAGGGTTGCCGCGGCGCAGGAATCCGGCGATCGCGTCGAGCGCGACGCCGACCTGGTCGCGCGGGATGCGTGCGTGCACGAGGCCGACGCTCTGCGGGCGAGGCATCAGCGCGACGGCCATGGCGGTGACGATGCCCAGGTTGTGCTGGACGAACGCGGCCGTCAGGTCGGGGCCGGCGACTCGGCCGTGGTAGCGCCCGGACGGGTCGAGCCCGCCGGTGGTGACCACGCTCCCGTCGGCCAGCACGGCCTCCAGCCCGGCGACGTCGTGGACGCGGGAGCGGAAGGTGCCGTCGCCGCGGTCGAGGGCGTTGCCGACGACGGAGGTGTCGGCGCAGGAGTTGGTGACGTTCAGCATCCACGGGGTGTCGCGCAGCACCTCGGCGAGCTGCGCCTGGGTCACCCCGGGCTCGATGACCGCGTATCCGGTGTCCAGGTCGAGGCCGCGGATGCGGTTCATGCCGCTGAGGTCGACGACGACGTTGTCATCGGTGACCGGCATGGCCGAGCCCATTCCCCAGTTCTTGCCGGTGCTGATCGGGTAGAGGCGGCGGCCGGCCCCCATGGACCGCCGTACGAGGGCGCGTACCTCGTCGAGGGTGCGCGGCGTCTCGATTCCCGCAATGGAGCGTGGCTGGTGACCCCCGACGTCACGCGGCATCAGCTCCACTCGCGATAGTCCCTGCATGGCTCTCCTCAAGGGGTGCGGTATCGCTCTTTCGTCTGCGCACACGGCTAGGCGGTGTGCTGGAGCAGGTCGTCGATGGAGCCGATGGCCTGGTTGGACATCTCCCTGATGCCGAGCAGGCGCTGCTCGACGTACACGTCCGTCTCGGGGACGGCGTCGGGGAGATCGAGCGTGCCGGAGCTCGCGCGGGGCGCGGACTGCACGGGAACCTCGTGGAGGCTGTAGGGGTGACGCCGGGGGCGGGCGGTGTCGTGGTCACGGGAATCGTGCCTGGCTCGGCCGGGCAGGTGCGGGGGGGTTCGCATGACGGGAGCTCTCCTACCGGATGTGAATGGGGTTTTCCGGGCGACCGCTCGCCGTTGAGCGGGGGTCGATGTCAGCGCGCGCCCTCCTCGTAACCGGGGTGTCCGGCCCGTGGAGTGACGGCCGCGGGGGTGGCCCGCGGCACGCCGTGGTTGATGACGCTCGCGGCGATGCGGCGCTCGGCCAGCCCCATGTGCGGGCGGCCGCCGCCGGTGGAGCTCGGCCGGGCGGCCGAGCCACGGATCATGGAGCTGGCGTGCACCCATCGGCGTGATTCGGCCAGCACGTCTCGCTGTGCGCGGCGCAGGTCGGAGTGCCGCGCGTACTGCTCGCAGACGGCCCCGGCGAGCACCCGTGCCATGACCAGGTGCTCCCCGCAGGCCGTCGCGACCTTGGACTCCAGCCCGATGACCTGGGCGAGGAGCAGTTGCAGGTGCGGCAGTTCCGAGCTGCGCTCGAACCCGTCGAGCTCGGCCAGCCGCTGGGGCCAGCGCAGCCGCCGCTCGATCGAGGCGCACGTGGCGGCCACGACCTGTGCGGCGGGCCGGTCGTCGGGGCTCTGGCCCTCGAGCTGCACGGCCCGCTGGGCGGTGTGCTCGAAGTCGGACAGCCGGCGCAGGCCGCTCTGCAGCAGGCGTACGCGGTTGTGCAGGCAGGCGGCGCTCCAGCCGAGCACCAGCAGGCGGTCCTTGTCGGCCTCGCAGTGCCAGCCGACCAGGGCCACCTCGCGGGCCATGCGGTGGTAGAGCACCCAGGACTCCTGCTCGGCGGGCGGCGCCGGGGTGTCGATCCACACCTGCAGGCCCCCCGGGGGCAGGTCGCCGACGCCGACGTCCACGCCGTCGGGCGCGACCCGGGCACAGATCCGCTGCACCACGCGCTGCTGCGCGGCCGTCTCCGGTGCCACGGGCACCGGGCCTTCCCAGACGGGCGGCACTCGCTCTGGGGCCACTTTCGCCCTTGGCTCGATGCTCATCTGAGGCCACCTCCTGACCCGTGGGCCGTATTCGCTCTGCGTAAATTCACACTTAATAGTGCCGCCCCGATCGTCGGCAGAAGGGGGTTTTCTGTCAACTGCCACTTTACGGACAGGTATTGATCCCTGGCCGCGCGGTCAGGCGGCGGCGTGAACGGGCGGCTTCCCGCAGGTGAATCCGGTGTTACGGAGCGTGGATGATCTCGAGCTCAGACGGCCCGGCAAGCGGGCGGGAAAGGCGGCGAGCAGCCTCGCGCCGGTGCTCATGGCCATGGTCGCGGCCGTTTCGCCCGCCCCAGGGCCGCCGGCGTCGCCCGGCTCGGCGCAGGCCGGAGGCGGTTACTGGCTGCTACCAGATCACTCCCACCAGTCCGCGCCTTACCTGATCGATAGTGATTCGTCACTAGACCGGATTCGTCGCCATCGGCAGCCTCCGCGCGGGTGCCGATGGCAACTCACGGTGTACGCCGGCCACCGGGACACGGGGCATGCCAGGCCGAGGCGTACGCGAGCGTGGACGGCGGCCGGACGGTCAGCAGCCGGAGGCGTCAATGGCCGCGCCGAGGCTCAGCGCCCCTCGCGGCCCAGGCGGGCGGCCACCGCGAATATCCATATCACCACATATGCACAGGCGGGAGCGCGTCACTCACCATGGGCCTTCCGCAGCGCGGTCAGGTGCTGCTGGAGCGCGGGCACCGCTGTCTTGGCCAGGGCCTTCACCGCGTTCGACGACCCCTCCGAGAGCTCCGTCCTGGTGGCGGCCATCGCGGCCGTGTGCTCCTTCGTCATGGCGGCGAGGAAGTCCGCGTCGAAATCCTTGCCCGTGGCATCCCTCATCCGGGTGAGCTCGGCCTGCTGCTCGGGAGACGGGGAGGTGGGGAGCTGGACGCCGAGCTGCGAGGCCGCCTGGGTGACCTTGACGTCCAGCTTGGTGTGGTCCTCGACGAGCATCTTGCCGATCGACTTGATCCGCTTCGTGGTGCCCTTGCCCTCCGCCAGCCGCCCCGCCTGGATCTCGGCCAGGTTGCCCCCGTGGATGGTGCTCATCCAGGCTCTGTCCTGCTCCGACGGCCCCTCGTCGGTCTTCGGTGCCAGGGCCGCGGTGTTCGTCTGGGCGGTGGTGCCGCATCCCGCGAGGGCGGCGGCGGCCAGCATGATGGTCAGATGAGTACGCATGGGCATTCCTATGACATGGCGGCACAGATCCACTACGAAGAGTAATCGATCTCTGCGAAGCCCCCTTGCATTCCCGATCTACCCGCGCGTCCCTGACCGATCAGCGTCGGCGCGTGCGACCGTCCGCCGCCGGCGCCTCGTGCCCGGGCCCTGGCTCGCCGGACCGGTCGGCCACCGCGTCGGGCACGTGCACGCCCTGCGGATGATCGACGGCAAGTGGACGGTGCCGTAGCCGCTACCGGAAGGCCAGCACCAGGGTCGTGTGGCGTTTCTCGATGTGGATGCCCTCGGCGTCGACGGGGCCATGGTGTGCCTCCACGCGCAGGCCGCCCGCCTCCGGGCGGCCCGCCTGGTCCCACGCCGCGACATGACCGGCCAGCTCGGCCGCCAGCCGGGCGCCGTCGGCTCCGTGGCCGCGGGCGATCAGGTAGTCCTCGGCCGCGAGCACGGCGATGCTGTCGCCCTCGACGATGCCCGCGGTGAAGGAGTGCCCGGCGGCCGTCTGCCCGCTGAGCGCGCACCAGCGCGGCTCGTGCAGGGCCAGCCACAGCGACATGCCCATGCCGATCACGGGCCCCGGCGCCGGCTCCTCCACCTTGGTGGTGATCTCGGTGGGCACGGCGTCGAGCGCGGGGGCGACGTCGCCGAGCTTGCGCGGCGCGGGCAGCGCCAGCATCAGCTCGGGGTCCCGCCGCAGCACCATGAGCACCTCGGGCCCGGCGAACGGCCCCCGCATCCGCATGAACCCGCACGGCGCCACGGACCGGCTGGCCCAGTGCTCGCCGTCGCGCTCCATGGCCACGGACACCTGTACGCCGCGCAGGTCGAGCGGCACCACCAGCCGTCCGTCCGGCCGCAGCTGCGCCAGCCAGGCGGGAGCCAGGTCCCATACGCCGACCGTGGCGATCAGGCGATCATAGGGGGCCCGCGCGGGGTAGCCCTGCGCCCCGTCAGCGCACACCACCTCCGCCCCGGACTCCCCCGCCGCCGCCAGGTGCTCCCTGGCCCGGGCGACGAGCTCGTCGTCGATGTCGACGCTCACCACGAGCCCGTCCGGACCGGCGAGGCGGGCGAGCAGCGCCGCGTTGTAGCCGGTGCCCGCGCCGATCTCCAGCACCCGGTGCCCCGGCGCCACGCCGAGCTGGTCGAGCATGGTGGCCATGATGGCGGGCTGCGACGACGAGCTGATCGGCCGGCCGGCCTCATCGCGTTTGGTCACGATGGGCTCGTCGCGATAGGCGTCCCCGGGATCGATGCCGGGCAGGAACAGGTGACGCGGAACCGCCCGCAGCGCCGCCGCCACGGGCTCGCTGACTTCCTGGCGCTCCCGGAGCAGCGCCACCATGGCTTCCCTCTGCGTCGCGAAGTCCATGACCCCCATTGTCCACGGCATACGGAACACGCGGGCCCGGTACGGCGTGTCCCGGGAATTCTTGGTAAAGAAACACCCAAGAAGGGTTGAGCGGGTAATCAGGGGGAAGGGCAGGCAACTCCTGAACGTCGAACGTGAGGAGGAGCCGTAGTGCTCACCCTGACCGCCAACGCAGCCCAGGCGATTCGCGATCTGACCGCGTCCGCGCCCGAGCCTGCCCAGAGCGGGATTCGCATCTCGTCTCAGGGCGAGGGCGCGTCTTCGCTCACCCTTTCGCTGGCCACCGCACCAGAGCCGGCCGATGCGATCGTGGAGGCCGAGGGGGCGCGGGTCTACCTTGATCCGGTGGCTGCCACCGTCCTTGAAGACAAGTCTCTCGACGCCGGAGCCGATGATCAGGGAAGCGTGTCGTTCCTGGTCACCGAGCAGACGGCCTGACGGGCGCCCCGCCGCGACCGGCCAGGTCGCGGCGGGGGCCGTCCTTCAGCCGTCCGCGAGCTGCTTGTGCAGGTAGCGCAGCTGCTCCTCGGACTGGAAGCCGCCGCCGCCCTCGTGGTTGTTCCAGGGCCACACCGTGATCTCCTTGGGGCCCTGCCAGTGGTTGTAGGCGGCGAACACCGTGGACGGCGGGCACACGTCGTCCATCAGCGCGACCGAGTACAACGCGGGCACCCGGCCGCGGGCCGCGAAGTTCATGCCGTCGAAGTACGACAGCGTGCGGAACACCTGGTCGGCGCTGTCCCTGCGGGTGGCCAGGAAACGGACCAGCTCCTGATACGGGTCGCGCCCGGTGATCTCGACCGCGCGCCGGAAGTGCGTCAGGAACGGCACGTCGACGAGCGCCGCCTTGACCGACGGGTGCAGGGCGGCCGTGGCCTGGGCGATGCCGCCGCCCTGGCTGCCGCCGGAGACGACGATACGGCTCGCGTCGACCGCCGGGTGCTCGATCGCGGCGTCCACGGCCCTGACGGCGTCGGTGAAGACGCGCCGGTAGTAGTAGTCCTCCGGGTCCAGGATGCCGCGCGTCATCATGCCCGGCGCCTGCGGATTGGCGCTGCCGTGCGGGTCGCCCGTGGTGCCGGGGCTGTGGGCGTTGACGCCGCCGTGGCCGCGCGTCTCCATCACGAACACCGCGTAACCGGCCGCCGGCCACATCAGGTGGTCCTTGGGGAACCCGCGCCCGCCGCTGTAGCCGATGTAGTGCATCACGCACGGCACCGGCCCCTCCACGCCGCGCGGCACCAGGAACCAGCCGTTGATCCGGTGCCCGCCCCAGCCGGCGAAGGAGACGTCGTACACGTCCACGGTGGCGAAGGGCAGGTCGTACGGGACGTACTCGGCGGCCAGGTCGAACTCCCTGGCCTCGGCCAGGGTGCGGGACCAGAAGCCGTCGAAGTCGGCGGGCTCGTCGCGGTCGGGGAGGTAGCTGCGCAGTTTCTCGAGCGGCAAGTCGAACAGTGGCACGGATTCTCCAACCTGTAGCAGTGGGATGGTGATATTTCACCCCATCATGTCGGAAAGCGCTATCCCGTCCCGCCTTCCGCCTCGACCGGTGAAGGCGCCTCGCCTGGGTAGGGATGATCACGTGAGCCACTACGTCATCGAGGTGCCCTACTCCCATCTCCATCCCGGCCTGGTCCTGGACGCCCCGGCGGACACCGACGACTTCCTCGTGCTCTTCGGCGACGACTCGGAGTCGCGGGCGAAGCTGCTGAGCGACGACACGGGCAGGCCGGTGCTCCGGCTGGGCGGGTACATGACGGCCCGCGGCACGGTCATCGATGAGCGCGTATGGACCGTACGCGAGGCCGCCAGGCACGGCGACCGCGTCCGGCTGCGCCTGGGCCGATCGCTTCCCTGAGCCGCCCACGCCAGGACACACCGCCCCGGACGCGGGCACCCCCGCGCAGGGAGCGGCACGTACCGCCTCAGAGGCGGGCGCACCGCCCCAGGGCGGCACTAACCCCTCAGGACTTGGCCTGCGGGTGCGGGGACGGGCGGGCGGTGGTGCAGGAGCCGGCCTTGGTGCTCGCCACCTTCCAGTCCGCCCCAGGGAACGGGCTCATGAACTGCGTCAGCAGGTCCACCGCGTAGTCGGGCACTTGCCCGCCCGGATCCAGCAGGGAGATCATCTGCGGCCCGTCGGCGCCGCGCAACGTGATCGCGTTGGTGCCGCCCGCCGCGAACCCCGGCTTGGCGTCGACGGTCACGCAGGCCAGGCTGATCCCGGCCGCCTTGACCTCCTGTTTGGCCCCGATCCGCCGCATCCGCTGGTCGTAGCGGCGCAGCGCGAGCGAGGTGGTGGGGCCGAGCCGTACCGACTCGTGGAAGAGGTCGTCGCCGACCTCCCTGCTCAGCTTGACGTCCAGGGAGACGTCGGGCCGCAGGTCCACGCCTTTGGCGGCGATGTTCAGGCGGTCGTAGTTCCCCTCGAAGCCGGGCGCGACGAACCCGAGCGCCGGGGGCGCCTTCAGCCCGAAGGGGACCTTGCCCGGGCGGACGCGCAGCCACGACACGCGCCGCACGGACAGCGCGACGTCCTCGACCGAGCTGGCCCCGAGCCCGAAGCTCCCGCCGAGATGGTAGGTGAGGAACCCGGTCGTGTACGGGACCTCCTTGCTCACGGCGAGGCTCTGCCGCGCCATGGGGTCCACCTTGAACCCGCCGCGCAGCGCGATGCGGCCCGTGGGGACCGGCTTGGAGACGAGGTCGAGCGACTGGTCGGGGTTGAGCCGGATGGTGGTGTCGGCCGCGAGATCCTTGACCGAGAACGCCACGTCGCCGAGCCGGCTCTGCGGATCCACCAGGCCGCGCTCCACGCCGAGGTATCCGTCGAGGGTGCTGGCGCCGCCCTCCGCCTTGTACGTGACGGCGGGCACGCCGAGCCCGGCGGCCGAGGCGTCGGCGTCCACCCCGAACACGGCGGGCACGTCCCCGAACAGCAGCTCGCCCGTGCCCTTGCCGGCCAGCGTCACCTTGGCGGTGAGGCGTTTGACGGCGGCGGAGTTCGACACGCGGATGCGGGTCTGGGCGCCGTACGTGCCCTGGACGGACACCGCGGCGGGCACCGGATTGATCGCCACGTGGCCGCGCAGGCCCCCGGCCTCGACCCGCACGTCGAGCGCGCCGAGCGTGGCGGCGGGCTCGATGCGGTATCCGGCCTGGACGGCGTTCCCCTGCCCGACGCCGAACGGCCCCAGCGACATGCTGGTGATCTTGGACGGGAGGCCGGTCAGGGTGGCCCTGGCCTTGATGGGCACCGGTGAGAGGACGCTGCTGGCGAGGTACACGCCGAGGCTGCGGCGACGCGGGCTGAACCCCGAGAACGCGAACGTCTTGCCCGCCAGGTCCACCGACACTTGATCGGGCAGCCCGGTCACGTCGAGATAGCCCTGCAGGCCGAAGCAGCCGCGATCGGGCGTGCAGAAGGGCCCTTGGGCGCAGCCCGGCGATCCGGCCGCGCACCCGCCGTCCACCAGCGACACGCCGCCCGGCACGGCGGGGGCGGCGCGCATCTGCTTCAGCGCCGCCGTCTTGCCGAGCCAGGCGCGGGCGCGCACGTCCAGGCGCGAGCCCGAGTACGTGAGCTTGCCGTCGGCGGCGGAGACCGCGAGGCGGCCGGGCACGGGGCCGAGGGTGCCGATCAGGCCGAAGCGCAGGTCTCCCTGGGTGACGTCGGCGTCGACGGCGAGGGTCTGCCTGGCCGAGCGGAAGTCGGCGGTGAACCCCTGCGCCGCCGGGCTGAACTCGACCTGCGACAGCCCCTTGACCAGCACGCTGGCGTCCAGGTCGCCCGACGCCTGGTCGTAGTGCGCCGCCAGGTGAGGTCTCGTGGGCGACTTGGCACCGTCGTGGTTGGTGAACGCGAGCGCGGCCGAGCCGACGGGGCCGGACAGGCCGCGGAAGCGGTACGACGCGGGGGTCCACGAGGCGTCGAAGCGGGCCGGCACCCCGGTCACCTCGGCGGCGGCCCTGGCGTACCGGTTGCCGATCCTGGCCCTGGCCAGCGCCGAGACCTTGGCGACCGGGGTGTCCGCGGTCCAAGTGAGCGTCTGGGCCTTGGTGTCGGCGACCAGCTCGACGCGCTTGCGCACCCCTTCGACGGTCGCCCGCACGTCGTCACCGGATGCCACGGCGGTCCCCGCCGTCCCAGCGCTCCCAGCCCCGGTGCCGGCACTCCCCGTTCCCGGAGTCCCTGTAGGGCCGGCTCCGGTGGCCGCGGTTCCGGCGGGTCCACCGGCGGCGCCCGCGGGTCCAGGGGTGCCGGCCCCGGTGGAGGTCACGTGCGCTTTATTGGCATAAATCTGGATTTGCTTGATCTTGGAGGACGTGTCGACCTTGACGGTCGTACGCTCGCCCAGCTCCCACGACGCCTTGACGTCGTCGCGCACGCCGAGGACGGTCCCGTCGATCGTGGGTCCCGACTTGACGTTCGCGTACGCGGCCCGCAGCTTGTCGATCACCCCGCTGGCCTGGTAGGTGGCCTTCCTCGCGGCCGGGTCGAGCGTGACGTCCACGGTGGAGGGCGTGTTCGAGATCTCCAGCCTGGCCACGTGGGTGCCGTCGATGCTGGCCGCGCCCAGGAACGACCGGCCGCTGGAGTCCACCTCCAGGTGTGCCCGCGGCACGGCCCCGTACGTGACGTCGAACCCGGACAGCCCCGTCAGCAGCCCCGACACCCCGACCGCGGCGCCATCCTTGATCATGGTGACGTGGCCGCCGCGCGGGCTCGAGATGGCGCCCTCGTTGCGCTGGAGCACCACCGCGAACCTGCCGATGGGCGAGCTGGTCTTGTGCGTGACGCGGTGCTCGGCCAGGTCGTTGACCAGGCGTACCTGGGCGGGCAGGTCGCTCAGCTCGGCCCGCAGCACCGTCTTGGCCGCGGCGCGGTCGAAGAAGACCAGTTCGGCGGCGCCGGCGCGGGGGCGGCCCGCGTTGATCTCCAGGGTCTGCTTGCCGTTCGCGGCGCCGTACTCGGCGGTGAGGGTCGGCGGCACCTTCCGCAGCTCGGCGCTCAGCACCCTGGCCAGCCGCCCGTCGCGGTAGGTGTAGTGGTGCACCTCGGCGCGGGCGATGGAGGACGGGCTGGCGAAGCGGATGTCGCCGCCCGACAGCCGCACCTTGGCGCGGGTGGGCATCCGGTCGAGCACGGCCTGGGTGAACTGGCGTCCGGTCACGGCCAGCGCCTCCAGCTTGGCGGGGGCCGAGGCGGTGACGTCGAGCGCGGGAGAGTCGAGGTCGAGGGAGGCGTTCACGGTGAGCTTCTCGGTGGCCGGTGTCTGGCGCAGGCTCACCGCGCTGCGCCCGATCAGCCCCGCCACCATGGCCACCGACGCGCCCGGCTCCGTGCGCTCGATCTCGGCCTTGACCTGCTTGCCCGCCAGGTCCACGGTGAACGTTCCCTCGTCGTAGGCCGACAGCGAAGAGCCGCGCCGCAACCCGTCGAACCCGACCGCCACCTTGTTGTCGTACTCGGCCCAGACCTGCGCCTTGACGTTCTCCTTCGCCAGGCGCTTGACGGCGAAGCGGAGCCCGGCCGCGCCCTCCCCGGGCATGGCGGCGGGCACCAGGTCGGCGGCCAGGTCGGGGGAGCCGTCGCCGGTGACGTCGGCGGCCACGGGCACGCCGACGGGCTGCCGGATCGAGCAGGACACCGACATCTCGGCGCTCTCCACGCACAGCCGGTACATGATCCCCGGCACGGCCTTCCCGAGCTCGTCGAACACCTTGCCGACCGCGGCCAGCGGCTTCGTCAGCGTCAGCGGCTCGGCCTGGCTCGTGTCCGGCAGGACTTTCCTGGCGTCGGGCACCTGCCTGCCCAGGCCCTGCTCCTCCTGGACGCGGGCGGCATCGGCGATGATCTCGTTGACCAGCCCGGGTCCGGCGGGCGTGGTCACCTCGGGCTCACCTGGACCGACCCGCTCGTCGCCGGCGGGCCGTAGCGCGAGCGACGGCTGCGTGGGGACGGTCACCACGGCGGCCGGCGGCTCCTCGACGGCGGGCACGGGCCGGACCTTGACGGCCGCCGCGGTCTCCGCCTGTGCCCGCACCTGGACCTGGGCTTGCGCGACGGACGGCGCGGCCACCAGGACGGTGCTTGCGATGGACATCGAAGCGAGCACGCGCAAGAGGGCGTGCGGCATGAAACGTTCTCCCCCGGACCGGTCTAATTCATCCCATCAGAAACAATGGTCACGAGACGACCATAGTTCCTCACTGATAGTCAAACCGCTCCGGACGTGGAACTCCAACCTCCGGGGTGATGGTGGCCCTCACGGGTGGTACGGGCGCAGGCGCGGCCACCAGCCCGGCACGTGGGCGCGGTAGTCGTCGTAGTCGGCGCCGAACCTCTTGTGCAGGTGCGGCTCCTCGTACCAGTGCACGAACGAGTAGACGGGGATCGCCATGACGGCGACGTAGACCAGCAGCCACGGATCCCCGAAGATCATGGCCTGCCCGATGACGGCGGCGAAGATCGCGACGTACATGGGGTTGCGGACGTACCGGTAGAAGCCGCCGACCACCAGCCGGTCGGGCGGCGCGACCGGCATCGGCGTGCCGAGCCCCTCGACGACGAACCTGACGAACGCGTTGACCAGCACGGCGAGCCCGCCGAGCACCAGGATCGCGCCCAGCGCCTTGAGCGGGATCATGACCGGGTCCGGGAAGGGGTCGCGCATCCGCCAGCCGCTGATCAAATACGGCAGGAGGACGGCGACGGTGCCCGGCGCGACGGCGAAGAAGACGGCGCTGGCGACGGCTGCGGGTGTCTTGCGCATGGGATCGCCCCTCACCACAGAATTCATTACATGATGAGTTTAAGAAACGATGCCCGCCAGCGTCAACACCCGTGAGCCGGCGCGACCCCGCCGGAGGGCTCGTCGTCGCCATCGCCCGCGACCGGGACGGCAACCAGGTCGCGGCCGGGTCGGGGCGCGGCGCCGGCGAGGCCCTGCGCCGCCTCGCCGACCCGTCCGCGCGTCATCCGGGCTCGTCGCCGGCCGGCACGACCACCGCGTCGGGACCGGGGAAGACGAGCTGCTCATGCTCGTCGTCGTACCGGACGAGGAAGGGCGGCGCGCCGTCCGCGCCCCGGACCTCGACGATCACGGCCTTGCGGTCGCTCTGGCCGACGACGTGACCGTGTACGAGCAAGGTGTCACCGACGTTCGCGTGCATGATGTGCTCCTCTCCGCTGGGCTTGGGCAACTTTGAGGTTCCTCCCCCACATTGCACCGGCCAGACCCCTCGGGGGAAGGCGGCCACGGATTGCCCGGCCCGGCCGCCGACCCGGTCTCGAACCCCGCTCCCTGAACGGTCTCGATTCGCGGTGTTCGCCCGGACGATGACGGTGAACGCCGGCTCGCGGCGGGTCATGGAGAAGTGCGGGCTAAGGTTCGTACGGACCTTCTTCGAGGACTGGCCCCACCCCATCGAGGGCTCCGACCAGGGCGACGTGGAGTACGAGCTGCTGCGGGCCGGCTGGGAGGCCGCCCGCCGCACGTGAGCCCGCACCACCGTGACGGCCCCCGCGTCACGGTCACGGCGGGCTACGTGAGCGCCACCACGGCGTAGCGTTCGTCGTCGATCTCCCTGCCCCACAGCGCCGGGTCGGTGAGCGGGTCGACGCGCAGGTCCGCGACGATCGGCCGCAGCGCCGCCACCAGGTCGTCCGCGCGCACGCCGCCGTCCCACGGCAGGTCCCCGCTCCCCTCGGTGGACGCGTCCCAGCGCCCCTCCACGAGGACGAGCCGCCCACCTGGCCGCAGCAGCGCCGCCCAGTGGGCCAGCGCCGCCTCCGGCTCGGAAATGGTCCACAGCAGGTGCCGGGCCAGCACCACATCGAACCGCCGCGCACCGACGGGCGGCCGCGCGGCATCTCCGACCAGCACGACCGCGCCCGTGCCCGCCAGCTTGGCCCGCGCCCGTGCCACCATCCGGGGCGCCAGATCCACCCCCGCGACCCGATGCCCGCGCTCGGCCAGCAGCAGCGACAGCGACCCCGTGCCGCACCCCAGGTCGAGCACGTCGAGCGGTCCCTCCGGCAGCCACGCGGCCAGCCGGCCGGCCCAGGCGGCCCGGACCCCGGGGTCGCGTAGCCCATGATCGGGCTCCTCGTCGAAGGAGTCGGCGGCGGCGTCCCAGTGTGCGGCGATGTTCGGCATGCGGGCCATCCTGCCAGCGGCCACCGACATTCCGGCGAGGGGCACCTGGTGCACTGGTCAGACCAGTCGCTAGTCTGCCTCACATGGGATATGACGCGCTGTTCCGCCTGGACGGGCGACGGGCCGTGGTGATCGGGGCCGGGAGCGGGATAGGCAGAGAGGCGGCGCTGGCCATGGCCGCTCACGGGGCCTCAGTGGTGTGCGCCGACCTGGACCTGGCCTCGGCGAAGAAGACCGCCGCCGGGTGCGGCGGCACCGCACGGCTGCTCGACGTGCTCGATGCCGAGGCCGTGCGCGAGGTCGCCGACGAGGAGCCGGCCGACGTGCTGGTGTTCACCGCCGCCACGAATGTGCGCAAGCGGCTGCTCGACTACTCCGGCGAGGAGTTCGACCGGGTGGTCCGGCTGAACCTGCGGGCCTCGTTCGACATGGTACGAGCGTTCGGAGCGGGGATGGTGGCGCGGGGGCGCGGGTCGATCATCGGGTTCGCGTCGATCCGGGCGTCCGTCACCGAGCCGGGGCAGAGCGTCTACTCGGCCACCAAGGCCGGGCTGGTGCAGTTGCTGCGGACGGCCGCGGCCGAGTTCGGACCGCACGGGGTGCGGGTGAACGCCATCGCGCCCGGCGTGGTGGAGACACCGCTGACCCAGCAGATCAAAGATCATCCGGACTGGTACGCCGCGTACGCCACCAAGAGCGCCCTCGGCCGGTGGGCGGCGGCCGAGGAGATGGCCGGGGCGGTGGTCTACCTGGCCAGCGACGCGGCGAGCTTCGTGACCGGGTCCGTGCTGTACGTGGACGGCGGCTGGACCGCCGTGGACGGCCGTTTCGACCCGCCCAATTGAGGTGAATATCCCTGCCGGAATAGGGCAGCAGGCACGGGTCCATCCACGGAAGGAGGGACCCAACCATGGGTACAGCACGGAAATTAGCACCCGCGAGTCTCGCGGCCGTGCTGGCATTGACCATAGCCCCGGCAGCGCAGGCGCAGGCCCAGACGGTGGCCGCCCCCGTGACGGCCTCCATCGCGGAGTCCGGCACGCTGCTGCACGCCTCCAGGCAGGACAGGGCTTACCTGCGGCAGGCGCATCGCGGACACCTCGCCGAGATCGCAGCGGGCAGGTTCCGCGACGAGCAGTAGCGGCGTGCCCCCGGCGGCCGCGGCCCGGCACGGGTCGCGGCCGCCGGTCGAGAAAGGGCAGTCACGAGCAGGGACAGGCGGTCACTCCCGGGGAAGGAGCGGGCCGAGCGGTCCCAGGTCGATGTTGAGATCGGACGGAGACAGGTCGAACCGCTCGCAGCCGACGTGATCTTCGTGGCGCACACCGGCCTGGACGACCTGGTCACCGTCGGGGACATCTGGCGCAAGCTGCCGCTGGCCGCGCACATCACGGCGCATTGGTGGCGGGTCCCGGCGGCCGAGGTGCCCCGTGAACGAGAGGCGTGTATCCGCTGGCTATTCGGGCAGTGGGAATTTATCGATTCCTGGATAACGGAAAACCGTGCGCACGTGTCCGCACAAGAAGGCGCAACTGCGGGCATCGAACCAGAGTGTTCATACAGACCATGTGTCGCGCGGTGGGAGGGCGATATGACCCGGAAGGACAAGGCCACGGGCAAGGCCAAGGAGCGTGTCGGGGACATCACCGGCGACAAGTCTCTGCAGGCCAAGGGGAAGGTAGAAAAGGTCAAGGCCAACCTCAAGCAGGCAACGGAGAAGGTGAAGGGCGTTTTCAAGAAGTAGAAACTCGGTCAACGCCGATGACAGCGGCGGAAGCCCTTCAAGAGTGGGCTTCCGCCGCTGTCCGTCACGGCCGCTCAGCCGAGATCGGGCGCGAGCTCGTGAAACGTCGCGGCGCCGTCGACGCGGACCTTGCCGCCCGCGGACCGCCAGATGATCCGGTGGCCGGGCACCTGCTCCACGGTCTCGACCTTCTTCATGAAGCCCGGAAAGTCCACTCGTCGTAGACGACGCGCGCCGGTGCCCCGATGTCGATCGATTCGACGCTGACGGCTCCCATGACGGTGTCCTCACCTCCGGTCCCTTCCGGCCAGGTGCGGCTCTTCCGCGTACTCCTCCTGCCTGCTCGTGTCGGCGACGGCCAGTGCCACGCGGGTGCTGTCTTTCATGATCAGTGCTCCTCGCTCTCCCACCTCGCCTCGACCGCCCGCCGTGAGCGGGTGCCGTGCGAGGAGAAGTGGTCGCACTACCCCCCAAACTGTTCAAACAAACACATAATTGACAAAAAGGTCGGACCAAATCCTCTCCACGACCGCCTCGCACTGGTGGACGTGCGCCTCACGGCGTGCGGGCGGCGGGTTCCCCGCGGCCGAAACGCCCTGTGAAGGAGAAGCGCGTAATCCCCTGTTGTTCGGGCAGTGGAATTTCTCGATTCCTGGATCTCGGACAATGCGCCGCAAGGGGGGAGGCCGATATGGCTCGGAAGGACAAGGCCAAGGGAAAGGCCGAGGAGATCAAAGGCATGGCCAAGGAGCGTGTCGGGGACGTCACCGATGATGAGTCTCTGCAGGCCAAGGGGAAGGCAGAGAAGGCCAAAGCCAATCTCAGGCAAGCAAAGGAGAAGGTGAAGGACGCCTTCAAGAAGTAGCGATCCATCAATACTGAACGACCGCGGCGGAAAGCCCTTCGGGAAAGAGCTTTCCGCCGCGGTCTGCTGGATGCGCCGCCGAAAGGCAAGGACCTGTCAGGAGCGTCTCTGATCAGCTAAGCGATCCTTAGTCCGGTTATGGTTTCGGACTGGGGATGTGTTTCCCACCGTGGTGGGGTGGCGTGGGCATGCATGTGGAAGCCCGCGCCCAGTGCCGCCCCTCGCGGCCGGTGCCGGCGGGTGGTGGGTGTGCTTGAGCTGATCGTGTGCACATTGGTTGTGCGCACGCCCTGGTACCGGCGGGCCGCGCGGGGCAGCCTGCGGTCCGTGTGAGCGTGTCCCTCCGGACGCTGACCCGCCGGCCTGTGGGGGCCGGGGGTGGAGGGTGCTCCGCGTCGCCTAGGCACGGAGCGTGAGGTCGTGCGATGCCGGGTGGGGCCGGTCTTGGACCGGTCGGCCCGGCGAGCCTCGGGTGTGGTCGTGAGTGTGGCCGGCCTGACGACCGCGTCGGCTTCGAGCTTATCGATGACGCGGGGGATGGCCATGTGGCCGCTGGCGCGGTCGGCAACGATGGTCTTGTCCTGGTGGGTGAGGCCGCGGGCGGCGATGCGGCGCCAGGCGCCGTGGTCGCGATCGCCCTGCCAGCCGCAGCCGGGGTTGGGGCAGATCGCCCACTTCCACCCGGGTGTGGTGGGCCGGTCAGGGGCCTTGCAGTGCCGCAACGGGACCAGGCATTGCGGGCAGTGCTTGGAGGTGTTGCGCGCGGGGACGGTGACCACCGCGATACCGACCTCGGCGGCCAGGTGCCGCATGTTGTCGACGATCTGTCCGCGCACGGCCTGGGACAGGCGGGTACCCAGGGTGCGGCCCATGCCCTTGGCCTCCATCGACCGCAGATCCTCCACATAGATCACCGTCGAGCGAGCGGCGATGGCCTGATCCACGGCCCACCGGGCGGCCGACCAGGCCAGCGCGTCGTTCAGGCCCGTGCGCCGATCGGCCACACACTGACGCTCAGCCTTCAGCACGGCGTGCTTGGCGACCAGGCGGTGATCCTCGTCCTCACCGACGAGGTGCTCGTAGGCGTCGGTCTTGGCGTGCAGGCGTTCGCCCTGGCGACGCAGCCGGTGCTGGCGGGCCATCACCCCGGCGGCCCGGAACTGGGCACCGGCCCCCAGCGCGGTGATGCTCTGGTCGCCGTGACGGCGCACGGCGCCCGCACTGAGCAGGGTGTTCAGCCCCCAGTCCACCCCCAGCGCCACAGTGTGCCCGGTCCGCTCGGCTTGGGGGACGGCGTGGGAGAACGACAGGTCGGCGTACACCTTCCCGTCCTTCGGGCGCAGCGTGGGCAGGTGCAGCACCGCATCGGCGGGCACGGTGGACGGCAGGGCGAGCGGGCAGGCCACCCACTGCCAGTCGGCATACGAGCGCGGATCCGGGCGGGTGGGCAACTGCAGCCGGAGCAACACCCTGGCGGGGTTGTCCTCGGCGCGTTCCAGGGTCGCCTGCTGCCGATCCACCGCGGCCAGCACCAGCATCCGCGCCGCCCGCGGCGCGTCCTCCAACTCGAACACATCCACCGGCAGCCGCCCATGCGTGGACACGAAGGCGGTGATGTGCCGGGTCCGCGCCTTGATCACGCTGCCAGGCAGGGACCGGCCGTCGGGGATCGCCTCACGCACCGCGTCCCACTCGGCCGCCGTGCGCTTGGCTGGGTCGGCGGGCCAGGTTTTGAGGACCCCGGCGGTCAGCTCGGCACGGTGCTGCGCCGACCGCAACAACCGCCCGGCCTGCTCCTGAACCATCCGCACGACCCGGTCATTGACCTTCACCCCCGCCGGGGCGGACACGTCCCAGCCCAGCCTGCGCAGCGCCATCCACGCCTTCGACGGCAACCGGCGGCCCACACCGTCCACCCCCGCGGCCAGCACCGCCACATCTGCGGCAGTCCAATGCCCGGCGAGCAGATCGGCAACCATCCCAGCGGCCAGGTCCGCACCCCAGCCCACCCGCTCGGCCACGGCCCGCGCTGACAGCGCCTCGCCGGTCTTCTCCTCCACCCCGCCGCGCAGCAGCGCGCGGGCGGTCGCGGTGCGGGCGCTCTGGCCGTCGGCCAGCGCGACCTTGCGGCTCATGCGGCGCGGTCCTGCGGACACCGTCCGGTCTCGGCCAGCAGCCGCCCCTGCCCCGACGAGCCGGACACCCGCACGTACAGCACCTCCCGCCGGGACCGCGAAGCCGCATCACCGCGCTTGAAGTTCTCCACATCGACCGAGGAGAACCGGCGTTCACGCCCCACCCAGCAGAACGGTATCTTGCCGTCGATCGCCCACTGGCGAAACGTCATCGGGCGCACCCCCAGACGCTTCGCCGCCTTGGACAACCGCAGCAACTCCATGCACAGAAGTATACCTACGTAACACTAGGGATGCCTTCGAAAACCTGTGAGCCTTACGGGCGGATGATCGCCATCTTGGTGACCGTCAGCTCCTCGATCGCGAAGCGCGGCCCTTCGCGCCCGATCCCGGAATCCTTGACGCCGCCGTACGGCATGTTGTCCGCCCGGAACCCCGGCACGTCGTTGACCACCACACCCCCGGCCTCGATCCGCTCGATCGCCGCGAACGCCGTGGCCAGCGACCGGGTGAACACCGCCGCGTGCAGGCCGTACCGGGACTCGTTGACCGCGGCGAAGGCGGCGTCCAGGTCGGGCACCGGGCGCACGCACACGACAGGGCCGAAGATCTCCTCGTCCCAGGCGGCGGCCCCGTCGGGGACGCCGGCGAGCACGGTCGGCGCGATGGCCCGGCCGTCGCGGTGCCCGCCCGTGACCGGCTCGGCCCCGGAGGCGGCGATCCACTCCAGTACGCGGTCCGTGGCGGCCGCGTCGATCAGCGGGGCCACGCGGGTGGCCGGCAGGCGGGGGTCGCCGACGGCGACGGTCTTGACGCGGTCGGCCAGCAGGGACAGGAACTGCTCGCGTACCGGCTCCTCGACCAGGACCCGCTGCACCGAGATGCACGCCTGGCCCGAGGCGTAGTAGCCGCCGCGCACGACCGCGTCCGCGGCGGCCTCCAGGTCGGCGTCGGCCGCCACGATGAGCGCGGCGTTCGACCCGAGCTCCAGCAGCACCTTGGTGGGGGCGGCGCCGCGGGCGATGGCGTGGCCGGCGGCGGCCGAGCCGGTGAACGAGACCGCGCCGATCCGCCGGTCCTCCACCAGGGTCCGGCCGACCTCGACGTCTCCGGTGACGAGCTGCACGGCCGCGCCGGGAAGGACGCCGGCGGAGCGGAGGAGGTGTACCAGCCAGAGCGTGGCCAGCGGGGTGGCGGGGGCGGGCTTGACGATCACGGGGCAGCCGGCCGCCACGGCGGGCGCGATCTTGTGGGCGGCGAGGAGCAGCGGGTAGTTGAAGCCCGTGATGCCGACGACGACGCCGATGGGGCGTCGGGTCCAGAACCCGATCAGGCCCTCCCCCGAGGGCAGCAGGTCGAGCGGCACGGTCTCGCCGTGCAGCCTGGCCACCTCCTCGGCGGCCGTGGCAAGCGTGATGAGCGTCCTGGCCACCTCCACCTTGCAGTCCACCAGTGGCTTGCCGGTCTCCAGGACGAGCAGGCGCTCGAACTCGTCGCGGTTCGCGGCGAGGGCGTCGCAGGCCTTCATGAGGGCGGCGCGGCGGGCGTGCGAGGGCAGCGCGGCCATGGCGGGGGCGGCGGCGAGCGCCGCGTCGACGGCTCGCGCGGCGTGGGCGGGCGTTCCCAGGGGGGCCGTGGCGACGAGGGAGCCGTCGTACGGGAAGGTGATGTCCGAGGTCTGATCGGTTTCCACCCAGCCGTTCCCGATGGGCAGGCCGGCCGGCCATGCGGTGTCGATGGTCATGTATCTCCCCCTGTGGCGCTCGGGAACACGTCGAGGTACGCGGGCGCGCCCTCCCGGCCGGTCGCGGCGAGGACGGCGTGCGCGATGGCGCGGCTGAACACGTCCGCCCCTGCCGCCAGGACGTCCTGGAACGCGTCGTGGGCGGGGGCGGCGGTGGCGCAGGTGGCCAGGGCGAAGATCGTGTCGCCGTCGGTCATGGTGTGGGCCGGTCTGATCGCCCTGGCCAGGCCGTCGTGGGCCACCGCGGCCAGCTTGCCGCACTGGGCCTTGGTGAGGGTGCGGTCGGTCGCGACCACGCCGATGGTGGTGTTGAAGGAGGGTGCCTTCTGCGGGTTCCAGGCTTTGACCTCGTGGGGGGTTGGGGGGTGAAGACGGCCGAACTCGCCGGGGAGGCCGTATCTGGCGCCGGCCAGGGTGCCGTCGGCGGGGTCAAGGACGGAGCCCACGGGGTTGACCACGGCCAGGGCGGCCACCGTGGTGCCGTCGGGGAGGACGACGCTGGCCGTCCCGATGCCCCCGGCCAGCCCGCCCGCCATCGCCCCGGTCCCGGCCCCGATCGACCCTGTCTCTTATACACATCTCCGAGCCC